>CAVGQQ010000043.1:0-26107 GCA_963631525.1 bacterium
GAATATAAAAGTAAAGCGTCACACGACACACGACACAGATTTTGAAGATTTTTAGAAAGGCGAATATGACGGCTAGAGAGTATCTTTCACAGGTGGCTGATTTGAATGAATGCATCGAACAGGATTTAAGACGCAGACATGACAAATACAGCATGATGAAGGGAATTGATTATTCGGGGGACAAGGTTCAGAGTTCACCGGACGGGGATCAGCTGACCGACAGAGTGTGCAGCATCATCGAGCTTGATCAGAAGATTGAGACAGAGATTCTTCAGTACCTGAACGCCAGAGAGAAGATCATAGGTCAGATCAGAGGGCTGCATGATGTCCGGTACAACCGGGTATTGTATGAGCGATATGTTGAGTGCAAGAGTTTAAAACAGATATGGATCGAACTGAAGCAGGGAAAGCGCACAGTCTTGAGATGGCTGGATGAAGCCTTGGAGAAGTTCGAGGAGTTGTACAAGGGGGAAATGGATTATTTATACTGATTTGGCACCTTTTGGCACCTCCGTGCACAGTTAAAGTGTGCTATAGTGTATATGTGCTTTTTATGACTAGCTGGTTGCTATAAGAGTTCCTCTTCTCGTGAGCCTCGCAGGATCCTTTCCCTGCGGGGCTTTTTGATACCCTGAAAGGAGGTGGCGGGATGACTGAAAAACAGAAAAGATTTGTAGAAGAATACCTGATTGATCTGAACGCTACACAGGCGGCAATCAGGGCGGGATATAAGGCAAAGAATGCGGATGTTATAGGTGGTGAACTTCTTAGGAATACTTGTGTTTCTGAAAAGATCGCTGCAGCCATCGCCGAGCGCTCGAAGCGTACCGGAGTCAATCAGGATCGAGTGGTTAGAGAGCTCGCAAAGGTTGCGTTTGCGAGTCCAAAGAATCTGATTGACACGTCCACGGGACTCATTAGACGGGATGCGTCCGATGAGGACATGGCTGCCGTTCAGCAGATCACGATAAAGCAGGCAGACAGTGACAAGGGTTCATCCTATGAGTGCGGTGTCCGAATGTGCGATAAGAACAGGGCGCTGGAGCTTCTTGGAAAGCATCTCGGAATGTGGAACGATAAGATCAATCTGAACGTTTCACTCCCTGTCGTGATATCGGGGGCGGACGACCTTGAAGACTGAGTGTATTAAGATGTCCCTGCCTGAGATCGTAGGGAAGGGCTACGGCACATTCTGGAGGTACAAAGGCAGATACAGAGTTGTCAAAGGTTCCAGAGCTTCGAAGAAGTCGAAGACAACGGCCCTGTGGTACATTGTCGGTATGATGCAGTATCCAGCGGCTAACACGCTGGTTGTTCGAAAGACCTTCAGAACACTGAAAGACAGTTGTTTCACAGAGCTCAGATGGGCCATTCACCGGCTTGGAGTTGAAGCCTTTTGGGAAGTAAAAGAATCACCGCTTGAGATGACTTACACACCGACAGGCCAGAAGATTTATTTTCGAGGGCTTGACGATCCTCTGAAAGTCACATCAATCACTGTTGAGCACGGTGTTCTGTGTTGGATGTGGTGCGAAGAGGCTTATGAATTAGGTGATGAGTCCGCTTTCAATATGCTTGATGAGTCCATCCGTGGAGCTGTCCCGGATGGACTTTTTAAACAAGTAACGCTGACCTTCAACCCATGGAACGAACACCATTGGCTGAAGAAGCGTTTTTTTGATGTCTCTGATCCGGAAGTATTGGCGATGACAACTAATTACCTTTGTAATGAGTTTCTGGATGACGCAGACCGGAAAGTATTCGAAACCATGAAGCTGCAGAATCCGCGCCGGTATCAGGTGGCCGGACTCGGCGAGTGGGGTATCGTGGACGGCCTGATCTATGAGAACTGGGAGGAGAGAGCCTTCGATCTGAACGAGATCCGGAGCTTGAAAAGTGTCAAATCCGTCTTTGGTTTGGACTTCGGTTACACCAATGATCCCACAGCGCTGTTCTGTGGTCTCATTGATCCCGCTGAAAAGACTCTGTGGGTATTCGATGAGATGTATAAGCCAGGCATGAGCAACGAGCTAATTGCTGCGGAGATCACACGCATGGGGTATGCCAAGGAGCGGATCACAGCCGACAGTGCGGAGCCTAAGAGTATTGCGCGGCTTAGAGAGTTGGGGCTGCTGCACATCACGGCAGCACGTAAAGGCAAGGACAGCATAAATAATGGAATTGATTACCTGCAGGATTTCCACATCATCATTCATCCAAAGTGCGTGAACTTCCTGACGGAAATCGGCAACTATACATGGGCGACAGACACCCGGACGGGTAAGAAGTTGAACGCCCCAGTTGATGACTTTAACCACCTCATGGATGCAATGCGCTATGGGTGTGAGGGATTCATCAGAGGCGAGACATTCAGTTTTGACTGAGGTGACAGATGTTTAATCTTTTTTCAATGTTTGACAACGTGAATAGAGTGATCAAAGAGGGTGCGTTATCTGTTCCGTCTGAAAGGCAGTTTATTGCTCACGAGATTCAGCGGACTTATGGATCTGAAAAATGGCGCTGGAAGATTCGCGGAGACGAGTATTATAACGGTCGCCATGACATACTTCGAAAGACGCGCACGGCTATTGGCGAGGGTGGCAAGCTGATCCAGGTGGACAATCTGCCGAACAATAAGCAGATCGACAATGTTTACCGGCGGATGGTGAAGCAGAAAACGAACTACTTGATGGGTAAGCCCTTCACGATCACATCTGAAGACCAAGCCTATCAGGACGCTCTGACGAGTATCTTTGATAAGTCATTCATGCAGAAGATGAAGCATGTAGTGACGGACTCCCTGAACTGCGGAATTGCTTGGCTGTATCCGTACTATGACGAGAATGGGAGATTTAACTTTAAGCGCTTCCGTCCATATGAGATCATTCCGGAGTGGAAAGACGTGGATCACACACAACTTGATTCTGTGATCCGGTTCTATGATGTGAACCTGTATGATGGGCTTCAGGATAAGAAGATCACCAAGGTGGAGCTTTACACGCTGAAGGGTGTTGATTTCTTCGAGTACTATAATGGCTCGCTGGTACCCTGTGATCCGTGGCATCAGGATTATGTTACAGTGGATGGACAGGGATATAACTGGGAAAAGCTACCGTTTGTGGCCTTCAAGTATAACAACGATGAGATTCCGCTGATTGTCAATTGCAAATCTCTTCAGGATGGTCTGAATAGGATCCTATCCAACTTTGAGGACTGCATGGAAGAGAACGGCCGGAACACGATTCTGGTACTTGTGAACTACGATGGTGAAAACCTGGGCGAGTTCAGAAGAAACCTGGCAACGTACAGTGCGGTCAAAGTTCGCTCTGATGCAAACGGTGCGGGTGGTGATGTGAAGACACTGCAGGTTGAGGTTAATGCAGAAAATTACAAGACCATCGCGGGAATCTTCAAACAGGCCATCGTCGAGAACTGCATGGGCTACGATGTGAAGGATGAGAAGTTGTCCGGAACGCCCAACCAAATGAACATTCAGAGTATGTACAATGACATCGATCTGGATGCTTCAGACATGGAAACAGAGTTCCAGGCTGCATTGGATGATCTCCTGTATTTCGTAGACATTCACCTGAAGAACTGCGGTGTAGGTGATTTCGAGAACTCAGAGGTCACAATTACGTTCAATACGAACATGCCGATGGATGAGGCTTCAACCATCGCAAATGCTAAGAACTCTGTTGGTCTTATCAGCAACCGGACGATTGTGGCGCATCATCCTTGGGTTACCGATCTTGAGGGCGAATTGAATCAGCTGGAGGCAGAAAAACAGGAATCCATGGAGCAGGCGCTTTCTGGTTATGACCCATTCGGAACTATGAACGCTAGGAACGGGGAAGAGGATGACGATGCATGAGGAACGGCGAATACTGGAAGAAGCGATTTAACAGTGTAGAACAGTCGAATCATGAAGTCGCTGCCGATTGCCTCAAAGACATTGAAGCCAAATATCAGAGGGCGCAGAGACAGATTGAAACGCAGCTCATGAGTTGGTATCAGCGCTTTGCCGATAACAATGGGATCAGTCTGGCGGATGCCAGGAAGATGCTGAACGCTAAGGAGCTTGAGGAACTTAAGTGGGATATCAATGAATACATTCGGCACGGTGAAGAAAACGCACTTAGTGGCGAGTGGACAAAACAGCTTGAGAACGCATCAAGTCGGTACCACATTAGCCGTCTGGAGGCACTGAAACTTCAGATTCAGCAACAGATTGAATCCCTATATGGGACACAGGACAAGGACCTAAACGAAACGCTGCGGAATTCCTATATAGATGGTTATTACCGAACGGCTTTCGAGGTTCAGAAGGGTGTCGGTGTCGGTTGGGACTTTGCTACACTGGATCAGCGCCAAATTGATAAGGTGATCAACAATCCCTGGTCACAGTCGGGGGATACATTTTCCAGTACGATTTGGAAAAACAAACAGAAGCTGTTGAGCGAACTGGACACGGAACTCACACAGGGGATCATCCTGGGACGGGATCCACAGAAGACCATTGACGTCATGTCTAAGAAGCTGAACACTTCGAAGAGTGTGACCGGCAGGCTTGTGATGACTGAAAGCGCATACTTCAACCAATTAGCACAGCATGATTGTTTCAAAGAGCTGGATGTTGAGAAGTATGAGATTGTGGCCACACTGGACAATCGAACATCTGAGATCTGTCAGGACATGGACGGCAAGATCTTCAAGATGTCCGAGTGGGAAGTGGGAGTTACGGCTCCACCATTCCACCCATGGTGCAGAACCACCACGGTGCCGTACTTCGATGATGAGTTTGACGTTGGAGAACGTGCCGCACGGGACGAAGACGGAAAGACCTATTATGTTCCTGCTGATATGACCTACAAGGATTGGAAGGAAAGTTTTGTTGATGGTAATAAGTCACAATCTACATCAGCATCGCCTATGGAAAAATCAAATGAATCAGACTATACTGTAAGAAGTAAGGGAGAATTTGAAAATGCAGTCAATTCTATAAAATCAGAGATAACTGATTATGCACATAATCATTCAAAATGGAGTGGAAATATAAATGTACACAAGGATTTGATTGATGGCGGTGCAATGGGTGTGAAAGAATGGTCATGTGATATTGCAGTGGCTGATTCTGCTGATGATGGTGTACTTTGGCATGAAATGCTTCATTCATGCTCAGCAAGTTATTATTCACCAGACATTTACTCTAAGCATGAGTTTATAGAAGAGGGAACCGTCGAATTCCTAAAGCAGCAAATATGTGCAGAAAGAAATATTCATAATATTGCTGCTTATGAGGATAAGGTTTTGATTCTGAAAATCATAAATGATGCGTTTGGCTATGGTACAGATTTGGAATTTGCAAAAGAAATATTTAATATTCCTCTCCCTGATAGATATCAATGGCTAGTGGATAAGGTTGATGAAAGTTTAAGAGGCGCAAATGCATCTTTTGAAGATTACAATGAGGTCATGCTTTTCTTGAGAGCGTTGGAAGGTGGGGAAAATAGATAAGGTAAAAAAATTATTAAAAAGCATTGCGGATTACAAGAAAAGGTATGAAATTACCGAAAATTCTTCCACTGCTGAAAAGTTAGCCCATGAGCTTTCAAAAAAGCATAATTCTGATGACGAGTACTTAGAGCTACAGAAGAGGGTGAAGGTTTTCTTGGAATCAGATGCATCAGAAGAAGATAAGCAAATGGTTATGGGATATACTGAATCATTGAGTATGATGTGTTCAGCAATAAAAGACGGTTTGCTATAAAAAATGTTGATAGTATTTAAAAAGCATCCATGAGTGGGTGCTTTTTTATTGCCCTGCCGGATGGCGTAAAAAGACGGAAACCAATGATCACAAGTGAGCGAACACGTAAAAAGCGTAGATGAAAGGTGGTAGTAACATGACAAGAAAGTTTTTAGAGAATCTTGGACTTGAGAAAGACGCGATTGATGAGATCATGTCACAGAACGGCAAAGACATCGAAAACGCGAAGGGAGACATTACATCAGTAACTTCTGAGCGTGACAGCCTGAAAAAGGATGTTGAGGAGCGGGATAAGCAGATTGAGACTTTGAAGAAGTCGGCGGGGAACAACGAAGATCTGAAGAAGCAGATCGAAGCGCTGCAGGCTGAGAACAAGGCCACAAAACTGAATAGTGCCATTGAAAAAGCACTAACCGCAGCCAATGCGAGAAATGTCACAGCTGTTAAGGCACTTCTGAAGGATCTGGACAAGGCTGAGCTATCTGATGATGGCAGCGTGAAGGGTCTGGATGAGCAGATCAAGGCCCTGCAGAAGGACGAGGGGACAAAGTTCCTGTTTAACGTTCAAGAGAAATCTAAGAAACCAAGTATTAGCGGAATGACTCCGTCAGAGGGTGGGGACGATAAACCGAACGGTAAAGTGAGTCAGAAGGATTTTGCGCGGATGACTTATAGCCAGCGCGTGAAGCTCTTCAATGAAGATCGTGACGCCTACAACGAACTGACAGGACGAACCACAGAAAAGGAGTAAAAAAATGGCTACAGGAACAACTAAGCTTGAGAACCTGGTAAATCCGGAGGTCATGGCAGACTATATCGTTGCCACACTTCCCAAGAAGATTAAGTTTTCACCGTTTGCAAAGGTGGATACTACACTGACCGGCAGACCCGGTGACACCATCACAGTCCCGAAGGAGGCTTACATTGGTGATGCTGAGGATGTCGCTGAAGGCGTTGCAATGGGTATCACCCAGCTGACAGCATCCACAACCACAGCGACTGTGAAGAAGGTCGGTAAGGCGATTGAGATTACTGATGAGGCAGCTCTTTCCGGTTATGGTGACCCGATTCAGAGCGGTGCTAATCAGCTGGCTCTTTCCATCGCTGCAAAGGTTGATAATGATTGCTATGAGGCGCTGAAGGGTGCAAGCCTGAAGTATGACGGCTCTGCCGCAGTCATCGGTTATACCGGCATCGTTGATGCTGTGGATAAGTTCGAGGATGAGAACGACAACGGCATTGACAAGGTTATCTTTGTACATCCGAATCAGATCACACAGCTTCGGAAAGATGAGAATTTCTTGGACATCAATAAGTATCCGATCACCAACGGTGTGATCATGTCCGGCATGATTGGCGCTATTGCGGGCTGCCGTGTTGTTGTGTCTAAGAAGGTCGCAGAGGATGGCGCAGGTAATTACCTGAATCCGATTGTGGTAACTGATGTAGCTGATCCGAATGAGGACCCTGCTGCAGATGGTGGTGCAAACACCACACCGGCTCTGACCATCTACATGAAGCGTGATGCACAGGTTGAGTCTGACCGGGATGTTCTGAGAAAGACCACTGTGATTACAGCCGATCAGCACTACACTGCTGTACTCTCCAACGAGTCTAAGGTGGTACTGGCATCGTTCAAGAAGGCCTAACCGAATAAGGGGATAGAAACATGCTTTTAAGACGGTACCATACAAAACTGGAAGAGACTAAGCCGAAAGAGGTCCAGCAGGAACTGGAAGAGACTGAGCCGAAAGAGGTAAAACCGAATGCAGCTAAACGTAGAAACCGTAAAGCAGAGGCTTGAGCAGTTCGGCTATTCTGTACAAGCTACTGACGATGCGGCGATTGATTGGGCACTGCAGAAAGCAAAATCCTATGTCTGCAATGAATGCGGCGTAACTGAAGTTCCGGATGCTTTGGTTTACGTTGCCGTTGATATGGCTGTCGGTGAGTTTTTGCAGATGAAGAAGACATTTGCACCGAATGACCTAAGCGGGTTTGACCTGTCCGCTGCGGTCAAGCAAATTTCTGAAGGCGACGCAAGCGTTACCTTTGCAACCGGCGAGGGAAGCCTCACCGATGAACAGCGACTTTCTAATTTCATCTCGTATCTTCTGAACTACGGAACACCACAATTCAGCTGTTTTAGGCGGGTTAGATGGTAGTGGCAAGGAAATGTGCACGCGCGGCGCTAGAACGTCTCTATGACGGTCTGGTGACGTTCTACGAGTATCAGAAGACGAAAGATGAAGAGTCTGGTATTACTGGACGCAAGGAAGTCGCCGTATTGGAAAATCAGCCGTGTCGGCTCTCATTCAGTACTGTCTCCAATGCAGATCAATCTGAATCAGCGGCGGCTGTGACACAGGTCATAAGACTGTTTCTATCTCCAGAAGTTACGATTAAACCCGGATCCAAAGCGACTGTAACACAGGCAGGTGTCACTACTGAGTATAAGTGTAGCGGTGAGCCTGCCGTTTATTTCACGCATCAGGAAATCGTCCTGACGCTGTTCGATAAGTGGGCATAGCTATGAAGTACGGCGGTTTTGATTTAAGCGGACTTAAGGAGTTCCAGAAACAACTTCAAAAGCTGCAGGATCCGGAGCTATTCGCGCAGGCATGCGCAAAGGAGCTCGCCGCGAGACTGTTAAGAAAAGTCATCAAGCGGACACCTGTTGGACAATACCCAGCAGGATCCGGGAAGACCGGCGGCACACTCCGCCGCGGTTGGACAAGCGGAAAAGGCGCGTCTGGTTGGGCGGAAAGCCTGAACGTTTCGAAGACTGGAGATACTTACACCATTGAAATTATCAATCCGGTTGAATATGCCTCTTATGTTGAGTATGGTCACCGCACACGTGGGGGCCATGGTTGGGTGAGAGGTCGGTTCATGATGACGATTTCAGAGGAGGAGCTGCAGAACATCGCGCCGAAGGTTCTTGAAGCAAAGATTGAAAAGTATTTGAAAGAGGTATTCTGATGACATTAGTGAACGATATTACGAAGGCCATCGGTAAGGCCATCAATACGGAATTCAATGCAGACACGGAGCAGTTTGAGATTTACAGCGAGGAAATTTCACAGGAGCTGAACGAGCCGTGTTTCTTCATCCAGTGCTTAGAATCCGGACACAATCAGTTTCTTGGCGAACGCTATGAGCGGACGAACTCATACATGATTCAGTATTTTCCGGAATCTGAGCAATATGAATCGGAGTGTGCAGAAATCGCTGAGCGCCTCTATTGGTGTTTAGAGTACATCACTGTGGTCGGTGATACGCTGCCAATTCGTGGCACAAATATGCATGCAGAGGTTCAAGACAACGTTCTGAACTTCACGGTAAGCTACAACGGATTTGTTCGGAAGATTACGGATAAGACCGTGATGGAGACATTAACGTCCGATGTGGAAATGAAAGAGGGAAGTTAAATGAACAAAAAGAAGACTCCTGCAGTGGGAGACGCTGCAAAGTTCAGCAAGTCTCAACTCCTTCGTTCGTCAGTCTTTTCTAATCGTCGGGATGCCCTTCAGGTATTACTGGATGATGGGGAGACATACACAAAGACAGAGGTTGAGGATATTCTAACTGACTTTTTTGAGTAAGAAAGAGAGGTAATTACATGGCTTTAGGCGGTGGTACTTTTGTAACACAGAATAAAGTTCTTCCGGGCGCTTACATTAACTTTGTGAGCAAGACCGGAGCAAGCGCCACACTGTCCGACAGAGGTATTGTTACAATGCCGCTGATCCTGGACTGGGGCGCAGATGATAAGGTATTTGAAGTCACTTCCGGAGATTTTCAGAAGAATTCTTTGAAGGTTTTCGGTAGAGATTACGCAGACGACAGCATGAAGGGACTTAGAGATTTGTTCCTGAATGCTCAGACGGCTTACTTCTATCGTCTGAATGGTGGCGGAAATAAGGCAAAGAATGACCTTGCTACTGCTAAGTATTCAGGCACACGCGGCAATGATCTGACCATCATCGTGGAAACCAACGTAGACGATGAATCTATGTTTGACGTTACCACAAAAATGGGCTCTACAACTGTAGACACTCAGACAGTCAGCGAGGCCGCAGATCTGGAAGACAACGACTATGTGAAGTTCAATACTTCTGTAGAGCTTGCCCTCACTGCTGGTACTCCGCTGACAGGTGGTACTAATGGAACAGCTGACGCAGCTGCATATCAGAAGTACTTGGACAAGATTGAATCCTATCGGTTCAACACCATGGGTGTTGTCACCACGGATGACACAATTAAGTCTCTGGTAGCTGCATTCACTAAGCGGCTGCGTGATGAGATGGGCATTAAGTTCCAGGCTGTTCTATATCGGTACACTAAGGCCGATTACATGGGAGTCATCTCCGTAGAGAACAAGGTTACCGATGACGATGCGGATGAGGCTTCTGCTGTTTATTGGGTGACCGGTGCAGAGGCGGGTTGTGCGGTGAATAAGTCCGTGCAGAACACCAAGTATGCTGGAGAATTTACCATCAATACCGATTACACGCAGAATCAGCTTATTGCTGCTATCAAGGCCGGTAAGTTCATGTTCCATCAGGTGGATGAGGATGTGCGTGTACTTGAGGATATCAACACCATGGTGACCACTTCCGACACACAGGGTGAAGTATTCCAGGACAATCAGACTATTAGAGTATGTGATCAGATCGGTAATGATGACGCTGTCCTGTTCAATACCCGGTATCTCGGAGTCGTTCCGAATGATGCATCTGGTAGAACCTCCCTGTGGGCTGACATTGTGAAGCTTAGACAGGAGCTGCAGGATATTAGAGCCATCGAGGACTTTACTGACTCTGATGTGACTGTGGAGCAGGGCGACACGAAGAAGGCCGTTGTAGTAACCAATAGCATCACCGTAGTGAATGCAATGGGCAAGCTCTACATGACTGTTGTGGTTGCATAAGGAAGGAGTTAGGGCATGGCTAACAATGTAATGATGAAGGCGCGCGACTGTGTCGCCGCCAAGCTGGCAGAGTGCTACATTACCATCGGAACCAGACGGTACAACTTCATGCAGATGATTGACATGGAGGTAAAGGTTGAGAAAACCAAGGCCGAAGTTCCGAGATTGGGCGCAATCATGAAAGGACATAAGTCCTGCGGTATGGAGGGAACTTTTTCCGGTACCGCGCATTATAACCAGTCAGTGATGAGACAGCTGCTTGTTGATTATAAGAATTCCGGTGAGGATACTTATTTTGAGATGCAGATTACAAACGATGATCCGACATCTAACGCGGGTAGACAGACGATGATCTTGTATGATTGCAACACTGACGGCGGCATTCTGGCAAAGTTTGACGCCGATGGTGAGTATTTGGATGAGGAGATTGAGGGTACTTTTGAAGACTTCTCAATGTCTGAATCCTTCTCGAATCTGACCGGATTCCTCACAAACTGATGGCGAGGCCCTTGAGTGGATAGAACCACAAAAGGGCTTTTTTGGTTCTATGAAAGGAAATGGAAATGTCTAAATTCACTTTGTTTATGAAAGCCAACAAGAAGGAGAAGGAAAACGGAAAGTATGCCGCAACCTCTTCTTTGACCGATGAAAAGGGAAATCCGCTCGAGTGGGAGTTTCGGCACATCAACTCTAAAGAGAACGATGAAATCCGTGGCTCATGCACTGTTGACGTCCAGGTGACCGGAAAGCCGAATTTGTATAGACCAAAGGTTGACACAGCAAAATACATCGCTCGAATGATTGTGAAGTCCGCTGTTACGCCGGATTTGTATGATGCAGACCTTCAGGATTCATATGGCGTGAAGTCTCCGGAAGAGCTGTTATACGCCATGGTAGATGATCCGGGTGAGTATCAGGATCTTACACTGTGGGTGCAGCAGTTCAATGGTTTCACAAAGTCCATGGATGACAAGGTTGAAGAAGCAAAAAACTAATAGAGGGTGACAATGAAGACGGCGAAGCGAATTATGCATACTATGCGTTGCATAAGCTCCACATTCTTCCGTCACAGTTTCTCGAAATGGACGAACAAGAAAAGGCTTTTATATTTGCCTGCATCGACGTCAAAATAAAACATGATAAGGAGCAAGCAAAGAAAGCCTCAAAGAAATCGCATAAATAAAGTGAAAGGAGGATAACGAGAATGGCAAGTATCAAAACCGGGATTGAGTTGAATGATGGATTTTCACAGGTGATCTATTCTGTAATCAATGCTGTGAATATGGCCGTCAGCAGTATGGAAGCCATGCAGAGAGCCATGTCGGCCGATGTGGACACATCCGGACTTCAGGCCGTGCATGATGAGGCAAATTCAGCCATGCGGGCATTAGATGAACTCATGCAGACAATTGGTACTGTCAATGCTGCATCCAACTCGACACCAGATATTACGCCGCAGGTTGAACAGCCGCAGACTAAGCCGCAGGCCGTCCAATCAAACGCACCGCCTGGAATAGACATTTCCAAAATCACAGCACAAATCAACTCGTTATCAAGCCAGATTGAAGACATTGCAAAGGCTAATGTGGGTGATGAGGCATCTATTCAGATGCAGACCCTACAGGCTCAGATTAACAAAGCTCTCCAGCAACAGGAAGAGCTGAACAATGCAATGGAGAGTGGGGACGTTTCCAAGATCACTGAATCCTATGATCAGCTGAATGACACAATCAGCAGGACGCAGCGTTTTATTCAGGATAACACGGACAAGCAGGGGCGTTTTAATACCGAGGTTCAGGAAGGTGCCGGAGAAGCTGACAAGCTAACATCTGCGATCACAAACATGGCGGGTGCTTATGTGAGCCTTAAAGGGGCCGAGATGGTGATAGGCATATCTGATGCACTGGTATCCACAACGGCACGTTTGAGCCAGATGAATGATGGCCTTCAGACAACTGACGAGCTCATCACAATGGTCTACAGTGCGGCACAGGATGCACGTGGCTCATTCCAGAGCATGGCGGATATTGTGGCTAGATTCGGCAACAATGCAAAAGACGCTTTTAGCTCCACTGAGGAAGTGGTTGCCTTTGCGGATCTGATTCAGAAGCAGATGACCATTGCAGGCGCATCTACACAAGAAGCATCAAATGCAATGCTGCAGCTGTCTCAGGCGCTCGGCTCTGGTGTACTCCGTGGTGATGAGTTGAATTCAATCTTTGAGCAGGCTCCGAACCTGATCCAGAGTATTGCTGACTACTTGAATGTTCCAATTGGCCAGATTCGTTCTATGGCTTCAGAGGGACAGCTGAGCGCTGATGTGGTCAAGGCGGCAATCTTTGCAGCGGCTGACGATATCAATGCAAAGTTTGAAGACATGCCGATGACTTGGGGGCAGATCTGGCAGCAGATGCAGAACACCGCGCTTATATCATTTCAACCGGTTCTTAATCGGCTGAACAGTATGGCTAACAGTGATCTGTTCCAGGGCTTTGTGAACAGTGCGATCAATGCCTTGGCGCTTATCTCCAATGCCGTGTTGACAATCTTCGATTTGGTCGGCAATGTGGCACAGGTTATTTCTGACAACTGGTCATGGATTGAACCATTGATTATGGGTGCAGCCACTGCTTTAGGCATCTATACAGGGGCACTCATTGCGTACAACACCATAGAGGCTATTAGTGCAGGCTTAAAGGCAGCATCTGCGTTTGCGGCTGCCACACATTCGGCAGCGCTGGCCTTGGAAAGTGGTGCAACATTTATCGCAACGGCGGCACAGTATGGATTTAACGCAGCATTGGCAGCATGTCCTTTAACTTGGATTATCCTCTTAATCATCGCCGTTGTGGCTGCTATTTTTGCGGTATGCTCCGCCATTGCAAAGATGTCAGGCGCGGCAAACACGGGCTTCGGTGTGATTACCGGTGGCATTAACGTGGTCATCCAGTTCTTTAAGAATCTGGGTCTATCTGTGGCAAATATCGCCATAGGTATATATAACGCAATTGCAGCACTTGCCTCAAACATGCAGACGGCATTTCATAATGCGATCTGTAATATTCAGGCGTGGTTTTATAATCTGCTGTCAACGGCGGCTAATGTCATCGCGGGTATTGCGCAAGCCTTGAATCAGCTCCCGTTTGTCAGTTTCGATTATTCGGGCATCACTTCGGCGGCAAATGATTATGCATCAAAGGCTGCGGCGGCTGAAGCAAGCAAAGAATCCTATACCGATGTCGGAGCGGCTTTCAGCGCGGGACTATCTACATACAGTACATTCCAAAGTGGTTGGGCTTCAGATGCGTTTAAATCCGGCGCAGCATGGGGCGACGGCGTTGCTGATAAGATTTCAAACCTGGTGTCCTCATTCAACACGGATGCACTGAGTGATTATGACTTCAGTGGGGCTGTTGCGGATGGAATTGGTTCTTCAGGTCTGGGGGATTCATCCGGATCCACAGCCGGAAGTGCTAGTGATATTGCATCTTCTGTTGACAAGTCGAGCGAGGATTTGAAGTATTTGCGAGACATCGCAGAACAGGAAACCGTAAACCGCTACACACTCGCATCTGTGAATGTGGACATGTCCGGAATGACCAACCACGTGAATAACGGAATGGATCTCGACGGAGTGGTTTCAGGTCTTACAGATGCTGTGAATGAAGCCATTGAGAGTATGACGGAAGGAGTACATGACTAATGAAACGATCAGGATATGACGTTTATATCGGGAAGTGCCTCCTTCCCGTCACTCCGGAAAAGATTCAGGTGAAGATTTCCGGGAACAACAAGACCTATACACTGGTCAACGAAGGCCAGATCAATGTGTTGAAGAAAGCAAAACTGACTGAAATTGAAGTTGAATGCAGCATCCCGCAGGTGCGACACCCATACGCTGTGTACAAGAGTGGGTTCACCGGTGCAAAGTATTTTTTGAACTACTTCGAAAAGTGTAAAACAGGGAAGAAGAAGGTTCAGTTTATTGTGTGCCGGAGACTCCCAAGCGGAAAATCCCTCTTCAATACGAACATCAAGGTAAGTGTTGAAGACTACACAATTACGGATGATGTAGGTGAAGGCTTTGATCTGACCGTGAAGCTCAAGCTAAAACAGTGGCGATCATACGGTACACAGACTGTAACCATTCAGCAACCTGCGACCGAGACCAAGACGGCAACGGCGACAACCGAAACCGCCAGAGAAACCGAAAACTCCCCAGCACCCACCAGTACGACCACGTACACTGTAAAAAGCGGCGATTGTCTTTGGAACATTGCTAAGAAGTTTTATGGTAGCGGGGCACAATACACGAAGATCTATGAGCAGAACAAAAGTGTCGTCGGTAGCAATCCGAATCTGATCTATCCGGGGCAGGTGCTCACCATCCCGTCGTGAGTGTAACAGGTGGTAACATGAGTATTTCAGTAATGATTAAAGGCTCAACCTCAACAACCGCATACATTCCTGCGGTTGAGGATGGGATTGAGTGGACAACGGAACGAAGCGGATCACCTGGTAAGGTTACGCTTAAGGTTCTGCAGGATAGTGCGCTAAGCATCACAGAAGGTAATGAGATCAGTATTACGGAGAACGGGACAAAACTGTTCTTTGGATACGTCTTCAAACAGAGCAGAGATAAGGAGGGGGTTATTACGATTACCGCCTATGATCAGCTTCGTTACCTGAAGAATAAAGATACTTACGTGTACGAGAACAAAACTGCCACACAGCTCATTCAAATGATTGCCACAGACTTCAATCTGCAAGTCGGTGAGATGGAAGATACGAAATATGTGGTGGCCAGTAGAGTGGAAGAAAACACCACATTATTCGACATGATTGGGAATGCACTCGACCTCACCATACAAAACAACAAAGAAATGTATGTGTTGTATGATGATTTCGGAAAGCTCACGCTGAAGAGTTTGGCAAACATGAAAGTGGGATCCGGAAACACTTATCTGATGCTGAACGAGTCAACAGGCGAGAATTTCACGTACTCCTCCAGCATTGATGACGATACCTATAACAAGGTGAAGCTGACCTATGACAACGATTCAACGGGAAAGCGCGATGTTTATATTGCACAGGACGGCACACATATAAATGAATGGGGTACGCTCCAATACTTTGATACCCTGAGTGAGGGCGAAAACGGACAAGCAAAGGCTGATGCACTGCTGCAGTTGTACAATCAGAAGACACGAAAGCTGAAGCTGACAAACCAGTTCGGTGATAGTCGTGTGCGTGCCGGGTCACTGGTGTTTGTTTGCATGGATCTGGGAGACATGAGCTTGAAAAACTTCATGCTCGTAGAAAAGTGTACCCATACTTGGAATCATGGCGAGCATTGGATGGATTTAACACTACGAGGAGGTGAATTTAGTGCCTGATGCAAATGAATTGGTCACACTCTTGAAGCGTGTGGCCAGAGAGGAACGGGAAGCAAGTAAGACCTGTGATTTTATTTTTGGCACAGTTACAAGTGTTTCACCATTGCAGATTATCACCGAACAACAGCTTCCTTTGGGAGCCAATCAGTTGGTACTCTGCAGAAATGTAACAAATTTCAAGACTACTGTAACAATTTCATGGCAAACCGGGGCAAAAGGCGGCGGAAGCGGTGAGGGCGCTTATGATTCGCATGCACATGGTATTTCGGGAACAAAGTCTATCACCATTAACAATGGGCTGGGTGTTGGTGATAAGGTTATTCTCCTCCGTCAGGATGGCGGGCAGAAGTTCCTTGTGCTTGACAGGGTGGTAGTTGCATCATGACTCCGGTAAGCGATGGATTCCTTCAGGATCTCACAATAACAGAACAGCCCACAAAGACCTATAAGATGGATCTGGACACAGGTGTGTCGGTAAGAGGCTACACGGACGAACAGGAAGCCATGAAACAGGCCATTTACAAGATCCTGAACACTGAGAGATACAAGTATGTCATGTATTCATGGAATTATGGGGTAGAGCTTGAAGACCTGTTCGGTGAGCCGGTAACTTACGTGGTTCCGGAGCTTGAACGCCGGATTACGGAAGCTCTGACACAAGATAGTAGAATACAGGAAGTCACGGATTTCGAATTTGATACATCCCAGAGGGGCACAGTGCATGTGACTTTTGTAGCAAATACGAAATATGGGGAGATTGCAGCAGAAACGGAGGTGAATATCTGAGATGTACGAAGAACAAACCTATGAAGTGATTCTTCAGAGAATGCTTAATCGAGTGTCTGATAAACTGGATAAGCGGGAGGGCTCCGTGATATGGGACACCCATTCACCAACAGCCATTGAGCTGCAGATTCTTTATCTTCAACTTGATGCTCTACTCAAGGAAGCGTATGGTGATACTGCTTCACGTGAATATCTCATTAGACGATGTGCAGAGCGTGGGATTACACCTTACACTGCGTCCGCTGCCATTCTGAGAGGGGAATTCACACCCACAAACATTGACGTTCTTGGAAAGCGTTTTAATCTTCAGGATCTCAACTATGTGGTCACCGAAAAGATTGCAGATGGAGTATATAAAGTTGAATGTGAGTCTGCCGGAATTGTCGGAAATCAGTATCTTGGAAAGATCACACCAATTGAATACGTGGCCGGGCTTGAGACGGCCCAGCTTACGGAAGTGTTGAT
The DNA here is from genome assembly GCA_963631525.1 of bacterium. Taxonomy (GTDB): domain Bacteria; phylum Bacillota; class Clostridia; order Lachnospirales; family Lachnospiraceae; genus Coprococcus_C. The sequence goes on from CAVGQQ010000043.1 coordinate 17,351, forward strand.
CCCGGGTGAAGACGCGGAGGATACGGAAGATTTGCGAGAGCGTTATTTCGCTTCATTCAATGAGAAGGCATTCGGCGGCAATGTTCAAGATTACCTTGAAAAAGTGAATGCTATTCCGGGCGTGGGAAGTACCAAAGTAACAAGGGCATGGAATGGTGACATTCGTCCCGCTGACATGATACCAACAACAAAGGTGAAAACATGGTATGAGGGTATCATTGAGACGCTGGATCAGGAGATTGCTACTTGGCTTTCAAATATCTATGGGGCGGCAGCAGAAAAGAAGCTGACAACCGGGGGAACGGTTCTGCTTACGATTTTGAATTCTGATTATGGTATCGCTTCCGATAGCCTGATTCAGACCGTGCAGGCCACCCTCGACCCTGCCGAAAATGCGGGTGAGGGCTATGGACTCATCCCTATCGGTCATGTGGTATCGGTCAAGAGTGCAAAGGAGGTCGCCGTTACCCTGAAAGCCGAAATCACGTTTGATACAGGTTACAGCTGGTCGAACTTGCAGAATTCGATTGATACCGCTGTTCAGGATTATCTCTTAGAATTGCGTAAGGGGTGGGCTGACACATCCTATTTGGTGGTTCGTATCAGCCAAATTGAAGCAAGGCTTCTTTCAATCAAAGGTATTGTGGATATTGAAAACACCAAAATCAATGATTCTGTTAACAACCTGACGTTGGGGGGGTATGAAGTTCCCGTGTTTGGGGGTGCAAGTGCATGACAAGAGATGTTAATCTTCTTACCTACTTACCCTCATTCATGACAAAATTCAAGGAAATTGCTGCTACGTTGGACGCGGAAAATCCAGAATTCGTACTTGTTTGGAAAGCTGCAGACCGGGTTTTACAAAATGAATTCATTGAAACGGCTGACGAATATGGAATTTCAAGGTTTGAAGAAATTTTGAATATTCTTCCTTCAAAGGAGGATACGCTCGAAAGCCGCCGTTCAAGAGTATCCTCACGGTGGTTCAATACAATTTCATACACATTGAGAGCCTTGATCATGAAATTGGAAGCTCTTTGCGGTGACAGTGATTTCACAATCATCAAGGAGTATGATAATTATACCATTACAATTATTGTTGATCTTAAAATATTCGGACAGGTGGACGAACTGGATCACATCATTGAAAGCATGATACCATGCAACATGATTGTCAATTCCCAAAATGAAATCTCATGCGAGGCAAGCGGTTTTGCTCTGTCCAGTGGTGGAACTTGCTTTGTACAGGATTTCCTTATCACCAATGATTTCCGGGAAAATTACACGACCAACAGTAAAGCAACATTTGGTGGTGGGGTAGTCAATACCGCAACTGTGGTTATCACCAATGATTTTGATGAAGTCATTGGAACAAATCAGTAAAAGAAAGGATTAAAACATCATGGCAGAATTTTCAAAGTTGGTTATCACCAGTAAAGGGCAGGCTTTGATTGCAAAGATGATCGCCGGAAAGGGTAACATTGACTTCACAAAGATTTGCACCTCCAGCACTACATATACGCTAGAGCAGCTTGAAGCTTTGACATCCCTTTCCAACATCGAGCAAACAAGCCTTATTTCCAAAGTAACTCGTACAAACGATGTTGCGATTAAGGTTGAAGCAGCGTTCACGAACAATGAGCTGACAGCCGGGTATTACATGCGCACCCTTGGACTGTATGCGGTTGATCCTGATGCAGGTGAAATTCTGTATGCCGTGACAATCGAAAATTCTGGGAACTGCTACATGCCCCCTTACAACGGTGTTACCGTTTCGGGTGCTTATGTGCAGCTTGTTACCACAGTAGGCAATGCGGACAATGTTTCCCTTGAAGTGGATGCGGCTGCCATTGCAACTATTGGTGATATTCAGGAGCTGCAGAAGGATATGGTGCAGGCACAGGAAGACATTTCTGATATTAGAGGCTACCTTGGGTACACTGAGGGACATATCTACGGTGTGGAGGTGGATTTCACGAATAAGGTATTCACCCGGTTGGCCGGAGCTGTAGGGCTTAGCGCAGGTGCCGATTTTGACGGCATTAATGCCTTTGGTGGTCGGCGGAGGTGTAACCTTGCGGATGACGGCGCAGTGAATGCCTACTATGGGGATTCCGGATACAAAGAAGACGGATCCAATGGTCAGGTTATGGTGGAACAGCCGATGTTCTACTACAAAGTGGTGCCGATCAAGCTTGAAAAGCTGTCCAACGGGCAGATGATCACGCGCAAAGTACGGTACTATGTGAGTGACAATTTCTACGAAGGATTTAAGATCCACCCGGCATTTATTGTCAACGGCAAGATCTGCGACAAGATCTATGTATCAGCCTACGAGGCCACACTGTACGATACATCTGCGTTGGCTTATGATCTGACTGACAGCGTAAGTGCTGACTTCTCTGCAGATAAGATCTGTTCCATTGCCGGAGCAAAGCCTGCATCTGGAAATAAAAATGCGCTGACAAGGGCAAACCTGAGAAAGCTTGCACAGAATCGAGGCTCTGATTGGGCACAGTCACTTGTACAGACTGTGTCCATGTCAGAGCTGCTGATGCTGATCGAGTATGCCCAGTTTAATATGCAGGACGCCATTGGGGTCGGCAATTCACAGCGTGATTGGTACGAAGACGGAATTAACTGGGCGGTGAACACCGGAGCAACAGCAAGTCTCGGAAACAAGTCCGGCTCTGTAACAATCACAGTGGCAGGTCAGACGAGTGGTGCAGCAGATCAGCAGGTCGTCACTGTAAGCTACAGAGGAGAAGAAAATCTTTGGGGGGATGTCTGGACTTACTTCGACGGCATCAATGTGAAAAATCCGGATTCATTTGGATCCGGCAACTTCTCCGAGGGGGTTTACATTGCAGATCATGACTTTGCGGATGATACTGCAGCGTCACCTTATGCGGACTCTGGGCTACGTCCACCATATTTGGTTTGGTCTTTTATTAGCGCTTTCTGCTACAATTTTAATTACGACTGGATGTTTCTTCCTGGAGAGGGGGATGGAAACTCATCTGTCCCAGTCGGAGATTGCGTAGAAAATGTCAATCCGGGTTGGCGGGTCGCGAGGCTGGGCCACGGCTGGGATGGCTGGGCTAGTACGGGGCCTTTCTGTTGGGATCTGCATGGCGCGTCGGGTAGTTACTATCGGTATATCGGCGGGCGCTCGGTGTATCGAAAATCCTAAATATAGTGTATAATTATACTGTGACACAATGCGAACACTATGCATAGCGTTCGCATTTTTGACCATGGGTAAATGAATAGCCACTAATAGCGTGTCCGTAAAAAACCAAGAAGTCACGAAACTAGGCAACTACTGGAATGACTAGGCTAATACGGAGCCTTTCTATTGGAATCTGAATAACACGTCAGGTAATTACAATCGGAATATCAGCAGGCACTCAGTATTTACACAATTTTTTTTTTCAGTGATCACACCTTTTTAAATGGTGTTTTCATAATGATGCAATTCAACTACCCTGCCTCTTGGCAAAACATAGAAATCAACAAAGTCGTGTTGGTAGACTACATTTAGTAGACCGAAGACGCGACCTAGTGTATACATATTATGAAGAGATATGGACATCTATTTAACAAAGTCTGTTCTATGGAAAACCTCTACCAAGCCTACGAAAATGCGAAGCGTGGAAAAGGCTGGTATGACGAAGTGAAACTCATTAGTGAGCGACCATATTACTATCTGGCGGCACTGAAGTGGATGCTCGAGGATCATAAGTTTAAAACATCTGAATATCAGGTGTTCATGCGTCACGAAGGTAAGAAAGACCGACAGATTTATAAACTGCCATTTTTCCCAGACAGGATTGCTCAGTGGGCAATCATCCAGATCATTGGGCCGCAGCTTATTGCAAATCTCACTACGGATACTTACTCAGCACTCCCGGGACGCGGAATACATACCGCGTTCCGAAAGCTGCGACGTGCGATGGATACCGTGCCTAATGAACTCACTTATTGCCTAAAGATAGATTGCCAGAAGTTTTACCCAAGCATTGATCACAAGCTATTAAAGGTTGCGTATCGGAGGAAATTCAAAGATCCAGAACTATTGGTGGTCATTGACGAGATTATTGATTCTGTCAGTACCTGCCCGGCCACGAAGGAAAATATTCGATTCTATACTGCATGCGGAAATTCCATTCAGGTAGTCCACAATTGTAGTGGGGATTACTTGGATGGTGTAGGCATCCCAATCGGAAATTATTTTTCACAATACGATGGAAACTTCTTCCTGTCCAATTTTGATCATTGGGTAAAGGAAAAACTGAAAATAAAGCATTATTTTCGGTACATGGATGACATTTGTATATTTTCGGAATCAAAGACGGAACTCCACCGGATATTCAAGCTGGTGGAGTTTTATTTTGAAAAGAAGCTGCATCTTCGGATAAAAGGGAATTACCAGATATTTCCATCATATATTCGTGGGGTTGATTTTGTAGGCTATCGACTCTTTAAGGATTACACTCTACTGCGGAAGAGTATAGCAGCTCAGATGAAACGGAAATTACTGATTATCAGGAAAAAAGTAGAAGCTGGCAGAGAAATGACTTATTCAGACTACTGTAGAATTGGATCCTACAAAGGATGGCTAAAATATTGCAATGGATACAGACTCAGTGAAAAGTGTGTGCAACCTCTTCAGCGGTATGCAGAAGAGTATCATTGGAAACATATTTTAAAGAAAGGCGGGACACATGATTGATCACGGTACGGTGAAAAGTACAGAAAAACCAGAAGAGACAGTGATAGACGAATACTCTGTCTGGATTGCCTCCAATATCGAAGAATATGAGGAGACGACCGGAGAGAGGGCACAGAAGGGCTATCAGTACGGTCTGATCCAGTACACCAAGGATGAATACATCCGGATGCTGCCGACTCAGGCTGATTTAGAGAGTACTCAGGAAGCCATTGACTTCCTGTTATTGAGCACTGAATAAAGAAAGGAGGTAAATAGCATGGCTGTATATTTTGCGATGCGCCTTGAAAAGGGGAAGCTGAACTACAATACCGTAGTACAGAAGTATCCGCAGTTCAAGGATGACATTGATCTGATTCTGCTCGCAGACGGTTATCAGGTCAACGAAGACGGTACAGTTACCGCCAAGGAATAATAAGGACACCCGCCGGTCATAGATCGGCGGGTATTTTGTTGTGAGGTGTAAAGTGAAATACGATTTTATCGACAGTTACAACATGGCCGTCGGGGCAGCCATTGCAATCCTGACCGCCATCTTCGGAACATACTGGTATCTGTTTGCGGCTTATCTGGGACTAAATATTCTGGATTGGCTGACCGGCTGGTATAAGGCCAAGAAGCTGAAGCAGGAATCCAGTGCCGTTGGCCTGAAGGGGATTGTGAAGAAAACCGGCTACTGGGTAATTATTTGGGTTGGCTTCATGTTGCCAGCCCTTTTCGTTAATCTCGGTGCTGACATGTTCCACATTGATCTGAGCTTTTTAACACTGTTTGGCTGGTTTACTCTGGCAACACTCCTGATCAATGAAATCCGTTCAATCTTAGAAAACTTGCTTGAGAGTGGGTACGAAGTCCCTGAGTTCCTGATTGATGGTTTGGCCCTGACAGAAAAACTCTTAAATGCTAAAACGGAGGGTGAAAAACATGATCAGTAATTGCGGACATGACGAGAATGGGAAATATAGCGGTGGCCAGCCAGGTGATCAGACCGGCAGTGAGTGGGCGGTGATCAGCTGGTACAATCGTCCCTGGAATGTGGTGCTCAGATATCCGAGCACCAGTGTGGGGGAAATCATTGCATCACTGGCCAGAGCGGCAGCCAAGAACGACAAAGTTGGGTATTGCCAGGATCACCGCGGAACATTCTGGGCGCAGCTTCAGAAGGTTGGCTATGATCCTTCGAAGATTACAACTGCGTGCGAGTCTGATTGTTCCGCCGGAGTGGCAGCCATTGTGAAGGCCGCCGGTCATCGGCTCGGAATCGAGGCACTGCAGAATGTTCCTTCAACGGCTTACACTGGAAATCTCCGGGAGAAACTGAAGGCTGCTGGCTTTGAGGTTCTGACGGCATCCAAATATCTGCAGTCAGATAAGTATCTGCTGCCGGGTGACGTCTTACTTTATGAGGGGCATCACACCGCTATCAATCTGGATCGGGGTTCCGCCGTCTCCACTAACACAGTGGCAGCAGAAGACACCACCGCCACAGGGTGGCATGCTGATAATACAGGATGGTACTATCGCCATACGAAGGGTACCGGGTCGAGCACCTATTATCATGATCGGCTTGTGTGCATTGGCGGTCACTGGTATTACTTCAACGCTGATGGCTATATTGTCCTCCCTAGTGGTGATACATTGAATGTTGTCAGTCCTCAGAGCAAAACCGGCTGGTGGGCATGATTTGACTCGACAATCATAACTTGACAAGTTATACTGTCAGCTGGTAGAAAGACGCAGATTTAGCTACAGAAAAAGCCTTATTTTGGCACGTATTTGCTATAAAAACGTGCCAAAATCACGTAAATACGTGAAACTTAGACCATTTATGTGGTTCGACTCCCATCAGGTCCACTTCATACGAAAATAAACAAACAGCCCGAAAATGCCGCGAAACCGCGTATTTTCGGGCTGTTTTGTGCGTTATAAGAGAATAAAACAGAACACTAAAGGGTAAGGATTTGCCGCCAAAACAACTATTTTTACCACTTTTTTGTCATGAATTTTGACAAGGCTTGTCACGCGTGTCAAGGATGCCACTCATCTGCTGGGCGAACTCCTCCATGACTTCCTCAGAGCGTTTCTGCTCAGTGTAAGAATAAACCTTACGCATGATTTGGGACCCACGTGTCCATCCTCCGGCACGCTCCACATATTGATCAGGCATGTACTCACGGGCAACAGAAGCGAAGAAGGCACGGAGCTTGTGAAGATTGAAGGATGGGATCTCAAGCGCCTTCTGCGCCTTGTGGAGGTACTCATTGATCTCTCCGGCATCGCCCTGGTAAATGTATCCCTGTTGCCGGATCAGATCCGCCAGATAGTCAGATATCACAATCTGCCGGGCGCTGGAGGTTGTCTTCGTGGTTTTCAGCACCCACTCTTTATTGCGATCCTTTACCAGAGCTTTGTTGATCGTCAGCCGGTTGCCGTTCAGATCCTCCAGTGTGAGGGCACACACTTCGGATCGGCGGAGACCGAAGCAGGCAAGGAGCAGGGGCACTTCGTACTTACTGCCTTTGGCATATTCCAGAATGCGCCGGACATCCTCACGCTCCGGGAGATAAAATTTGTCGGCTTCCTTCTGCGGCAGTGTGGCAGTGCTGATGAACTGCGGCTTGACTGTCTTGATGATGGCGCTCACAAAACCGCTCAAATTACGCACAGATTTGGGGCTGTGATCGGCTGCGTAGCGATTGAGCAATATTTGTATGTCTGATTGTGTAATGCCGCTTATAGGACGTCTGGTGAAGTCCTCAGGCATACAGCGGAGGATTGATTCATAGCCCACAATGGTGGCCGGGGACAGGATCGCATCCTTGGACTTGATGTAGTCTTCGGCTGCTGCCTTAAAGGTCTTGTCTCCGGTCTCCGGATCCAGTCCCTCATGCTCGGCGATGTATTCCATCATCATCCGTTCAATGTCGGCCTTGCGCCTGGGAACCTTCTTCGCCGGGATCGTGAAAGCATAAGACTTTCCATGATACATCTGCCGCACGCGGTAGGATCCTGATTTCAGTTTGGTAATGTTTGCCATTTTCGTCCTCCTTTGGTATAATATTCTGTGGCTGTACATCACTTTTTCTTGTATGCATGACTGGGTAAAACCGTAACCTCTTACTGAGTGGGGTTGCGGTTTTTTTGTGTAGACAATTCACTACGAATCGGTAGCTTTTACTACTGTTTACTGTTAGTAATATTTTTTACTGTTCGGAAAATCGCTCATTAAATTGTGAAAAACCCGTAATTTTCGCTCATAAAACCGCTTTTGCGGTGGAATAAGTGTGTACACTAAAAATCTTCAAAATCTGTGTCGTGTGTCGTGTGACGCTTTACTTTTATATTCTTTATAATCCCGGATTTTTTTCATATTTTCATAAAATATGAAATTGAAACCTCAATTTACTAAGAAGTTGAAACTAAGCGTCACAGCGTCACGCACTCTCTTACACCTACGTTTTTGCGTGCTTTTCACGTGTGACGCTTGACCTTGAGAAGCGTCACAGAAGCGTCACATTTCAGCCTTATGCGTCACACTTTTCAGCCTTCAGCTCATCGATGCTATAAAGATGCTATACTTCAAAGTCACTTCAAGATCACTTCACGTCACTTTGAAATGCAACAGCTTTCCCCAGAACTCTCACGCCGTCCAGCTCGTCACCGACATAGACAAGTGGCTCATACTTTGGATTTTCTGCCTGTAGCACAAGCTTCTGCTTTTCCGGGTAATAAAAAAACCGCTTCAGTGTGGCTTCATCCTGGATCAGCACAACGGCAATGTCTCCATTCTCCACAGTGTCGGTTTTCTTCACAAATACTATATCTCCGTCATGGATCCGGGCGTTGATCATGCTGTCACCTCTGGCCCGTAGCCCATAGTCTGCATGGACATCTGCGCCGACCTCCACGTAACAAACGAAGTCCTGCTCTGCATAGATCGGCTTCCCACAGGCCACACTCCCCAGCAACGGGACGGAGGTTGTAGTGATCGGGACAATGTTTGGAATGTCCGGGATGGTGGAGTC
>CAVGQQ010000044.1:0-26052 GCA_963631525.1 bacterium
GTACAAATGAAAATCGCAAGGTGCCGCGCGGATTGCTCCATACACCTTGCGATTTTTCTATGGCTAGTTTACTTTTACACTTATTTTGTTGTATCGGTCTTTCGCACCTTGTCACGTACCGAAAGCACCATAGATGGCGATACCGAAAGCTCATCAATTCCCATCTTCAGGAATGTTTCTGTCAGTGATGTATCCGCGCCAAGCTCACCGCAGATTCCAACCCAGCAGTTTTCCTTATGTCCATTGTCAATTACCATCTGGATCATGCGTAAGATTGCAGGATGGTGAGAATCATAAAAATCATCCAGTTTCGGATTCTGCCGGTCGATTGCCAGCGTATACTGTGTCAGATCGTTCGTACCGATGCTGAAGAAGTCAACCTCCTTCGCAAGCTCTGCACTCACCATGACTGCGGCTGGTGTCTCGATCATGATGCCCTGCTCGACCTCGCCATATGGAAGTCCCTGCGCATCTAACTCCGCCTTCACTTCATCAACGATTGCGTGAATCTTCTGCACCTCTGCCACGGAAATAATCATCGGATACATGACACCGATATTCCCATAATAGCTTGCACGGAAGATTGCACGAAGCTGTGTCTTGAAAATCTCCGGCTGTGTCAGGCAGATACGGATTGCACGATAGCCCATTGCCGGGTTGTCTTCCTTATCCAGATTGAAATAATCCACCTGCTTATCTGCACCAATATCCAATGTACGGATAATGACCTTCTTGCCTGCCATATTTTCTGCAACTGTTTTATAAGCCTGAAACTGTTCTTCTTCCGTTGGAAATGTATCGCTCTCAAGATACAGGAACTCGCTTCGGAAAAGGCCGATGCCCTCTGCATCATTCTGCAGGGCAGAAGCGACATCCGCAACGCCGCCGATATTCGCATACAGCTTGATTTTCTTTCCATCAAGCGTAATATTTTCCTTGCCTTTCAGCTCCTGCAGCAAGCGTTTTTTCTCTTCGACCTCCTGTTTCTTACTCTGATATTCTTTTACGATATCGTCCGTCGGCTCTACATAGACGCTGCCATTGTAACCATCAACGATTGCGAATTTGCCGTCGACATTTTCCTCGAATTTGACACCGATCAATGCCGGAATGTTCATCGTCCGCGCTAAGATTGCTGTATGGGAATTCGTCGAACCATGTCTTGTCACAAATGCAAGCACCTTCGACTTGTCAAGCTGTACCGTCTCACTTGGTGCCAGATCATCTGCCAGCAGAATCACCGGTTCATCACCATCTAATACGTTGTCTTTCTTTCCCTGCAGGATCTTCACAACCCGGTTGGAAATATCCTTTACATCTGCGGCACGCGCCTTCATATAATCATCATCCATCGCGGCGAACATATCCGAGAAATTATCGCCGGTCGTCGCAACGGCATACTCGGCATTGATGCCCTGACTCTCGATCATGTGCGTGATTGCTTCCACATAATCGAGGTCATCCAGCATCATCTGGTGTACGTCGAAGATCATCGCATTGACTTCTCCGACTTCCACCAATGCCTTTTCATAGAGTGCCTGCAACTGCTCCTTCGCGGTTTCCTTTGCCTCTTCAAATCGCTTTACTTCTGCGGCAGTGTCCTCGATCTTAACACGTTTGACAGTACTTTCATCCTTGTTATAAACGGATATCCGACCGATTGCAATTCCGCCAAATACACTTTTTCCTTTTAATTCCTGCATACTCTCACCCGGCTGTATAAGACCTTCCCTTTCTTCGTACCTCGATTACAGGTTCTCTTTCATAAATGCAGAGAGTGCTGCGATTGCCTCATCTTCCTGCTCGCCGTCTGCCTGCAGAGTTACCTCATGTCCCTGCTTTGCACCAAGGCTCATAACACCCATGATACGCTTTGCGTCAACGCTTCTTCCGTCCTTTGCGATTGTTACCTTGCAAGGATAAGCGGCTGCGAGCTTCACAAGCTGTCCAGCTGGTCTTGCGTGGATTCCCTGTGCATCTGTGATTACATAACTAAACTCTTTCATAATTTTATTCTCCTTTTCTTTTTTGAGAATTGGAAAATGTACATCTCATTCTCTCCCCACATATATCCTAAATACAGTTCTCGCATATAAATGTATTGAAACTAAGAAATACTAAATGTTCTGCTACACCTATTCTATCTGCACGAAACCGCTGCCAATTCGCCATCCATGGCTCAATGGCAGCTTACCTGAACATCGTGTTCAGGTATTTCTGATATTGTTCAGAACATTAAGTATTTCTAAGTTCCAAACATATCTATATGCTGCGAATCTGTATTTGAATATATGTGTTAAAATTATTGGATTGCACATTTTCCAATTCTAATTATTTTCTTATATAAAATATTTCAGTCGTATGACCTTCTATTAAGCGACTACCTTCTTTTTGAGTACTCCGAGCAGCAATGCGGAAATGATACTTCCGACTACCAGTGCGAGGAGATACATTGCGGCGTGTCCAACAACCGGGAATACGAAGATTCCACCGTGAGGCGCCATCAGTGTACAGTTAAATGCTGCGGAAAGTCCACCAGCGACACCGGCACCAACCACACATGCCGGGATGACATGCAACGGATCGGCTGCGGCAAATGGGATAGCGCCCTCTGTGATGAAGGAAAGTCCCATAACAAAGTTTGTAGGGCCTGCCTTGCGCTCCTGCTCTGTGAACTTGTTCTTGAACAACAAGGTTGCGATTGCGATCGCGATTGGAGGAACCATACCTCCGATCATAACCGCTGCCATGATATCATAATTTCCGGCTGCAATCTGCGCGGTACCGAATACATATGCTGCCTTATTGACCGGGCCACCCATATCGACTGCCATCATCGCACCAAGCAATGCACCAAGCAGAATAATGTTTGCGCCACTCATATTCTTCAAACCATTATTCAAAGCCGTATTGATAAATCCAACAACCGGCTCTATCACGAATACCATACCCGCTCCGGTAATCAGCAATCCGAAGACCGGAATCAACAGGATCGGCACCATTCCTTCGAGTGCAGAAGGAAGCTTCGAGAAAATCTTTTTAATCAGTAATACAACATAGCCTGCCATAAATCCGGCAACCAGTGCGCCGAGGAATCCGGACTTTCCATTTGCTGCAATGGCTCCTCCTAAGAAACCAAGTGCAAGTCCCGGACGATCGGCGATACTCATCGCGATAAATCCGGCGAGAATCGGCAGCATAAATCCGAATGCGACACCGCCAACCTGTGCCTTCAGGAAATATGCGATCGGTGTCAATGTACCGAAGTTACTCTTTACATCTGCAACAGAACCATACTTGTCGATCAGATACTGTGGGACGTGATTTAAGTCTACGAGCAATCCATCGATCAGGAATGCAAGTGCGATCAGAATACCACCACCAACGACAAATGGTAACATATGCGATACACCATTCATCAGATGCTTGTAGATCTGGTGTCCGACACTTTCCTTGCCTTCCGTCTCTTTGCTCTCCACTGCATCACCGCCAGCCTCGTAGATGGCAGCCTTGCCCTCGGCGGCGCGTGTCAGCAGTTCTTCTGCTTTGTTGATACCGTCTGCTACTTTACAGATGATGACTTTCTTGCCGTGGAAACGATCCATCGGCACCTGTGTATCTGCGGCTACGATAATCGCATCTGCCTCTTTGATTTCCTCTGCAGTCAATACATTCTTCGCACCGCCGGAGCCTCTGGTTTCTACTTTAATCGCATAGCCCAGTTCCTTTGCTTTCTTCTCCAATGCCTCGGCAGCCATATAAGTATGTGCGATTCCGGTTGGACATCCGGTTACTGCCAGAATCTTCTTTGTTGCCTCGGTGATAGTTGGAATCTCTTCGTCCTGCTTTGCATCACCATTTTCCGCCTTGTCAATGATACTTAAGAATTCATCTACTGTCTTTGCAGATTTCAATGCGTTCGTGAAATCCTCATCCATAAGCAGTACGGATAATTTGCTCAGTACATCGAGATGTACATTGTCTGCGGTATCCGGTGCTGCGATCAGGAACAACAGATGTACCGGCTCGCCATCCAGCGAATCAAAATCAACACCATCCGGAATTACCATCGCTGCAAGTCCTGCCTGCTTGACCGCTGCCGACTTACAATGTGGAATCGCAATTCCTTCTCCAATTCCGGTTGTTCCTTCCTGTTCTCTTGCATACACACCCTTGCGGTATGTGTCGACATCTGCGATCTTTCCGCTCTCAGCCATCAAGGCTACGGCACGATCCAGTGTCTCTTCCTTTGAGCTTACCTTGGCACCAAGGTAAATACTCTTCTTGTCTAACAGATCTGTAATTCGCATATGCAACCCCTCCTTCATCATTTTTTTCCGAAGGTCTTTGCAAGTAAACCTTCGACTTCTTCCTTCGTTGCAAGCTCTTCCGAAAATGCACTCGCACTTCCGGTACATACACCCATTTCAAATGCGTTTTTATAAGCATCTGCTCCGCCATTAGCGAGCAGATATCCTGCGATAAATCCGGCGACCATCGAATCTCCGGCACCTACGGAATTCTTCACCGTTCCCTTTGGTGCTTCTGCCCGGTACTCACTTCCGTCCTCTGCGAGGAGAACTGCACCATCGCCCGCCATCGATACGAGCACATTTCGCGCGCCCTGCTCCTGCAGCTTCTTCGCATATTTACATACATCATCTTTATCTTTGATCTCCACACCGAAGATCTCACCAAGTTCGAAATTATTCGGTTTGATCATGAACGGCTTATACGGAAGCACATTCATCAGAAGATCTCTTGTCGCATCTACAACGATCTTCAACTTCTTGTCCTGCAGACGCTTCATGATATCCATATATGCGGACTGTGGCATGCTCTCTGGAATCGAACCTGCCAGAACAAGGATATCGCCCTCCTGCAAAGTCTCTAACTTCTGATATAACAGCTCCAGCGCATCCGCGGAAATCTTCGGTCCCTGTCCGTTGATCTCGGTTTCTTCTTTCGCACGAATCTTGACATTGATTCGTGTCATGCCTGCATCTAACTCAATAAAATCACTTTCTACACCTTTTGCTTTCAGCATGGATTTCAAAACCTCTCCGGTAAATCCTGCCGTAAATCCAAGTGCCTGATTCTCGAATCCAAGATTCTTCAACACCATAGATACATTGATTCCTTTTCCACCCGGCAGAATCTTCTCACCGCTGGTACGATTGACATATCCAAGATTCACACAATCCAGATCCTGCACGTAGTCGAGAGATGGATTAAATGAAACAGTGTAAATCATACGCTCACCTCCATGATATTCTTCATTCCTCTGTACTCATTATTTTCAATCTTCGTTGTAATTATCCTTGCAGACTTGAATTCTGCAAAACTAATCGAACAAATCTCACCAAATTTGCTGCTGTCGCACAGCACATAACGTTCCTTTGTCTTCTGCATGGATTTCTTTTTTACCATTGCTTCCTTGACATCCGGTGTGGTAAATCCGTTGACCCTCGTCACGCCGTTCGCACCCCAGAAGCCTTTCGTGAAGTTGTATTTATCCAGAGAAATAATTGCTTCTTCTCCAACGATCGCTTCTGTGATCGGCTTGAACTCACCGCCAAGGATATGTGTCGTATAGCCTTTCTGCGACAAATGCTTTGCATGTGCAAATGAATTTGTGACGAATATCACATTCTGTGCTGTGATATAGTCAATCATCAGCTCGGTTGTCGTTCCAGCATCCATATACACCACATCCTGATCCTCGATCAATGCCGCTGCGTATCTGGCAATCTCAATTTTTTCTTCCCGGTTGATCTCCTTCCGGTATTCCACCGCATCATCTTTTACATGGAAGCTTCCGCCGATCGCCATCGCACCGCCATGTACCTTCACCAGTCTTCCTTCCCTATCCAGTGCAGTCAGATCTCGTCGGATCGTGGACTCGGAAATATCAAGAAGCTGCATCAGTTCCTGTACGGAAACGCTGTGTCTTTGTTCTACCGTTGCAAGTATCGCCTGCTGTCTTTCTTCTCCTAACATGTTTCTCCTTTCAGTCAAAATCGTTCATTTTGTGTCATTTTCGTTCAACTTTTCTATATAATAACGCCAATTTCAGTCATTGTCAATCATTTTCTTTCATTTTTCTTCAAATTTCAGTCAAAATCTGTCAAAGAACAGTCAACAAAACAATGTACTTAAAACATAGGCATAAAAAAACAGGATAGCTGACTGTAAATCAACTATCCTGTGCTTTGTTTGTCTCTATATTATTACGCCATCTGTGTCTGAAACAGCGCGTCAATCTCTTCTTTCGTTGCAAGCTCCTCGGAAAATGCACTGGCACTTCCGGCACAGATACCAAGCTTCAACGCATACTCGTAATCGTCACGCTCGATATAACCGGCAAGGAATCCGGCAAGCATCGAATCACCGGCACCAACGGAGTTCTTCACCTGTCCCTTTGGTGCGGCTGCGCGGATCACTCTGCCATCCTCTGTCACAAGGACTGCACCCTGATACGACATAGAGACGAGTACATTTCTAGCGCCACGCTCCTGCAGCTTCTTCGCATACATCTCTGCCTGATCCATCGTCGTTACTTCCACGCCGAACAAATTCCCAAGCTCAGTACGGTTTGGCTTGATTAAAAATGGATGATACGGAAGAACATTCGTGAGCAGTTCGCCGGTTGCATCCACGATAATCTTGTTGTTATTGTATTGCAGCATCTGCATAATATCCATATAGGTTGTCTTGGACATGCTGTCCGGCAGACTACCTGCAAGTACCAGATAATCATCCTGATCCAGATATCCAAGCTTCTCGTAAAGCTCTGCGATATCCTCGCTCTTGATCTCCGGACCCTGTCCGTTGACCTCTGTCTCATCGCCACAGCGCATCTTGACGTTGATACGTGTCAGACCATTTGCGATATCAATAAAATCTGCGTTCATATCCCGCTGCATCAACAGTGCTTTCATAGCATCTCCGGTAAATCCAGATGTAAAGCAGATCGCACGGTTGTCGATACCGAGATTCTGCAATACGATCGATACGTTGATTCCCTTTCCACCCGGAAGAATCTTCTCACCTGTCGTACGATTCACCTGGTTTCGTTCGAATTCCGTCAAATCCAGAATATAGTCCAGCGACGGGTTAAATGTTACTGTATATATCATATTTTTCCCTTTCTCTCTATGAGTAAATCCCGAACCAATACACTAATTTTATAATACCCTATTCCCCGCGTGATTGTAAATGTTTTTTTATCTATACATTTCATCCTGCAATACAAGCCTGCACTGTCTGATTTATTTTCTGACAGAATAAATACAGATCTGTCCGCTCTCCAATACAATCGACTGGTATACATCCTTGTTCTTCTCAGTCTCACCCGCACAGGCATCGTCCGCAAAATCAGAGCTATCGAGTAACTTCTCTAACGTCTCGTCTTCCTTCACCGAAACTGTCACACGCTCCTTGCCCCAGTTGGAGATCACAAGAACGCTCTGTGACTCGCCCTTACGATAAAAGGCAAAGATATCCGGATGTTCCTCCATATATGCATCCGCCGGTACAAACCGCCCTTCTACCAGCGCATCTGCATAGTCTGGGTTCTTTCTAAGAGCGATCAGCTTCTTGTAATAATGTAACACAGATGTAGCATCCTTCTGCTCATCCTCCACGTTGATCTCGGTGTGGTTCGGATTCAGGATCATCCAAGGAGTTCCGGTTGTAAAGCCTGCACCGTCACCGCCATTCCACTGCATCGGTGTCCGCGCATTGTCCCGGCTGTATGTATTACACAGGGCAAGTGCCGCTTCTTCTGTAAATCCATGCTCCATCGCACGCACATACTGATCCTTCGTGTTGATATCATCGTACTGATCCAGCGAAGTAAAATCCATGTTCGTCATACCGATTTCCTGTCCCTGATACAAAAATGGAATACCATGTTCCATCATCATAATCGTACCAAGCAGCTTCGCGCCAGTCTTCTTATCGATCCAAGGTGGCAGGAATACATCCACGCCGCGCGGCTCATCGTGATTCTCGATGATGTTCGCCATGAATCCAACATCCTGCGTTGCAAGCTGGGACTCAATTACCGCCTTCTTCAACATTTCTGGTGTCACCGTCACGGTTCCGTACCAGCCGCCCTCCTCACAATTTGTTAGCAGATGCAGTGTAAAATCAAAGATCGTAGAAAAATGTCCCTGCTCACCAATGAATTCCGCCAGCTTGCCTTCCTCCATGTTGAACACTTCGCCTACGGTAAATGCATCCTTCTTCGCAAAGGTATGCGCTTTCAGATCCTCCAGCATATCGTCGACGGTATGTGCTCCCGCATTTGCCGTCTCGATAATCTGGTCGACCGAACAAAGCCCGTCCGGTCCATCTGCCGGGAACGATGGAAATGTTGTATCCTTCTTGATATTGATGATCGCATCAATACGGAAGCCAGCGATTCCCTTGTCGAGCCACCAGTTGATCATCTCATACAGATCCTTTAATACCTCCGGATTGTTCCAGTTTAAGTCCGGCTGTTCCTTCGCAAACGAATGATAATAATACAGATCGTCCGTGCCTTCTACCTTCTCCCACATATTTCCACCGAAATACGAACGGTAGTTGCTCGGTGCGTGTCCGTCCTTTCCTTTTTCAAAATAAAACCGTTTCGCATATGGTCCTTCCGGATCGGCAAGTGCCCTTTGGAACCACGCGTGCTGATCGGAACAATGATTGACAACGAGATCCATGATAATATACATATCCCGCTTCTTCGTCTCCGCGATCAGCTGCTCCAGATCTTCCATCGTGCCAAAACACGGCGCGATCTTATAATAATCAGAAATATCGTATCCCTGATCGACAAACGGTGATTCATACACCGGACAGATCCAGAGTATATCTACCCCTAAATCTTTCAGATAATCGAGCTTGCTGATAATACCCGGAATATCGCCGATTCCGTCGCTATTGCTGTCACAGAAGCTCTTCGGATATATCTCATATGCGACTTTGTCATGCCACCATTTTTTATTCATTCGTTACTCCTTTACGGACAATATAATTACCATCACCAAAATACATGCCATTCCTACCAGATCCATCGTTGTCATCACCGTGCCAAGCCACAGCACAGAAAAAAGCGTCGCTGAAACTGGCTCCACACTGGAGATCATGCTGGCACGCACAGGACCGATGTCGTGCACGCCCTGTAAGAACAGCAGAAATGCCATCATGGTTCCGATGAATACCATCGCAGCAACTGCCAGTACGCCACGGTAATCGAGATGCACTGGAATTGTCCATACCTTGACGATACAGCTATATGCCACGCCACAGATCAGCATGCCATAGCCAACGACCGGCTGACTGCCCCATTTCTTGAGCATCCGCTCTGGAAGCAGTGTATACATACAGAATCCAAATGCCGCAAGTAAGCCCCATTTCAGTCCTGCCTTCGAGATACTCATCTGATGGATATTTCCATGCGTAGCAATCAGAAATGTACCGCCGACCGCCAGAAGCACCGCTATAATCTCCCGGAACTTCGGCGGACGCAGTCTGCGTACACAGGAAATAATCAGCACCATCACCGGTGCCAGATACTGCAGCGCCGTTGCAATCCCGGCGTTCGTATGATGAATCGCCTCTAAATATGCATACTGGCACAGGCCCACGCCGAAAATCGCAAACAGGATGATTCCGAAGAAATCCCGTGTCGATTTGAATATATCAAATGCTGCTTTCCGCTCGCGGATAATATATGCAATTGTGAGGATCACACCGGTGACAAGCATTCGCATACAGGAAAGCCATGCCGTGTTGATGTTGTAGTGCGAAAATAAAAACTGTCCGCAGGCACCCGAAAAGCCCCACGAAATCGCACCAACCAACACGCACAGCACACCGCGTAACTGGTTGCCATGTGTACCCTCATCGTAATTTTTCCGTTTACTCATTGCTGGTTTACCAGAACGGCTTTGATCTCATCCACATTCGCATATCCGTTTTTCTCCATGATATACTTCAAAGCCTCCTGAATATCCTCCTCTGTCAGAATAATCTGCTTGCTCTCCTCTGTGACGACTGTACAGCCGCCCTTCATGTCACAGCATCTGCCACTACAATTATTCTTCTGTATATTTTTCCGGCTGATCGCGCCGATTTCCTCCAGCGTATTGATCATGCGGTACACGGTTGCAATGCCAATGCTATTGTCCCGCTTATGCGCCAGAAAATAAACTTCCTTACAACAGGTATATTCTTCGTTCGCAATAATGTCGACGATCAGCTTGCGCTGCTCTGTCAGACGATATCCATGTTCCTTAAGTGACGCAAGAATCTCTTCCTTACTGCTTGCTACCTGTCCGATTGGTTCCTGATCGTTCATTCTGTCACCTCTTCCATCTTCTTCCTTTTTAATCCTCTAACAACAATCCGATACAAGACGATTGATGCACTCGTTCCGATCGTCCACCCGACCGGCCATGCGAGCCAGATTCCGGTGCTGCCCCATTCCTTCGAGAAAAGCGCGGCTAAGATCACGCGCAGGAACAGATCCAGAAACGTTGTAACCATAAACTGTTTCATCGCACCGACGCCCCGCAGGACGCCATCTGTAATCAACTTGATCGACACCACAAAATAAAATGGTGCTAAAATATGTAAAAATTCAACGCCAACCTTCTTCGCTTCGGCACTATTTGCATCCATAAAAAGCTGCACCAGACTGCCACTGCACAGAAGGTACAATAAAACAACCGGCACACACGTGAGGAAGATCAGCTTCAATGCTGCCTTGCAGCCCTGACTGATCCGCTCAATCTTCTGTGCACCGAGATTCTGTGCTGCAAAATTCGAGACACCATTTCCAAGCATCGTAAATGTCGTGATAACCATGTTATTGAGCTTCACGGCTGCCGCATATCCCGCGATCACGTCCGAGCCAAAGCTGTTGATGATACTCTGGATAATGATATTTCCGATCGACACAAAGCCCTGCTGCAGAGTACTTGGTATCGCAATCTTCAGCATCTTACCGAAGATCTCTCCGGAGAATACCGGCACCTTCTGATGTCCCTCGTGCTCATCCTTGATCTTCCGCAGCCGAAGCAGCACAACGATCACGGACAGGATACAGCTCACACCCTGGCAGATAAATGTCGCCCATGCAACACCAGCGACACCCATATGAAAGCTCTTTACAAACAAAATATCGACAAACACGTTCGATACGGACGAAAAAGCTAAGAATATAAATGGCGTTTTTGAATCACCAAGCGCCGAGAAAATACCGGTTGCAATATTATAGAAGAACAAAAATACAAGTCCACCGGTATACACGTCCAGATACAGCTTGGAATCTGCAAATATATCTGCCGGTGTATGAATCAGATGCAGTAACGCACCGCCTGCGAACAGTCCGGTCAGTGTCAGGATCAGACACAGCACTGCCGAATAAATAAATGTCGTATAGACGGTCGTCTTCATCTTCCGGTAATTCTTTGCCCCGAAGAACTGCGCCGCAATGACCGAACACCCCATGTTACAGCCAAACGCAAACGCCATATAAATCAATGTAATTTCATAAGAATTTCCCACAGCTGCAAGTGCATTTTTGCCAACATACTTTCCTGCGACCAAGCTGTCTGCAATGTTGTAAAGTTGCTGGAAAATAACACTTCCAAGTAACGGAATGCAATACCTCCACAATACACGCTCCGGTTTCCCAACTGTTAAATCCTTATTCATCGTTGCCGCACCGTATATCCGGTACGCCTCGCCTCCTTCTTTATCCGCATGAGATAGTTTGTGTATATACGTCGGGATTGAGTTTCCATAATATACGATGTATTGAAACTAAGAAGTACTAGATGTTCTGACATACATATTGATCATGCACGCAACCGCCGTCAATTCGCCATCCATGGCTCAATGACGGCTTGTTTGAACATCGTGTTCAAACATTGCTGATTTCACACAGAACATCAAGAACTTCTAAGTTCCAAACATATGTATATTATGGAAACTCAATCCTGACATATATATACACAAACGATCTCATTGCTCTCATATTTAATCTCAGTGTTCTTTATATGCGCCAAGTATCTTAATATCATTATACACTTGGATTTGTCTCAGTGTTTCCACGACAACTTCCAGCCGCTCGGTTAGGCAATCGATCTCGATGTAGAAGTTATAAGTACCCATCGACTGTTTTGTCGGGCGGGACATGATCGAGATCAAGTTGATGCGCTTGTCATAGAACCGGCGCAGGATATCGAACAGGATTCCCGGCCGGTCAGTTGCAGGCATGATATAAACCGGGATTCGTACTTTCTCCCGTCCGTCTGTCTCTGCTGCCGCTGCCTTCTCGCCGCTTACAAGTTCCTCTAACTGCTTCTCCAGATCTGGATTTTCTACATCCAGCACGCCCTTGCGCAGGATGATAAAACGAGTGTGATTGCCCTTTGCATCTGTTACATCTTCCGCAAGCACCCGCGCATCGTCCGCCTGTATCACATGATGTGGTACGATTGCGGCTGCGCCCGGTTCATCCTGTATCTTGTAATAGGATTCCATATTGCTGCTCGTCGTCACGATCTCCACATCGTGCAGGGTATGCAGAAACTGTCTGCATTGTCCGTTCGTCTTGAACTGCACATAAATCTTCTTGATATCTTCAATCTTCTCCGCATTGGCAAGCAATGAAAACTGTACTGCCACCTGATTTTCGTCGACGATATAGACGTCCTTTTCGAGCAACAGATCGAGTGTCCGCTGCACATAGCCATCCAGCATATTTTCTACCGGAACGACTGCATACTCACACGTCTCGTTCGTACAGAGCTGTTCGAACACATCATCAATCGTCGGACAATAAAGCGGTTCTAACGCTTCGTTGTGTGCCGCCTTGTATTTCTTATTATATTCCTCATAGGACTTATCGCAAAACGTCCCTTTCGGTCCTAAAACTGCTATCATGTAGATGTCTCCTCCTGACCGTGCATTTCCATCTGCTGATTCACTGACAGAATTCAGCTTACTATTTCATCTATGCACGCATTATATCCACTCGTAATTTCCGCCGGTAATCGCAAGGCTTAATAATGCATCCATCTTCTCGACATCCTCGCCCTCCAATACCTGTATCAGCTTTGCGGTATCTTCTGCCATCTGCATGTCCTCATCCGGTCCGATCTCCGGATCAAATTCTGTCTCGCAGTACGGACAATTGATATGCTCCATCGTCTGCAGAGACAGGAATTTCTCTCCACAGCTTTCGCATTCATAATACCCACAACGGGTTGTTCCTTCCGGTACATAATACATACGCTAACTCGACTCCTTTATATCTATCTCTTTCACGAGATTCCTTATTCTGTATCCTTGGAATCTCCTGCTTCCTTCAAGTTCTTTCCACCATCCCGGTCGTTCAAGTTCGTCGCCGGGAAGATATCTGCCACATCATTGATTGCAATATACGCATACGGATCAATGCTATGTACCAGATTCCGCATCTTGCCGACCTGAAACCGGTTCACAATAAAATACACCAGCGTGCGGTCGGTATTCGAATAATATCCTTTCGCATCAATCGTTGTGATACCATTTTCAAATGCCTTGGAAAGTGCCTCGCACACATGCTTCGGATGTGCCGTCACGATAAATGCCGCCTTGGAACGATCAAAGCCCTCCACGAAGAAATCAATCGTTTTCGATGCCGCCGCATAGGTCACAACCGAGTAAAGCGGCAGAATCCAGCTATCAAGCACGATTCCACAGATGATGTACAAAATCACATTGTATGCCATCACGAACGAGCCAAGACTTAACCCAAGCTTCTTCGCGAACATAACGCCGATGATGTCAATACCGTCCATCGCACCGCCAAACCGTACCGCAAGACCACTTCCACACCCGGAGATAATACCTCCGAAGATTGCACACAGAAACAGATCACTTCCGGCAAGCGGAGATACGATCGTCACATCCACCGGCAAAATATCTGTGATGATCCATGCAACAATCGAATAAATCAATACTGCGTAAATCGCGTAGATCGTGAATACCACGCCCTCGCGTTTCAATCCAAGTAAGAAGATTGGAATATTTAAGAGAATCAAAACCAGAGAAAGACTGATCCATTTCGGTGTGAGCTGGGATACCAGCATAGCAGTTCCTGATATACCGCTATCATACAGTTTGACCGGCGCCAGAAACATGACAACGCCAAATGCGTTGACGATTCCCGCAACCGTCAGGAGCAAAAAGTTCTTGATACTGAGCATGCCACATACTTTCCTGATTTTTTCCATTCGCAATCCTCCTGCTATAATATGTATTGCCCCCTCACATTCGTTCGGCGGCAGATCGTCGGAAACATCCTAAATCATTCACTTCGTTCATGATGTTTCCTCCTAATTTGAAATTTTACCTACAAGTTCTCGATCTGTTCCCGAAACGGGCGAAACGCAGATGGTAATGCATACGTCTCGTCCAGACTCTCTTTTGTTACCCACTTCCATTTTTTATCTGTTTCGCGACAGCGGATGTAATACGCTGTCATATGCCATTCCACATGACTGAATATATGTGTGTAGCTTGTCTGCATCAGAAGGTCAACTGGCTCTACCTGCCACCCGGACGCCTGCGTCACTGCCTCCTGCTTGTCAAGCTTTGCATCCACATTCGGAAATTCCCACATGCCTGCCAGAAGTCCGCTTGCGCTGCGCTTATGCAGTGCCACGGTATCCTCCGTAAGCAGGATAAATACGGTCTTTTCCACAATCTTTCGTTTCTTCTTCTCACTGCGGACAGGCAGGCTTCTCCACGTATCCTGCTTCCGCGCCTGACAGATCTCCGCTACCGGACATGCGTCACACCGTGGTGCGCCATTTGGCACACAGACTGTCGCGCCAAGCTCCATCAATGCCTGCGTCGCAGTCCCCGGATTCTCACGCGGATATGTCTCCTGCAATTCCTTCGTGATGCGCTTCTTCGTTGTCTGCAGATCAATATTCGCATCATCTGCCAACAACCGGCTATACACACGCAAGACATTTCCATCGACCGCCGGTGTCGGTGCATCAAAGCAGATTGACGCAATCGCTCCTGCCGTATAATCACCGATGCCGGACAAACTCCGGATCTGCGCGTATTCCAATGGAAATACACCTGTGTATTCTGCACAGATCGTCTGCGCCGCTTTCTGCAGGTTGCGCACACGGTTATAATATCCAAGTCCTTCCCAGAGCTTTAGGATCTGTTCCTCCGATGCCTCCGCAAGATCCGGGATCGTCGGAAGTGCCGCAAGGAAACGCCGGTAATACTCCTTGACCGCCTCCACACGTGTCTGCTGCAGCATGATCTCTGACAGCCACACATGATACGGCTCCCTGTCCTGTCTCCACGGAAGTTCACGTTTATGTGCTTCATACCACGGAATGAGCTTCTCAAACATGGCAATAAGCACCTGTTCCTCTGTCCTCATCAGAAGTCAAGCTTGATGAAACTGTCGTCGTCCCGATTCGCAAGCTTACGTCCTTCCATGGTCTTGATCGCCAGCTCGATCTGCTCGATCATCGAATCCGTGATATTCGTTTTCTCCCCGTAATTCAAATAATTCAGGATCGTCAACATCTCGGATTCACTGTCTGTAAAATACCCGGTGCCTTCCTGCTGCATATCGCCCACATTCTTGACAAGCTCCAGCATCTTGTTCGGCAGCGTTCTGTAATCCCATGGTTTTGATTCGATATCACCTAACATTATCTTATTCCTTTCCATTCCAACAATATGTACAAAGCTTCTCCGGCTCGATTCCAACAGCCTCAAGCATATCATCCAGGCGGTGGAACCGAAGTGATGTAAATTTCAGCTTCTCGCAGATCTTATCAACCATCTTCTGGTATTTCTCAGATGTATAATCTGCGTACTCCTGCAATACTTCGTCTGTCACATCGCCACCCTCTAACTCTGCGATAACCGTTCTTGTGATCAGCTCCATCTCAGAGTTTGAACGGGAGAAGTTCAAGTATTTACATCCATATACAAGTGGTGGACACGCCGGACGAATATGCACTTCCTTCGCGCCACTCTCAAACAAATATTCTGTCGTCTCACGAAGCTGTGTACCACGCACGATCGAATCGTCGATCAGCAGCAGGCTCTTGTCCCGGATCAGCTCCTCGATCGGGATCAGCTTCATCTTCGCGATCAGATTACGCTTACTCTGAATCGTCGGCATGAACGAACGTGGCCATGTCGGCGTATATTTGATAAATGGTCTGGAAAATGGAATGCCAGACTCATTTGCATATCCAACTGCATGTGCCGTACCGGAATCCGGAACACCTGCAACGATATCCGGCTTGACATTATCACGTCTTGCAAGAAGCTGTCCACAGCGGTACCGCATCTCCTCGACATTCACACCCTCGTAGGTTGAAGATGGATATCCATAGTAGATCCAGAGGAAGGTACAGATCTTCATCTCTTTGCCCGGCAGAACCAGTGTCTTCAACGCGTCACTCGTCATCACGGCAACCTCACCCGGGCCAAGCTCCCGGTAAGTCGAATAACCGAGATTCAAGAACGCAAAGCTCTCGAAGGTCGCACAAAATGCGCCATCCTTCTTACCGACGATGATCGGTGTTCTTCCGTATTTATCTCTTGCAAGGTAAACACCCTTCGGTGTCAGAATCAGCATGGACATCGAACCCTCGATGATTTCCTGCGCATAGCGGATACCATCGATAAAATTGTCCTTCTGGTCGATAATCGCGGCTACAAGCTCCGTCGCATTGATCTCGCCGTTGCTCATCTCGAAGAAATGCGTTCTTCCCTCTAAGATCGTATCAATGATCTCCTGCGCATTGTTGATCTTACCAACTGTTGTGATTGCAAAGGAACCGTGATGCGAACGCACTAAGATCGGCTGTGCCTCATAGTCCGAGATACATCCGATACCGAAATTACCCTTCATGGTATTTGCTTCTTTATCAAACTTTGTCCGAAATGGTGCATTGTCAATCTTATGGATTGCTTTCTCAAATCCATGCTCCCCGCTATACACCGCCATACCTGCACGTCTTGTTCCAAGATGGGAATGATAATCTGTTCCAAAAAACAAATCAAATACACAATCCTCTTTTGACGCAACTCCAAAAAAACCGCCCATGACTGTACCTTTCCACTTTCGTGGCCTTTCCCTGTATGCTTTTATTTTTGAACATATTTTTACCACATAACATTATAACAACAATATTGCGGTTTTGAAACACTTTTTTGAAATCGGATGTATATTTTTGCGGAAGCGGGAAATGATAGATGTAAGAAAGTACATTTCTGTATTTTTAACGTATATGGAGGTTTGTTATGAAAGTATTAAACGGTGTGGCTCTTACAATCGCCATCATTGGTGCGATCAACTGGGGACTGATTGGTTTCTTTGATTTCAATCTTGTTTCCGGCATCTTTGGTGATGCAACCGCATTTACACGTGTCATCTATGCTTTGGTTGGTCTTGCCGGGCTCTACATGATCAGTCTGTACGGAAGAGCTTGTGCAGACGCCTAAAAAAAGAAATGCTGTCTGAACTATGTGTCCAGACAGCAATTTTTTTATGCCTTATTTTTTTTCTTCGAGTCTTGCAAATACTTTATCATAGCTTGCATTTCCATAATTTAAAGAACGATTTACACGGCTGATAGTCGCGGTCGAAGCACCTGTTTCATTTGCAACCTCTGCGTATGTTTTTCCGTCTTTTAACATCTTTGCAACCGCAAACCTCTGCGCGATCGACTGCACTTCCTTCACCGTACAGACGTCCTCAAAGAAATCCATACATTCGTCTACTGATTCCAGCGTGAGTACAGCTTCGAGAAATTCTTTTACAAATTGTGTTCGTATTGTCTTTTCCATGTCATCACCTACTCATATTGAGCCATTCTATTTATTCTCTTTGCGCACCCAGACTGCCACGGCGTCACGGTTTACATAGAAATCACCGAAACCTTCCTCGTCAATCTTGATGTTGTATTTTGCATTTCCCATCGCATCTGCGAAATGACATCCAGCAAACTGCTTGCCAATATACATATGCTTTGTGCCGCCGGTTCCATCGGAGATCACAACCGCCATACCGGAATTCTTGTGTTCCTCATCGCCTTCGCGTGTCCAGCCAATGCAGTTTGGATCATCGAAATAATCATGCTGTGCGCCATATGCCTGATTCTTACGAAGCTTCATCAGCTTGTCAAGCTCACGCTTCTTCGACTTGATCTTCGCCGTTGGGATTCCCCTGTAATCACCATAGAATACACATGGATATCCTTCCTGACGAAGCAGGATAATCGCATATGCCATTGGCTTGAACCAATCCTCTACCCACGACTCCAGTGACTGTCCCGGCTGGCTGTCATGATTATCGACAAAGGTCACTGCTTTCATCGGATTGACCTTCGCAAGTGTGCCGTCTAAGATCGTGCGCAGATCGTAATTACCATGTGCCTTCGAGCAATTATGGAAGTTGAAATGCAATGGCACATCAAAGAGACTTAACTCGCTCTCGTTCGCATTTATGTAATCCTGTAATACATTGACGTCCCAGTGCCAGTACTCGCCAACCGCGAATAAATCCTTGTCGACATCTTCCTTCATGGCACGCAGCCAGTCCTTATAGAAATATTTATTGATATGCTTCACTGCATCAAGCCGGTATCCGTCAATGCCTGTCTGCTCGGTATACCACTTGCCCCAGCGGGTAAGCTCCTCTGTTACCTCCGGATTGTCAAAATCCAGATCCGCGCCCATCAGATAATCATAGTTTCCAAGCTCGGAATCCACATCCTTGTCCCATATCTTTCCTGCAAACTTGAAGATGGACTTGACTGCTCTGTCCTGATCCCAGTCGATGCCGTCAAAATGTGTCCAGTTCCATGTGAAATCAGAATACTTTCCTTTTCTTCCCGGAAATGTAAACTTCGTCCACGCTCCAATCGTCTTAGAATCTCCTACCATCTGATTCCGGCTGTTCGCATTGAACTCTTCGGCAGATACCTGCTCGACCTCATCTGCACCAATCTTATGATTCAGTACGATATCTGCATATACCTGAATCTTCTTGGCATGCAGTGCTTTGATTGCTGCCAAGTACTCAGCTTTCGTACCATACTTCGTCGGGATCGAACCTTTCTGATCGAACTCACCCAGATCATACAGATCATAGACGCCGTATCCGACATCTTCTTTTCCCTGTGCGCCTTTATATGCTGGTGGCAGCCAGACTGCAGTTACCCCTGCGGTCTTTAATTTTGCCGCATCCTCTGCCAGTGCTTTCCAAAGTGATGCATCTGCAGGAAGATCCCACTGAAAATACTGCATCATAGTTCCATTCATACCCATGAGTTTCTACCTCCGCAATACTTTAACATTTTAAAGTATTATATCAAATGGTTTGGGTTCCGTAAAGTTTATTTTCTAACGGGACTTTTCCAACGGACGCAGATATATCTGCTAGATATTGAATATTATACAGATAAACTTAAATTCACACTATCTGTTCATCTTTTATTCTGTCATGTCTGTGAATACACCTTTTTGATTCTGCTCATATTCTCTAACCAGCGTCAAATACTCTTTCTTATATTCATCCTTCCCTACTGTGTCTTTGGCAAGTGTGTATACCATACCAAGGTCTGCACTGCCGGAATATTCGCTGTCTTTCAAGAGCATTCCGAAGGCGGCGACACTGGCTGCAAAACACAGGTTGTCAGAACCGTCTTTATTGTAGTTTTCTTTCTTGCATGGGTAGGATTTGAGTTTGCTCTCCTCGCCGTCTGGTTCTTTGTATCGGATATTGACTGTGAATAATTCATCTGTGTAATCTTCGGTTCCACAGGTTACGACCTGTGCGGTTTCGCCGTATTTTAATTCTGTCTTCGGCAGTTCCATCTCCGAATCCACCGGGATGATCTCGTAAAGCGCGGTCACGCTGTGTCCGGCTCCCATCTCTCCGCCATCCTTTGTGTCATCCGCGAAATCCTCAGCCGCCATCACACGGTTTTCATAGCCGATCAACCGGTAGCCCTTTACCTGCTCCGGGTTGAATTCCACCTGTAATTTGACATCCTTTGCCACAGTCACCATATTGGCTCCAAGCTCATCGACCAATGCTTTCTTTGCCTCAAACATCGAATCGATATACGCATAGTTTCCGTTTCCTTTGTCCGCAAGCAGCTCCAGCTTGTTGTCTTTGTAATTGCCATAGCCGACACCAAAGGTACTTAAGAAGACACCGCTTTCCTTCTTTTCCGTGATCAGCTTCTCTAATTGTCCTTCACTGGTCAGCCCGACATTCAGATCTCCATCGGTACAGAGAATCACGCGGTTGTTTCCACCCTTGATGAAGTATTTCTGTGCAAGATTATACGCTGTCTCGATTCCGGCACTGCCATTCGTGCTTCCATATGCTTCGAGCCCTTCAATCGCGGACGAGATCTCATGATAGTTGTCGCCACTTACGCCCTGTAGAACCACTTCATCCGAACCCGCATATGTAACAATCGATACGCGATCTTTCTCGGTCAGATTCTCTGCCAGCATCGTGAGCGACTGCTGCACAAGCGGAAGCTTGTTATCGTCAAACATCGAACCGGACACATCGATCAGGAATACGAGATTCGATGCAGGTGCATCCGCAAAATCAATTGCCTGCGTGTTCATCGAGACGAGTGCCAGCTTCGTGTCGTCGTTCCAAGGGCAGTCCATATATTCTGTGTACACAGCAAACTTCTCATCGTCCTTTGGAAGTGGATAATCGTAATGGAAATAATTGAGCATTTCCTCGATACGCACCATCGACGGATCAATATCGTAGCCATTCTCAATCGCACTTCGGATCTGTGTATAGCTTGCCGTATCGACATCGGCTGCGAAGGTCGAAAGCGGTGACGTCTGTACGCTCATCCATGGATTCTCCTCTGTATAGGAATACTCATTTGTGTTCCAGTCTTCTGGCTCCTCGTAATAATCGTCCGATGCCGGTGCCGCGTTGCATTCATCGGAAGCAATCATGGAATCTTCTACCATGCCTTCGTAATCCTCCGATATGTCTGGTACTGCTTCGGTTGCATTGGTGCCTGTCTCCGCCTGCTTTGTTTTCGCATTTCCACATCCACACACAGCCGCCGCCATGCAGATGCTTAACGCCATTGCTAAAATTCGTTTTCTCATAAAAAATCCTCCTTCGATCTTATATAAATCTTTGTTTCCAAAAGCCTCTATATAAGATACGAAGGAGGATTCCTTTTTTATGGTACTTTTTAATTTTTTATTTTATAAATCGTAGTTTCGTCGTCGATTTGTAAATACCTGCTTCTCTACCTTTTCTTTCAATACCGGCAGCTCCGACGTCTCGTACGAAGGTTCTGTTACATCATCTAAGGCAACCGTATGTCTTCGCCATGCACTTGTCAAACTTGATTTAATTGTATTTACTGTCACTCTGATCAGCCACATCTTTCGATGTTCTTCATCCCGGAAGGTTTTGCCCGCCTTCAGATATTTGAGCAAAACCTCCTGGGTGATATCCTCTGCATCGGCGACATTCTGCATCCGCGTATATGCAATGCGGTAGATCATCGATGCATACATCTCAACAAGTTGTGCAATCCCTGCATGGTCTTCCAACTTGATTCCTCCATGAAACGGTTTTAGTTGTAATTCTCCATATCGAACTTCGTGAGCACACCATCCTGGAACGTGAATTCCACGCTGCTTGCGTATGCTTCATCATTTTCTTCGTATGTCAGTGTCATGTAATCACTCGTATCGCTCGTATAACTATCGGTCGGCTCGCCCATGACCGCCTTTACCTCATCCGGTGTCATACCAAAAGTGATGCCATTTCCAAGTGCTGCATCATACTTGTTATCAAAATCATCACGGCTAAGCTCGATTCCAAGAATCTCGCACTCCGGAACCTTCTTTGTTCCGCCACCGGTAAAGTTCTTGAAACGGATATACATATCTGACTCATCGGCAGCCTCTGCGCGGGCACTCATCGAATACTGATTGTCTTCGAGTTCCTCCTCGAGGTAATCATCATCGATTGCATATCCCATTGCCAAAATATCATCATAGGTAAGTGTTGCAAGATTATACGGTTTCCCAAGCATTGTAAACTGCATATTCTCCCAGTCAAAGCCATCTGCATTTACCGGTGTTGTGCTGGCTGCGCTCTCGGTTGTTGCTTCAGTCGTCTCTTCCTCCGTTACCTCTTCGGTATCTTCCTCCGTGTCTTCCTCTGTATCCTCTGGAGCAGCTGCTACAAGTGTGTTTTCCTTCTGTGTAGACTCTGCGTAGATCACATACCACTTACCATCTTCCTCAATCAGGTAAATCTGCTCTGCCAATACCATCTTACCATTGGAACCAGAGTATGTCTCCTCTGTATCTACCTCATACATGGTGTCGGCTTCCAGAGATAAGCTATATGCTGCATTGATGATATCCAGTGTACTCTCCCGCTTAGAATCCGATACTTCTGTTGCATCCGATGCTGTGTATGCAAATGAATATCCGCCAAATACAGTATCATAATGATCCCAGAATTCATCCTCGGATGATACACCATTCGATGTGTAGAAATTGTCCGCTACACTGGACTGGAGATCCGGATAATATGCATCTACGATTGCATCCATATCCCGGTTCTTCATACCTTCGCAGAAATCCACAACTGTCTGCTTCGCCGCTTCTGCATCCTTACTGCTTCCTTTTCCATCCTTCTTGCCAATCTTCATAAACGCGAAGATGCCGCCACCGATCAATACTACCGCTAAAATGATCAAGCCGACGATCAGTCCGGTTTTCTTTTTCTTTGGTGGCTGACTCCCACCGGCTGGCTGCTGTGGCATGCCGTATCCCGGCTGCATGCTTTGGCCCGGCATACCGTATCCCGGCTGTACGCCCGGCTGCTGTGGCATACCATAACCTGACTGCATGTCCGGCTGCTGCGGCATACCTGCCTGCATATTCGGCTGTGGTGCTCCATAGCCATTTGGTTGTTGGTTCTGATTGTTATCCATTTCCTCTTTCCTCCTTATTATCTCCTGACATCGAACGTTTCGTTCCATCTATAACACTTTATAAGATTCGATTTGGTTGCAAAAAATTTATTATTTTTTATTTTTTTAAATTCTGCAATTCCTGCATCAGATCTGCAACTGTTTTTCCTTCAGATTTTTCCCCTTCATCATAGACATTTGCCACACTCGATCCATCCTGTAATTTCAGTTCCAGCAGATAATATGGCGTGTCAGATTGTATCATATCGACTGGTTTCCAGTCCAGTACCTGATACGTTTCTAACAGGAACTGAACCTTGTCGATCGCCCCATCTGTAGCTTCGCTGTCAAACTGCTGCACGATATTGCCCTGCGCATCATACTGCGTGAGGATCACCTGTGAGATGGTCTGATAGCTTACCTGATTATCGGTATCGTTTTTCTCTTCGGAATCCTTATTTCCACTTGCATCTACCGCCTCATCCGTCTGCATTTCAGACATTGCATTGTCCTCTACATGATTTATACTGTCATCTGCCATTGACGCATCCGCATTGTTCGATGGTGCAGTCTCTGCCGCCGCTGTCTCGTCTGCCATGTCATCGGATTCCTCTATGCGTGCTTCCGTCGCTACTTCCTTTGTATTCGATTTCCGCATTGAGCTGATACCGATTGGTACTGCAATGATTACGATCAACACTGCCGCTGCCACAAGCACAAGCTGTCTGGTTCTTCCCTTTTTCTGAGCCGCTTTCTGCTTTGTTTCTTCCTCTTCAAATCCTGCATCAATCCGTCTCCACAGATCTGGCATGTCCTGCATATCCTGTGTACGAAGTGTCTGATATGCTTTTTCTTCTTCGGTTAATTTATTCTGCTGTTCCATACTCTTTCAGACACCTCCTTAACTTCTTAATTCCCTGATTGTACAGCCACGTCACCGTGCCAAGTGGCTGTCCTAAAGTCTTTGCGATCTCCCGGAATTTGAGATCCGCTACCAGCTTCAGATCCAGCACTTCCCGCTCCCGGTCGGAAAGCGTCTGCATCGCCTGCCGCATATCCTCTGCCAGTATCACATGCTCTTCAACGGTGGATGCTGTCTCCGCTGTTCCGCCTTCTTCTAACTTATCCTGCGGTGCATCGTCTGTCTCGTACAACAGATATTCATGTCCTCGCTTCCGCAGCAGATCGATCGCCATATTTCTTGCAATTTGGATCAGCCATGCCCGGTGTGATGTCTTCTTCTGATAGGTGCCCGCTACCCGGATCAGTTTGATGAAGAATTCCGACGTCACATCCTCCGCGTCCTCCCGGTTCTTTAAGATGTCATAAACGATCGTATAGATCAGCCGTCCATATGAGTCGTAGATGACATGAAGCATGTCCTTATTTCCTTTTGCAAGACCTTTTATGGCAGCATAAAATTCATGTTCTGTCATATAACCTGTCCCCTCATAACCCCTGCTATATATTATACGTTTGTGATTTCGATTTTTATGGTTGTTTTTTATGAAACGATTTCACCAACCATATTCCTATGCATTATACTGAAAAAAGCGGCAAGACTGTTCATCCTGCCGCCTCATCATTTCGTCTTATAAATCTTTTCCTGTCAACAGCTTGTATGCCTGCAGATATTTGTCAATTGTTTTATCTACGATATCCTGTGGCAATGTCCAGTTATGACCTTCGTTTGCCTTCAACCAGTCACGTGCAAACTGCTTGTCGAAGGATGGCTGACCGTGTCCTGGCTCATAGCCATCGGCTGGCCAGAATCTGGAGCTGTCCGGTGTCAGCATCTCATCGCCAAGTACCATGTTGCCGTCCTCGTCCAGACCGAACTCAAACTTTGTATCTGCAATGATGATACCACGGGAAAGTGCGTACTCTGCACACTTCTTGTACAGTGCAATTGTATAATCGCGAAGCTTTGCTGCATACTCTTCTCCCTTACCTGGGAAATACTTCTCAAGATGCGCTACACTCTGCTCATAAGAGATATTCTCGTCATGATCGCCAATCTCAGCCTTGGTAGATGGTGTGTAAATTGGCTCAGGCAGCTTGTCGCTCTCTTTCAAACCTTCTGGAAGCTTGATGCCACAAACGGTACCATTTTCCTTGTAGCTTGCCCAGCCACTACCTGTGATATAGCCTCTTACGATACACTCGATTGGAAGCATGTTCAGTTTCCGGCAAAGCATGCTGTTTCCATCAAACTGTGGCTGCTGGAAGAACTCTGGCATATCCTTTACATCTACGGAAATCATGTGGTTTGGAAGGATATCCTCTGTCATATCGAACCAGAATTTTGACATCTGTGTCAGTACAGTACCCTTCTTTGTTACCTGATTGTTCAGGATTACATCAAAGCAGCTGATACGGTCTGTTGCAACCATGATCAGGCTGTCTCCGTTGTCGTAGATTTCACGAACTTTTCCTTCTTTGATCGGCTTCATGTTCTTATCTCCTTTGTCTTTTTTAATGAGTCATCTTGTTTTACATATAGTTTCTCTAAAGTTTGCACATAACTACTATTTCTACGCAGACGCGCTCTCGCTCACTTCATCACGCAGTGGTACTAAATTCGCGACGCTGAAGCCGTCGCTCATTAAGTGCCAGCGTGCTTCAATGGTCTGCTTTAGAATTAGTAGTTATGCGCAAACTTATATACATTTGATTCGTAAAACAAAATTACTCATACATACTAGCACCTTGGCGATGCTTAAGCAAGAGCATTTTTATAATTCTACTCTTCTGTTTGCTCAAATAATTCTTGCACTGATACATTTAAGGCTTTAGACAATCTGTCCAATGTATCAAATCTAACTGAAGCTGTTTGATTGGTTACAAGGTTATTAAAATTTCTGTAACACATCTGAAGTTGTTGATTAAGCCAATACTTGGTTTTTCCTTGTTCTTGAAGAATCTCTTCAATTCTTAATTTTACCATCTAACAACCTTCCTATTCTGTCAAGCCCTAAATCATTGATTTTACTGGCTTTGACGATTTTTA
>CAVGQQ010000045.1:0-25609 GCA_963631525.1 bacterium
AATATCTTAAAGAAATTTTCAGGGTTAACATGTTATTAATTTGTCAAAGGTTCGTTGTTTTGTCGCTCTTAGCGACAACTTCTATAGGATATCACTTTGTTTCGTCTTTGTCAAGAACTTTTTTCATTTCTTTTTGACGATTCATTTTTTATTGATTCCTTTTTTGTGCTGTCGTATCAGCGACAGCTTGCTTATAATATCACTCTGAAATCTGAAAGTCAACCCTATTTTTCATTTTTTTACAAATTTTTCTGAGGTTCTTTTTCAGCTCCATTTTTCTCCTATATTTAGAATATTTTCGCAATCATACGATCCGCAAGTGGCTGCAACAAATTGTGCGAATCTATAAAGGATAACACCACATTATCTTGTATCTGCTGCATCAATACATTGCCTGCGGAGGTTCCCACGACATAATGCAGAATGATAAATACCATCCATATATACACTAATACCTGCGCCCCTCCAAACACGGCTCCCATCACCCGGTTCAAGCCGCCAAGCGATGCCATGCGAAGTGCAAGGGACAATAACATATATAATAGAAATAACAGCAGACTGATTATGAGGAACGTCAGCACATAGACGCCCGCTCGTACGATCATCTTTGCCAGACACCCCGCCACATACTGATAAAAGGATCGCGCTGCATAATTGGCTACATTTTCAGAAGCATTTTGCAGGATTGTCTCCCTTGCATTTTCTGGCATGGAAATCTGATACAGCATATCCGCCTGCTGGTTTTCACTTAGTTGTGTGTCAAGTGCCGCGTTAATCATATCATCTGTGACTGTGATACCATATTGTCCAACGGATGCCTCTAACTGATTTTTTACCTGTTGTCTCGCTGTTTCCTCCATCTGTGTTGCAATGGATGTCTGCAGCTTGTCATCGAGTGTCGTGTATGAAATTACCCAATTTGCAATCAACGGCGCCAGAACGTATGACAGCACAACAGAGAGGATCGTGATCAGCAATTTAAATACTGACCGCAGAAATCCTCTCCGAAATCCTATAAACATACCTGTCAAGATTGCAAGTATTACTACATATACCATATTTGAGTACTACCTTATGTTCTTACTGTGCATCACCCGGTGTGGCTGCATTTGCTGGTGTTGCAACCGGGGTGTCTGATTTTGTCTTTGTGCTGCCGGTTCCCTTCTGTGAGCCTTCCGGCAATGCATTCTTCAATTTGATTACCTGCGTTTCATTTTCATATACAACGACATACTCCAGATGTTTTCCACTTGGCACAACGCTTCGAATCTTGCTCTTCAATTTGCCCTCAAATTTAACTGAGCCATTCTTCCGGAAAATAGCACAGTCGTTTCCTCCTGTTACAATAATCTCATCTTTTCCTGCAAAAATATTATCATAATCAAAGGAGAGAGATTTTGAAAACATCTCTTTTCCCCGCAGATTGTAGGCATGCAAGGTGTAAAGTGCATCGGTATTTTCATTTGTATTTTTCTGAATCACGCCAATGTAATCGTCTCCATAAAAAATACTCCGAATCTCATCATTGAAAGCAATATGCTTTTTCAAAACCGGTTTTTCCTTCATAGTGTAGATTTCGATTGCTTTTGTACCAAATGCAACAACGGTGTCATTATCTACAAACTGCACCTTGGAAAACACCTGATCCGAGAAGGAATAGCTTCCCACCAGCCGGTCCGCATTACTATTCTGTCCAACCTCGCCAAAATTATAGGCTGCCAGTGTATTTTCCATGACCATGTTTCCAACGTTCATGTAGCTTGTAAAAAGCTTCTCCCCATTGTCCGAAATGGAGATATCCAATGGGTAACCGCTCTTATCAATACTCGTCTGGATCTCATATACAATTTCACCTTTACGGGTGTAAAGGTTTACATAGTTGGTCTTTTCGCTTTCCAACACAACCGCAAATGCACCCTGATCGCCGACATCAATATCGCAGATCGGATACTGCATCGTCTGACTGCTCACTTCACCGGATGTGCTGAACACACAGACTGTGTTGCCGTTCATATCTGCAACCACCGCATAATCCCCACTTGCCACTGCAACCGGAACCTTCATATTGATACCTGTCGTCCAGACAGTCTCGCCTTTGGCATTGATATAGGAAACTCCGTCCGGCGTATATTTGAGCAGATTGTCACTGAAGCGGATGTAGCTTGCCGTATTTGAATAATCAGTCTGGTTGCTCTCGACAACCTTATACCCCTTATATTCCCATCGCGTGCCTATCACATATGCAACTGCCGCGAGCACAAGCACAATCAGAATTCCAATCTTCCACGCCCGGCGCTTTTTATGTCTGTTGTCCAGTTGCTCTGCATTTCTTTTCCCTGCAATCTCCGAACCGCCGACATCAATTATTTTTTCATTTGTAGCTTCTTCTTTTTTTCTCATTGCATTTCCTCTATACTAATATACAGCTCCATAATCCAATAAAGTATAGCACATTTACTGGAGGTTTGGTAGGAGTATTTTCTGCCCGACAAAGATGTTGTCATCGATTCCAATATCATTTGCCTCTGCGATTTTTGCTGCCAGATCCGCGTCTCCATACCGCGTAAATGCAATGGAGCTTAATGAATCCCCCTCTTGGATAATGTAATACTGATCCTGTTCTGCCGATGCTGGCAATGCCGTTTCCGTTGTTACTGCATCTGTCGCGGCAGGTTCTGCAGAGACTTCCGTTGTAACCGTGCTGTCTGGTTGCGCTGAATCAGCCGCATTCCCCTCCGTTGTCGCTGTGTCCGTATCTGCATCATTTCCGGTTGCCGCTGACAGCTCTGTCGTTGCCATCGCTTCTACATAATCCGTATCCACTGTCGTATCCGCTGTGACCTCCAAGCGGTTGATCGATACCTCCATCTGCTTCATCTTGTCGTAATTACTCACAATTGTGATTCCCATCGCCAGGAGTGCGAGTACGACAAAAGAACTTGCAATATACACAAATCCGACTCCGGTATCTTTGTTTTCCGGCAGATCTTTGTTTTTGCGGCGAAATTGTCGCACGATTTCTTCATCTTTTCTCTGAATCTCGGACTGCTCCAAGGGGGCATCCCCCTTTTGCTTCATAATGTAGTTTTGCATCGCTTCATTTTTCTCATAGTAAATATAGTAGCCCTTCTGCTTCACCAGTTGTCCATGTTCATACATGTAAAAGGCGTCCTCCGACTCCAGCGAATCGGTGATAAATAATACCTTGTCCTTTCCGGGGAAATTCTCCACATGCATTTTCTCGATCTTGTCATTGATGGCTGTAGAGAATCCCATGCGCGACAAAAACCACCCCATCACGGACAGTCCCGGAAAAAACTGTTTCA
Source organism: bacterium (assembly GCA_963631525.1). Classification (GTDB taxonomy): domain Bacteria; phylum Bacillota; class Clostridia; order Lachnospirales; family Lachnospiraceae; genus Coprococcus_C. Next base: position 3,327 of record CAVGQQ010000045.1, read on the forward strand.
CCTGATCATAGATTTCCGTCCAGATCTCCTGTGTGAATTCACTCTCATCCATATCGAATTCGATATTCTGTGCGTCGACCGCACCACTGATGAATATCACATCTCCAGCATCTGATTTCTTGCTTTCGCCAAGCAGAATCGCCCCTCTTGCCTGCGTGCTGCCCGGTCTTGCAATATAATTCAAATATGTAACGACATAGTCCTCCATGTAGATTCGCTTATGTCCGTCTGGAGAACCAATCTGTCTTATGTTTTTCGGCAGGCGCAGGTTCACGCTTACCTCGTGCTCATTTTTTTCGTTTGATTCCTGCTTGTCTTTTTCCTTGTCCTTATCATAGATAACTTCAATCATGCTATGCTACGCCTCCATAATTTGTTTTATAGAATATAGCATCAACACCTTTTTCTGTGCTTCGAAACCTGTCGCCTGTATCCTGCTTTCCACCGCAACTTATTTCAACAACATGTATTCTGCGACAGAAAAGGAAACAGATTGCAGCTTTGTTTATTTTTCTAACAACTTGTTAATAATTTCTGCATAGAGTATAGAAGGAGCAAACGTGGCTGAGGTGTTTATGAAGGAAGTAGCGGAACGCAGAAATGAGATTCAATATTTTGATGTTGCACAAGGGTATGCCCATATCGAGCTTGGAAAATGTATTCTGGAATATCTGCAGGATGTAGAGATCGAACAATATACCCCGATCATTTTATGTATCGGAACTGACCGTGCCACAGGCGACTGCCTCGGTCCACTCGTCGGAGAACAGCTCTTAAATTACAGTGAAACCTTCCATGTGATGGGCTGTCTGTCTGCGCCCGTCCATGCCCTGAATATCCGCGACGCCTTACACGATATCCGAAATAATTATGAAAATCCATTTGTCATCGCTGTCGATGCGTCGCTCGGAAGCAGCTCCCACGTCGGACTTGTCACAATCAACGATGGTCCTATCCTGCCCGGCAAAGGCGTAAAAAAGAAATTGCCGGCAATCGGAGATCTCTCCATTACCGGCATTGTAAATGTGTCTGGTGGACATCCGGGTCTTCTGCAATCCACCCGTCTGTACACTGTCATGCAGCTCGCAGACTGCATTGCAAACGCACTCAAATATTCGATTCGTTATCTGGACGCCTTCTGACCTTTGTAGACCGCGATTGCTTCTGAAACAGTGTCCGCCTGTCCCTCCTGCATGATTGCGATCAGCTCCTCCAGCTTGTCCTGTCTGCACAGATCCTCACCAAGAATGGCAGCGTATTTATTCGCGATCAAAAGTGTCTGATCCGAGAATCGTTTTTCCTCCGCAGCAACTTCATTTTCCATGTTTGCCTTTTCTTCCTTCATTGCCTCTAACGCCGGAAGTCTGCGGTTGTTGATTTCTTCCGTGATCATGGATGTCGTCTCTTCCTCAAATGTCCGAAGAGCCTCCTGTTTTTCCTTACCAATGGCATCTGCCTCCGCGTCAAGATTATCCATCTTCTCATCGTATGCATCCAGATTGTACTGACTGTCATCGTGATCTTTGTTGATGGAATGACGGATTGCATTCGCCTGCTTCTTATTCGCGATCATCTTGTCACGGATACTACGCGCCTGTGTCACCGCATCCATATGTTTGAGTTTTGTCTTACTGTATATTGCAAAATAAATCAGCAACAAAAGAATCAGTGTTCCTGCCGCAACCAGTGCACACCAGAACGCAACGTTGATATCTTTCTTTGTATCGAGCACAAGCTTTTTCACCAGAAATGTTACAAGTCCCGGAATACCACCAAACCCGATTATAAATGCCAGAAGCTTCAAGCCAAACTCACGCACATTCCGCGCATAAAACAATGCAAAATATAATTTCTTTCCACAGAAGGACGGAAGCTTATATTTCCGCAGCAGTGTCTGCATCTCAACCTTGAGATCCTTGTCGCTTTCCCGCAAGCTTTTTGTCTCTTCGTGATAACGTTTGTCCATGCGCTCCTCTTTTTTCTTGTCGCGCTTGTTCGCCACCTTCTTTTTCCGCGCACGATTGTCATCGAGCCGGTCATCGTAAGTTGACTGAATCTCCTGCCGACGCTTCTTGATCGTCGTTGCAATCTCATCCGCAATGGATTTTTCTTCTGAAGCAATGCTTCTTGACAGCTTCTTCTGCTGCTGTTTCATGCGGTCAATATTTGCCGCATATTCATCCCGTTTTATAACCTCGTCACGCGCTACAACGATATAATCCTGTTTTTCATTGAATATATTTTCTGCCATCTTGCATACCTCCTCGTTCGGATTCGGATGTATTTCTCTATAAATGGAACAAGCGATAATTGCTTCCAATCATCGCTTATTCATGTACTCTTCCAATCGCTCCCGGTCAACCTTGATACGATTATCCATAGTCTTCATTATATCAACGATCTGGTAACGCCGATATACACCATTATTACTCAAATCATAAATTTTATTCGTCGAGAAACCTAAGACAACCGGACGCAGAATATTCTGCGGATTCTCCGATATGACAAGTCCTTTCTCACGATTTGTAAGCTCGATACAGACACCCGGTGTCAGAATGTTGATACTCTTGATGAGTGCTCCAACAATCTCCTCATCGAACTCATCTTTATTCAGTAACAGATATTTGATCGCAGCAATCTCTGATATCGCTTCCTCACTGATCTTCATACAGGTCATCGTATCAAACAGATTCGCAACTTTCAAAATCTTCGTACTCTTTAAAATCTTGCCCTGTTCCAGATTGCTGTTTCCATATTCCATCCGGTGAATCTGGGCTACAATTCTACGAACACCGCTGTCGATTCCGATCTCTGGTCTGAGCAGTCCCAGTCCATCATTCTGAATCTTCTTGACAATGATCAGATCATTCGTATCGTAATCATCATATTTCTCACGCACCTTGTTCGGCAATAACAGCTTTCCGATATCATGCAGTAAAGCTGCCAATACCAGTTCTTCCTGCTCCGTCGGTGTGTAATACACCTGTGCCGAAATCAGCGCACACAAAATTGCCGTGTTGATCACATGCTTATACACGTAATCGGTTGTGGAACGAAGATTCTGTGTAAATGTAATCTTGTGATCCAGACGACCATAATTCGTGATAATCGCATTTGCCAGACGCTTCAGATTCACTGGTTCTCTGCCGGCAATGATGTTATCCAGTTCTTCCCGAATACTGAACACTGCCATCGTCTGAAAACGTTCAAAGTCCAGATCTTCCTCCGACATCGGCGGCACTGGTTCTGCTGGCTCCAGAATATAAAGTCCAAGCAGTCCGAAGTTCTTTACACTCTCGATACCCTGAAGTGTCAGTCTTGTATTACGCTCATACAGCAAAACGCCAGTCTTATTGTAGATTGGTTTTGCCAGACGCATACCATATTTCAAGTCTTCCGACTTCACAAATATCATGGTGTTACTCCTCCTGCTCGTTTTCTACGCATTTATCCGCGCATGTTGTCAACTGTATTATCGACACAACACAACATTTAGATTATTTTAGCACAAACTGTCAGATAAAACAAGAAGAAACAACATGGTATATTTTATTCAAATGTCTATTTGTTCATATGGTTTGAACGGTTCAATGCACTGATCAAAGCGTAAGCAGATGCATCAATAATATCAGACTTGATGCCTGCGCCCCAGACAATACCATTCACACCTTCGACTTCCAGTCCAACATATGCACATGCCTGTGAATCCGAACCTACCTGCAAAGCATGCTCTTCATATGTAACAAGTGCAAACTTGATGTCGAAATGCTTCATGATCGCATTGCTGATCGCATCAAGACGACCATTTCCCTGTCCATGATATACCTTCTTCTCGCCATTTACGAGAATTGTAAGCTCTGCCTGAATACCGTCGATCTGCTTGAAATGGCACTCCACAAGCTTAACAGTATCCTCACGGTTTACATATTCATTCTGGAAGATATCCAATACTTCCTTCGGAGAAAGTTCTTTATGCTGATGGTCAGATACACCCTTAACTGTATATCCAAGATCCTCACGCATCTTCGGTGGCAGGTTGAATCCATACTTCTGCTCGAGTAAGAATCCGATACCGCCCTTTCCAGACTGACTGTTGATACGGATAACATCGCCGTCGTATTTTCTTCCGACATCCTCTGGATTTAATGGCAGATACGGAACAGTCCACATACCATCTGGATCATTCTCACGATACTTCATACCTTTGGCAATCGCATCCTGATGGGAACCGGAGAACGCTGCAAATACCAACTGTCCTGTGTATGGAGAACGCTCGTATACGTGCATTCTTGTCAGTCTCTCGTAAACCTCTGTCAAATGTGGAATATCGGACAGATCCAGCTTTGGATCAACGCCGTGTGTAAACATATTCATAGCAAGTGTGATAATGTCGACATTACCGGTACGCTCACCATTTCCAAACAAAGTACCCTCGATACGGTCCGCACCAGCTAAGATGCCAAGCTCTGCATCTGCGACACCACATCCACGGTCGTTATGTGGGTGAAGAGAAAGCACAACATTCGCACGGTCATGCAGATTCTTGCTCATGTACTCGATCTGGCTCGCATAAACATGTGGCAATGACATCTCGACCGTTGCAGGAAGGTTGATGATAACCTTGCGCTCTGGTGTTGGCTTCCAGATGTCGATGACAGCATTACATACTTCCAATGCGTAATCGACTTCGGTTCCGGTAAAGCTCTCCGGTGAGTACTCAAACTGGTGGTTCACACCATACTGGTCTGCCATATCATTTAACAGCTTTGCGCCGTCTGTTGCGATCTTCAGAATCTCTTCCTTGGACTTCTTGAATACCTGTGTTCTCTGTGCATAGGATGTAGAATTATACAGATGCACAACCACATTTTTAGCACCCTGAATCGCCTCAAAGGTCTTCTTGATAATATGCTCTCTTGCCTGTGTCAGAACCTGAATCGTCACGTCATCTGGAATCAGATTCTCCTCGATCAATGTACGGCAGAATTTGTATTCTGTCTCAGATGCTGCAGGGAAACCAACCTCGATTTCCTTGAAACCTACACGTACTAATTCTTTGAAAAATTCAAGCTTCTCATCCAGACTCATCGGAATGATCAGTGCCTGATTACCATCACGCAGATCCACGCTGCACCATGCAGGTGCCTTATCGATATATTCTTTGTTTACCCAATCTGTACTCTGTACCGGCGGCATATAATAGCCACGCTTGTAGTGCTCAAAATTCTTCATCTTTCTACCTCCATACATAAAAAAATAAACCTGTGCCTCCAACTACTTAGAGACGCAAGTTTCATCATTCTAACCTCTTACGCGGTACCACTCTAATTCATACATATCGTATGCTCTCACAGATACAAAGATGCATGCATCCTATATCTTCCCGCTGTAACGGTCAGGCTCCGTCCAGATCTACTCATGTCAAACCGCTTCGTCTCACATCTGTTCAATCGGCTGCTCCAAGGCGAGTTCAAAATCTTCGGATTATCGTTTCACACCAGCCAACGACTCTCTGAAATCCTTTGGATTCCTACTATTCCTCTTCTCTGCATTTACAGACTTACATTATCACAGATTCTTTTTGCGGTCAACCACCTTTTTCCAAATAACCAGAAAAGATTTATATCTGCAAAATATTTCCTATTTTATAGAGAAAATCCATGTGGTATTCTTTTGACAGTTGTGATAATCTAGTACTAACGTAAAGTCATGGATTGATAACTGTCTGCTTCCCGCTGGCAGCATTTACAAAGGAGAGTATTATGCCACCAATTCGAAATGACTGGGCTAAGGTTTTAGCACCAGAATATAATAAGCCATATTATCGGAAGCTGTTTGATTTTGTTGGGAAGGAATACAGCACCCACACGATCTATCCACCCGGAGATGATATCTTCAACGCATTTCATTTAACACCGTTAAAGGATGTAAAATGTGTCATCATCGGGCAAGATCCTTATCATGGTCCCGGTCAGGCACACGGGCTTTCGTTCTCTGTAAAGCCAGGCGTGGAGATTCCGCCATCACTGGTTAATATTTATAAGGAGCTGCACGACGATGTCGGCTGCTATATTCCAAATAATGGATACCTTGTCAAGTGGGCAGAGCAGGGAGTTCTTCTACTCAACGCAGTTTTGACCGTGCGTGCACATCAGGCTGCCTCCCATCAGGGCATGGGCTGGGAAGAATTTACAGACGCAGCAATCCGCGCCGTCAACAAGCAGAACCAGCCAATTGTATTTTTGTTGTGGGGAAGCTTCGCACAGAAAAAAGCAGCCATGCTGGATAACCCAAATCATTTGATTTTGAAAGCGCCTCACCCATCACCACTCTCTGCCTACCGTGGATTTTTCGGTTGTAAGCATTTCAGTCAGGCGAACGAATTTTTGCAGAGACATGGTGTCGCTCCAATCGACTGGCAGATTGAGAATATGTAAGGATTGGAGATAAGACATGGAATTATACATTGTACGACATGGAGAAACCTTGTGGAACCGGGAAAAACGTCTGCAAGGACGCGAGGATATCGAATTAAGTGAAAATGGTCGTAAGGTTGCCCGCCTGACCGGCGAAGCACTGATGGACACACGAATTGATAAAATCTTTTCCAGTCCACTTAAGCGCGCCTATGAAACAGCCTGTCTAATCCGAAATGGACGGGACATCGAGATTGAAACTGACGACCGGTTGCGTGAATTATCATTTGGACATTTTGAGGGTCAGAACTTCTCAGAGCTGATCAAGGATGAATCACTTACCTTCCGCTACTTCTTCAAGCAACCGGAATTGTATGTACCTGCCGACGATGCTGAGACACTTCCGCATCTGATTGCACGTGCCGGGGATTTTATGCAGGACAAGATTGAACCACTCGCTGATTCCTGCGAACGTGTGATGATCGTCGCACATGGTGCCCTCAACAAAGGAATTATGTCTTATATTAAGAAGCACGAGATCAAGGATTTCTGGTCAGGTGGATTGCAACAAAACTGTAATGTGATGATTGTCGATTATACCGACGGGAAATATCAGATCGTGAATGAGACAAAGTTATTTTATACACTGCAGGAGTAAAAAATCGGGACTGCCGCTAATCAGCGAGACAGTCCCTTTTTATATCTCAGTTCAGAAGAATTATTGCTTCTCACAATTACATTTCTTCTTATCCACGCATGGAGCCGAACGGTCAAACGCCGGATTGAATGCATAGAAATTCTTCTCATCCAATTTATCCTGGACCAGACGAAGTGCTTCACCGAACCGCTGGAAATGTACGATCTCACGCGCGCGCAGGAACTTGATTGGCTCGTAGACATCCGGGTAGTCTTTACATAACCGGAGGATGTTGTCGTAGGTACTGCGTGCCTTCTGCTCGGCAGCCAGATCCTCGTACAGATCAGTAATCGTATCGCCCTTGCTCTGGAATTCACAGGCATTAAACGGAACGCCGCCAGCTGCCTGTGGCCAGATACCAATCGTGTGATCAATATAATATTTGTCAAAGCCGGAAGCCTTGATTTCTTCCATCGAGAGGTTCTTTGTCAACTGGTAGATGATGGATGCAACGATCTCCAGATGACCAAGTTCCTCGGTTCCAATATCGGTCAGTACTGCCTGACATTCCTTGTATGGCATGGCGTAACGCTGGGACAGATAACGCATAGATGCGCCCATTTCGCCGTCAGGACCGCCATAGACAATTACTAATTGGTTCACATTTACATGGTCATTTGTTTTTCGTTGACATTCAATCCCCGTATGTCTATTATATTAAATAATAGGGAGGTTTTTTATGAGTATTAAGGAAATGAGAGCGCTTCTTGGATTATCACAAGAGGCTTTTGCCCAAAAATATAATATTCCAAAACGAACAATTGAAGGTTGGGAATCTACCTCCCCTACCTCACACCGCGAATGTCCAAGATATGTGCGACAACTCCTTGAACGCTGTGTACTACTTGATTATGAAGCTACAAAAGAAGAGAAAAACAGGGAATCTGAATAAATCACAGATTCCCCTATTTTTTACCTTATCGTTTTTACATCTATCTTCCTCACTTTATTCTGATTTTCTGAATCAAAATTCTCATCAAACACATCTACATCCTTAGTCGTAACTATCTCATCGATTTCTTTTAGCCGCTGCTCTTTGTCCCGAATATCAGATTCGTATGGAAATCCCTTCGCAAGTTCTTCCTTTGCAATCAGCAGCTCACTCTCATACTTCTGCAGATTTCCTTTTTCTTTATCCAGAGACTTCTCGAAAGAATTATACACATTGTTAATTTTAACGATATTTCCAAGTGTACTTAGCCCAATAATAACCTCATGAGATGCCTTTCCTCCATCTTTGCGCTTCAGATAAATAGTTTTTTCTCCAACCTCTCCTACCAGATTCTTCTGCGTGATCGCAGCTGTCATCATATATCCGTTGTATTCTCCAACCACCAGACTGTCCCCACACTTCAGCCTTGAAACTGCTTGATTCAAGGCAAATCCTGCATCCTTATGTGTTGTAAAGATTTCGGATCCGATCATCATAGAAAATGTTGCCTCACCATCCTCATTTACTGCCGGATGAGTTTTCTGATATGCGATTTCCTGCTCCAATACTTCAATCTTCTCTTTCGTCTGAGCAATCGCTTTGGGAATCGATCTGCTTACCCGCAATTCCGCCTCACGATGTTTCTTATTATATGCTGATTTCAACATACGAAGCTTGGTCAGATCATTTTCAAGCTCCATCTTCTCCCGGATCGTATCATCACCAGTTGCCACAGCCTTGAACACGCCATAATTAAGTGCAGCTTCATCTATATCCTCGCAGGTACGTCCTACCGGCTTGCTGGTCATAATTTGCGATATAAACTTCTGTTTGTTTTCGACCAGAGACCAGCTATACGCATCAAAAGAACCTTTCGTTATATAGTGATATACTGCTATTTCTTCGTTCTCATTTCCCTGGCGGATTCCTCGACCATTCCGCTGCTCGATTGCTGAAGGCTTCCACGGACAATCAATATGATGCATGGCAACAAGATGTGTCTGAACATTGACACCTGTACCACATTTATCCGTCGAGCCAAACAATACCTTAATCTGCCCGGCATTCGTTTTTCGGAAAATTTCTTGTCTCTCTGCGTCATTTTTTGCATCATGGATAAATGCGATTTCTTCCTTCGGTATTCCCAGATCGATCAAATAATTCTTTACAGTATTATATACATCAAAGGTTCCATCCGCCTTCGGCGTTCCCATGTCAGAAAATACTAACTGGCAGCCAATTTTTCCGTCCTGATTGTGTTCCACATATTCGTTATAAACTGTTTCGGCGCATCTAAATAATTTCCCCTGTAAATTGTCCGGTGCATCCGGATTCAAAAGTCTGGCATCTGTGCCAAGCAGCTTCGCTTCATTCGTAAGTTTCAGCATATTATCGACTGACGGATCTACACTACCATTTTCTAGCGCATCGGCTCTTTCAATCAGAGATTCCAATATTTCCGTCTGTGCATCATCCATTTCACACTCGATAACAATTGGCTGACCGGTTCGCAGCTTCGGCACCGGAAGATCTAACATATCAGCAGTCTGGATGTCTGCTATTTCCTTAAAAATTGTCATCAATTCCGGAACATTTTGGAAATTCTTTACTCTATTCTTCACTTTGTATCCATTCCCGGCGACTTTTAATTCTAGTGACGCTTGAATTTCACCAAAGGAGCCGAGCCATGCATCAAATACATCGATGCCAAGTTCCTTTAATCGATCAGGCTGCAGGAAAGACTGCATAACGAACATCTCCGCCATTGTATTTGACACAGGTGTTCCTGTTGCAAATACAAGTCCTTTTCCTCCGGATATTTCGTTGATGTACCGGCACTTCATTCGCATATCAAACGACTTCTTTGAAGATGCTGTCGGAATACCCGCCACATTGTTAATCTTCGAAAATATCGCAAGATTTTTGAAGTTATGTGCTTCGTCGACATAAAGCGCATCTACCCCAAGCTGCTCAAAGGAAATCGTATTGTCCCTTGGTACATCCATCAATTTGTTTAGTTCTTCTTCTCTCTTTTTAATTGCATCTTCTATACGTTTGACACTCCAGCTGTCTCCTTTTGCATCCTTCATGTCTCGTAGGTACACTTGCAGTTCATCAATTTCCTGCTTCTTGTACACAATCTCGCGTTCTTGGGTCAACGGGATCATTTCAAACTGACTGTGTGACATGATCACACAATCATAATCCCCCGTCGCGATTCTTGCTATAAATTTCTGCCGATTTTTTTTGTCAAAATCTTTGTCTTTCACTGCCAGTATATTAGCAGAGGGATACAGACGCATGAATTCTGATTCCATCTGACTGACAATCGCTTTGGGAACGATCATAAGTGGTTTATTTGCAAGACCAAGCCGTTTTTGTTCCATTACGGCTGCAATCATTTCATAAGACTTACCTGCACCAACACAATGGGCAAGCAATGTGTTCCCCCCTAGCAAAATACGTGCAATCGCATTTTTCTGATGCTGCTTTAGAGATATATTTGCATTCATTCCCGGAAACTCCAGAAAGCTGCCATCGTATTCACGCAGCTTCACGCTATTAAACATATCATTGTATCTTCTTTCATATTTTTCTCGTCGATTCTCATCGCGCCAGAACCAATCCTTAAACTCTAGCTTGATCTTTTCCTGCATTTCGCGTGCAAGCATCGTTGCCTCACGGTCTACTTCTTTAGAGTGCGAGCCTGGCACATAAACAGTAACCTGCTTAAAATTAAGCGTTCTCTCAAGAATTGCTGTAGCATTCATTTTTTCTGTACCAAATACGGAATTACAATATGCATTACCTTTGCACCTGCTCTGCCCCGTTACCCGATATTCCATTGTCCCAGGATTTAACTTAACACCTACATATCTTGACGAATCTACGTCGGCACGTATCCAGCGATATGTATTGCGGTCAAACGGTGCTATATGGAAAGTTTCAAACATGAATTCTGCATAATCCTCCGGATCCACCCAGCTGCTTCCAAGCTTCACTTCAATATCTGTATATGGTATATCTTCAGGAATTACACTTTGAAGCATCTCGGCATTATCCATAAATGTCGCCCCCATCGTTTCATCCCCGGACATTTCTATCGCCTTTTTTGCCTTCTCCCGGACATTTCCGGACAAATAATCATCTGCCGTATGCCAGCCTGCATCGAGGTTATCCGGATCATATTCAGCCGGATCGAGATAAATAACATGATGAAGCTCCTGAACCAATATATTCCTCTTTGCAGCATAAATTTCGTCCGCATTCATTTCAGATGTATCAATAGATGATAAATCCGGACTATATATACCAAGCATAAAGTTAATATCGACCTTTCCGTTTTGTGTAAGAGATACGCGCAGCGCATCAAAAGCGTTCTCTACTTCAGTAATCTCATGAACCGGGTTAATCGTTCGCTTTGTAAATATATCTGTTTTCCGAGCGGTTCCATCCTCCAGCTTCTCCTCAAAAGAATTTAAGAACGAATAGTTATCATCAATCCCGAAGATCTTTGCATTAGATGCCGCAGAAATATATCCATTTTCCTTTACAAACGTATCATATGTCTCATTTAATTCAGACTGCGCGAGCTTCAGATCTTCATCGCTGCAGCCTTCATACTGAATCTGAATCACATGTCTGGCAATTTTATGCAGAGAAATGTATTCCTTAACCTTTTTTACATTTACTGGCGTATATTTTTTTTCTATCATCTGTGAATTATCACGATAGTACACCTTTCCATCTATAACAGTCAGCGTATGATTCGAAACTGATGGATCTGCCGGTATAGAATCCTCTTTTTCGCTTACCTGATTCGGTTCACGGTAAGTGTCTGGTGAAAATCTCTGAACAATCTCCTGCAGTTTTTCCTTAAAATCTTTGTTATCCGGAACACATGTCGTGTATTTACTCTCTGGTCCGAAACGACCAATATCATACTGCATTTTCCCAAGGCACATTTCCGGATGATCAATAAGATACTCGTTTACCGGAATTCCATCATTTGTATAACCCAAATGATACCAAGGCTCATCCAATGCAACCGGATATTCCCGTCTACGCAGTACCAGAATGTCCGTTGCTACTTCTGTCCCTGCTAAATCCTTGAAAGCCGTGTTTGGTAACCGGATTGCCCCAATCAGCTCTGCCCTCTCTCCAATGTATCTACGAACATTTGAGTTTGACTTGTCCAAGGTTCCTGTGCTTGTTATAAACACAACAAGTCCACCAGGTCGCACCTGATCGATAGTTTTTGCAAAGAAATAATCATGTATTTTGAAGTTATGCTTGTTGTATTTTGGATCATAAGGTTTGTAATTTCCAAAAGGAACATTTCCAATGGCACAATCAAAAAAGCCATCAGAATAATTCGTATTCTGATAGCCTTTTATCTCAATCTCCATGTTTGGATATAGCAGCTTCGCAATTCGCCCCGATATTCCATCAATTTCCACGCCATATCGTTTGAAGTTTTGTTTTTCTGGAAGTGATCCAATAATGTGTCCGACACCCATACTCGGCTCCAATAGATTTCCTTCTGTATATCCGCAATTTGCAAGAATCTGACCAACTGCTGCAGCAACGTCCGGATCCGTATAGAACGCATCATTTACCGTACTGCGTGCAGATGCATACTCTTCTTCTGTCAAAAGTTCCTTCAGTTCTTTGTATTCTTTCGACCATTTTACATCTTGATCATCAAATGCCTTGAATAATCCACCCCAGCCGCAATAATGCGCTAAGCATTCCTGCTCCTCTGGCGTCGCAAACCTTCCCTCGGTTTCCACCTTTTTTAGTGTCCGAATAGCTTCTATGTTCCATCCAAATCGTGTTTTTGCGCCTGCTCCCTGAAGTGTTTGAGCAAACTGCTCCTGATTGTAATGGTAATCGATTGCCGGCTGCAGCTTTTTTTCTTTTATCTGCGTTTTCTCTGCAAGTGCCTGTTTGTAACTAGCATATACGCCCGTATCAACAGTATCGATCACGTCCTGTACAGATTTCAAATCCTCTGGTGTACAATACTCTCCAAAACCGCCTCTGTCTAGCTTGTATTGAAGCCGTTCTACCAAATCACCATATGAAATACGATACTCCACATTGTTATATACAATCTTTACATCTTCTAAATTTGTCCGGACATCTACCGGGTTCGTCCTATAATATAAAGTGTATTCTTTCGTATCATTATCACACATAAGCGCTGCGAAGAAAGATGCCTGTTCTGCAGCTGTCAAATTATCGTTTGTGCATACTGTCTGTAAAAACGCACGTGCATATGCATATCCGGAAAAATCAACATTTAGCAATAAATCCTGAATATTGTCTCTATCTGCAGGTGTTAGTGCTGGCACAGGAACCTCTTCGATGATTTCTACAGTTTCTGCCATTTCCGGTATCTCTGACGTCTCTTCATGTTCCTGGGGTTGTTCTGATACATCTATCATTTCCGCTGTATCAAAATAATTATTTGTGGAAATCAACCACGCAATATTTTTCTCAACATCTCGCCATGAGACATATCCTTCATTTTCGCCTTGCTCATCTATCCATTCAATTTTGATTCCCTTGCCTTGCTGAATCGTATCGTAGCCATGAACACCCAGCTTGCCATCCATAGGCCAGCCGGCACCTCCAAGCCCATATTCCTGTTTGATTATTGCCGCACGTGCAGATGCAGTTAAGGTGTTGTCCTTATACATTTGAGCGATTCTATGTTTGCCACCTATGAAACCAGATCCACGTTTTAACACTTCATCAATATATTTCTGAGGTACTACAGAATGATTCGTTGGATTATGATATTGTCCTGTTAATGGATTCGTATTGATCTTTGCCGGCGATGGTGTAGTCTCGATACCAAGCATCGCAAACATATCCATCTGTTGATAGGACACCGGTTGCTGCGTCACCCCCTGTTCCTCTCTGTTCGCCTGCAGATCATCCTGGTACTCTTTGTATGCTGCATTTGCAGTATCGATTGAATATCGGTATTCCGTTGGCTCCTGTGTTTCAGATTCATCCTCGCGATCGATCATTATTACTTCGTTATCTGTAATTTGAAAAACTTCAAGTAATTTGCCATTGATAACAAATTCCTCACCAATCAAAAAAGAAGAAGCCTGCATAGCTTCTTCTTTTTTCTCATTTATAACAGATCTCTCTCGATCAGCTTGAGTTTCTCCTCCGGATAATGCCCCATCGGCAGGATCACTTCTTCGAAAACGATCTCCCTCGTCGTATCCCGGAGCTGCTCCGCTCTCCGCACGACTTCCATAAGATCCGGTGATGTCTCCCTGCGCCACACGTCCAGTTTCTTCTGCTCTGTCTGCATGATCTGATTGTACATCTGATTTGCTTCGTATTGCACTTCCTTCGCTTTGTCCACGAAAAGTCTGTACTGTTTCGCCCCGTCCGTCGAATCCACGTCCTCCTTGACTTGAATCGGATACAGTTTCTCCCCAAACTGATCCTCGATCACGTGAATCCACTGAAGTGCGAACAGATCCACGCTCTCGTTCCTCCACGTCGGTTCTATCTCCATCTCGTAATCCTCCAGATCGTATGTCACGCCATCCGGCAGATACGTTTCGGTCATTTGATCCAACTTGTAAATTGTTGTCCCCATCACCAGGTACAATGGCAGAATCTGTTCCTTTGGAATACCCAAAATGAACTTCTTCCACTCTTCTTCCGAGTCCACTGCCGGTACTTCTCTCCCGTTGCTCAACTTCTCTGTTCTGATCATAATCATCCACCCTCTCTTCCTTTATTATTGCTAGTTCAGTTCGCAATTCTTTTATAAGTCCGCGACTAATAGAATGTGCTTGTTCAAGTATATAATATACTTCATCTGGGCGATCCCTTACAATGGAAGCCAACTGTATTTTCTCATCATCACAATCAATCTCAAGTCGTTCACATAGAATAATAGTCGCCGCCAATAATAATGCTTCTTTATTTTTACTTTTTACTTCTAAATCTAATATACTACTTATCCTATCGGAATACAAGGTTTTTATTTTTTCGGTAGACAATTCGTTTTTACGTAAATATGCCTGTATGAGTTCTCCTGAAAACAAATCCTCATAAGAATCCGTCATTCCCTTAAAGACTTTCGTGTCCTCCACCGCATACAAGAAAAACGAACCCGGAAGCTCAGGTTCATTACCAAATATACAGATTGCTGTTTTCCCCTTTATAACATGCCGATTGGCTTCACTTCCCCATCTATCATAAGTATTTACTGCTGTTGCGTATGGTTTTTGCGAATACACAGCAAGAATATTGTCTATTTGCTGAAGTAAATACATCCGCGAACAACAACGTAATATCGCCTCATATTCTGATTTTTCATGTAATCTGTCACGTATCTTTCTATACGCCTCATTTCGTTGCAATTCTCTTTTTGTAGCCATCACTTACCTCCTCGCTCTTCGCTCTTATATCATAAAACAAAAACTGCCAACCTATATCTCCTTTGATATATGCTGGCAGTTATGAAATAAATTATATGCTTCTTACTGTACGACCATTTAATTCTTGCTGCAATTTCTCACATTTATGAAGTTCTTTTCTAAGAAAATCGATTATATCTATAACCGCTGCTCGATTTTGATCATTATTACATACTTCATTGATAAGTTCTTCATTACTCAATAAAATCTGTTCGCGCTTATTACCTATTCGTATATGTTTTTCTAAATAATCTCTTATTCCCTGATGTTCAATGCTTTCTGCTAATGATTGGAAAGATCCATCTCCAAGTATAAATTTACATGTCACACTCAGCTTTTTACCACTTTGTATCATCTTTATTTTACAATTTACTTCTACTGGCTGAAACATATCGGCATATGTGGTCTGCATTGCAGCTTTAATATAGCTGTCCGCATTTTTCAACATTCTATCCGCTGTATGAATCAAATATACTCCAGGTAATAGCTGCCCATTTTCTGGATTGCAGCTTGTTATTTCTACGCTTGGTTCCAGTGAGGATCTATCCTCGTCTCTTCATATTTTATGAGAGCTCACTGGAATATCTACAGAGTAAGATTGTGTTTCGTTCTCTTTTGGTTTTACTTCGTAACTACGTTTCATTGCTGCGTCATACTGTGCAAGAATATTGTCAGACAGTGTCGTCCTGAACTCTGCCGTAGTAGGATTGCAATAATTTACATGTACATGATTTCCGTTTTCATCAAGTTGCTTTTTTTCATACGATGGATACCCCACAAAAAGATTCCCTTCGATTGATTTTCTTAGAACAATACTGTCACAAACAATATCTCCACACTTCAGGTTCACTTTTGCTGCCACACTCTCATTGTTCTGATATGCCACTGGTGTAACATATGTAGATATGTTTGTTTCTCCATTTCCAATCGTAACCGGTGCGCCAGTCGCCATTGCCTTTGCTACCGCTTCTGTAAGCGCATTATTCATTTCAGATGTGACAGGTTTGTATAGATCTACATATCTTCCATTTTTTGTGCGATAACTTGGCATAGCTACGAAAAATCCTCTCTGTGCATTTTCGCTTTCGATCACACGCATAGACGAAAATGCAAATTTTCCATCCACAACCATACTTACAAGTCCCTTCACTGTACTTTCCTGATTATCCAATTTTGTAACTCTGATCTCAAACATAATTCCACCCTTTTAACCTTTCTTCTTATTATTCTTTGGGAATCTCGTATCAAATTTCAAGGCATATGCCCTTTTTTCATGTCCATCCTTATCTGTATAAGAAAAAGGCTCATACCCCTGATATTTGATATATATGTCAAACTTCGTTCCTTTGCTCGAAGTTTGATCTTTCATTAAAACCTCCTTATTATCTACAAGTAATGTTTTGATCTGTTTCGCAGATAATTTTTGTTTATAAAAAAGGAACATTAAGCCACATTTTCCTGTACAGAAGATTCCAAATTTTCCTTCCTGTACGGAATTTCCACATACCGGACATTTACATATTTCTTCCCTCTGCGACTGCCACGGTTTCGGTTCTACCTTAGAATACTCATCTACAAGACTTTTAATATAATCTTCTGTTTCATTCATAAATGCTGCATAGCCTTTTGTTCCTGCCGCAACCTCTACAAGCTCATTTTCCCAGTCACAAGTTAAACTTACCGATTTTACCCGATCAGGAACAACCGAAATTAGATACTTCCCGGCTTCTGTTGCAACCAGTTTTTTCTTTACCCGCTCTACATATCCGTTTGTAATTAACTTCTCTATGATTGCCGCCCTAGTCGCAGAAGTTCCAAGCCCCTTTCGCTCTACTTCATCGCTCATCTCTTTATTTCCGGCTTTGTCCATTGCTCCAAGCAGCGAAGCTTCCGTATAATGTGCCGGCGGCTTTGTCCATTGCTCAGAAAGCTCCGGTGTTACCTGCAGCACATCACCTTCCGATATATCTGGCATGATTTTCTCAGCATTTTCTTCTTTATCCGCCTTGCTTCGGTTCCGGAATTTCATTTCATTTGCTTTGAATCCATAATCAATTACGGTTACTCCGTTCATTGAAAATTCATGCCTGTTACATATTCCATCTGCCGATATGCTGTAATATTCATATGGATTCGATACTGCAGTTAACATCCTTAATGCTATCAGATCATATACCAGCTTGCTGTCTTGCGATAAATCCTTCAGATTCGTCTGATCTTTCGTAATGATGATCGCATGATGATCGGTTACCTTACTGTTGTCAGTAATCCTCTTTACAAACTTTCTGTCTATGCATCGAATATCTGCATAATCTGCATGGTCTTGGGCAAGATCAAGCACATCCAGAAACGTATCCATCATATCTTCGGTTATATATTTTGCATCTGTTCTCGGATATGTAGTCAGTTTCTTCTCATACAGTTCCTGGGCAATTTCCAGCGTTTTATTCGCCGAATATCCAAACATCTTATTACACTCCTGCTGCAGTGTGGTCAGATCATAAAGTAGTGGCGGCTTCTGTTCTTTTCTTTCCTTCTTTACAGAGGAGATGCATAATGTTCCATTGGTGCATTCTGCAAGCACCCTTGCGGCTTCCTCCTGGTTTTCAAATTTTTCACTAACAAAATCAATACCCTTCTGATTCTTCAAATGAATCTGATAGAACTTTTTCTTTGTGAATCCATCGATCTGAGCATCCCTCTCGCAGATCATTTCCAATGTCGGTGTCATAACTCTTCCAATCGTTATTTTTTTTCCACCGCCATAAATTAAAGTAAAGAGCCGGGATAAATTCATACCAGTGAGCCAGTCCGCTCGTTCTCTTGCCTGTGCCGCGAAATATAAGTTTTCATATTGTGTTCCATCCTTTAACTCTTCAAATCCCTGCTTGATGGCACTATTTTCCGTGGAACTGATCCATAACCTTTTTATAGGCTTTTTGCAGCCTGTTTTCATGTATAAATTCCGGAAGATAAGCTCCCCTTCCCGTCCGGCATCTGTGGCACATACAACCGATTCTGTATCTGCATCTAAAAACAACGATTTAACCACATCGTACTGACTTTTGGTGTCGCCTTTGATCCCATATTTCCATTTCTCCGGAATAATCGGCAGTAGATCTAACTGCCATTTTTTATAGCGTTCGTCGTACGCTGCCGGATATGCAAGTTCAACCAGATGTCCCAAGCACCAGGTCACCTTATATCCATTCCCCTCCATATACCCATCTTTGCTCCGATTAGCGCCAAGCACCTTTGCGATTGATTTTGCCACGCTTGGTTTCTCCGCAACAACAACCTGCATGTCATCCCTTCTTTCTTCTGAATTTCTAAGTATAACTATAACAATTGTAAAGTTTGTTTACTCTATGATGTGTGTGTTTTTCGTGTTTTCTGTGACTACAAACAGGCAATTCTCCAATTAACATATTCATAAGATATTCCGTATGCTGCATTTAATTTCATTGGATCTAACATCTGCATAAACCCTGGCACATCATATACATCCTTATATCCCGTCATAAGCAGAATCGTCTTTCCTCTGCAATCCCGCCAATAACAATATGCTGGTTGCTTTCTTGAAAAATCAAATGCTGTTCCTCTGAAATTACAACCAATAACATTGCAAAATCTCAAATCTGCTCCGGATAGCTCTGCGTCCTGAAAATCACTATCTGTTAAACTACAGTTTGTCATAACTGTATTGTTCATCTTTGCCATACGAAAATCTGAACCATCTGCTTGACAATTATCAAATTTTGATTCGTTCATTCTTGCACATGAAAAATACACTTTTTTCAATATACAATTATGAAATTCTGAACGATTTGCAATCGCCGAATTGAATCGACTATATGCTAAATTACAGTTAAAAAAATAGCAGCCATCCATAACTGCATAGCTACCAATCATTTCCTGCAAAGAGTAATTACAAAATCTATAATTTTTGCAATTATATCTGCTTATATTAAATTGCCACCCGGACCATAACTGGGCATATCCATTTTTCCAATAAGAATGTTTTTTTACAGCTTTCTCCACAATGCTATCCGATAATTGTTCGAGTGACAGCACTTCTATTTACCTCCTTATTAAATTGCTTCACGCAATTCTCGATTGAGATTTTTTCGCCTATTCCTAAATTTTCTGCAATTTTTCCAAATGTATCATAGACAGATACTAATGAATTTCTGTGGTTAACAGCGATATCAACAACCAGAGCATCGTATATATCCCCTTGATCATAAGTCCTGCACACGATTTTACTCTTCATAACACGAGTAGCAGCATCAATCTGCTCTCTTCTCAACATATGCCTTTGACAGTTCGAATCGGATATGTGAATATAATAGGAATCACGATATTGAAATATCTCTGCTGTATTGGCAAGTGAGACTAGATCTCCTGGACAAATTTCTTTTCCAAAAGAATTGTACAACGGCTCTACGTTTTCAAAAATCCGTCGATCATAATCAATACAACTACATACGGCTGCATGAATATCTGTGTCGAACAAAGATCGGATGAAAATATCATCTAAAAACGCACTGTCTACCGGTTTTCCTTCCTGAATCGGAGCTATGATAGCATCATACATAAGTGCATATGGTACTTTCGCAGCCTTTGAAAGATAATATGTTTGCGCCAATATGGAGTCTTTATACCGATTATATGAGTTAATTCCCGCCTGATCCAACGAATATGTCTTTCCATTGATCATTGTATGTGCAACGGGATCTGTAACCGCATCTGATATTTCCTTCATAGTCACCTGTTCATCATACAAATATCCCATAATAAATTTATAATCCAACTCTGTCATTGACTACCACCACCTGCCTTCCTTCTGGTTGCCAATGCTTCTAATAACAATCTCTGCGAATGCATACGATGTGCGTCTCCGTATAATATATAGCTTTTGACTTCTTCATCTGACAAACCACCCTTAATTCCCGCAGCTACCTCAACCATTTCCTCATCTGAAAGTACAAAATCATCCATTTGAAGAAGATCCATAAGAGAAACATCCCTGATATCAATCGTTTTTGCACGTTCTAACTCCTCCTGCACATCCTCAGAATTTTGCAGCACAATATCCTGAAGTTCCTGATATTCCGCTGTGTTCAGGATATTTTGATCAAGATTAATCTCAATTACCCTTCCAAGTGCATACGCATCCGACAATTCTTTCTGACTTGCAAGAGATATATGAAATGCATCCCGATCAAGTTGCTTATCCTGAGAGTGCAGGTAAGTGCCAAGCTGATTGGATAATTCAAACTCTTGAGATTCCAAAGTTTTGAATTTGTGATCCAGAATCGGCTTTTTACCTCGCACAAATACAACGCAAAAGTCATTGTCAAGTTCTCGCACCTCTTCCGGAAGCATGAGTTCTCGTCCCAACGAATCCTCATTTGTAGATGAACTGCCATGTATACCTTTTGTTTCTCCTGACGATTTCTTGTAGATTGTCTTTTTTCCAAGGTTCTTCGATATATATTCAAATGTGGATTGTTCATTGCCGCCGAGATAGACGCACACGTCACAGTTTCCTGGTATTTCCTCCCAGCTTTCTTTATATCTTTCTTTTATCTGTGCAAGATTCTGAATGATAATTACGCAGCTGATCAAGCGCGACCGCATTGTCGTGAGCATCTTCATAAAATCTTTTGGAAGTGCAATATTGGCGAACTCGTCCATCCAGAATGTCACTGGTACCGGAAGCTTTCCTTTATAGCAAAAATCCGCCTGAAAATACAATTCTTGGAATAATAACGTATAAAGCATCCCGGCAACTGCATTAAATGTTGTATCCGAATCCGGAATTACGCAAAAAAGAGCTGTTTTGACATTCTTTTTTCCATCCACCAGTCCTGTTCCAATACTCGACAATTCCAATTCATCTTTGCTAAGAATTCTTTGAATGTCCGGATTTTCAAATATCTGCATTGTTGCATGTGCTGATATCACAATTGATCGCTTAGTGTCTGCTGCACCAACCATTACCTTGTGATATGCTCTCCATGCAGGATGCATCTCTCCCTTTCCTGGTATATCAACCGTGCGCAATACTAGTTCATCAAAAATTTGGTCTAATTCAGATTGAATATTGGGGTCATCATCGATCTGCGCCTTGTTTAACAGCATGCAGACTGTTGGTATATTCATCTCCCAGCCAAAGAGATCACTTTCCATCCACACAATTAAAAATAATGATTTTAGCAAAAGCGCTTCCGCTTTTGGCCAAAAAGGATTTTCTGCTGCAGCTGAATCTTCATTTGTATTATCTTGAATATTCCGAACCAGCTTGTCTATATCAGATTCTTGTCGAATGTAGATAAGCGGATTGAAGCAATCGCTCTCCTGCATTGCTCCAGAGACAAGATTTAACACGCGGATTCGATATCCTTTGTTTTTCAGATATGCGCCATTTTTAAGCAGCAGTTCTCCCTTGGGGTCCGTGAATATATAAGAACCGGGATATTTTTCTTTTGGATCTGCCTGATAAATGTTTGGGGTTAAAAGATAAAAAGATTTACCAACACCTGATCCGCCAATAACAAGACAATTATTGTTAATTGATGTTTTCATGGATATGCGTAATTCATCTGAATAAACTCGATTCCATGATTCATGCCGCCTGTTTTCAAATTTTGCATTTATCGCATCAACCGATGCCCATTGAGCAGTACCAAATTCTTTGCCTCTCATATAGTTGTGATTCGCTGAAGCATCTATAAGAATATATAAGCATCCTAAAAAAATACAACCAATAAAAC
>CAVGQQ010000046.1:0-25594 GCA_963631525.1 bacterium
GGTTACAACTGTTTTGAAAAAAACGGTATCCTTTGTAGCCATGATAATAACCATAACTTATTAATTGTTGTTTTTGCTTGCTTCCCTGTATTTGGACATTACAATCATTTCGTAAATGTCTCATCAAGCCATTAATAGTTTGAGGTGAATTCATCTTTATCCTTCCTTCATTTTTCTGCAGATTCAGTCGTTATTTAAGTGTTTTACAATACACATGCTTTCTAATAGCGATTATATCAGTTTCCATATATTTTGTCACTCCAACAAATCTATATCAAAATTGATAAAAACTATCTCTTAAGATAATTTCTACAAAAAAGATGTTCGAAGTCCCTACTAGAATGTAGGAAAGATTATTGTTGAGCTCTACCAGAACTATCAAATTCAACAGACAGTGTCTGTTAAATTGTCGTGGTCGCATTATTGTGAGTTGTTGACGATTTCATACCCGGTCAAACGCATTTTCTACGAAAAGAACACCCACTCCAAAGTGGATGCTCCCAGTTAGGTTTCAGATTCGTACAAACCTTCGCCTCTTCTGTGTACAGACAGGAGAGGCAATTTTATTGCATAGACAGAAAAATAGAGCTCTTCCTTAGAAGAGCTCTACACAATTTACTGAATATTTCCATACGCTCCCCAGCCAAAGTTACCTGTACCGGTTGTTCCTGACATGAGGTAATAAATAATCCAATTAGTACAACTTGAATCATAAATTATCCCTGAAGGAGTAAAATCTGAAGGGAGTTTTTCCCCAGAGAAATTTACCTGAACATATTTCTGCCAAACCTTACCATCATAAACTCTATAAATTCTGACAGATGTTCCTGAACAATAGCCATCTAAACAAACTCCATTCGCTACAAGATCTGAATAAGAATATGTCCCAAGTTCTACTACCTTTGAGTTCGTGTTGTTCTTTGAATCCGTTGCATCATTGAAGCTTGATGAGGTTGTCTGTGTGACGCCCTTTATAGTTGCTCCCGGTGCTGCTGCTCCCTTTTTCACAAGCAGAATCTGAATTGCTTCAAGACGCTTTCCATAACCGGCTGTTCCGGCACTGTCACCATTCTTTGCCCAGCCCATCCAGCCGAAGGTCTGTGCATGTACCCGATAATAGATATCATAATTCTGCGCAAGTTCTCCTGTCAGTCGTATCCGAATTGCTTCCAGCCGTTTTGCCTGTCCGCTGGTTCCGCTCATATCTCCATCTGCTACCCAGTCCATCCAGCCATAGCTTTGTACATGTGTCTGATACTCCACGCTTCCATTATAACTTGTGCCTTTTATATCTATGCTGATACCTTCGAGACGTTTGCTCTCTCCAGTTGTTCCACTAACTGTTCCATCTTTCGCCCAGTTTCTTTCCCAACCATAAGTCTGTCTATGTACACGATAGCTGACACTTGGTGTCTCTGCCACTGTGTTCTTCGGTATGAGCTGAATCTTTACCTCTTCCAAACGCTTTGCTTCTCCAGTTGTTCCTGCTAAAGCTCCGTTATATACCCATCCCTGATTGTCTCCATAAGTCTGGATATGTACCTGATATCGAATATCATAGTGCTGTGCCAATTCACCAGTCAAACGCATCTGAATACCTTCCAGCCGCTTGCCCTGTCCAGTTGTCCCGGCAGGCTGTCCAGCTGTTAACCATTGTGTCCATCCATATGTCTGCCGATGTACCCGGTACTGGACGGTTCCCGCATATCCTGTATTGTTCTGCATATTGACAGTTATAGATTCCACACGTTTTGCCTGTCCCCTTGTACCAAGCACCAATGTCTCAATGCCTTCTTCCTTCACAATCTTTCCGTTTGTATCACCGTATGTCTGTACATGTGCCTTTCCGGATAATTCAATTTGTGATGCTGATGCTGCTTTGCTTTCCACCATTGGAAACTGAACAAGCATAAGCACTGCTGCAAGTGCTGTTGTTACTATTCTCTTTAATCCCTTCTTCATAATGTTATTTTGTATCCTCCCATCCAATAAATTTAATACTACTATACCAAACCGCTGGCGTAGCGTCAATCAAGACGCTTTTTTCATCATCTGTGGCACCTGTGCCAAGATCACCGCTGTGAATACAAGCACACAGCCGACGATCTCCCTCGGTGCTAATACCTCGTGCAATACAACGAATCCACCGAGCACTGCAAATACAGATTCCAGACTCATCACGATCGACGCGACTGCCGGATCTGCATATTTCTGTCCTGCAATCTGTAACGTATAGGCGATACCGCTGGAGAAGATACCCGCATATAGGATTGGGAACCATGCAGCGGCAAGATCACCCCATGCCGGTTGCTCGAAGATTGCCATGCAGATCAAAGATATCACACCGTTCGTAATAAACTGGATGCACGAAATCTTCACACTGTCACAGTCATTAAAATGATCAACCGTCAGAATATGTCCAGTAAAGCAGACTGCACACAGAAGTCCAAGCAGATCTCCAAAATACAGATTGTCGATACCACCAGACATGCACAGCATGTACATACCACCAAGGCAGATCACAACTGCCACATAGACGATCTTATGTAATTTCTTTCCAAGCAGCCCGGATACGATTGCAACCATAACTACATACGTTGCGGTGAGGAACCCCGATCTGCCGGAGCTTGCCACACCTTCCGGATATGCCGCAATACCACTCTGTTGCAGATTCGTTGCAAAAAACAACACACATCCGCAGAGGATACCTCCGATTACAGTCCGTTTTGTATTTTCTTTTTCGATTGGTTCTCCACTTACCTTTGCTTTCTGCTTCTTCATTCCCGTACGAACGAGAATCAAAATCGCAAGAAATGCCGCTCCAACCAAGGAGCGGCTTCCGTTAAATGTAAATGTTCCAATCCGATCAGATGCGGTTGTCTGTGCTACAAACGTTGTTCCCCAGAAGAACGCTGCCAGCAGCAACATAATACTTCCTTTTGTCTTTTTCATTTCAAGCCTCTTATTCTGCATCAATTGGATCTTTCTTGTTCTCAATTACTTTGATGATCTGCATTACAACAAACACAAGTACCAGTCCTACGACAAGCGGTACAACCGGACTCTTCAGGAATCCCGGAACATCATTGTTTCCAAGGAATCCAGCCAGTATATATGTCACAAATGAGATTGCTGCAACAACCACAACATATGGAAGCTGCGTATTTACATGGTTGATGTGGTTACACTGTGCACCTGCGGATGCCATGATCGTTGTATCCGAAATCGGTGAGCAATGATCGCCACATACAGCACCTGCCATACAGGCAGAGATGGAAATAATCATCATGGTCGGGTTTGTTCCCTCGAATGCATTTACTACGATCGGGATCAGCATACCGAAGGTTCCCCATGAGGTTCCAGTTGCAAATGCAAGGAAGCATGCAATGATAAATACGATGGCTGGCAGGATACTCAAGAATCCACCGGATGCGCTCTTCACGAGGGCTGCCACGTATTCTTTTGCGCCAAGGCTGTCTGTCATCGCCTTCAAGGTCCATGCAAATGTCAAAATCAAAATCGCTGGTACCATCGCCTTAAATCCTTCCGGAATACAAGACATGGACTCACGGAACTTGAGCACCTTGCGGAACATATAGTAAACGATTGTAATCACAAGGGCGAAGAAGCTTCCGTACATCAGACCAACGGATGCATCACTGCCGGAGAACGCTTCCACGAATCCAACACCGGAGAAGAATCCACCACTGTAGATCATTCCGATGACACACGATGTAATCAGCACGACCATTGGCAGTACAAGGTCGATCACTTTACCCTTTGTCTCAACTACTTCATTTTCTGCGTTTTCATATGGACGGTCTGGTGTTGTGTAGATATCACCGGCGAGCGCATTTTTCTCATGCTTGCGCATCGGTCCGAAATCAATCTTCTTTACAACCAGCAGTACCATAAATAAAATCGTAAACAACGCATAATAGTTATACGGAATCGCACGGATAAAGATTGAAAATCCGTCCTCTCCCTCTACGAAACCGGCTACCGCTGCTGCCCAGGATGAAATCGGGGCAATGATACAGATCGGAGCTGCCGTCGCATCAATGATATACGCGAGCTTTGCACGCGATACCTGATGCTTGTCTGTTACCGGACGCATAACGCTTCCGACCGTCAGACAGTTAAAATAATCATCAATGAAAATCAAAATACCAAGCAGAACTGCCGCTAACTGTGCACCGATCCGCGTCTTGATATGCGCGCTCGCCCATCGTCCAAACGCAGCCGAACCACCGGCTTTGTTCATCATACAGACCATAACACCGAGTATTACAAGGAATACCAGAATACCCATGTTATATGAATCGGTCAGCACACCGACGATTCCGTCTTTGAATACATGGTTTACAGTCGCTTCGAATTTGAAGTCTGACCAGAACAATCCACCGATCACAATTCCTAAAAAGAGTGAACTGTAAACCTCCTTTGTGATGAGTGCCAGCACGATTGCCACGACTGGCGGGATCAATGCCCAGAATGTCGCATACATCTGCGGCACATAATTTGCGATTTCTTCCATCTTCTCTCCTCGTTTCCCTTCTTATTGGTTGCCACCCACGTTCCGTCGGCGACATGTCATCAAGTGCATCTTACAGCATGGATGCACGAAGCTCTTCCCCTGTCTTATTCACAAGGTAAGCTGGTGCAATATCAAATACAGTCTTACAGCCGCTTACGCCCTCATTTGCAAGTCTGTGTGCAGCTCTCGCATAAGCGATCAGTACGCTGGAGGTAAACTCAGGGTTTGAATCAAGCTTCAGGCTATACTCAATGATATGCTTGTTCTCCTTATTCCATCCAGTCACACCGCTACGAAGTACAAATCCACCGTGTGGAATGCCGCTGTGGTTTGCCTTCAGTTCTTCTTCCGAAATGAAGTGAACCGTTGTATCGTAATCTGCGAAATAGTTCGGCATTGTCTTGATCTCTTCCTCAACCTTTGCCGCATCTGCGCCCTCTTCGAGTACAACGAAACACTCTCTTGTATGCTTCTGTCTTGTTGTAAGCTCTGGATTCTCGCCGTTACGAACTGCCTCAAGTGCAGACTCTACCGGAATCGTATACTGCTTGGCATCCTTGACACCTGCGATACGGCGGATGGCATCGGAATGTCCCTGACTGACGCCCTTGCCCCAGAATGTATAATCACTTCCCTCTGGAAGCAATGCATTTCCGTACAGACGATTCAGTGAGAACATACCTGGGTCCCAGCCAACGGAGATGATTCCGATATGTCCGCTTGCCTTTGCGCTTGCGTCTACATTTGCAAAATGCTCTGGAATTCTTGCGTGTGTATCAAAGCTGTCGATCACGTTGAAATATTTTGCACATTCTGGTGTCTGCTCTGGAAGGTCGGTTGCGCTTCCGCCACACAGAATCATAACGTCGATTTTATCTTTCCAGTCTGCCATGTCCTTGACGTTGCACACCTTGGCTGTCTGGTTCTTGATTGTCAGATCTTCTGGATTTCTTCTTGTAAATACGGCAACTAATTCCATGTCGTCGTTCTGGTTGATGGCTGCTTCTACGCCGCGGCCAAGATTTCCGTATCCGTAAATTCCGATTCTTGTCATTTTGTTTTCCTCCTTATTGTTCTTATCTTCCGATTGTGAGCACGCATATAGATTCAATCTGTATGCGTGCTTCACAATCTCCCGATAAATTACATAATCCAATTTACTTTAGCATACTTCGTTGTTTTTCACAACAAAATTCCACTATATCATACCTTTTTGTGTCTTTTTTGACCTTCTTTCAGTCTTTTATTTTGCACTTTCATCTGTATTACTTGTTTTCCTTCCGTACACGTAACCATAAAAATCGGTATTGATGACTTCGTCGGACATGTAAAGTTTTGTTTCAACTTCCTCGATTTTATCGTCGATGTAGGATTGTGAGACTGTTTTTTCATCCACGTAATAGGTCACTTCTCCGGTTTTCGTGTTGTAGCCGATCTTGTCTGTCTTGAAACTATGATCAGCGAAGATAACAAGCTCTTCTGAATCGGACAGGATATCGTGTCCTGCCAGGATGCGCGAATCGTATGTCACACCAAGCAAATTCAGGACAGTCGGAAGGACATCCACACTCGCGCAGAGCTTCTTGACCTTGACCGGTTCTTCCATCGATGCAGACCAGATACCAAGGCAGGAATGATGTTTTTCAAATGCATCATCGGATACATTTTTGCCTGCAAGCGCATCATAGCCGCTGTCTGTCAGTCCGTATGGGTAATGGTCTGGTGTCACGATGAACACGGTCTTGTCCAGCTTTCCGGCTTCATCCAGCTTGTCGATCAGATCCTCTAACGCTTTATCAAGCTCCATCTGTGCCGCGATATAAGCAACTGCTTCTTCTGGCAAATTCATTCCCTCTGTGCGCTTTTCCGCTTCCTCACGGTTCTTCAGGCACATGGCATTGTAGGCATAATCATATGGCAGATGCCCACTGAATGTCATGAAGTACATCAGGAATGGCTCCTCGTCGATAAACTCCTTATACACTGCCTCAATCGTATCATAATCGGAATATGTCACATAGCTTGGGATATCCAGTCCATAATCAATCGCCTTGAAATCATATCCCATGTTCGCATGCGTCTCGCTCCGATTATAATAGTAGAAATTAAAATCGTGGTACGCCTTGCTTGTGTAGCCTTTCGCATTCAATGCATTGCCGAGTGCATACGGCTGATAGGTATCTGCCGACTTGTAAAAGCTCCACTCCGAGGAACACGGATACTGCCCCAGACAGTCCACAAATTCTCCGTCGATCGTACTGTGATACCAGATCGGGTTGTAGTAATTCTCAAATACGAAACCGTCATTCATAATCTTGTAGAGTGTCGGTGTGCAATTTTCATAGATACCATATTTGCACAGACTCTCCGCAGTAATGCAGACAACATTATACCCTTCGAACATGCCCGTATATTCGTTCTGCATCGTCGGCGTCTGCTGTGCGCAATAAGCGGACAGATTCTTCAACTGCTCATCCTCGGTTGCCTGATATAGCTTCTTAAAATCAACTGCCGGATCAACCTGTTCCACATACACCGGTGCCGCATCCGTATCGGTTGCCACTGCTTCCATCGCATCACTTATGGTTGCCGTCACATCGTCATCCGTCTGCATATCTGTATCATCCAACGTAAATGTCACATCTTTCTTTCCACCTGTGATCATTGTCTGCGCATCCCGCACGGTCGTCACACACACGCCAAGCTTGTTCATCGAAAGCTCCAGTACATACTGATTGTGGAACAACTGATATGGCGAATACATCGCGCGTCCCTGCACATTCAGAAGAAGGACGGATACAACACACAGACAAATCGCACCTGCCACACTTATAAGCCTTATTTTCATCTTCGGCTTGTCAAATTTTATAAGAAATACGCGCAACAAAATCAACGCGATCACCGGCAGTAAAAGCAGTAAAATCCAGCCAACATTCTGACGGATCTTCTCAAACATCACGACCTTGAAATCCATCGCATTTCCAGCGCCACCAACCGACACCAGACTTAAGAATGTCCCAAATATCCGGAAATAGATGAGCTGCACGATATCATACACGCAGAATACGGTAAGACCGACATACGCGATGATCTCATTTCCGATGCGCGGCAGCCATACCGTGAGTGCCGCTAAGAAAAGTCCCAACGAGGCACCGAACAAAACCGGATAGATGCTCGTGCTCTCCAGCTTCTGGTAAATCGCCAGATGGAACAGCACTTCTAAATAGATGCCCGCACCCGCAAAAAATGGGATGCGCCAATACGAAAATGCATGCTTTTCCTTCTTTAATTTTATTGTCTGAATCTGATCTTTCATCGTAATCCTCCAAATCCCACATGACCATCATCATGCGCACGCATTTCATTATATATGATTTTTCCTTGTTTTTCACTATCTTTTATTTTATAATTTAACATTAGTGTTTACGAAAAATAAGGAGGTAACCTATGGCTGAAGCATATTCAAATTTTGCTGCTGTCTACGATGCGCTCATGGACAACATTCCCTATGACGCATGGGCAGACTATCTGCACAGCCTGCTTGTGGAATATGATATTTCAAATGGCATTCTGGCAGAGCTTGGCTGTGGAACCGGAAATATAACCGAACGTATGGCAGATTTCGGGTACGACATGATCGGCATCGACAACTCCCCTGCCATGCTGGATATTGCAAATGAAAAGCGGGAACAGAATCATTCTTCATCGCTCTACCTGTGTCAGGACATGCGCGAGTTTGAGTTATATGGAACCGTTGCAGCCATTGTAAGTCTCTGCGACAGCGTCAATTATATTACCGAACCGGAAGAGCTTACACATGTATTTTCGCTTGTCAATAACTATCTTGATCCGGACGGACTTTTCATCTTCGACTTTCATACCGAGCATTATTACCGGGATGTCGTAGCCGAAGCGACGATTGCCGAGGATCGGGATGATATCAGCTTTATCTGGGATAACTACTATGATGAAGAGGAAGCAATCAACGAGCTTGCTTTAAGCCTGTTCGTAAAAGAACCTTCGGATTCCGATTCCGACGATAACCTGTTCCGCAAATACGAGGAATTGCATGTGCAAAAAGGGTACACACTAAAGCAGATGAAACAGATGGTAGCTGATTCCGGTCTTACCCTGCTTGCTGCATACGATGCATTTACACATGAACCGGCGGACGAGAACTGTGAGCGGATCTATATGATTGCAAAAGAAACACGAAATGCAAATTCCAAGAAACAATATTTGGAGTAGTTTATATATTTTACATTCGTTTTATTAGGAGGATAAATTTATGGCAGATACAATTATTCGTGGTATGGCAGCGAACAAGCAGGTTCGTTTCTTCGCCTGCAATTCCACTGATACCGTAGAAAAAGCAAGAATTACACATCACACAAGCCCGGTTGTTACGAACGCACTCGGCAGACTGCTGACCGGTGGCTTATTGATGGGAGCAATGTGCAAAAATGATACCGACAAATTAACACTCCGTATCCAGTGTCAGGGACCGATCTCCGGTATGCTTGTCACTGCCGATGCAAATGGACATGTCAAGGGCTACGTCAGCGAGCCAGAGGTTATGCTTCCAGCAAACGATGTCGCAAAAGCCGTGGATCTCGGTGTCCTAAGCGTCATTAAAGATATCGGTCTGAAGGAGCCATATGTCGGTGACACGCATCTGGTAAGCGGTGAAATCGCAGAGGATCTGACCTACTATTTCGCAACGAGTGACCAGATTCCAAGCTCCGTTGCTTTGGGCGTGCTGTTCAACGATGATACATCCGTGGCAAATGCTGGTGGCTTTATCATCCAGTTGATGCCATTTGCCGAGGACGCATTGATTGACGATCTGGAGAAGCGTCTGAAAGGCTTTTCTTTCACCACTCTGCTCAAACAGGGCATGTCTGTGGAAGCTATCGTGCGGAAATTGTTCGAGGGATATGATGTGGAGCTGACGGATTCCATGCCATGTGCCTATGTCTGCGATTGCAGCAAGGAACGTGTCGAACAGGCAGTTATCAGCCTTGGCAGAAAAGAGCTTGGTTCTATGATTGCTGACAACAAGCCGATTGAAGTCGTGTGCGACTTCTGTCATACGAAATATACGTTCTCACCGGATGAGCTGTTGAATATTCTGAAGAATAAATAATCAGATTATCCGAAACAGTTTTTTCATACACATGAATAAAACAGGTAATTCAAACCATGATATACAATAAACACCAGCACAAGGAGGTTGACGATATGGAACGAATCGATTTACATGTACATTCCAACGCGTCCGATGGTTCTCTGACACCGACGGAGGTTGCCGACGAGGCGATGCGGATGGGACTTTCTGCGATTGCCCTGACCGATCACGACACCGTCGATGGCGTGGCTGAAATCTTGGACTATACAAAGGACAAGCCTTTGGAGGTTGTGCCAGGCATCGAACTGTCCTGCTACTATAACAACCGTGAGATTCATATTCTCGGCTTCTATATGGACTATGAAAACCCGGAGCTTCAAAAAGAGCTTGCTGTATTAAAGGAAGCACGCGAGGGAAGAAATGAGAAAATGGTAGCGATGATGCAGGCAGACGGACTCCCTGTCACGATGGAGAAGCTGCTTCACGGCAACCCGGACAGCGTTATCACACGGGCACATTTCGCCAGAGTTCTGGTCGAGGAAGGTGTCTGCAAGGACAAGGATACTGCGTTCCGCAAATACATCGGCATCGGCTGTAAATATTATCTGCCAAAACCGCAGGTTACCTGCGAGACAGCCATGCATATCTTAACAACCTATGGCAAAGCGGCATTTCTGGCGCATCCCTTGCTCTATCACCTTGGCTATGCGCAGATTGACGAATTACTAGCGTATCTGAATACACTCGGATTAAAAGGACTTGAGGCATTCCACTCTTCCAACAATCGGTTTGAGAGTGAGAAGCTTCGTTCACTGGCTGCCAAATATGGGCTGGCTATCTCCGGTGGTTCGGATTTCCACGGAGTTGTAAAGCCGAATATCCAGATGGGAATCGGACGGGGGAATATGAATATTCCAAAAGAACTGCTGGATATTATCAAGATCTTGTAAGTCTGGCTCACGAATATTATATATCATATGGAAAATAGCACCGAATGATATCGGTGCTATTTTTATGATCCACAATTTTCTTTTCAATATATTTGCTCTTACAGCCTCATGATTCCAAGTGTCTGCAACAAAAGAAGCAGAAGGAAAATCGGGGCAACTACCTTTACCATAACAATATATAACCGCTTTCTGCTCATCTTACAACCGCTCTTTTCCACTTCATCAATCACAGCCTGTGGTTTGAGAACCCATCCAACCAAAATACAAGTTGCAAGTGCTACAATCGGCATAAGCAGATTGTTACTGATGTAATCCATGATATCAAGAATCTGTGCGGTCGCACCATTCGGAAGCTTAACCTCAAAGTACAGCTTATTATATCCCAAACATACAATGATTCCAATTACCAGAGCGAATACCCCTTCTATCGTACCTGCTACTCTTCTGTTAGTATGGAACGCATCCATGATACTTGATACAACTGCCTCCATGATTGATACCGCGCTCGTAAGTGCCGCAAACAAAACCATAGCAAAAAAGACGGCTCCAATTACATTTCCGGCAAACCCCATCGCTGCAAATACCTTTGGCAGGGATACAAACATCAGGCTCGGCCCGGATCCCATTCCCTCGGTTCCCATAAATACATATACCGCTGGAATAATCATGGCTCCGGCCAAAAAAGCAACTACCGTGTCAAAAATCTCAATCTGGTTGATCGATTTACCAAGATTAGCATCATCCTTTACATATGAACCATATGTGATCATAATTCCCATCGCAACCGATAAGCTGAAGAATAACTGACCAAGCGCATCAATCAAGACAGAAAACAGTTTACCAATCGTTATTCCCTCCAGATTCGGTATCACATAGACCTTAAAGCCTTCCAGACCAGTTACAACCTCACCTGCATCATTTGTATTTTTTAATACAAGTGAAAAGACCGCAATTCCAAATACCATCACAAGCAGGATTGGCATGATAATCTTAGATGATGACTCAATACCCTTATTGACACCACGAAATACTATAAATGCAGACGCAGCAAGAAATACTATAAATGTAATAATCGGTTCCCACTGAGATGTAATAAATCCGGTAAAAAATCCATCCTGTGCAGCCTCAATTCCCTGTCCCGTTACATACACCATAAAATATTTCACTACCCAGCCACCGATTGTACAATAATACGGCATAATAATAACCGGAATGATACTGGCTATCACTCCAAGGAATCCCCATTTTTTTCGCAGCTTACCATATGCTGTCAACGGACTCTGCTTTGTCTTCCGGCCGATTGCAATCTCCGTTGTAAGCAGCGCATAACCGAAGGTCAATGCCAGAATGATGTAGACGACTAAGAATAATCCGCCTCCATCCTTGGCTGCCAGATACGGAAACCGCCAGATATTTCCAAGACCAACCGCACTACCTGCCGCCGCAAGTACGAATCCGATTGATCCACCAAACGAGTGTCTTTTCTTCTCTTCCATCCTTTTTTCCTCTCTTTTTTCTTTCCCAATTCACAATACATACATATTCCGAAAAATTCTGTATCATGCGCCTTGTCCGTTATATGTTGTCCATTCTAATTAATTTTCTCTACAAACAACAGATAAGAGTTATTTTATCATAGATTCTTTTTGAAATCTACATGATTTTGATAAAAACAACAAAAATGGGCAGATATATGTGTAATACATACATCAACCCATTCCTATTGTTGCCATAGTCTTTAAATCTATTTAACCTGATTGGCTGGCTGAATTGTTTCTTTCTCATAATCAACTGCATTCTGCAGTGTTGTCTGGCTGATTGCCGCAAGTGCCTCCCGCGTCAGGAAGCCCTGGTGCGAAGTAATGATGACATTCGGGAATGACAGCAATCTGGCTGTAATGGAATGCTGTAACAGCTCGTCCTCCCGGTTTTCAAATACATTGTCACCCTCTTCTTCATATACGTCCAGACCAACACCGAAGAATTTACCCTGCCGAATCCCCTGAATCAATTCTTCTGAATCGACCAGTGCACCACGGGATGTATTAACTAAGATCACATCGTCCTTCATCTGCTCAATTGTATCCTTGTTAATCATGTGGTAGGTCTCATCTGTGAGCGGGCAATGCAGGGAAATCAAGTCGCTTTGCTTCAGTACATCTTCGAGTGACATATATTCCACAAAGTCCAGCTCCTTATTTGGGTACATATCACAGGCAATCACACGCATACCAAATCCACGGCAAATCCGGCACATTGCCACACCGATTTTTCCGGTTCCGATGATGCCTGCTGTCTTCCCATGAAAATTCACGCCGGTCAGACCGACAAGGCTGAAATTATTCTCCCGCACCTTGATATAGCTTTTGTGTACATGGCGATTGACCGCAAGTGCCAATGTAATCGCAAGCTCTGCAACTGCTTCCGGAGAATAGCCCGGCACACGGAGTACCGTAATTCCAAGTTCATCTGCCTTTTCCAAATCTACATTATTAAACCCGGCGCAACGAAGCAACACCAGCCTGATGTTTCTCTCTGCCAGCTTTTTCAGTACCGGAGCACTTAAATCCGAGTTTACAAATGCACAGATCGCATCACAACCCTGTGCGAGAGCTACCGTCTTCGGAGAGATATCAATCTCATGGTAGATGATCTCGATGTCCGGGAAATAGGCAAGCTCATCCTCAAAGGCTTCCACATCATAGGCTGCTGCACCGTAAAATAGTATCCTCATAACAATATGCGTCTCCTTTCATCGCTTTACAAGTCGAAAGCATACACACATATTATATCCAATTTTACCTTAGTTATCACATTATTTTAGTAATATATGGTCAACAATCCACTTGGCAGTCTCATCAGAATCCAGAGCTAACTCCTCTATTTTGACATCCATAGGCTCTCCGGCATCAGACGAATCATCTTTCACACGATAAAGTCTCAAAATAAATCCCACAACATTTTGACCTTCATCATCAAAAGTAATCTCATATTTTGCCGAAACAGTCCCCTTGTTCTCAGGAGCTTCCATCCGCAGCTCCTGAGTTTCCGGATTCTCTATAATCAGTTCACTGGCATAGCCAAGCTCTCTCAACGAGCCTGCTATAGCCTGCATCCGAACCTGAATCATATAGCTGTTTAAAATACTTTCATCATACATTTCTGACATACGAATTCTCTCTTTCTTTTTTATCATGCTTTACGTTTTTGTTTGATTTTCTTTTCTTTTTCTTCGGTTTTTTTCATCTCCCATTCAAATTTTTCCTCAGCATTTATTGCTGTGAGCTGATTAAACTCATTCATAAAATCATTCAATTCAAGACTGAATTCTCCTCTGGAAATATCGGTATCGCCTATTATTCTTCCTAACGTTATTTCAACACTTCCGTCCGCATTTGTCTTCCTGCGATATTCCACTAAATCCTGCGCCCACGGATTACGAAGTGTAACAAAATAATGACCCTCTTGTTCATATACATTTGTTACTGTGAATCCATGACCCTGTGCGATACCATTCACTGTTGGGTTTTTCTTCACAAACTCATTAAAGATATTTCCAAATCTGTGTGAACCTGCTGTTACCTCCAGTTTGTTTTTACAGGCCTGCTCCATTAAAGCATACCATTTCTTAGCCTTAGGCGTATAGTTTGGTGTTTTACTTTTTAGGTCTGCCCGATATCCAAATACAATTTTATCCTCCGCATCCTGTTCGAGTCCGGCCTCCATCAATTCTTCGCCAAACTGATTCAGGCATTTCATAATTGCAGATTCATCTACATCCGGAAATTCGGTTTTTACCTCTGTCAGCAGCCGATAAAATACATTGACATTGTCCTGGTTCTTCCAGTTCTTAATATCTTTAAGAGCATCTACAAAATCCTCGATTGTTACTGCTCTATAACCTTTGTAGTTCTTATCCCTCAGACGATATGCCATTTCCTGCAGAAGATTCTCCTGTATATGCTCCCGAATAAAGATCTTTAGCTTAGCGTCTTTATTATTCAAATCATCATTTTTAGCCGTCGATCCACATAATTTCCTATAGCTTTTCGCTGTATCAATCATCCTGGTATATAACGCATACTCCTGTGTCAAATGCTTCGTGTTCTTAAACCCATACAAATTATTTAAGGCATCCTGTGTACGACCACCGCTAATCCATAAGTGAGTGGAAAAATATGCTCTTTTCAGTAATGCATCTATCCCCATCTGCGCCTTTAAAAATGCTTCGGACTCCTCCGGTTTCTTTAATAAATCTGCTTCCTTCCGTACCTGATTTTCTAAAAATTCCTTTGCTTCTGACTGCTTCATGAAATATGGTACAAGCTCTTTAATATCCTTTTGTTCGTCTTCAATCTTCTGTTCTTTTTGTTTAAAAGCTTTTCCGTAAGCTTTTTCTATAATCTGAACCCATAATGTATTCCTTGCACTTTTTCCTTCAAATATCTTTTTCGAAACATATACAACATGCTTAGCATCAAATGAAACCTTAACTATGTTTCCATAATCATGCAACATAGAAGTAATTGCCTCCGGATTAATTTTGACAACAGCAGCCAAAGATGCTAATAAATAGCAATCTCCAATCCCGCCCTGCATGATATCTTCTATACACGGTCTATGTGGGAATAACGGTACATTCGTCTTATCCAAAATCATAGTTTTGCTATAATCATCATAGGCTTTTCTTAATTGCTCTTTTTCTTTTTCTCTCTCTGTTTTTTGTTCTTCATCTGTACCTTCATACTCTTTTTTGTCACATGCAGCTATTTCCCTGTCTCTCTCGTATTGCACCATCAAATTATAATATATTTTTGCATTTTCATCCTCTTTTTCGCATTCTTTAATCTCTTTATCCAACAATAAATGCGTTTTAGCAAGGCTATCTGCTCCATAGACTTCACAATAAACAGTCATCAGACTTTCGCATAATTTTTGCTCTGCTGCTGTCTTTCCAAGCATATCCCGCCAATCGCAAATCGCTTTTACCATCTTCTCGAATTGTTTATGATAAGATATATTCAGCCAGTTACCTGATTCTATCTCTTTGAAATAGGCTTCCATCTCATTATATACGGAAGCAGCGGTGTTACCCAGTTCCCTTCCTGCTTCATTTTCCTTCAGCCATTTGCTCAGCTTATCCTCCCTGTAATTAGCAGGACGTCCGGAATGCTGCAGTTTTTCCACGACCCTCTCTCCACTTAACGCAAGATCGGCATCTGAATTGCATGTGTGAAATGCACAATTATTCTCCAGCACATCATCTATCAAATTAATATTAGAGTTAACTTTATAGATATCTTTTCTGATAAGAACAATTTTTTTATCAGCCAGTTCCTTCTTTGCCTTTAAGATTTGATCTTTTAGGTTCTGAAACAGATTCAAATTCTTGCTTGACGGCATATCAAATAATTCTCTATAATCATCAATATTCAAATTGGAGAGCTTTGTTGCAAAGTCAATATTCATGCATCTGCTCTTTTGTTTTTCTTTTAGAT
Source organism: bacterium (assembly GCA_963631525.1). Classification (GTDB taxonomy): domain Bacteria; phylum Bacillota; class Clostridia; order Lachnospirales; family Lachnospiraceae; genus Coprococcus_C. Next base: position 16,114 of record CAVGQQ010000046.1, read on the forward strand.
CTTTTCTGAAATATTTTGAAGCCTCCATTTCACAAGCCACGATATCTTCATAAATGTAATGCGTTACGGTTTTGTTTTTTCCATTATCTTCCTGCTTGGTATGGTCTTCTTTTATAATGTTTCCAAGATAGTCTTTTCTCTCTCTTTGTACTCCGAAAAGTCTGTCCATACTTTGAATGTCAACCACTTTTTCAACTGCATCTCCGGTCCAAAAAGTTTCATAGAGGTCTTCTTGTTCTTCCGGTATTGCATCAAGTACTTTGAACATATCCAGCATATTCGTGTAATCAACTTTTTGTTTCTTCTGTTGGAGGCTGTTTTCTATTCCCAGCAAGGCCGCCATTCGATTATAAGCTATGTGTATTTTTTCTTTGTCTGAAGCATTATCAGGTATCTGGTACTTATTGCTTATTTTTGCAATGAGTTCTTTTTTTTCCTTTTCTTTCCGCTCCTCTACATATGTTATGGCCTCTGCCTTTCTGGCCTTATAGCGTTCTTCCTCCTCTTTTTTCAGCTTATCGGAATTTTTCTTATCCTCTTTCTGCTTTTCGGGAATTTTCTTATCCTCTTCCTGCTTTTCGGAGATTTTCTTATCCTCTTCCTGCTTTTCGGGGATTTTCTTATCCTCTTCCTGCTTTTCAGGGATTTTCTCATCCTCTTCCTGCTTTTCAGGGATTTTCTCATCCTCTTCCTGCTTTTCGGGGATTTTCTCATCCTCTTCCTGCTTTTCAGGAGCTTTCGCCATCTCAACAGCTGGATCCGCCACATAGGCACAGTCACTTGTCATGCTAAACTCATTAATCAACAAATTTCCAACTATAAGCTCCTTATGGAGTTCGCCTATCTTTTTTAAATTGACATCATCAACACCACCATTGGCTATATGAGAGGTCAATTCATTATAGGCTCCCTGCATAGCTCCCTGACGCAGTATCATCATCGTTATTTTCGGATGCTTTTTCATCAGGTTTTCCAGTGCCTGTTTATTGGAAAATGTTGTTTTATAGGAACCAAGAACATTTAATTCTTTATCTAACCCGCTCATTCTGCCAAGCATGTCTGCTACTTTGTTTTTTAAATCATTTACATCTAATTGATTCGATTTCAGAATGGTCCTGCATTGTTCTTCTATAGTGGAAAAGCTCCGGACTTTGTCAGGTATTGCAATCTGATTTTCAAAAATATCATTAACAGAATCTTCTCTTTTCAAAGCATTCTTCGAATATACTCTTTCAATTACATCTATAGACAACTGGCCGTTTCTGTTTCTTTTGTTATTTAATTCTCTTGTAAACGCGTCTACAGACTTACGCTGAGCCTTAGCACCAAGGATATCCTCATGGTGTTTTTTCAACTTGTTCAGCTCTTGTTTTCTGGCAAGTGTATATTTCCACTCCTTGTTCACATCTTCCGGAACATTGTCGATTTTGTTCTGTTGTTCCATCTCCCTTTTCTCAGCCAGATTATAAAGTTCATAAAGACTGAACCGATTAGCCCTTTTCAGGTTAGCTATATCTTGTTTAATTGCTCTTTTCACCTCTTGCTTTGTGTAATTCTCAAATTGTTCAGGCATAGTGTTTTCGCTCCTTTTTCAATCATTTTATAACCAACATTCACCAAATACTACATCATTTTCGAATAACTCATGTTCAGGAAATATATGCTTCCCCAGCTTTACTACAGAAGCATCCATGCACGAAAATCCGATGGTCTTTATGCTACCCACGTCATTCAGTACCGCTTCTGCTGACTTTTTAATCATGGACACCATATATATTTTATACTGCCTGTCCACATAGCAAAGCTTAACCTGACAGAGCTGCCCCTGCTCTTCCAACTGCAATAACAGGATTCCGATTATGGTTCCATCCTTCTCAAGCACCATACTTTTTGTCCCATCCGCATTTTTATAATCAGCCCTGCTGACCAGCAAATTTCCTTCTTTTTCAGCCACTTTTATGAAATGGTTAAGCGTCAATGATGCTACTTTACCAAGAGGGGTGACCTGAATTTTCCCAAGGTGTTCTTCAGGATAAGTCTTCAAAAAATCCGTCTTCTTCAACTGTTCTATCGTAACCCGCATTCTAATAACAGTTTTCCACGTCATCAGGAACTGCCTTCTGGCCAGCATCAGTTCCACCTGAGACCGGTCCGCAAAATCTGCCTCCATAATAGAGCTTAGGATACTTACTCCTTCATGCTCTGCCATGCTGATTGCCGCATCCAAAAGCCTGCCGCCTGCGCCTTTACCACGATATTGAGGCATTACATACAGCCAGATGATCCCCCACTCATCGTCTTTTTTTGCAATTGCAGCAACGCCGGCAATCAAGTCCTGTTCCTTACATCCAAACACTATGTCGGCACTATTCATGATATTGGCAGGTACGATAGCGCATGCATCCCGAAGACTGCTCCCTATCAGCTTACTAACTTTCATATCGTATACCTTTCCCTGTATTTTCGTTTAAATTATACCAAATTACCAGTGCGAATACTAATCCGAGTCACATAATTCTACATTTTTAACCATATTTCATACAAACACCAGAAGGCTTCATTCCTATAAGCGGATACTGATTTCACCAGTTGAGAGGTTTTCGCGGGTGCCGTCCTCGTACTCGACAAGCAGATGGCACATGTCGTCGATATCAAGGGCAGTCGCCTTGCGCTCACCATCCTTCGTCACGACACGGATACCTTTTCCAAGAACCAGACTGCGCTTCTTGTATTCTGCGATGAATTCTTTCTTCGCAAAGTTTTTGTAATAATAGAAGTAGCGATTAAGCGTCTCTGCCAGAATCTTATTCTTGATGTCGCCGCTTTGCTCCTGCAGGACAGATCCTGCGATGTTCTCCAGTTCTTTACCAAATCCTTCCGTCGGCATATACAGATTGATTCCGATTCCAACGATCACATATTCCGGATCTAAGTTTTCCATCTGGAATGCAGCCTGCGTCAGGATGCCGCATACCTTGTGCGAATCGATAAAGATGTCGTTTACCCATTTAATCTGTGGTTTCTTGTCCGTGTATTTCTCAATTGCTTCACAGACTGCCACAGCAGCGATTGTCGTAAGCAAAGTCACTTCCTGATTTGCAATCTGCGGCTTCAACAGGATACTAAAATAGATTCCTGTATTTGCCGGCGACTTGAACGACCGTCCCAATCTTCCGAGTCCGTTCGTCTGCTCCATTGCGGCAAGCACCAGACCTTCTTCTTCATGCGTCCGCTCGCGCAATGCAAGGTTCGTGGAATTGATGCAGCGGAACACTTCCAACCGCACCGGACACTCGACGTCCAGATACTTTGCTGTTCCCTGCATCGACAATACATCCGTGTCCTCCGCCAGCTTGTAGCCTTTGTTGTTCACGCCCTCGATTGCAAACCCATCCTCCTGCAGTTTGCGGATTGCTTTCCACACTGCTGCCCGGCTGACATTCAATTTCTTCGCAAGCTGCTCGCCAGACAGATAGGTGCCTCTGTTTTCTTCCAGTGTCTTTATAATTTCATCTCTGACTGCCATATTTTACACTCTCGATTCTTTGTTTTTCACATTTATCGTTCCCGATAGGAATTATTTTCTTGCGATTCCTTCGGATGACTTACTCCGCAAGCTTCGTAATTCTCGTCGCATCATACTCGCCACTTCGGAGCATGTCAATCTCTTCCTTGTATGGTGGAAATGCCTTCTTCGCATCTGCAAGTGATTTCACATATGGTGTCTCCAAAATCTTCGGCACCTCTAAGAAATCCCTATGCCATACAATCTTATACAATGCATCAAACCCAATCGAACCAAGGCCGATATTCTCGTGGCGATCCTTCGCCGCTCCGCGTGGATTCTTGCTGTCGTTGATATGAAACACTGCAATCCGATCTTTGCCGATGATCTTATCAAATTCTTCGATCACGCTGTCAAAATCATTTGCCACATCATACCCGGCATCGTTCGTGTGACACGTATCAAAGCAGACACGTAGCTTATCATTGTAAGTAACACCATCGTAAATGCGTGCCAGCTCCTCAAAGCTTCTGCCAATCTCGCTGCCCTTTCCTGCCATTGTCTCAAGTGCGATATGAACCGGCGTATCCTTGGTCAGCACTTCATTTAACCCTTTTATAATACTCGCGATACCTGCGTCGGCACCGGCATTTACATGGGAACCCGGATGCAGAACAAGCGTCTTGCTTCCCATCGCAGCAGTTCGATCAATCTCAGTCTTTAAAAAATCAACCGCCAACCAGTAGATCTCCGGCTTCACAGTATTTGCCAGGTTAATGATATACGGCGCATGCACTATAAACTCTGTGATGTCATTGGATCGCATCAGCTCCCACGCTTCTTCCACGCGTAGCTCCGACACGTCCTTTCGGCGCGTATTCTGTGGGGCTCCTGTATATAACATAAATGTATTCGCGTCATAAGAGAGTGCTTCCTTCACCGAGCCAAGCATCATCTCTTTGCCGCTCATTCCAACATGACTTCCGATTTTCATACCGTATAAACTCCCTATTTTTTCATATTATTCGAAAATGTTCTTGATAATTCACCTATTTTCTTCGCTATACTATTACAACTTACTCATCATCTTCTATCTTTTAGTAGGTGCTGTTACCTTGAATTCTTCTCACACGCTCATTATAAGAATAATATCATTTGCGTACAACATTTACAATACATTTCGTTCGGTATTTCTTTTACATAAAAAGTTTCTTTTTTCCGGAATCAGTGCTATAGTGTATTTATATAATGTATCGTTCATTCTTATACTAGGGAGGTTTTTTATGAGATTTTTAATTTTACTTCTTGTTGCTCTTGTAATCAGTTCTATTGGCTTTAAAAAGTTTGTCTGGTTTATTTCACTTGGCTATGGCTTTTCTATGGTCGGTATCGGTGTTGCAATGCTCATTATGTTCCACGAACATCTGTCGCCTATAACCGTTGTATTATCCCTGCTCTGCATCATATATGGTCTTCGTCTCGGTGGATATCTGCTGATCCGTGAAAGAAAAAGCGCATCCTATCAGAATACAATGAAAACAGAAATCAAGGATGGATCAGATATGAAAATGGTTTTGAAAATCATTATCTGGATCAGCTGTGCTTTTCTTTACGTCTGTGAAACATCTCCTATTTTCTTTCGTTTGGAGAATCACACAAAAACGGATGTTGCAAGCATTATAGGAACGATTCTTATGTTTCTCGGCATTATTCTGGAATCTGCTTCCGATCTTACAAAAAATGCTTACAAGAGGAAACATCCTAAGCGTTTCTGCGATGTCGGGCTTTTCAAAATTGTCCGATGTCCCAATTATCTTGGAGAGGTTATGATCTGGACCGGAGTTTTCGTATCCGGTGTGACCGCACTGCACGGAGTATGGCAATGTCTTGCGGCATTAGGCGGTTGGATATGCATTGTCTATATCATGTTTGGCGGTGCCAGACGATTGGAAATCCGACAGAATAAAAACTATGGTACGGATCCGGAATACCAAAAATATGTAACGTCTACACCTATTCTTCTCCCTCTCATCCCACTTTACAGTGTGGAAAAATACAAGTGGCTTGTTGGTTAAATCCAAGAAAAGCAAGGTGCAGTGCACAAACACCACACCTTGCTTTTTAATTATATTCTTTTTGAGAACCTGTAGGGTTCACAATACTGTATCCGATATTCACAAGATGATCTGCGACCCGTTCGAGTCCCAAAATAACCGATGAATAGTATGGACTGACATCTACGCTACAGTTTCCATCTGCAAGCCGTGCAAAATGCTTTGATATAAGTTCCTTTTTTTCATCGTCCACACTTTCCTCGAGCCCGGTAAGCTGAGGAAGTCTGTCTCTGCTTTGATTTTCAAATACATCCTTTGAAATATCCATCATCTGCATCACATTGTCACGCATTGCTTTGATCTCATTGCATGCATGCTCACTAAAGCTGATTTTTCGCTCAATCATTTCAGTACCTATCTCATGGAAATTCTCAGCATGATCACCGATGCGCTCCAGATCATTGAGAACATGGAAGTAAGCCCCTATTGTTTTTTCATCACTTTCATCTACGTCCGCAGACAATTTAATTAAAAATCTTGTAAGTGCACTATTTGTATAATCAATGATTTCCTCATTATCAAGAACCATTTCATTTTGTTCAGATGACCCCGTATCCATCGCAACAAACGAAATCTTCATATTTTCCTCAACCAGCGAAATCATATAGTCAATTTCCTTCTTAACCTGCCCAAGTGCAATGGCAGGTGTCATAAGAAGTCTGTCATCCACATATTTTAAAGCCAGATTTTTTGTTTCTTTCTTCTTATCCTTAATAACCACACAAGAATACTTAACAAGCTGCTTTACAAACGGAAGAAGAAGACAGGTCGTGGTCACATTAAAAATCACATGAAACACTGATACCCTCATCTGAAGTGACATTGTATCGTTTCCCGGGAAAAAGGAAACCAGCATATCAACAAACGGATCTCTGAATATCCATATAATTGCCGTAAAAAGAACCGTTCCAATCACATTGAACGTAAAATGTATCAGAGCAACTCTTTTAGAGTTAGCATTTGCACCAATCGACGCAAGCAGTGCTGTAACACAGGTACCAATATTCGCTCCAAGCACAATAAACAGTGCAAGCTCAAGCGGCAAAACACCGGATCCCACCATTGTGATAACCACGCCGGTCGATGCTGATGAGCTCTGGATCAACGCCGTAAAAATCACGCCTACCAAAATCAGAAGCAGCGGATGATCTATAATGCTGAATATATCCGTAAATAAAGCTTCAACCAGCGGATTACCAAACGCCTGTTCACTGCTCATGATGTTTAACCCGACAAAGATCAAACCAAGTCCGCTGCAAAGACAGCCTGCAATTTTCACCTTTTCTTTCTGTATGAACCCCATCATTACACCACAAAAGGCCAGGAGATACATTGCCATATTGAAATAATCATTTTTAATAGCCACCAATACGCCTGTAATAGTCGTTCCTATATTGGCACCCATAATGATCGGTGTAGCCTGCATAAGTGTCATAACACCCGCATTTACAAGACCAATTACCATAACTGATGTAGCAGATGAGCTCTGAATAATCGCTGTCACACCGGCTCCGATACCTACTCCCGAAAAACAATTATTACTTATTTTTTCAAGAAATCTTTTCATGCTGGTTCCGGCACTTCTTTCCAAAGCGTCTCCCATAAAATTCATACCAACAATAAAAACTCCTACACCTGCAAGAAGCCATATCAGGCTTTGAACGAGCTGCACTATCTGATCTCCCGACAACATAAATTAATCTCTTCCTTTCTTTTCTCTTATCCTATATGTTCAGCGTATACCAGCAGAAAATTCCACCTTAGCTGAGTATAACATTATTCCGGTTAAGAAAGAGTAAAGAGTAGATTTTACTTTTTTTCTGTATTCATACGATAACCAACGCCAAGCTCGTTAATGATATAACTTGGTTTTCCAGGTTGAGCGCCAAACTTTCTGCGAATATTCGCCATATTGACCTGTAATTTTTTAATACTGCCATCATTTGCATCCCCACCCCATACTGCTTTGATAATGGACGCATATGTCATCATCTTTCCACAGTTTTCTGAAAGAAATGCAATAATATTGTATTCTGTCGGTGTCAGTTTTATTTTTTTACCCTTAATATATACCTGCCGTGCATCATAATCAATTTCCAACTCCCTTAAAACAAATCTTCCTCCCGGCAGCCTCCCTTCAACTGAGCTATAACGGTTGTTCCTGAGAGCAGTTCTCACTCTGGCAAGCAATTCAGCTGAGCCAAATGGTTTTGTCACATAATCATTTGCACCCTCATCAAGCGCAGTCACCTTATCCTTCTCATTTGAACGGGCAGATAACACGATCACCGGTACCGGAGATTTTCCGCGCACATATTCCAGCAGCTTCATTCCATCTGCATCGGGCAGACCAAGATCAAGTATGATCAGATCTGGAAGATACGAATTATACAATGTCTTTGCCGTGGCACAGGATCCTGCAATTATCGTCTGATAACCGGAGGTGTTCAACATAGTTGCCAACAGATTACGAATATTCACTTCATCCTCAACAACCAATATCTTATATCTGTTTTTAATCATACTGTCCGCGTTCCGTTTCCAGTGTAAAACGGAATACTGCACCTCCTGTCTTAGCATTTCCGGCTGTAATATCACCATCATGCGCCTTGATAATTGTCGCACATACCGATAAACCAATTCCTGCATTTCTTTTTCGTCCGTCCGAAGACGCTTCTCCGGATATATAATAACCTGTAAAAATTGTATCCAGATGTCTGGCATCAATACCACATCCATTGTCCTTCACTTCAAAAACAGCCTTATTCCCAATGGTAAATACACGGAGGGTCAGCCTTGTCATGCCCTCTGCATGCTTCACGGCATTTTCCAATAAATTTACAATAACCTGCTGTATCAAAATAGCATCCATCGGAATAATAACCATTTCATTCGGAATATCAAGCTTGACCTTTTGTCCCGGATACATCTTCTTAAATTTAAGGATAACTGAGTCAATCAGTTCCTCAAGTACCGTTGGTGTTTTTATAATTTTCACCTGCCCACTGTCGATTCTGGTAATCGAAAGCAGGTTTTCAACCATGCGAACAAGCCACTCTGCATCCTCCTTGATACCCTCAACTATTTTCATCTTCTGTTTCTTGCTCATAGCATTGCCATTTTCAAGAAGCGTTGTGCTGGAGCCATAAATAGTTGTCAAAGGGGTACGCAAATCGTGTGATACAGCCCGCAACAAATTTGCCCTCATGCACTCCCTTTCGCTCTCCGCGTGCATCGCCTCATTTTTTTTCAGTTTTGTCGTTAACGTACTTGTAAAAAAAGAGATAACAATCATGATAATGGCTGAAACCAAATTTACCGGTGTTATAAAATCAAAAGAAAAATAAGGAAATGTAAATGCATAATTTACTGCCATGGTTCCTATAACTGCCGATAGAATACCAAAAACATATCCTCTTGTAACTAAAGAAATCATAAATACCGCAAACACAAATACCGTTGTAATATGTTCCTGTACTTTAAATATATATTGGAAAAACAGACTGATTCCAAAGGCAAGGCATAACACAATAACCGTAATTACACCATCCCTTATATTATCAGTCATCTTCTTTAAATCAAGTTTATTCATCCCTTTATCCTCATCCCAATACCTTATGTATCGCATCCCCATTCACCGGAGACAGGCACCGATGCTCCAGTTCATTTACCACGATCATCTTCTCTTTCTTCTCTGTGACCACACCGATCACAGCAGATTCGATTTCCTGTTCTGACAGATATTCTACTAGCTTCTTTCCATCCTCCACGACTGCAAACAGGCAGCCGGTTGCATCAAGCAGATATGGATTGATATTGAAGAACTCGCAGATTTCGATTGTCTCCTGCCGAATTGGTATAT
>CAVGQQ010000047.1:0-406 GCA_963631525.1 bacterium
ATTATATACAATCACAGGGCGCTTTTTTAATGCTTTCATCGTTTCTGTAACATGATTATATTTCTAAAACCTATATAATATTTATTTACTGTTTTGTATATCTTTCTCCTTCATAATATAATTCACTACCGGATGCACTTATATAAGATTCTTCCAATTCCCAACTGTAATAAGTAGGTATATAATGTAACAGATGATCCATTGCTAAAAAACCATTGTCAATCGTAACAACATCATTTTCAATCGTTAATTTGGTATATTCGTTCTTCCACGTTCCCTGCATAGCTCTCAACTCTCGAATAAAATCATTGCATTTTTCATCTAATTCTATTAAATCATCCACATCGTCAAGTGAAAAATCCATATAACTTGTTGTATCATCACTCGCATTTTTCATCTCTGCAAT
>CAVGQQ010000047.1:416-24223 GCA_963631525.1 bacterium
GTGCGGCATCCGGATATCCATTTATATCGCTATACAAAAATGCATCCTTTGCTTCGTCATATTTTCCACTCTGAATCAGTTGTAACCCATATTTATAATTATATTCTGCTAATTTTTCAACTGCATCCTTGTATCCTCTCTTTGCAGGTCCTTCCATCATCTGAATAGCTTCTTCATAATTTTCTTCTTTACTGTAATTTTCAGCCGATACATAATTCTGAACATTTGACAGATGTCGAATTAAAGCAAACAATATTACTACTGTCACTGTAACAACTGATATAATTAGCTTCTTCTTTTTCTTATTTTTTGCCGTTTCTTCCGCTCGAATTCTGGCTTGTTCTCGTTCTTCAGTCTGCTTTCTTTCCTTCTCTTCTCCCCTCAGTCTTTTTAGTTCTGTATAACATTGTAAAGCTTTTTCCCCAGCATCTTTATAATCTCCAAGTGCCTCCAAGGCCTTTTCTGCCTGTTCAAAATCCTTAATGGATTTTGCCGCGTCTTTCATCTTCACCCGAAGCTGATATGCTGTTTCCCGCTCCTGCTGCGCCTTTTCATAAAGTGCTTCGACCTTCTCTGTCGTCTCCTTTAAGAATGCATCATATTCGACAGTTATATTCTGAATTTTTTCTTCCGCATCCTTCTTTGCTTTCTGGATCTCTGTATCTATTTCAGAAACGACAGAAGAAACCATTTTCTCTATATCTTCATATAACTCCCCTTGTGCATACTGCCTTGCACGCGCCAGCAAACGTTCATCCTCAAACTTCTCTATAACTTTTTGTTTTTCCTGTTCACGTATATCTGTAAAATCTTCATATTTTCGATTAAACACATACATCTGCCTTATCGATTCCTCAGAAAGGAAAACAGGTATGCTATATTTTTTCACTATATCGTCTATTATACCCACCGCCTCTGGACATGCTTCTTTTATTTGCCCCTTCTCAGACGGCTGAATTGTATGCATTTCGATTTATCAAAATCTTGTCATAAATTGCCTAATTATGTTGATAAATATAGATGCGTATGCTAGAATACAATTGTAATTTTTTAGTGCCATTAAGTATACTTTATGGCACTTTTATTTTGTCTTCATACACTCCTTCGCCCGCCGGTAGAACGTTGTCCTGCTGATATGATACCTTTGTAGAATCTCATCCACCGTCAATTCTCGTTGTTTCCACGCATATACAATATCCACAAAATCATCCGGAAGTATGATTTTAGGTCTGCCAAACTGCACGCCCCGCACTTTTGCTGCTGCAATCCCTTCCGCCTGCCTTTTCCGTATATTTGCTCTCTCATTTTCTGCAACGAAAGAGAGTATCTGCAATACCAGCTCTGCAACAAATGTTCCCATCAGATCTTTCTTGTTTCGCGTATCTAAGAGTGGCATATCCAGCACGCAGATATCCACCTGTTTATCATGAATCAGCATTCTCCATTGTTCCTGAATTTCCGTGTAATTCCGTCCCAACCGATCAATGCTTACTATGTACAGCAAATTCCCTCGCTTTAATCGCTTTATCAACCTTTTATAATTGGGTCGATTAAAATCTTTCCCCGATAATTTGTCTACAAATATCCGCTTTGTTTCCACGCCTGCGTTCTTTAACGCAATCAACTGCCTGTCCAAATTCTGATCTGTTGCCGATACCCGGATGTATCCATATTGCATATGCAATTTCCTCCTTGAGAATTAAATAATGAATTTTTAGAATATCATGGAATCTTTGAATAAAAGAAAAAGACGCAAGTTATATTTTATAACTCACGCCTTAATTTGCATTTTAATGAACTTGAAAATATTTATTTTTCCTTTCTCTGTTCTAACAACTCTCTCGCATTTGCAATAGCGAGGGATAATTTTTGTTCTAAAAGTTCTTTTGGAGGCATTTTAGTCATATACTGTCCCACATGAATATTCCCATGATCTAACTGCATCAATTCTATGGTTTCCTGTGATTTTTCTGCACATAATATAAGTGCAACCGGACTTTCTTCACCTTCCACTCTTTCATTTTTTTCCAACCATCTCAAATACAATTCAACTTGTCCTTTATCCTGTGGTTCAAATTCTCCAAGCTTTAATTCAACAAGAACCAACCTTCTCAAGCCCCTATGATAGAATAACAGGTCCATATAGTAGTCCTTGCCATCCAGTACAAAATGCTTCTGTCTTGCTAAAAATGCAAAATCTGATCCCATTTCCAAAATAAATTTTTCTAATTCTGAAAGAATTGCATTTTCCAAATCTTTTTCACTATAGGTATCACGTAAGCCGAGAAAATCAAGCATATATGGATCTCTGTAAAAAAGATCCAAACTCATTTTTCCATCCTCGCGTAATTCCGCAATTTCATTTTTTATTGTTTCTTCTGGTCTCTTAGATATTGCTGTGCGTTCATAAAGCATGGATTTTTTTCTTTCACGCAATGTTCTCACTGACCAATTTTCCTGCATACACATTGCTGCGTAAAAATCTCTTTTTAACTCATCCTGTATTGGCAAAATTTCTACAAAATGCGACCAAGTCAATTGTTGCGACAGTGTCGCAACTTTTTCATAGTCAGGAAATTCCTGATAAAATTTAATCATTCTTGAAATTGATGTTTTATCAAATCCCGAACCATATTCCGTTTCCAGCCGTTTACTAACTTCTACTACGACTTTTTTTCCATACTCAGGCTTATTATCCCCAGTAAACTCAGCACTAAGTCTTTTTCCAATTCCCCAATTAAGAGAAATAATGGTCTCATTCACAACTTTTTTTACATCAGTTTTCTTTTCCCTGATCAACACATTTATTTCATTATAAATGTTATCAATATTATCTGCTATTAATATCTCTTTTTTCATTATCGATTCCCTTCTGTTCATTTGATAGTTTCAGCTTATCACGCGCGTCTTCTTGCCGCAAGAGAAAAATCAAAATGCTACAAATTGGAGCAAAAATACTTTCTCTTGTTGTTTTTTTGTGCTTTATCATACAAAAAAGGTCTATCCGCTTTCCTCGGATAAACCTTTCTTTTTCTATCTCATATCTATTATATCTCTAAAACAAAAACCGCAGCCATCCAAGCAGATACCGTACAACAAATACTCTACGACGGCGTTTTGGTGTGAGTGCGATTGGCTCCACATGATATGGATTCGCATACTGTCCGTCGGCAAGCACCTGTCTTGCGCCCTGTTCATATTGCATCATAGCTGATTCCAACTGGGCGTTGATCTCTTTGCTCCGGATCACAAGCATCAGCTCTGTGTCCAAGTAGACACTGCGCATATCCATATTGAAAGAACCAATGATGGATATATCATCGTCAATCAGGATACTCTTTCCATGATACGAATATCCGCCTTCATACTCCCAGATCGTGATGCCGGTACTGCTGATTTTGTCACGGTTCTTCTGGTAATCAGCGGCGCCAAATGGATTGCCGTTATTCGCGACAGAGTTTGTCATAACCGTAAATTCCGGTACATTTGCAGCAACGTCTGACCATGTGTCATACATCATGTCATTGCAGATAATGTACGGCGTATGGATCTTCACACGTTTCTTCGCCTGCTTCATCAGGACGCCCATCTCATACCATGCCGTTGGCTCCTTCGCCCCGGTATGAATTGGATTCGAGATCAGTGTGATCTTATCTGTCACAACCGTGTCCTTCTCAAAGTCCGTATCTGTGATTGAATCCTTCTGTGCTTCGTAATAGGTGGCAAATGCCGCCTGCAGATCATCCTTTGCCTGCTTGACGGATTTCCGTTTGGCAAGCTTTTCTTTGTTATGGAAATATTTACAATCCTTCTGGCTCCAGATCGTCTCAAAATAAGTAAGCAGCTGGTTCACAGAACTGTCTGCCTGTGGATTCTCACAGACGACCAGCACATCGCGGTCGTAATTCTTATGTCCCGGAAATTCACCTAGGAAATAATTGTACGTGTTTCGTCCGCCAAGGATGTATGTCTTCCCATCTGCGATCAGATATTTGTCATGCATTCGCCCCATCATCTCCCAAGGTTTTAACGGGTTCGCACGGTTATACACCTTGATCTCGATATTCGGATGCGACGACATTGCATAGAAATATGCATTTCCTTCCATTGCCGTCCAGCTCTCGAAACCATCTACCAAGATACGGATGTGCACATTCCGCTCCGCTGCCCGAAGCAAAGCGCCCATCATGATCTGTCCGCTGTCATCATCATGAAACGCAAACGTAGACAGAACGATTTCTTCCTTTGCCTGCTCGATCAGGCGGACACGCTGCAGCAATGCATCTCCATTTTCCTCAATGATACAGGCGCGTTCTTCCACTGACGCATCCGTATAGATATCTTCGGGATGCAGACTCTGCTTCGTCTCTTCCGAGAGTTCCGGCTGCTTTTTGTATGCAGCAAATATTCCAATCATTTCATATAGCAGAATGATCACGATTGCGCCAGCGACGCAACCGATCACTCTCAGCACTCGATGTTTTCTCATTGATTATCTGTTTCTCGCCTTTGTCTTGATTTCTTCCTCAATCTTTGCAACAAACTCATCCAGACCAACAACGGTTGTATCTGCCTGACCATGCAGTCTGTAAGATACCGTATTGTTTTCAACCTCGTTGAAGCCAAGAACCAGAAGATATGGAACCTTCTCAACCTGACCTTCACGCATACGGTAGCCAAGCTTCTCTGCTCTGTCATCTAACTCGACACGGACATTCTTGTCTGCAAGTGCATCTACAACCTTGTGTGCGTATGCCATCAGTTCTTCGTTGTCTGTCTTAACCGGCATAACCTTTACCTGAACTGGTGCTAACCAGGTTGGAAGGTTACCCTTTGTCTCCTCCAGAATGTATGCCATGAAACGATCGAGAGAACCAAGGATTGCTCTGTGCAATACAACAGGTGTCTTCTTCTCGCCATCCTTGTCAATATAAGTAAGCTGGAACTTCGCTGGCAGACAGAAGTCAAGCTGGCAGGTAGAAAGTGTATATTCATTTCCGACAGCTGGCTTTACATTTACATCCAGCTTTGGTCCGTAGAATGCCGCCTCGCCGATCTCCTCTGTGTACTCGATACCAAGGTCGTTCAATACCTTACGGAGTGCATCCTCGGCTGTGTTCCACATCTCATCATCATCGTGGTATTTTACCTTGTTCTCCGGATCACGCAGTGACAGCACACAACGGTAATCTGTGATACCGAAATCCTTGTATGTGCTGAAGATCAGGTCTACAACCTTTGAGAACTCATCCTCGATCTGCTCTGGTGTCACGAACAAATGTGCATCGTTCTGGCAGAAATGTCTGCCTCGCTCGATACCCTTCAAAGTACCACTTGCCTCGAAACGGAAGTCGTGTGCGATCTCACCAATACGGATTGGGAGGTCTTTATAAGAATGCATACGGTTTGCGTAAATCATCATATGATGTGGGCAGTTCATCGGACGAAGGACGAAGGACTCACCCTCTACGTCCATAGCTGGGAACATATTTTCCTTGTAGTGATCCCAGTGGCCGGATGTCTTGTACAGATTTACCGTACCAACACATGGTGTCATAACGTGCAGGTAACCGAGCTTACGCTCCTTATCCTTGATGTAGTTCTCCAGCTCCTGCCAGATCGTATAACCCTTTGGAAGGAACATTGGAAGTCCACGTCCAACGAGATCGTCTACCATGAACAGTTGCATATCCTTACCGATCTTTCTGTGATCTCTCTCCTTTGCTTCTTCGAGGAGCTTCAGATGTGCCTCCAGCTCTTCGGCTGTCGGGAAGCAGACACCATAGATTCTCTGCAATACCTTGTTGTTGCTGTCGCCCTTCCAATAAGCACCTGAGTGACGGAGCAGCTTGAAGTTACGACAGAGCTTTACATTGTCTACGTGAGGTCCACGGCAGAGATCTGTAAAGTCGCCCTGCTCGTAGCAGGAAATCGTTCCATCTTCCAGATTGGAGATCAGATCCAGCTTGTACTCATCATCCTTGAACATCTCCAGAGCCTCTTCCTTGGAAATCTCCTTACGGATGATTTTCTTGCCTGTCTTTGCAACCTTCTTCATTTCCTTCTCAATGGCTGCGATATCCTCGTCACGGATTACGTCATCGCCAAGATCTACATCATAGTAGAAGCCTTCTGCAACAACTGGTCCTACCCAGAACTTTGCCTGTGGGTACAGGTGCTTGATTGCCTGTGCCATCAAATGTGCACAGGAGTGGTTCAATGTTTTTAACTGCTCGTCTTCCTTAAAGTTTACCATTATTGTTCTCCTTTTTTATTTCTATCATTTGACAAACATTCACATTCTACATCCATATATTTCGATAATAATTCATTCCATATACGATGTATTGAAACCAAGAAGTTCTAAGATGTTCTGATGCAATTATCCATATCGTACGTAACCGCCGCCAATTCGCCGTCCATGGCTCAGTGGCGGCTTGTTTGAACATCGTGTTCAAACATTACTGATATTCTTCAGAACATCAAGAACTTCTAGATTTCAAACATATTGTATATTTCATGAATGATTACCGAAATATATGCTTGCACATTTGTAATTTTGTTTGTCAAATGATTAATGATTAAATCACCAACAAAAAAACACCTTGAGATACAATGTCTTAACTTTGTATCTAAGGGTGCTTTCACACGGTTCCACCTTAGTGTTTCACTTCATTTGGCTTTAACGCATGCCTTACGGTGACGCTTCAACAACCGGGTGCCCGGTCATCTTCTACGCACAGCTCAGGAATGGTTTTCATACATTTCTTCCATAAACGGCTTCCAGCATCTGCCGTTCTCTCTGGATGGTGCCCATGCACTACTCTTTCCGTCAATGCTTTTTCCTATATACATGGGTATTATACCACAGGATTTTTGTTTGGCAACCCGATTTTTGAATAAAACAATTATTTCCATTATTATTTTTTCGAATAAAGAAAACAGTATATATTTTTCAGTTCTGTATGTCTTCATACTCTATTACCTATGATGTATAAATCATGAAATTCTGGTTCATACTTTCGAAAAAATCTATTTTCAAAGGAGTACAATCATGTCAGAAATGTTTTGTTTTCAATGTCAGCAGACCGCTGGCAACAAAGCCTGTGTAACGACCGGCGTCTGCGGCAAACAGCCAGAGACCTCCAACCTGCAGGACGAGCTTGTATGCGAGCTGATCCAGCTTGCCGAGGCAGCTACAAAGGAGCAGAATTTTACCCCGGAATCCTGTCGTCTGATCATCGACGGACTTTTCACAACGTTGACCAATGTGAATTTTGATAACGATGCGATCCGGGATTTTATCCATCGTGTCATCGCCGAGCGGGAACGCATTGGTTCCGCGCACGTTCCGGTTATCTCCCTATGGGATGGCGCAAACGATATCGTATCGCTTCGTTCCACACTGCTCTTCGGACTAAAGGGCATGTCTGCCTACGCGCATCACGCCCGTAACTTAGGCTATGAGAACGAGGAAGTCAACCGGTGGTTTTACAAGGGATTATGTGAGGTCAACCGGGAACATACCGTAGAAGAATGGATTGCCCTGATCATGGAATTCGGACAGGTCAATTTCAAATGTATGGAATTACTCGACACGGCAAACACGGAATCGTTCGGAACTCCGGAACCAAAGCGTGTGCATACCGATATCCGGAAAGGTCCATTTATCGTTGTCTCCGGGCACGACTTAAAAGATATGTCCGAGCTGCTTACACAGACCGAAGGAACCGGTGTCAATGTCTACACGCACTGTGAAATGCTTCCGGCGCACGGCTACCCGGAGCTTGCGAAATACAAGCATCTTGCCGGGAATTTCGGAACAAGCTGGCAGAGTCAGCAGACGGAATTCGAGAACATCCCAGCTCCTGTGCTTTTTACAACAAACTGTCTGATGCCGCCGCGTCCAAGCTACGCTGACCGCATCTACACGACATCCGTGGTCGGCTATGAAGGGATGAAGCACATTGCCGGAGATAAAGACGGCCACAAGGATTTCAGTGAATTGATTGCACACGCCAAGCGCTTGGGCGGCTACGAACACGACCACAGCATGAGCGGTATCAACGGCGGTCATATCGTAACGACCGGTTTTGCACACGGTGCGGTCTTGTCGCACGCAGATAAAATCATAGCCGCCATCAAGAACGGTGCGATCAAACACATCTTCCTTGTCGGCGGCTGTGACGGCGCCCATCCAGGGCGGAATTATTATACAGAATTTGTAAAGCAGACACCGATGGATTCTCTCGTCCTGACGCTCGCCTGCGGCAAATATCGTTTTAACGATATCGACCTTGGAGAGATCGATGGAATTCCTCGTATCTTAGACATGGGACAGTGCAACGATTCTTACAGTGCCATCAAGGTTGCCCTCGCACTTGCAGATGCATTTTCGTGCAGCATCAACGAGCTTCCGCTTACCCTCGTCTTATCATGGTATGAACAGAAAGCGGTCTGCATCCTGCTCACCCTGCTTTCGCTCGGTGTCAAAAATATGTATCTTGGTCCGACACTCCCGGCATTTATGTCCGAGACTGTCGTCAAATTCTTAGTCGATACCTACCAGCTCCAGCCACTGACTGCACTGGAGCAGGATATGGATACGATTTTCGGCAGAGGATAATTTACTCTACCCCTTTTAATACTTCGATCATGTCAAGCTTCTTGATCCGCTTTGCGAACAGGAAGCTGACAAGAACGGAGATTACCAGCACGAAGGCACCAGCTAATACATAATCAAAGGCGGGAACCTTGAGCATGTAATCGTAGTTTTCTCCGTTGCTGTTCATCATCGCATTTAATGTCATGTTGCCAAGCGGTGCGCCCAGCACGATTCCGATGAGCGACAGCCAGAAATTCTGTCTCGAAAGCATGCCACGGATCTTCGCAGACTGCATACCAAGTACCTTCAGGGTTGCAAATTCCTTGATACGCTCATTAAATGACAGTGAGCCGGAATTGTACAGTACCGTTACAACCAGTACAGCGGAGAACAGGATCATGGCGAAGATCATGATACTCATAACCTCCATGCCCTTTTCATACGCTTCCTTCATCTCGGTCTGGTTGTTCACGCCGCTGACATAAGAAAGTGTCTTCTTACTCTCCGCATTCTTGTTGTCTGTCATAAGCAAGGTCGGTGTATAGGTTGCTCCGGTCTTCTCGAAGTCCTCCTTCAAAAATGCGATTCCCTGTGTATCAGAATTTCTATAGATGGCTCCAACCTTTGCCTCATACCATGTATTTTTGCTGTACAGATGCCAGTAGATCGTGTCGCCAACATGAATCTTCATTGTCTCAGAAAGCTTGCGGCTGACACTGACAGTCCCCGGCTTGATCGATGTAATATTGTTGTCAAGATCGAGAATATTGTACAGCCCTTTGCCCTCGATCACAGTGATCGTCTGTTTCTTCTTCTCATCCGTCGTTGGATTCTGTACCTTGGATACTTCGATCTGGTCGATCATCACCAGTTCTCCGCCAAGCTCTTCCTGCATCGCATTTACCTCGGAAAGCGACGCATCGGCGGAAAGCTTCACCTGATATTCGGATACCGTTGATTTTTCAAACATCAGGTTCTCCATCTGCGGTACAAGTTCATTACAGCCCACACCATATAACATCAGAAGCATACCAACTGCGGTTCCGATGATCGACATGAAGGCACGCAGCTTCGAACGTGAGACATCGCGCAAATTGTACTGTGCCTGAAACGAAAGCTTATTCCAGAACGGCAGCTTTTCGAACAGGCACCGTTTACCCTGCTTCGGTGGTGCCGGGCGAAGTGCCTCTGCCGGGCGGATCTTCAGAAGCTTCTTGCAGCTTAAGAAGTCTGCCAGTACACATGCAGCTACGATTGCCACACCGACAACCAGATAGATCGGGTGGAAGATGGAATGTAATCCCGGTACAATATAATATTCCTCAAACAGACTGATCAACCACGGGCATGACCAGAATACACCCAGAAGGATTCCGGCGATTACACCAAACAGGGAAATAAACAAGCTGAAGCTTAAATAATGGAACAGAATCTTCCCTTTCTTCATACCAAGGGCGTTCATCGTTCCGATCTCCGTCCGCTGCTTGTCAACCATACGCTTCATGGACGTTGCAATGACAAGAATTGCAATACCAACGAAGATAATCATAAAGGAATACGAAAATGTCTGGTGCTGGTCAAGTTCACTGTCAAGTCTCGCCAGTCCCGGTACTGATTTGCGGTCGATCATCGCAGAATATCTGTGATCGATTGCATCCGCAATCTCGTCCTCGTGTGCAAGTGCCTTTCCGTCGGTCGTTTTAATGACCATCTGTGTGTACGGCATCATCTTCGTAAGCCTCTCGTCACTCATCTTCTCGACCAGTGTAAGAAGCATATCCTGCGACAGATCATCCACGCTCATACCGTATTCATCCAGCTTATCGAGTACTGCCTGATAGGTATCTGCGTGCTTCTTGATATCCGCCGCCGTAATCTTCTCCTGCTTGATCAGGTGCGTTACATACTCCCGAACCGGAAATGCGTCATACGACATATATGCCATCGTGATGTTCTCCAGATAAGTATCCGCATCGCCGTCTGCCTGCCGGAACTCATATTCTACAGACTCGACCATGCCACGGATCGTCTTCGTAAATGTCACACCATTATATTCGATCGTAAATGCATCGCCGACATGCAGATCACGTTTCTTCGCAAATGCATTTGCTATCCACACACCGTCTGTATCGTCCGGGTTGAAATCCTCTCCCTCGATCAGGTACGGTGTATTCACTTCATTTTCTTTCATTAAGAACAGATCAACCTGTGCGCCATCCTGCTTCGGGGCACTCGCTGTCACCTGCATCCGCAGCTGTGCCTGCTCCACAAAATCCAGATTTCTTACCTCTTTCAGATCGTCGCTTGTAAAGCCTTCTCCGTACATCCAGATATCGGAGAGATTACATGCATCGTGATATTTGCTTCGCGCCACATTCTGGGATACGACATGTCCTTCCATCGTGATGAACAGCATCATGGCAATGGCTGCAAGCAAAAACACAGAGAAGAATGGTCCAAAGTTTGCTTTGAACTCACGCAGCATCTTTCGAAATAGCATTACCACTCCACCTCCTCAACTGCAAGTGGGTGTTCGTTCGTGATTACTTCACGGATCTTTCCGTTCTTCATACGGATAACCTTATCTGCACACTGTGCGATATCCGCGTTGTGCGTGACCAAAATAACAGTATTCTTTCCCTCACGGCTCTGCTTCTGCAAGAGCGATAACACAATCACACCCGTCTCAGAATCAAGCGCACCGGTCGGCTCATCGCCAAGGATGATACGTGGCTTCTTGGAAAGCGCACGCGCAATCGATACACGCTGCTGTTCACCACCAGATAACTGGGATGGGAATTTATCCTTATGATTGGCAAGTCCAACCGCAGCAAGCATCTCGTCCGGATCAGCCGCCTCTTTCACAATGCTCTTGGTAAGCGCGACATTCTCCCGTACCGTCAGGCTTGGAATCAGATTATAAAACTGAAAGATAAATCCAATCTTGCGTGCACGGAAATCTGACAATTGCTTATCATTCATCGCCGATACTTCCTCGCCGTCGATCAGAACCTTACCCGATGTTGGCAGATCCATGCCGCCAAGCATATTCAATACGGTTGATTTTCCGGCTCCGGACTGACCGAGGATGACAACAAACTCGCCTTCCTCAATCGTAAAGCTCACATGGTTGTTGGCATACTGCAATGCCTCTCCTTCTCCATAAGTTTTTACGACATCCTGAAATTCGACAATGGTCTTTTTTCCTGTACCACTCATAAATTTATCCTCCATCTCTCTTTTGAATGATATCCTATAAAATTTGTATGTATTGCACTGCATAAATGTGTTCATTTTACTCGTCGTCATAAAAAATCAGCAACAGTTAGTTTTTACTAACTGTTGCAAATTATAACATGTTTCTTTTTCATATAAAAGGGCCTTTATATGAAAATATTTATCAGGGATTTATTTCTGCACCTCTCTCTGATTATCAGTTATCAAATGCAATGCATAAATACCCTCATCTCCCCAACAAAAAATGCACCAACATCCGATTTTTTCGAATGTTGATGCATTTTATAATGTTCAAATTATTTTACGACAATACCTTCGACAGGAATTCCTTCAATCTCGGATTCTTTGGATTTCCAAAGAACTCTTCCGGTGTGCCAGACTCCAAGATCTGACCATCGTCGATAAAGAGAACTTTGTTTGCAACTTCCTTTGCAAATCCCATCTCGTGGGTAACGATGATCATTGTCATGCCTTCCTTCGCAACTGCCTTCATCAGATCCAATACTTCGCCGACCATCTCTGGATCAAGCGCGGAGGTTGGCTCATCGAACAGGATCACATCCGGATTCATCGCAAGCGCACGCACGATTGCCACACGCTGCTTCTGTCCACCGGAAAGTGTAGACGGATATACGTCTGCTTTGTCTAACAGCCCAATTCTTGTAAGCAAATCCTCTGCCTTTTCTTTCGCTTCCGCTACAATCTTTGCCTTGGTCGTTGTGATTGCGATCTTCTCCTGCTTTTCCTTGCGGAACAAGTTTGTAAGTGGAAGGAACCGGTTGTGGCGTTTCGCCTTCTTCAGATCCTGGCACTGTACATAGACCGGTGCAAGCATGATGTTCTGGATGACTGTCTTGTTATTGTACAGATTAAAATGCTGGAACACCATTCCCATACGGCGGCGGTGGATATTGATATCGACCTTTGGATCTGCGATATCGACACCATTGAAGATAATCTGTCCGCCTGTTGGATCTTCCATACAGTTCAGGCAACGTAAAAATGTACTCTTACCGGAGCCGGAAGGACCGATGACAACCATAATGTCGCCCTTGTCCACAGTGACGTTGATGCCTTTCAAGACTTCATTGTCACCAAAATGTTTTTCAAGATCAATGACTTCTATCACTCTTTCTCAGGCTCCTTTCCATCATTTTAATTCCAAAGCTGATCAGCAGGACAAGCACGATGTAGATGATCGCCATAACCAGATATGGAATCATGAACTCGTAGCTGTTGCTTCCGATGTAGTTGAATGCCACATACAGATCTGAGGCACCAACAAAGCTGACAACAGAAGTTTCCTTAATCAGCGATATAAATTCATTTCCAAGTGTTGGCAGGATATTCTTAACTGCCTGTGGAATGACGATCTTACGCATGGTTGTCGCAAAGCTTAATCCCATCGCACATCCACCTTCCATCTGTCCCGGATCTACGGAAAGAATACCGCTTCGCATGATCTCGGAAATGTATGCACCACTGTTTAAGCCAAATACCATAATTGATACCTGTACGCCTGTCATATGTGCATCCATCAGAGGCAGCAATACATAATAAAATACCAACAACTGTACAACCATAGGAGTTCCACGGAACAATCCGACGTAAAACCGGCAGATGGCATCCAAGACACGCGGCAGCCGCTTATATTTCGGAATTACACGTACCGTCGCGATCAATGTACCGATCGCAACACCGATGATCAGACCGATGATAGCAATTACCAGCGTATTTTTCAAGCCCTCTAATACTTTTACATACCCACGGTTATTGATGAATATTTCTATGAATTTGTCTATTTTAGTTCCTATATCTCCCATGAAATATCCTTTCGTTCCTTTAATTACTGCATCTTATTGATAGATGATGTAATGCTCTCAGCAGGAGCGGAATCGATAATTACGTAATTGATGTTTCCGTTCAGCAGATCCTGTACTGCAAGGGAACCATTCTTGTAACCCTTAGACTCCATCTTCAGTCCTGGGAATCCCCAGTCATCATCACCTTCACAGTAGAACTGACCAGTTGTACCATTCTGGAAACCGATCTTCTCGTCAGAGCCCTTTGCCTCAAGAATCTTGTTTACATCATCGGCTGTCTTGCAGTCATCAAACTGTGTATCCGTTGACAATGTGATAAGCTTCTGTGATGCACTGTAATATGGATCAGAGAATGCTACATACTCTTCACGGTCTGGCTTGATTGTAAGACCTGCCATTGCGATATCACACTTGTGCTGACCAACAGAGAGACATACGGCATCGAAATCCATGTTCTGGATTACAAGCTCCTTGCCAAGCTTATCAGCGAGTGCCTTTGCGATCTCCATATCAATACCAACATAGTTCTCACCATCCATGTACTCAAATGGCTCGAATGCTGCGTTTGTTGCTACTACTAACTGATCCTTGCTCTCATCATAAGCAGCAGACTGTACAGGTACCGGAGTACCATCACCAAAATAACGGTTGCAGATCTCATCAAATGATCCGTCAGACTTCATATCTGAAACGAACTGGTTTACTTCCTTTAATAAATCCGGCTGATCCTTATCTACACCGAATGCATACTGCTCATCGGTCAGATCTACCTCGATAACCTTGGCAGTTTTCTTCTCAGAATCGCTCTTTCCGCCACATCCTGTCAGTGCTGCCATGCACATAACTGCGGACAATGTAATTGCTACTAACTTCTTAAGTTTCATAATACTTTACTTCCTTTCTTCGCATTTACGATTTAATATAGCATCCTACGACAAAAAATGCAACGAAAGACAAGTTTTTTTTGCAATACAATGCATTTTCTGTATAAAAAGTTTATTTTTTTCAATTTTTATGCATAAGAAGCATTGACCTTACAACCATTGTAAGGTTTAATATAGGATGCGGGTTTGAGAAAGACATCGCAGGAGGCATTATTTACTATGGAAAAAAATCTGACAACCGGAAGCGTATTCAAGACGATTTTATATTTTGCGCTTCCATATCTATTCTCTTATTTTTTACAGACATTATATGGTATGGCGGATCTGTTCATCATCGGACAGTTCAACGGAACGGAAAGCACGACGGCTGTCGCAAACGGCAGTCAGGTCATGCATATGCTGACCGTCATGATCGTCGGTCTGGCGATGGGTTCCACCGTCATGATCGGTCGCGCCGTCGGTGCCAAACACAAGGAGGAAATCGCAAAAACTGTTGGAAACTCCGTGACCTTGTTCATGGGACTTTCCATCTTCTTAACGATCGTTCTGTTGCTACTTGTAAGACCGATCGTGTTACTGATTCAGACCCCGACCGAGGCAATCGAAGGTTCGATCCAGTACCTGACGATCTGCTTTATCGGAATTCCGTTTATCACAGCATACAATATCATCGCTTCGATCTTCCGTGGTATGGGCGATTCGAAAAGTCCGATGTATTTTATCGCGATCGCCTGCGTGGCAAATATCGCGCTTGACTATGTATTTATGGGGGCACTCCATATGGGCGCTGCCGGAGCTGCACTTGGCACGACACTCGCCCAGGCACTGAGCGTTATCATCTCATTGCTGATGACGAAGAAAAAGAAGCTGGGGATTTCCCTTTCCAGACAGGATTTCATTCCAAGCCGTGCCGTGCTCGGTGAGATCTTAAAGATCGGTATCCCGGTTGCGATTCAGGATGGCTGTATCCAGATCGCATTTATCATCATTACGGTAATTGCAAACAGCCGCGGCTTAAATGATGCCGCTGCCGTCGGTATCGTCGAGAAGGTAATCAGCGCACTCTTCATCGTGCCATCCTCGATGCTTGCAACCGTCTCTGCACTTGCCGCACAAAATATCGGTGCCGGCAAGCATGACCGTGCATCGAAGACGCTGCAATATGCGATTACGATCACATTTACTTACGGCGTGATCGTAGCTTTGGTTGTGGAAGTGATTGCAGCAGGTATCGTCGGCATCTTCACAAAGGACGCCGCAGTTGTCGTACTTGGCACCCAGTACCTGCGTGGCTATATCATCGACTGTGCTTTAGCGGGTATCCATTTCTGCTTCAGCGGATATTTCTGTGCATACGGCAAATCCTACATCGGATTCATCCACAACATGATCGCGATCATATGCCTACGTGTGCCGGGTTCGTATCTTGCATCGAAGTTCTTCGCGGATACTTTGTTCCCGATGGGACTTGCAGCTCCTGCCGGATCAACACTTTCGGTTATTATCTGTGTGGGTGCATTTATATGGATGAAGAAGCACGGGAAATTACAACAGGTATAGGAGTTTTGTATGAACGAAAAGGAATTATATAAGATCGGTGAAGTTGCGAATATGTTTCATTTGAGCACAGGAACTCTGCGCCACTACGAACAGGCAGGATTGCTCCAGCCAGAATATATCGACACGGAAACTGGCTATCGCTATTATAGCATCCGCCAGTTTGAAGTCCTGAACACGATCGGGTATCTGCGCGTGCTGGATATGCCGCTCTCAGAGATTGCAGATTTCCTGCAGAACCGGAACACGGATATTATAGAAGAAAAACTGGTTGAACAAAAACGCATGATCGAGCAAAAGCAGAAAGAACTGCAACTGATTGCTAGAAAGATTGACCACCGGCTTGAACATCTGCGTGATTCCGCTGCTTCTACTTTGGACGAGATCAAAATCGAAACAGTCCCGGCGTGCCGGATTGTTCAAATGCATAGTCTCATGAAGCCCAACAACTATCTCGATCTGGAATATCCCATCCGGAAATTTCAGGAAAACCAGCCGGAAATCCTTGTATTTCTGGGGAAAGTCGGTGTTGGAATATCCAAAGAGCAGATGGAAGCCGGGAATTTCAGCCAATATGAGCTTTCATTTCTGATTCTGGACAACGAAGATTCCTACAATGGTCAGGTTGATGAGATGCCGGCGCAGCGCTGTGTATCCATCCGGTTCCGCGGCAGCCATACGGAAGCACCTGTTTATTATCAGAAATTACTTTCCTTTATAAATAAAAATTCTCTGGAGATTACAGGGTTCTCCAGAGAAATCACTTTGATCGATAATGGTCTGACAAATGATCCGGACAAGTTCGTGACCGAAATCCGAATCCCGATTGCCTAGAAGTTCATCTTCACGTCCTGACGCTTTGCTTCCTCTGCCTCGAAGAATGGCTTCTTTTCCGCATGCATGTTGTTCGCTACGATACTGTTTGGGAACACAACCAGCTTTGCATTGTAGGTGTTGACATTTGCATTGTACAGTCTACGGGCTGCCTGCAAATGCTCTTCCACGTCAGCGATTGTCTTCTGCAGTTCCATGAAGTTGTTGCTGGATTTTAACTCCGGATAATTCTCTGCAAGAATGTTAATATCCTTCGTGAGCTGCTCCATCTTCTGGTTGGCTGCATTTTTCTCTGCCATCGTCATACCGCTTCTAAGCTTGACAAGCTCGGTCAAAACTGCTTTCTCATGTGCCTGATATCCCTTTACAACATCAAGCATCTTCGTAAGCACATCGTAACGCTTCGTGAGTGCAACATCAATTCCGGACTCTGCTTCCTCCACCTTGAGCTGTGATTTCTTGATTCCATTTGACACGGAAATGTACCATAACACGATACAGATCAAAATCACTAAAATAATTGTAATGATTATTCCTGCTGACATAATAATTCTCCTCTCTTCTTCCCACAGGCACGCGCCTGTATTCTACTGTACATCCCCGATTCGCAACCGGTTTATGATGTCTATGATCACGGCACAGTCGCCTTTGATCTTGTTGATTTCATCCACATAGACGAATGGCTTCTTGATATCACCGTCAAATGCATTTCCTCTGGTGTTAATTGCAACATACAATTTGTTACCCAGATACCGCAGGGCTACATTTCCTGCACGCCGGTGCAGGTCTGTCACACATTCCATCGTCTGTGGGGTAAGCACATAAAACGCATCGACCGGATAGGTTGCCATCACCTTGAATTCCCGGTTGAACGCTTCGCTCTCCAGCTTCACATCCTCATGATGAAAGCCATTCAGATTTCCATAATACTGGAAATCCTTCGACCGGATTCCAACGGAACGTATATCGGATTTCTGCAAATCAAATGCGAATACCCGTCCTTTGAAATAGGTGGTCGTATGCCGGTTCTTTCCGCTTCCCGTCACATTCTCGATCGTGACATCCGCCTGATCGAAGGAGACGTCTTCATAGACTCCGTGGATCAGATCTTCGGAATTAAAACAATTTCCAAGCTTTAAGAGTCCCATCTGCTCGACATTCTGTATCGTAAATCCGCACTCCCAGTTCACTTGAACATCTGTAAATGTCCGGTTTAACACCGATATGACAAACGCGTTCTTGTAAAGCTCCTGATATTGCCGGTTGATCCTCGACATCGTCCGGCTCGCATAAAACATGCAGCCCATAATCGCAAACATCAATATGCCAAACACAGAGCCTGCAGCCGCACCCATCCGTGGCGTACCTATGTAGCCTATCATTATTAGAACGATTGGAACTACAAATAAATACATGGACTTTCTGTATCTGTTATGCAGGTCATCAAGCTGATTCACAATCTGCATCGTATCCACGCACTCACCCCCTCCGTCAAGTTAGATTGAGTATATCATAGATCTGTCAAAATAGCTATATATTTTACAAAATTACACATAACTTGCAACGGCGATCTATGAAACCAGTTCAACAATCTCTTTCACATCCTGAAATTCATCCCGTATCTTGTTCATTTCATCTGTATAGACGAGCGGTTTCCGGATATTCCCATCAAACACATTTTGCATGGCTAAGCACGCGATGTATAATTTGTCGCCTGTAAACCGCACAGAGATTTCTTTTCTGCGTTTTTGCATGGCAAGCAGCCGCTCCATTGTATGTGGTTTTAACACATAAAATGCATCAATCGATCGATTGACGAGCGTGCGCACATCAAAGTATTTCTGAAACTCCACACTCTCCATCTGCACCATCTCATACATATTCTTCTCATAGGATGGAACTTTGAACGGCTGGCGGAATACTTTTGTGACAACACTCACAGGCGCAATCTCCATCTTCCGCGTCTCTATAATATAACAATAGCCATAAAAACTACTTTGCACATCGCCATCCCCATCTGTGCTTTTGACCGTGACATAGGATTGTTCAAACCGCACCCCCTGATAACATCCCTGAAGATGCATGTCGGACTTAAATTCATCCCCCATATCAATGATTTCCATCTCTCTGACCTGCTTCTGGCTAAATCCACGTTCCCAATCAACCTGCACATCGGAGAACATCTCGTTCATAACCGCCGTCACGAAGTTCTCCTTATAGATTCTCGCATATTGCTTTTTGCATACAAAACACTGCTTTACAAAATGACCGACAATCACAATCAGAATAATATCTAAAAATGTGGTGTTCGTTTTGTTCATCCGCATCAATAAGGCGGCAGGAATCAGAACGAACCCTTTCATGAAGAAGACGATTACCGTCACGATACCCATCCGTATATGCCTCTTATATTTCTCATGTAATCGATTTAATTGGTTAATCGCGTCCATCGTCTGCATATGTTGTGTCCTTTCTGATTTATACAGAAAAAGGGATTCCTTACAATCGGAATCCCTTTCTCGCGCTATGTATGTTCTTATTTCAGTCTATGCATCTCGTTCTTCCATCGGTATATGTATAGAACGAATGATATATGTTTTGATGACTGAAATCTATCTGTATCACATTAATTCTATGTTAAATTTGTATAAAAGCAAAAGACGCTTGAAGCTGTCTCTATGTTATTAACTCCTCCGCAAGAACGATAAATACCCTTATCTAATCGTTCTCTGTGATTTCCTCGTCCTCCACCGTCACGAAAATCGGCTCGTGGTGCATCGCCGGAAGCAGCACATGCAGCAGATCGTCCATTTTGAGGCGCAGACTGCTTGTATTGATACATGGATGACAGCCCACATATTCATCCTGCACCAGATCCTTGTCCATCAGAAGCTGTACATGATTTTCCTTATCATTCATCAATCCAAGCACACTCACGGAACCCGGTGTGATATCCAGATATTCTTCCATATAGGCATCCTTCACGAAGGAAAGTCTGGCTACGCCAAGCTGCTTCGAGATATCTTTCGTCTTGAACTTCTTATGTCCCGGCAGCATCAGCAGATAGAAGTTGGTCTCCTGCCGGTTGCACAGGAATAAATTCTTGCAGATTGTCGCCTCCAATGCCTTGTCGATCTCCTCGCAGACTTCCATCGTCATCGCTGCTTCATGGTCAATCCGCTCATACCATACGTGGTTTGCATCCAAAAAATCATAGGTTCGTATTTCCTTTTCCAGCCTGCCGGTTGCATCGGCTGGTCTGCCTAATTGTCGTGTCATAATCCGTTCCTCTTTTCGTATTTTCTAACGGAACTGTACCATATTTCGCTGAATTTGAAAATATACTTTCTATAAAAAAGACACCCGCAAATGCGGATGCCTTCAAACACCATTTCTCCTGCATGTTCTATGTAATTACTTCTTTGTTACGATCGCAACGACTGCAAGTATCGCATTGATCAGACACCAGCCTGCCCAGATTGCAAGGTCTGAGAAGCTTCCGAAACCGGTAAACCCTACCAGTGCTGCCAAGCCGAACAGAACGATCAACGCAATATTTCCGCTTTTTTTCTCAGCATTTCTCGTCGCAACCGATACGATTCCACCTGCAAGCATCAGGATTGCAACCAATACGCCTGCGGAACCTGACGTCTCACCATTTGCTTCGAGTGAATTGGCAACGCCCGCTGCACATGACTGGAATGTTACGATAACGAACAAGATCATGGATAAAATGCCGGACACTAATTTCCAAGTTTTCATGAATCTCTTCCTCCTTTTCTTGTCTTGTATCCCCACAAGTATTATCCCATAAATTATCCGGCCTCGTTGCCCCCGTAGCAGTGGTAAAATTATCCTTAATCCTGCACCCCGCTTGTGCGAAGCGGCTGCAAACCCTTTTGATTGAGCAGATCATTTACGTCTAAGATGCTTCCCGGTCGCTCATTAAATGCAATCATCAGTAGCGCATCTCTTGGAACCTTTGCGTATAATTCCGGCATCTCGTATTTTCTGAGTGCACGCTGCGTCTCCGCCAGACTGAATTTCGATGCATAACAGATCCGCAGAATTACATCCCTCTGCCGCGTATGCTTCTCGCCCGACAGCAGCTTATACCCATACCGCTCTGGAATATCTGCCTGCAGGAACACATACTGCTGGGTAAGCTTCTTTTCCTGCAACAGGTTCTTTACATAGATAGAAAATGCTTCTGGATTATCGCTTACACTTTCTCTATTCTCCGCACAATATTTCTCGAAGTCCGAAAGATGTGTCTTCCCTAGGACTTGATTTAATTCCTTTGTATTTTTCTCCTTCATTTCATCCTCCAATCTGTTATAATGAATCCATCAGACCACCAATTACCAAAGCTGTATCAAAAAGCCCGGATAATTGATTGACTAAATATAATCAGTAACCCTACCCTATAGAAAGGATATGCATATGGATCTCGATCAGCGTCTTGCTATTTCGTATTATAAACCAATAGCTGTCATAAATGAACCGCATCATGTATATCTGGTTCAGCATCAGGAGACAAAAAAGATTGCCATCAAAAAGGTGCTTGACGTCTATAACCTCGCCGTCTATGCCGAACTGTACCGCAATCCTATCACAGGTACGCCGCGGATCCTAAACTATTACGAAGAAAATGACCAGCTCACGGTAATCGAAGAATATATCTCCGGAACTTCCCTGCAGGATAAAATCAATCACGCAGACATATCTCCGAACGATATGCTTCCATATATGCTTGACCTGTGCGCGATCCTCGAACAGTTACATCTGCATAATCCGGCTATCATCCACCGGGATGTAAAGCCGTCGAATGTCATCATTACCAGTTATAACCGTGCCATGCTGCTCGACTTCAACGCCGCCAAATACCATACAATGGCAAAAGATTCTGATACAATCCTGCTTGGCACACAAGGCTATGCTGCCCCGGAACAATATGGTTTCGGACAATCATCTCCACAGACAGATATCTATTCCTTAGGAATCCTTCTGAAGGAGATGGCACAGGCAGCGCATTGCCAAAATCCATATATCGATGCAATTATTGACAAATGCACACAGATGAACCCGGCGGAACGATATCAAAGCATCGACGACCTACGTCAGGCATTATTGACAAATGGGGGAATCCTTTCTTATACACATGCCAGTCAAGTCTCCAGCAGGGATTTATCTGGTATATCTTCCAATCGTTCAAACACGCAAATACAGGGAAATTCTGTTTCTCCCGCAAAACATGTGCAATATGTCCCGCCGGGATTTCGTTCCAGAACGCCTTGGAAAATGGCGGTTGCTTTGCTCACCTATATATTCCTGACATGGTTTTGTCTTTCTCTGAAAGTCAAGAATACCTTCGGTGCAGCACTGTGGGTGGAGCGCGTATTTGTGCTCATCATGATGCTTTTTATCGTGGCTTCGATCTTCGACTATCTCAACGTGCGAAGACTCATGCCTTTGTGCCAGCATGACAAGAAAGCAACACGCATATTGGGTGTGGTTATGTTGGACATCCTCGTTGTATTCGGATTGATTGTTCTCATGGCGATCGTGCAATCATTCTGTCCGAATTCATAAATTACCAGATATAGAATAACATGTTTTGGACATAAAAAATGCCACCATTATGGTGGTATTTTTATTTTCATGTTTTATTATTTATTTTTCTTTTTTGTCATACATATATCTTGAAAATGAAGTTCACGCAGGAATTTCGATAGTTCACGCAATATTCCCCCATTCCCGTAACAAATATTGTATACTGCTAGCAGATTTCAACGGCACCAAAAATCACACATCCCACGAAATCAAAAAGACCGAAACTGCCGCTTATTCTCCCCTCTTCTCAAAGGTCAAATGCGGGTTCCCGCTCTGCTTGTTCCTCAAGCTTCGACGCGTGCAGTTTCGGAATTAACAACTTCTATTTTATGTCTTTCTTCTATGTTCCATTTCTGAATTTTCACAATACATTGCCGCCGACTCCGAATGGGAATCGACGGCAATTCTTTTTTATTCTTTATTATCTTGTTTCTTACAATAATCTTCAACCATTTGAATAAATTCTTCCGCAATCGCTATCTGCTCATCCGCTTCTTCTTTCGTAGCAATATAGAAATCATCATAATCGCTTGCGTGTCTGATTTCCTCAACACCTGAAATTTTCCTACCTATTTCCCTAGGAAAAATCTCAGTTTTGACATACTCCTTATTAAAATTGGCAATCGCATCTTTATGTCTTTTATATGCAACCCCATTTAAGCTATGAATTGCATTGATTGCATGAAATACCGCGTAATACGCTCTATTATTCGCGCCTTTGAAGGAGTTTGCATCTCTAAGAATTTTTGCAGATCGCAAATCTTCTTTTGCAGCATTAATTCTATATGATACCAAATCTTTTTGCGTTCCAATTTCATTATGCTGCATATAATGTCACCCCTTCTTTATCAACATTTGTATAAAAAGGATAATTTTCTATCCACTTATGAAAATGTTCTGCACTCTTTGCGATTGGCTTAATATCTGTATCATAATCCATGTTAAAATCAAACGTCATATCTGAAAGTTGATGTCTGTATGCCTTTATATCCATATCTGATAAATCTAGCAATATCATAATATCAACATCTGAATCAGAATTATAATCGCCTCTCGCGTAAGATCCATATAAAATTACCTGTCTCAAGTGCGTTCCATATATTTCATGTACATTTGAAACATATTTTTTGATCAAATTCATCATTGTCTGTGACATACTAACACCCCCATTCTTATTTTTAGTATATCCATTTATTTTCTAATCGTCAATCTGTATTATACTTCTTGAGTTTCCGTACTTTTATCCACAATCCC
>CAVGQQ010000048.1:0-24220 GCA_963631525.1 bacterium
TACACCTTCTATGATGTTGACAGATACAGCAAAGAAGACATTACCTATGTTCATCATGGCACTTCGTTCAGAGCAGTTCAGACAGGACTATGGTGTTATCTACCTTGGTTTGTTCCTGACAGTATTGCCTATCTTCATTGTATACTTCACATTGTCAAAGTACATCATTGCCGGTGTTGCTCTTGGTGGTGTAAAGGAATAATTGCAAAGATTCAAAAAGGATCGCGAAAGCGGTCCTTTTTCTTTTGCTTATTTAGAGATATACTATAAAATAAATACCCGAATTGTGTGTATTTCCTGTGAAAATGGTTGACGGAAAATAAAAACAAAAGTACAATAGATGTGCACATGAAATACAGGGTTGGAGGACCAAGATGAAAAAAGCAAAGAAACAGTTTAGAAAAAAAATAATTGCTGCAACACTTGTGATGAGTATGGTAGCAACTGCATTGACGGGATGTTCTAATGGACTTAGCAGTTCGAAGAAGACAGATTCCAATGTAGGAACCATGACACAGGAGGAGGCTTCTTCTACGAAGGCGATGGTGATTGGTGACTATGATATTTATATGGACGAGCTTCTGGTATATGCAATCCAGGCGCTTGTAACAGATGGCGGAACAGAGGCGGCAGTGAAAGCGAATCCAGATACATATAAGGAAAAGACCTTGTCACTCATTCGTACAACCAAAATATTATATGATGTTACACAGCATAATGATGTGACATTAGATGACAGTGATATGGAGACAACGAATAATACGATTAAAAACTTCCTTAATTCAATGCCAGATGGACTTCTGGAGAAGTATGGTATCTCAGAGGATGTTGTCCGCAAGGTGTTTACAGAGCAGACGTATGTGTCAAAATTTGAGAACGATATCAAAAATGACATGGGTAAAACGGTACAGTCAGATGTGGAAGAAAAGGTGAAGGATTATAACTTTACAGTTTTTGATTATATCCTGTTCCCGACGGTAGAGACAACGGAAGATGATGTTCCTGCTACAAACACAGATGGAACCTACAAGTATTTGGATGAGGATGCCAAGAAGCAGGCAAAGGAGAACGCGGAAGCGCTGCTTGAGGAATTGAAGGCTGACGGTGATGCAGCTACACTTGCTGCAAAATATGGTGTATCAAATTACTATTTTGAAAGAAGCGGCTATGTTGGAAGCTTTACGGATAGTGTGAATAAGGCAATTGAGAACATGAAGGCAGGCGACTGCTCGGATGTATTAGAGGAAGAACTTGGATATGCAGTGATTCATATGCAGACAGATCATGACGAGGATCTGTTGAAGAATTATGCATATGCGGTTGCCAGCGATACAGTTGATGATCAGTTTAGCGATCTGGAGACACAGTGGCTCAGTACAATCGAAGTTGATACAGAGAAGGATATGGAAGGTACTGTCTGGGCAGATTATGATCTGACTGGTCTGGCGCAGTCGCTAGCAGATGGTGGCTTGTTAAGTGGATCATCATCTACATCAAGTACCGGATCGAACTAAATAGGAATTTATTCCAAGGTGCAAATACGAAACAGTTTATGATAGACTGTTTCGTATTTTTTTGTAAAAAAATAAAGGGAAAATGAGAAAAGTGTGGAATATATTATATAGGTGAGTTTTGGCATGAATGAAGGGGAAAAAGATTGACAATTCGAGAAGAATTAGAAAAAAGAGAACATCAAATCTACCGTACATGTGCCTGCTTTGCGGATCAGACAAAGGGACGGGTACGGCAGGAAGAAAAATGTGATTTGCGTACAGAGTTTCAGCGGGATCGGGATCGGATTTTGCATTCTAAGTCATTTCGTCGGATGAAACATAAGACGCAGGTCTTTTTGTCGCCGGGTGGAGATCATTACCGAACCAGACTGACGCATACGTTGGAAGTAGCGCAGATTGGACGGACGATTGCCAGATCGTTGTATTTGAACGAAGATCTGGTTGAAGCAATTGCTCTGGGACATGATCTTGGTCATACGCCGTTTGGACATGTTGGAGAACGCGCGCTATCCAAGTATACATCCAAGCCGTTCTGTCACAATGAGCAAAGCATCCGGGTGGTGGAGCATCTGGAGAAAAATGGAGCAGGACTGAATCTGACATGGGAAGTGCGGGATGGTATTTTGAATCACCGGAGTGCCTGTGAACCAGCGACGCTCGAAGGAAAGATTGTCCGGCTGTCGGACAAAATCGCATATGTCAATCATGATATTGATGATGGTATCCGGGCTGGTATATTGACAGAAGAGATGCTACCGGTAGAATGCACAAACCTTTTAGGACATAGTACACGTGACCGGATCAATACGCTGATTCACACGGTTGTGAAGACAAGCAGTGATGTTGAAGATGTGGTTTTGCCAGAAGAATATCAGCAGGCATTTCAGGAATTGCGCAAATTCATGTTTCAGGATTTGTATACCAATCCGGTCGCGAAAAGCGAGGAAGTGAAAGCGGAACGACTGATTGGGATGCTGTACGAAGAGTTTATGGAGCATGAAGAGTGGCTTCCAGAGGAATATCAGAGATTTATTGAGCAGGGAGAAACGAAGGAAACGGTGATCTGTGATTATATAGCAGGTATGACAGATAATTATGCGATTGATACGGCGAAGAAGATATTTATTCCGAAATCGTGGAGCAAGGAATAACTGTAGAAACGCAGAATCAGAGTCGATAAGAATAGAGGAAGACAGTTGTATTATTCAGAAGATGTAATTGAAGAGGTTCGGAGCCGCAACGATATTGTGGATGTGATTGGCGGATATGTCACCTTGAGACACCGGGGAAATTCCTATATGGCATGTTGCCCGTTTCATCATGAGAAAACGCCGTCCTTCCATGTAAACCGGGATAAGCAGATGTATCATTGCTTTGGATGCGGTGTTGGAGGAAATGTAATCACGTTTGTGATGGAATATGAGAACTTCTCGTTTCCGGAAGCGCTTAAGATGTTGGCAGAACGTGCAGGCGTCAACTTACCGGAACAGAATTTCTCCAAGGAGCAGCGACAAAGAGAAAATTATAAAACGGTTTTAAAAGATATGAACCGGACGGCTGCGATTTATTTTAACTATTTACTGACTGCAACTCCAGTCGGTAAACGTGCGCTGGAATACTATCATGATCGCGGATTCTCGGACGATACGATTCAGCGGTTTGGACTGGGTTATGCGAATGTTTATGAGAACGATCTATATCAGTATTTGAAGAAACAGGGCTATACGGATGCACAGATGAAAGATTCTGGTCTGGTGCGCATTGATGAACGTCGGGGCGGACAGGATATGTTCTGGAACCGGGCGATGGTGCCGATCATGGATATCAATGGGAAGGTTGTCGGCTTTGGCGGACGTGTGTTAGGTGATGGATTACCGAAATACATCAATACAAAAGAGACAGCGGTTTTCGATAAAAGCCACACGCTGTTTGCAATGAATATTGCGCGCAGATCCAAACGACGTGGAATTATCTTGTGTGAGGGATATATGGATGTTATAGCGATGCATCAGGCGGGCTTTGACAATGCGGCGGCATCCCTTGGAACGGCGCTTACGATGGGACATGCAACGATCGTAAAACGGTACACGGATGAAGTATATCTGGCGTATGATAGCGACGGGGCAGGAAGAAAAGCAACGATGAAGGCAATCGGTATTATGCGGGAGGTTG
This sequence comes from bacterium, assembly GCA_963631525.1. Taxonomy (GTDB): domain Bacteria; phylum Bacillota; class Clostridia; order Lachnospirales; family Lachnospiraceae; genus Coprococcus_C. The sequence continues at coordinate 3,687 of CAVGQQ010000048.1, forward strand.
GGATCTCTACCAGAGTGATCGACCTGAAACCGTATAAAGATCCGGATGAGTTCATACATAATCTTGGAAAGGATGCGTTTGAGGAACGGATTGCCAATGCGGTAACAGGAATCGTGTTTGAGATAGATGGCATCGCACAGGGATATAATCTGAGAGATCCAGAGGAGAAGATCCACTTTGCGAAGGAAGCTGCGAAACGTCTGTCGGCGTTGGATGAACCGGTTGTACGGCACAGTTATATTGAAGCCGTTGCTGAGAAATATAATATGGATGCATCAGACTTGAAAGCGATGGTAACGCGGTATGGAACGATTGGACTGCAGGCACAGACAGACGATGCAGAAATGGTTACCCGGCCAGTGGTGGCAACGCCAACATCAGAGGGAAACAGGAATGCAAGAGATGAGGCGGCTGACCGGGAAACACAGCCACAACGGCTGTTGCTCACATGGATGGTTGGAAAGCCAGAACTGTTCCAGCAGCTTGAAGGAATCCTGTCAGAAGATGATTTCATTGACGAAGATTATCATACGGTGGCGAAAAGGTTGTTTGACCAGTACCGCGAGACAGGAACGGTAAATCCGGCAGCAATCGTAAATTTATTTGAGGACATAGAGAAACAACGGCTGGTTGCAAAGATTTTGCAGACAGAGCTGAATGTGGAGATCACTGAGGATGAAAGGGAGCGTGTCATCAACGATCTGGTAAGGAAGGTCAAGATGGCGCGGATTGATTACGAGCTTGCACATATCACGGACAATCCGGAGAAATTGCCAGAGGTGATCGCGGAGAAGGCAAGACTCACGAAATTGCATATTTCGTTAAAGAATGGATAGAATATAATCACAATGGAAGGATGGAACCTAAAATGGCAAAGAAAGTAACAGATAAGGAAACAAAGCAGACAACAAAGGCGACAAGTGAGAACATCATGAATTCAGACCAGATGAAAGAGCATCTGGATAATCTTGTCGATATGGCGAAGAAAAATGACAATACATTGATCGACACAGAGATCGTCAACTATTTTGTTGGAAAGCCAGATATTGAGCTGAACACAGATATGATGACGAAGATCTTCGATTATCTGGATGAACATCATGTCGCTGTTTTGTCAGAGACAGAAGAGGACGATGAGATTCTGGATGACATGATTCTGGAGGATGCAGAAGATGCAGATATCGATATTGAGAAGATTGATCTGTCTGTACCAGATGGTGTCAGCATTGAAGATCCGGTTCGTATGTATCTGAAAGAGATTGGTAAGGTGCCATTGCTGACTGCAGAGGAAGAGATTGAGCTGGCAAAGCGGATGGAAGCTGGCGATGAAAAGGCAAAGCAGAAGCTGGCAGAGGCAAACCTCAGACTGGTTGTCAGCATTGCGAAACGTTATGTTGGTCGTGGTATGTTGTTCTTGGATCTGATTCAGGAGGGTAACCTTGGTCTAATCAAGGCAGTTGAGAAGTTTGATTATGAAAAAGGATATAAGTTCAGTACGTATGCAACATGGTGGATTCGCCAGGCAATCACAAGAGCGATTGCAGATCAGGCAAGAACCATCCGTATTCCGGTGCATATGGTTGAGACAATCAATAAGCTGATCCGTGAGTCCAGACAGCTTTTGCAGGAGTTGGGAAGAGAGCCACTGCCAGAGGAAATCGCAGAGCGTATGGGAATTTCTGTAGAACGTGTACGGGAGATCTTAAAGATCTCGCAGGAACCGGTATCTCTGGAAACTCCAATTGGAGAAGAGGAAGACAGCCATCTGGGCGATTTTATTCAGGATCAGAATGTACCAGTGCCTGCTGAAGCGGCAGCGAGCAACTTACTGCGTGATCAGTTAAATGAGGTACTTGATACACTGACAGAGCGTGAGCAGAAGGTATTGCGTCTCCGTTTTGGTATGGATGATGGACGTGCAAGAACATTGGAGGAAGTTGGCAAGGAATTTCAAGTTACGAGAGAACGTATCCGTCAGATTGAGGCAAAGGCGCTTCGTAGATTGAGACATCCAAGCAAGAGTAGAAAATTGAAGGATTATCTGGATGCTAATGACTAATATACAGAATCAGGATAAGAAAATACCGTTGTCAAACCGTATGCGGTCGATCCTTGCAATGTTACAGCAGGAAACCTTGTCTCATGGGAAGATACCATGTGTGGCGGATATTGGCTGTGACCATGCGTTTGTATCGATGGCATGTGTAAGAGATGGTTTGACGGAGCATGTCATAGCGATGGATGTCCGAAAAGGACCGCTTTCCATTGCACAGACACATATTTGGGAATATGGATTTGGAAAAAGTGTAGAAACAAGATTATCCAATGGGTTTGAAGCTATGAAACTGGGCGAAGCAACATGGGCGGTGCTCGCCGGAATGGGCGGAGAACTCATGAAAACCATTCTGCAAAAGGGGAAACCACATCTGGATGCAGGAATTGGGTTGATTTTGCAGCCACAATCAGAGCTGCAGACGGTCAGAACGTACCTGCAGGATCAGCAGTACATAATTATAGATGAGGATTTCTTGCAGGAAGATGGAAAGTTTTACACAATAATTAAAGCAATAAGAAACACGGATGCGAAGATGCTACCACAGATGGATGACGTGGAGCTGAAGTATGGTCCGGTGTTGCTTCGGAAAGAAAATCGTGTGTTTCAGGAATATTTAATAGAAGAACAGCATAAAATGCAGGAATTGCAGAAACGATTAGCCATGCAGGATACGACGTCCGCAAAACGCAGGCTGGAGGAGCTGGAAGAGGAGCTTTTGCTGCTTGCGCGGGCGATGGCGTGGAATCGTGGATGAGATGAGAGGTGATACAATGCGGTGTGATGAGATAATCCGGTTGCTGGAGAAAAAAGCCCCTGTCGAATATGCGATGGACTGGGATCATGTAGGATTGCTGGTAGGCAGACGGGACAAAGAAGTTCATAAGCTGATGCTGGTTGTGGATGTGACAGAGCAGATTGTGGATGCCGCGGTGGCGCAGAAGGTAGACATGATCGTATCCCATCATCCGATGATCTTTGGAAAAGTAGATCGTGTGAATGACGAGACTGTGCTTGGACGGAAGATCCTGAAGCTGGTAGAACATGGGATTGCCTGCTACGCGATGCATACGAATTTTGATACAATTGGCGGCATGGCGAAGGAAGCGGCAGCGATGCTTGGACTTCAGAATATGGAAGTGCTGGAGGAGACAAAGGATGGAGAAGGAATCGGCGAGGTCGGATATCTTCCGACGGCGGCAACTGTAACAGCACTTGCGGATCTGATTAAAGAAAAATTCGGCTTGAAAAATGTGATATTATATGGAAATCCAAATGATACAATAGAGAAAGTGGCAATCTGCCCGGGCTCTGGAAAGAGTGTGATTACAGAAGCGGTACAGAAAAACGCAGATTGTCTGATTACAGGAGACATCGGGCATCATGAGGGGATTGATGCGAATGAGATGGGACTTACGATTCTGGATGCGTCCCATTATGGATTGGAACATATATTTATGCATATCATGTATGAATATCTGAGGGGATATTGTATGGACGTTGAAATTGGAATTGCTGATGTTGGGGTACCATTTTCAATTTTGTAGGTGTGCGTGAAAGGAGTGGGTGTTATGGAAAAAATCAAGGTTACGATGGACGGAAAAGTGTATGAGGTGGATAAGTTTTCGGCAATCACGGAATTTGTGCACGCACATATGCAGGAGGATAAGCAGAAGTATGTACTTGCATTCTGCAATCGCAAGCTTTGTGAACTTGGAAAGCTGTTAGACCGCGATGTGGAGCTGAAGCTTGTAGAGAAGACTTCTGTGATTGGTATGGATACGTATAAGCGAAGCCTGACATTCCTTATGGTAAAAGCGTTTTCCGATGTGATGGGAAGCGGTTACAGTGTCAAGGTGATGTATTCGCTTGGCAAGGGTTATTATTGCAGATTGTTGAAGAATTTCCGTGAGGGCGATCGCATGGTATCAGAAGAGGTTCCAGTGACAAAGGATATTTTATTCCGGGTGAAAAACCGTATGAATGAGATGGTTCGTAAGGATATCGCGATCATCAAGGAATCCGTTTCCACGGAGGAAGCGGTACAGCGGTTTGCAAAACAGGGACGTTTTGATAAGGAACGTTTATTCCGATACAGACGTGTGTCTAAGGCAAACCTGTATAGTATTGAAGATTATGAGGATTATTTTTATGGATATATGGTACCGTCAACCGGTTATATAACCTGTTATGATCTTGTTCCATATGATACGGGATTTATGCTGATGGCGCCAACACGGGAAGAGCCGGAAATTATACCGGAGTTTGAACCACGGGAGAAATTATTCTCTGTATTGAAGACGTCGGATGACTGGAGCCAGACGCTGGATGTCAGCAATGTAGGACAGTTGAACGAATGTATTACAAAGGGCGATATCCGGGAGCTGATGCTTGTCCATGAGGCATTGCAGGAAAAACAGATTGCGCAGATTGCAGATATGATTCGCGCAGGGGAAAAGAAGATCGTTTTGATCGCTGGACCAAGTTCTTCCGGAAAGACGACATTTTCTCATCGTCTGAGTGTCCAGCTTCGTGCACATGGATTACGACCATATCCACTTGCGCTCGATAATTATTTTGTTGACCGGGAGCATACGCCGAAAGATGAGAACGGAAATTATGATTTTGAGTGTATTGAGGCGATGGATCTTGATCTGTTCCACTCTGATATGAAGAAGCTGCTTTCGGGTGAAGAGATTCCGGTTCCGACCTTCAACTTTACGCAGGGAAGAAAAGAATATAAAGGTAAGAAGTTAAAGTTAAATGCTGGTGATGTACTGGTGGCAGAAGGCATTCATGCATTAAATCCGCTGATGACAGAGGGACTTTCGGATGATAGCAAATTCAAGATTTACATCAGTGCCCTGACACAGATTAACATTGACGACCATAACCGGATACCTACGACAGATGGAAGATTGATCCGACGGATCGTGCGGGATGCGCGTACGAGAGGCAATGATGCGCGCGAGACGATCGCGATGTGGCCATCGGTGCGACGTGGCGAAGAAAAATATATCTTCCCATATCAGGAGGAAGCAGATGTGATGTTTAACTCTGCACTGATCTACGAGCTGAGTGTGATCAAGCAGTATGCGGAGCCACTTTTGTTCTCAGTACCAAAGGAATGCGATGAATATTATGAGGCAAAACGTTTGCTTAAGTTCTTGGATTATTTCCTTGGAATGGAAGTGACGAATATTCCGACGAATTCGATTTTACGGGAATTTGTTGGTGGTGGCTGCTTCGATGTGTAAGCAGGAAGAAAAATTAAAAAGCGTAAGCCAGACGATAAGCCGGGTTATGTCGAGAGTGATTATCTATCTAGGCCTTACGTTACCGTAAGGCTCAAGCAACCTACCTGAAAACACAGCGGGCAGCTGTATGGTTTTCTGTTTGGTCTTGCTCCGGATGGGGTTTACAGAGCCTGCCCTGTTACCAGAACAGCGGTGAGCTCTTACCTCGCCTTTCCACCCTTACCTCGTGTCCGAAGACAGAGGCGGTTTATTTCTGTTGCACTGGCCTGGGAGTCACCTCCACCGGACGTTATCCGGCATCCTGCCCTATGGAGCCCGGACTTTCCTCACCTGCCGATGTGGCAGCCGCAATCACTTATCTGACTTACGCAGTGATTAGAGTACCATAACTTGAATATAGATTCAAGCAAAAATAAAATATTAGGAGGACGAAACGATGGAATTATTAGAAGGATTAAAGACAAGAAGAAGTGTGAGACGGTATACAGATGAGCTGATCAGCCATGAACTGTTCGAAGAAATCATTGACACGGCGAAGATGGCTCCGACATGGAAGAATACACAGACACTTCGCTACATATTGATTCAGAATGAAGAAATCATAAAGAAGATCTGTGACAACTGTCTGCTTGGATTTGAGCACAATGCAAAAACATTGTCCAAGTGTAAAAATCTGGTTGTGCTGACACAGGTCAATGGCAGATGCGGATATGAGAAGGATGGAAGCTTCTCCACAAGCAAGGGCGCTGGATGGGAGATGTTTGACGCAGGCATTGCGGCAATGACATTCAGTCTGGCTGCTTATGATAAGGGCGTTGGAAGCTGTATCATGGGTGTATTTGATGATGCAAAGGTTGCAGAAGTGATCGGACTGGAAGAAGGAAAGACGGTAGCAGCCCTGATCCCAATCGGATTCCCGAAATTTACGCCGGATGCCACACCGAGAAAAGAGACGGCAGATTTGATCAGTTATATAGATTAGTAGGGATAATGTGAGTTTTAGATATGATTTTAAAGATAGCAGTATGTGACGACAATGATAAGGATATAGAGATCATAAACCGGGAACTCCTGCTGCTGGAAGAAAAAGCAAGGGAGAAGGGATGTACCTATCAGATTCAGGCATTTAAAAGCGGAAATGATATCGTGAAGAATTTTGAACTTGTGCAGGACATGCACATTTTGTTTCTGGATATTGATATGCCGGGAATTGATGGGATGGAGATTGCGAGGCGGCTGGAACAAACAGAACGCCGGGTAAAAGTGATCTTCGTGACAAACCATGCAGATATGGTGTTTAATGCGATTCATTACAGACCATTTCGGTTTATTCGGAAGGAGCGCCTTCATATAGAATTAGAGGAGGCACTTCTTTGTGCAATTGAAGAGATTCGGGAGGAATCCCTGTACGGAGAGATATTTATAGAAAAAGATGAAGCAGAGATCCGAATCAGCGATATTACATACATGGAAAGCCAGCGACATTATGTAACCGTACATTTCCGTAGAAAAGATGACCAGATCATCCGCGCGAAAATCTCAGACTTTTGTGAACGGCTGGAGCGTTATGGATTTGTGCGCACACATGTTGGGTATATCGTGAACATCCGTGACATCTATTCAATCAATACGAAACGGGTATTGCTGGATGACCGGACGCCAATCCCGGTCAGCCGAAAATATACAGAGCATGTAAGGGAGATGCATGCGAAGTATGTGAGGAGGATGTACCATGCAATTTCTTAAAAAGCTGGTTGTTGTGCTGGCGTGCGCTTTGACGCTCGGATTGGCATGCTTGCTGGCACTTCTGATCCAGAATCCTGAGACGGAAGAGCATGAACATACATGGATTATTATCTTCTTAGTTGTGTTGCTGCTTGCAGGAATTTTGATCGCGAGCTGTCTGTATGCGATTTTTAAATCGCAGCATTATACAGAGGAAAATGAAATCCTGAACAAACAGCTTGACCATGAAGGGACGATGTATTCGAAAACGAGTGAGCTGTATGAACGGACGAGACGGTTGAACCATGATTTGAAGTCTTATCTGTTGATCATTTTAGGGTATCTTGAAAACGCAGAATATGAGCAGGCAAGGCTGCATCTGGTAGAGATTTTGGACCGTCAATTAAAGATGGATCTGATTCATTATGAATCGAGCGGAGAGATCAATGCTGTGCTGAACGACAAGCTGAGTTATGCGGAGCAGCATGCAGTCACACTTGATATGCATATCAGCGGAGAGGTGCCACAGGAAAATAGTATGAATGTGGCAATCCTGTTATCCAATTTGCTGGACAATGCGATGGAAGCTGCAGAGAAGGCGGAGATGCGCAAGGTGCAGCTTGAGATGTATGAAGAAAAGGGCATGTATTATATTGATATCGCCAATACGGTAGATGTAGCTGTGTTGCATCGCAATCCAAAACTGCAATCTACAAAGAAAGATAAACAGCAGCATGGGATTGGACTGAAAAGTGTTCGGCATATTGTAAAGCAGTTGGAAGGCAGCTTGCAGATGTTTGAAGCGGATGCCGTATTTCATTCCTGTGTCTCATTTCCGATACAAAAGGGTTGAAATATAAAATAAAAGCTTGTATATTAAAATGAGTTTTGCAAAAGACGCAATGAAATATAGAAGAAAGTAGACAAAAACAATGATAGAAAAAGGAAGAACAGATCAGATTATAGAGCAGTTGATCGACAGTGTCGAGAATGGACAAAATGTTCCGTTTGCAGCAGGTAAGGTATCAGTTAACAAAGAAGAAACAATACGATTGCTGCGGGAATTAGAAAATATCGTACAGGGTGAGTTGAAAATTTACCGTGAGGTTAATGACCGGAAGGGAAAAATCTTAACGGAGGCAAAGAAAGAGGCAGAGGAAATTCTGACGCAGGCGGAACAGAGTGCAAGCCGCATCCGTGTAACAAAACGGATGTCCACGCTCCCTGCTTTTCATCCGGGAGATCTGGAACCGGAGGATCGGGAAGCACTGCGGACTGCTGGAGATATCTATGCGGCATCTTTGATTTATACAGATGAGATGCTTACCGAAGTCAATGATCTGCTGGTGGATTCGTATGATCTGGTAAAACAGCAGTATGCAAAGATGGTAGAGACGCTGGAGGAAAAGACGCGGATCGTAGCAGAAAATAAGGCAGAACTGATGGGTAATCTCAAGGAACTCAGTAAGGAAGAACGCTATGCACAGATTCTGGAACTTGGACAGCTTCTTTCCAATGAGTTATACGATGAGAAGAACAAGGTAAAGCTTGCTGCAGCGAAAAAGAAGCCTGTGAAACTGGAATATGAAGATGAAACAGGAAAAGAAGAAAAGGAACAGAAGTCATGACAAGATATCTATATTATGAAAGAATGATTCATTATTACGAGACAGACCGGATGGGCGTGGTACATCATTCGAACTATGCGCGGATTCTGGAAGACTGCCGGATTGATATGATGGCATATTACGGACTGCCATATGCGGAGCTGGAACGCATGGGGTATATGATCCCTGTGCTGGAGTTATCCGAGAAATTCACGGAGAGTCTGAAATTTGGAGAAGTGGTAAAGGTCGTACCAGACATTTATAAGGTCAGTGCATATAAGTTTTATATCAGCTATAAAATCTATGATGCAGAGATGAAGACGGTTAAGCATATGGCAACGACAGCACATTGCTTCTTAAACAAAGATTTCAAACCGGTGAGCCTCAAAAAAGAAGCGCCGGAATTATACGATAAGCTGTTGCTGATGGCAAATCCGGAAGCATACTAAGAGATACAAAAGGAGAAGGATATGATACAGGAAAAGGAACATAATGGTGTCGTATTTTCGTGCGAGGTATTTCCGCCGAAGCGGGATGACGATATCTATCAGATTTATAAGACTTTGGATGAGATTAAGACATTGAAACCGGATTTTATTAGTGTGACCTATGGCGCCGGCGGCAGTAACAGCAAGAAAACGGCGACGATTGCGGCATATATTCAGAATATCTGTGATGTAGAAGCGCTTGCCCATATGACAGCAGTAGGCATGGACGAGACAAGCCTGCGTGCATTGCTGTTCGAGTTAAAGAAGAAGGGCGTGGAGAACATCCTTGCATTGCGTGGCGATAAAACACGTTCCATGCTGCAGGAGGAGTTCGACCAGCGTTATTTTAAATATGCAACCGATCTGATCCCGGAAATCAAGAAAAATGGAGATTTCTTTATCGCAGGTGCCTGCTATCCGGAGGTACATCCGGAGTCTAAAAATCAGGAAGAAGATATTATGCATTTGAAGCAGAAGGTAGATCTTGGCTTGAACTGCTTGATTACGCAGATGTTTTTTGATAACAATGCGTTTTATTCTTTCATGGATAAACTGGAGAAGGCAGGCATTGATATTCCGGTGCATGCAGGAATCATGCCAGTGACGGCGGCAAAGCAGCTCGGTACGAGTGTGACGTTGTCTGGTTCTTCGGTTCCGGTAGAAATGAGTAATATGATTGCAAAGTACGGCGAGAATCCAGGGGATATGAAGAAAGCCGGCATTGAATATGCCGTGAATCAGATTCTGGATCTCAAGAAACACGGCGTTGCCGGCGTACATATTTATTCGATGAATAAAGCAGATGTGACAAAACAGATTTATGAAGCCAGCTTTTAAACTGGCTTCAATACATCTTTTCGTTTATTTTTCTTGTGTTCATACAGCGATTCATCTGCCTGATGCAGGACATCCTCGATGTTCAGGGTTGGGTTACAGATGAAGGTAGAAACACCTAAACTAATATCGACATAATACGGCTTTCCGTTCGTCTCATTGAGATGTTCGGAGAGCGTTTTTATTTTATTACACAAATGATCTGGCGTATGTGGATCATCTAAGAAGCAGAACGCTACAAACTCGTCGCCGCCGATACGTCCGATAACGTCATCTGTCTCAAAACTCTGTTGCAGAATCTGGGCGATACTCTTGATCGCATAATCGCCATTCTTGTGCCCGAAGCGGTCATTGACCTGCTTTAGATTATCCATATCCGCGAATAGCAGCATGGCAGGTTTCCCTTCGTTGTAGGAAGAGTTGACAAGATGCTGTACACTGTCTAAGAATCCGCGACGGTTGTTGATTCCAGTCAGTCCATCTGTGATCGACAGCTTGTTTAACAGCTTGTTTTTCTCGCTCAGTTCGGATGCAGAGCTGGCGAGCTTGCTCTGTGTGAGAAGCTGCTGTTTCATAAGAGAAATAAAGTTCAATGAAGTAGCAAGCTGCAAACTGTTTGGATAGATATTCTGGAAGTGCTCAATGCCAATCTCGCCAACAAACAATCCGTATTGGATATTGTTTGTAAACAGTGGTGTAATCACGAGCGTGCGCCGACGGTCATAGGATGTGTACTGGTTGAAGAATACCTTATCCGAAGAGATTAACCGATCGTCACCGCTTAAATATACGGTTTTTCCATTGTTGTTGCAAGCCTGCAGATAAAGGTTCTTTGGAATCTTCCATGAACCGTCAGACATCAGCATGACTGGTTCCTCATAGATATACATATAGGAGCTTATGAAGTGTGCATCCTGTAATTTATCCATGATGAGACGGAAGCAGGATTCCTCGTCATCGCTGTAACTCAGTGTATCTCTTGTAATGTACATCGAGGACCACACGGCCTTTTTGTGATCGTGTATCGTGTTATATAAGGTGCTGGATGATTTTGCCAGCATATCGGAATAAAGCCAGTTAAATAACCGCATAATCTTGCACCGGTTGTTGTCATCCACGAGAGAGCAGAGTAACTGGTTTAACTCACGAACTGCATGGGTAAGCTTGTCATTGCTGAAATACAGGCCGACAAAGTCGGTGTCGATCAAAGCCAGCAGGCTGCCGGAAATCGCCGCAGCATCAAATGCCATGGAACCGTCAGCGACCGGTTTTAAGATCAGCTCCAGCGGCTCTGAGAATCGGTCAATTAGTTCCTCGTAGTAGAAGTTATCCGTGTAATCGCCGAACAGATAATTTAAGACATAATTTTTTGCTTTATTCAGATCGTTCGCCGCAAAAACTGAGGTCAGTTCTTTTGCTTTGTTTAACTTATAATTGCCGCAGCCACAGGAAGAACGCACGATCAGGCTGGAACTTAGAATACTTGTACTCGTGCTTCCGTGGTCGAGTAAATTCAATACTTCATATACAGCATGGTAGCCCATGTCGATAATATGGTTATGGACGGTTGTAAGTGGTGGATCTAAGACAAGTGCTGCCGGTGCATCATCGTAACCGGTCACAAGGATGTCCTTGCCGATTTCCAGACCTCTTGCCTTGATGGCATTGTAACCACCGATTGCCATCGAATCGTTCGCAAAGACGATCGCTTCCAGATCCGGGTTTGCGTCCAGCAGATTGTTTACGATATCCTCGGTAAATTCAGAGAAATTTCCATATACAATCCGGTCTTCTTCTACTGGAATGTTGTGATCCATCAGAACCTGACAGTAGGTATCCAGACGTTCTTTTGCGTCCGCATTTTCCCTTCTTCCGCTGACAAAACCGATTTTTGTCTTATGGTGTTCGGTGATCAGATGCTCGATTGCCTGCCGCATGCCGGTACGACCTTCCGTATACAGATATGGATAGCCTGGAACTTCAATCTCAATCGTGAGGATTGGGATGTTGAAATTCTTCAAAAATGCGATCATATCATTTTCAGACAGGAAGCTTCCGATCGAGCCGATCGAAACGATCAGGGCATCCAGCGTATGCTTGGATGCATAATAAAAAATAGAATTATACTGGTAGTCAAACCGCGCATTTTTCGGATCGTTATACGATGCGTTCATATACATGCCCGGAAAGACGATCAGATTGACGTCGAGTTCCTTTGCTGCATAATCGACACCTTTACAAACCTCGTAAGCGTAGTCGTTATCCAGATGACAAGTGAAAAAACCAATGTTCAGCCGTTTGTTGCTTTTCTTCAAAATTATTACACCCCCGAAAGTCTTTATCACGGCACAGACCCTGTGCACAAAGACCTGAAAATAAAATAGTAACACTCATATATAAAAGTAGCATATATACGCCGAAAATTCAACAAAATCCGACATAAAAAATACACATTTTCAAGGTTTACAAACTGTTCTATATCGACTATAATTATCGAGTATGAAAAGAAGACAGGGTTCGCCCAAAACAGGAGGATAAGATTATGGATTACAAAAAAGCTGGCGTTGATATCGAGGCAGGTTACAAGTCTGTGGAACTGATGAAAGAGCATATCAAGAAGACGATGCGCCCAGAAGTATTGACCAACATTGGTGGATTTTCCGGAGCATTTTCGTTAAGCACGATCAAGGATATGGAAGAGCCTGTTTTGTTATCCGGAACAGACGGCTGTGGAACGAAAGTGAAGCTTGCAATGGTGATGGATAAGCATGACACGATCGGTATTGATGCGGTAGCAATGTGCGTCAATGATATTGCCTGTGCAGGTGGAGAGCCATTGTTCTTCCTTGACTATATTGCATGTGGAAAGAATTATCCGGAGAAGATCGCAACGATCGTCAGCGGTGTCGCAGAGGGCTGCGTACAGTCAGATGCTGCTTTGATCGGTGGTGAGACAGCCGAGCATCCAGGACTGATGCAGGAAGATGAGTATGATCTTGCAGGATTTGCAGTCGGTGTCTGCGATAAGAAGGATATGATCACAGGACAGAATATTAAACCGGGCGATGCTTTGATCGGTATTGCATCGACAGGTGTACATAGCAATGGATTCTCTCTTGTCCGCAAAGTATTTGATATGACAAAGGAAAGCCTTTCTACCTATTATGATGAACTTGGAACAACACTTGGCGAGGCGCTGCTTGCGCCGACAAGAATCTATGTGAAGGCACTCCGCAGTGTGAAGGAAGCAGGCGTAACGATCAAGGGCTGCAGCCATATCACAGGTGGTGGTTTCTATGAGAATATTCCACGTATGCTGCCAGATGGAATCGTTGCAAGCGTGAAGAAGGACAGCTATGAAGTACCGGCAATCTTCAAGCTTCTTGCAAAGACTGGCGATATTGAAGAGAAGATGATGTACAACACATATAATATGGGTATCGGTATGGTGCTTGCTGTAGACGCTGCCGATGTAGATAAGACACTCGCTGCTCTGGAGAAGACCGGAGATAAGGCATGGGTGATCGGTGAGACAAAGGCAGGAGAAAAAGGAGTCGAATTATGCTAAGAGTTGTCGTGTGCGTGTCCGGTGGCGGAACGAATCTGCAGGCGATCATTGACGCTGTGGCAGATGGTACGATCACGAATACAGAGCTGGTCGGTGTGATCAGCAACAATTATGGCGTGCGCGCTTTGGAGCGTGCGGAGAAAGCCGGCATTGATGCCAAGGTTGTATCCCCGAAAGATTACGAGAACCGTGCTGCATTTAATGAAGGTCTGCTTGCCACGATCCGGGCATATCAGCCGGAACTGATCGTACTTGCGGGATTTTTAGTTGTGATTCCGGAAGCTATGATCGAGGAATATGAGAATAAGATTATCAACATTCACCCATCCCTGATTCCATCGTTCTGTGGAACCGGGTATTACGGCTTGAAGGTGCACGAGGCAGCGCTTGCCCGTGGTGTCAAGCTGACCGGTGCGACCGTACATTATGTGGATAAGGGAACCGATACAGGACCGATTCTTTTGCAGAAAGCAGTGGAAGTAAAGCCGGGAGATACACCGGAGATCCTGCAGAGACGTGTGATGGAAGAGGCGGAGTGGAAATTACTTCCGGCTGCCATCAATATGATCGCAAATGGTGAAGCATAGGAATAGAACCGAATAAAGGAGGAAATCATGAAAGTACTTATCGTAGGTGGCGGTGGCAGAGAGCATGCCATTGCATGGAAGTGTAGTCAGAGCAAACGTGTGACAGAGCTTTATGCAGCTCCTGGAAATGCAGGTATTGCACAGCTTGCAACCTGTGTAGATATATCAGTAATGGATGCAGAGAAACTCGTTGCATTCGCAAAGGAAAAAGAGATTGATCTTGCAATTGTCGGACCGGATGATCCGCTTGTTGCCGGTGTTGCGGATGCATTTATGGATGCAGGCATCCGTGTGTTTGGTCCAAGAGCCAATGCGGCAATTATCGAAGGATCAAAGGCATTTTCCAAGGATCTGATGAAGAAATACGGAATCCCATCTGCAGCCTATGAGACATTTGACAATGCAGATGCGGCACTTGCATATTTGGAGACAGCCAAGATGCCAATCGTACTGAAAGCAGATGGTCTGGCACTTGGTAAGGGCGTATTGATCTGTAATACACTCGAGGAGGCAAAGGAAGGCGTCAAGACATTGATGCTTGACAAGCAGTTTGGTTCCGCCGGAGATAAGATCGTCATTGAGGAGTTCATGACAGGTCGTGAAGTTTCCGTGCTTTGCTTCTGCGATGGAACACATATCAAGCCGATGGCTTCTGCACAGGATCATAAGCGTGCAAAGGATGGAGATCAGGGACTTAACACCGGTGGTATGGGAACATTTTCACCAAGCCCATTTTATACAGACGAAGTAGATAAATTCTGTAAGGAACATGTCTACCAGAAGACGATGGATGCGATGAAGGCAGAGGGCAGAGATTTCACAGGAATCTTATTCTGTGGTCTGATGCTGACACCGGATGGACCACGTGTATTGGAATATAATGCGAGATTTGGTGATCCGGAGGCGCAGGTAGTCCTTCCGCGTATGAAGAATGATATTATCGACGTGATGGAAGCTTGTATTGATGGCAAGCTCGATGAGGTGGAACTGGAGTTTGACGAGCAGGCAGCAGTCTGTGTTGTTCTGGCATCAGACGGATATCCGGAGCATTATGAAAAGGGATTTGTGATTGAAGGTCTGGATACATTTAAGGATAAAGACGGATACTATGTATTCCATGCAGGAACCAAGCAGACGGATAAAGGAATTGTAACAAACGGTGGCCGTGTATTAGGTGTGACAGCGAAGGGTAAGACATTGGTAGAGGCACGTGCGAACGCATACAAAGCAACTGAATGGATTCAGTTTGAGAACAAATATATGCGACATGATATTGGTAAGGCCATCGATGAACAGTAATTAGGAAGAAGGAATTTTATGTTCATTGAACTTGATTTTAACAGCAACGAGGCAATTTATATGCAGTTGCGGAATCAGATCATACTGGGAATTGCACAGGATAAAATCAAGAATGGTGAGTCGTTGCCGTCAGTTCGGCAATTGGCGGAAGATATCGGTGTGAATATGCACACAGTGAACAAAGCATATGCATTACTTCGAAATGACGGATATCTGAAGCTTGACCGTAGAAAAGGAGCTGTTGTCTGCGTGACGGTAGAGTCGCGCAAGGAGCAGCTTGAAAAGGTCAATCTGGATATGCAGATGCTGGTTGCGGAGGCAATATGCAAAGATATCAGTCTTGCTGAAATGCACCAGATTATAACGGATATGTATAAAGAATTTGGCGACATTGCACATGGAGGTAATAAGGAAATATGAGACTAGAATATACAGAGCAGGCGCAGGAAGTGCTTGCTGTGATGGAGGAGACTGCCCATCAGATGAAGTTCAGCTATATCGGTACCGAGCATCTGCTCTATGGTATGCTGAGCTGCCCTTGGGTGACTGCGTGGAAGATCCTCGCGGAAAATGGGGCGGACGAATCCTTTGTTTTAAAATATCTGGAACAAAACAGTGGAACGAAGAAGATAAAGACACTTGTCTATTCAGATAAGCTGAATACACTTTTGGAACAGGCGGAAAAGGAAGCGGACAGGCTACGTAACGAGAAGATCGGTACGGAGCATATTTTGCTTGCCATTTTAAAATCCGAAGATACACTGGCAATCAAGCTTTTAAATTCGATGGCAGTCAATTTAAAGAAAACCTTTGTGGACACGTTAGTGGCACTTGGTATGGATATGGCACAGGCAAAACGGGAGCTTGGTGCGTTAAGCAACCCAAAGAACAAGAAGAAATCTTCGTATCCGACGTTGGAGCAATACAGCCGGGATCTGACAGAGGCTGCACGCGAAGACCGGTTAGACCCGGTTGTTGGCAGAAATGCAGAGGTGGAACGCGTGATGCAGATTTTGTGTCGCCGTATGAAGAACAATCCTTGTCTGGTTGGAGAGCCGGGTGTCGGTAAGACTGCAGTTGTAGAGGGGCTGGCACAGATGATTGCATCTGGTACAGTGCCGGAGATTCTGGCAGATAAGCGTATTTTAAGTCTGGATCTGTCTGGTATGGTGGCAGGCTCTAAATATCGTGGAGAGTTTGAGGAACGCATCAAACGCGTAATTGCCGAGGTGCGCGCGGCAGGTAATGTGATTCTGTTTGTAGATGAGCTGCATACCCTGATCGGTGCAGGTGGTGCTGAAGGCGCTATGGATGCATCTAATATCCTGAAACCAGCATTGTCCCGTGGCGAAGTGCAGATGATTGGTGCGACAACGCGGACAGAATACCGGAAGTATATCGAGAAGGATGCAGCGTTAGAACGACGGTTCCAGCCGGTATATGTGGAAGAACCGACACGCGAGGAGACGATTGCCATTTTACAGGGCTTGCGGAGTAAGTATGAGGAGCATCATGGGGTAACCATCTCGGATGATGCGTTAGAGGCGGCGACAGACTATGCGATCCGTTATATCAATGACCGCTTCCTGCCAGACAAAGCCATCGACCTGATCGATGAGGCGGCTTCGAGAAAGAAGCTGGGTATCTTTGCGGGAAATAAGACAGCGAAGAAGGCAGAAGAAGCACGTCATAATCTGGAAGAGGCACTGGAGGCTGCACTTGCAGAGGGCGATATCGAAGCAGCGCAGGCATTGAAGAAAGATCTGGATAAGACAGATAAAAAGATTGAAAAGACGAAACATAACATGCGCGAAAAGGAGCAGGAGCAGATGCTCGTGACAGAAGAGGATGTTGCGGATGTTGTTTCTGTATGGACAAAAATACCGGTTAGCAAGATCACACAGACGGAGTCGCAGCGGTTGTTGAAGCTGGAAGAGATTCTGCATAAACGTGTGGTGGGACAGAATGAGGCAGTTGAGACTGTGGCAAAGGCAATTCGTCGTGGCAGAGTTGGATTGAAAGACCCGAAACGCCCGATTGGATCGTTCTTATTCCTTGGACCAACCGGTGTTGGTAAGACAGAGCTTTCCAAGGCACTTGCAGAAGCAATGTTTGGAAATGAAAATGCGATTATTCGTGTGGATATGTCTGAATATATGGAGAAACACAGTGTATCGAAGATGATTGGTTCCCCTCCGGGCTATGTTGGCTTTGAAGAGGGCGGACAGCTTTCAGAACAGGTACGAAAGAATCCATATTCGGTAATTTTGTTTGATGAGATCGAGAAGGCACATCCAGATGTATTTAATGTGTTGCTGCAGGTGCTCGATGATGGACGTATCACAGATTCACAGGGAAGAACGGTGGATTTTAAAAATACGATCATCATTATGACAAGCAATGCCGGAGCACAGCGGATTGTCGATCCGAAGAAATTAGGATTTTCCAATGTGGAAAATGCAGAGTCCGAGCATAAAGATATGAAGAATAATGTCATGGAGGAAGTAAAACGGCTGTTCAAACCGGAATTCCTGAACCGTATTGATGACATTATTGTATTCCGTGCGCTCTCGAAAGAGGATGTCAAAGGCATTGCTGCGCTCATGCTGAAGGAGCTGAAGAACCGTCTGGCAAAACAGATGGATATTACACTTACCTATGGCGACACAGCGAAGAATTTCATCTTCGAGAAGGGTTATGACAAGAAATATGGAGCAAGACCACTGAAACGTGCGATTCAGAATTATATCGAAGATTCTCTTGCGGAGGAAATTCTGTCTGGAAAGATTCAGGCATCCGGCAAGGTAAGCATGAGCGTGGTGGATGGCAAAGTCGTGTTCACAAAAAAATAATAAATTTGTACAAATTTCACGTAAGAATTTGTAGAAATTTATGTAAAATTGTTGTATAATGAAAAAGAATTAAGTAAAAACGAATTCGAGATACGAAATTATAAAATACAATACGGAGGAACAGAATATGGCAGTGATTGATGAACTGATCCGCGAAGAAGAGACAGGAGCCTTGAGCTTTGGCAATTTTGCGTTGGCAACAAAGACAAAAAAGGATGGCTTCCAGTATCAGGGCGATAGCTATAAGATTAAAACTTTCCGTGAGATTACAAAGCTGGAAAGAAATGGGATGTTTGTATATGAATCCGTACCTGGTACAGTTGTACATGACTTCCGCGCGACAGATAAGGCAGTGAATTTTGTGGTAGAAGGCGAAGAAGATTCCCAGATCACGCTGGAATTAGAGGCTGAGAAGGAATACAAGATTCATATTGACAAGGTATATGTTGGTAAGATGAAGACAAACCTTGGTGGCAAGCTGAATCTGAGTGTAGAGCTGGAACCATCTAAGATGGTAGATATTCTTGTAGAGAAAATCTAATTCGATGAAATGACAGGGCTGTCGCACCGGACATGATATGTTATGTCTGGTATGGCAGCTCTTTTGTTGTATAAGGAGAAATCAATGGCAGCAAAGGAAAAACAGATATTTTTTTGTAAGGAATGCGGATATGAGTCTGCAAAATGGCAGGGGCAGTGCCCGGGGTGCCGCGCGTGGAATACATTTGTAGAAGAAAAGGTAAAAGTTGGTGCTAAGGGAGCAGTGAAGCAACCGAAGGATGCAGTCAGCCCTATGGGTATTTTACAGGTGACAACAGCGGAGGAAAGCCGCGTGCAGACCGGAATGCGGGAACTGGACCGTGTGCTCGGTGGAGGTATCGTCAAGGGCTCTCTGGTGCTTGTCGGCGGTGATCCCGGAATTGGAAAATCAACTATCCTCTTACAGATGTGCCGGAATCTGGTGCATCAGAATGTAAATGTACTCTATGTCTCTGGTGAGGAATCGCTGTCACAGATCAAGATGCGTGCAGAACGGATTGGCGTATTTGAGAAGGATATGCTTCTTTTGTGTGACAATGACATGGATAATATCGAGCGGGTAATTACGAAAAGCAATGCAAGCGTGGTGATCATTGACTCTATACAGACAATGGTAGTAGAAGAAGTTGGCACTGCGCCGGGTACGGTGACACAGGTACGGGAAGTGACGGCGCGACTGATGCAGGTAGCAAAACAGTATGGGATTGCTATCTTTATTGTCGGGCATGTAACAAAAGAAGGAAATGTGGCAGGACCACGTACATTGGAACACATGGTAGATTCTGTTTTGTATTTTGAAGGTGACCGGAATCATGGGTTCCGTATTTTGCGTGGCGTGAAAAACCGATTTGGTTCTACAAATGAGATCGGTGTATTTACCATGACAGAAAAAGGATTGGAAGAAGTCGATAATCCTTCACAGGCACTTTTAAATGGACGACCGCAGAATGTATCCGGTTCTGTCGTTGTGTCTTCTTTAGAAGGAACACGTCCGATCTTAGTGGAATTGCAGGCACTTGTCTGTCAGACGAATTTCAATATGCCACGACGCACGTCAGTGGGAATTGATTATAACCGTGTGAATCTGATCTTAGCTGTCATGGAGAAACGTGTCGGTATGAACCTGTGGGGCTATGATGCGTATGTGAATATTGCCGGTGGTATGAAAGTAAATGATACTGCTGTTGATTTAGGTGTCGCATTTGCGATTGCATCCAGTATGAATAACAAAGTTGTGCCAAGTGATACGATGATCATCGGGGAGATTGGACTTGCCGGAGAGATCCGAGGTGTCACAAATGTCCTGCAGCGAGTGAAGGAAGCGGACAAGATGGGATTTGCAACCTGTATTATCCCGAAGTCAAATTATGATAAGGCAATGGATAAGCTGAATGTAAAAATTCTATGTGTGTCGACGCTGGTAGAAGCTCTTTCTTTACTGTAATAGAGACTTTGAAAAGAGCACTTGGAAGCAACTAGAAAAAAATTCAAAAAAATTCAAATTAGCTGTTGACTTTCTAAAAATGAAGTGCTATTATAAGCAAGCTGTCGCTGATACGACAGCAAAAAACACCATTCGATATCGCGTTTTGAAAATCAAAAAGTTGAAAAAACTTCTTGACAAAGACAAAACAAAGTGATATTATAAGGAAGCTGTCGCTGAGGACAGCAACAACGAACCTTTGACAAATTAATAACATGTTAACCCTGAAAATTTCTTTAAG
>CAVGQQ010000049.1:0-24107 GCA_963631525.1 bacterium
ATTGTATATAATCTCAGGGCGTTTTCCATTTAGATCAATGAAATTATTCATTTATACCCAATATGTTTTCAATTTCATTCGTACTTTTTCCAGATGCTAATGCAATCTGGTCTATGGTAAAGTTATTTTTGTACATATTTTTGATAATCTCAATTTTCCCTTTGGATAAACCATTTGCTTCTCCTGCTTCGTATTGTTCTTCCAATTCATCTTGAAATAAATCTCTTAATGCTTCACACATGGCTAATTTCTCCCTTCTGATTTTCTGATATATAGTTCGATTCGCTGCATAACTTACCTGCAATATAGCATTGATGTTATTCATATCACGTTTAGATGTCATTCCCTTTGTATTTTTCAGGAATTCCTGAATCGTCGAGGTTTCAGCCTCTTTGGATAATACACGGAATATACTGTGTAATACTGGATCTAATCTGCGTAGTACAACAATCTGCAAAGGAAACAAGAAGCCGGATATGTAATAAATTCCGGGATATTCTTCTGTGATCTCATGGCTTTGCGTATCCTCCTTGAGTTTTTTGAATAGTTCTCGTGGATATGCTTCCCGGAAGAGTGATACCGTGATATCATGCGTGGATATGGCGTCCACGGTATCTCCAAATGATTTGTACAGGCAGGCATAACCAAGTACTTTGTACAATGTGTCAATGGATAACTGGTCACCCGGTCCTTTGTACTCGATGATATTATGTTTCCGCATAATTTTTCCGATCTCATTATGCAGATGCGTTGCAGGATTCTTCAAATGCAGAATCAACAGATCAATGCGTAACGGCTCTTTGCTCAGATAATGCTCTGGCTCAAACGTTAACTCTTCGATATTTTCCCGTAGCTCCAATTCGGCGGCAGCCTGAAAGGCTGTGTGCCAATGGATATAGTTTTGATTTGTACTCAATATTTTCCTCCTAAGTATACCATAACAAGGTATGAAAATGTGTGAATTTTACAAAACAGCAAAACATTTGTCTAAATTCAAAAATAAACGGGTAACAAAATAAGTAAATAGATATTTGAAATGATAAAAATAAATAGACTGTTACCGAACTACGCCAGAACAACGATTCTCGACAACATAGAAAGGATATCATGAATCATAGAAAAAAGTAAAGCAATTATTTGTTGCATTTTTGCGTTGTATTTCCAAATCTATGATTGTATACTACTAGAGTGGGAGGCTTGATAGAGATGAAGGAAGAACTGGTACAGCTTATTGATAAAAAGGATTTACAGGTACTGATCCTGACGGATGGATATAATATCCATCATCTGTCTGGGTATCGGGGACATACAGGAATGCTTGTGGCATTTCAGGGAAAACAGTATATTTTGACAGACAGCCGCTATACAGAGCAGGTAGAACTGGAGGCCCCGGAATTTACCTGTGTGGATATTGGACGGGACGGATATTCCAAGACGATTGCCGGGATGTTGCAGAAGGCTTTTGCGGCAGAAGGAAGATCTGTGCTTCGGATCGGATTTGAGAACAAAGAGATTTCGTATATGCAGTATCAGGCTTTTGTAGATACATTTGCAAAAGAATTGCCGGGAATGCAGGTGGAGTTTGTGCCACTGGAAGATGCGGTTAATGCATATCGGGAAGTGAAGACAGAGGATGAGATTGCAAAGCTGGCACGTGCAGAGCAGATCGGCGATGAAGCATTTGCAGAGATTGTAAAGTTTATCCGCGAGAATTGGAAGGATGGACTGACCGAGCAGCGGGTTGCCTTACAGTTAGAATATGAGATGCGGCTGCGCGGTGCAGAAAGAACAAGCTTTGATACGATCGCGGCAAGTGGGTCAAACAGTAGTCTGCCACATGCGATGCCACAGCCGAAGCTGCTTGCGGAAGGTGATTTTCTGACGATGGATTTTGGCTGTATGTATCAGGGATATTGTTCGGATATGACGCGGACGATCCATATTGGAGATACAGTAGAAGCAGAGCAGCAGAAGGTGTATGATACGGTGCTTCGTGCGCAGCTTGCAGCACTTTCCGTTGTGAAGCCGGGCATGGTTTGTTCGGATGTTGATAAATGTGCTCGTGATATTATCGCGGAAGCTGGCTATGGAGATTATTTCGGACACGGGCTCGGACACAGTGTGGGACTTTTTATTCATGAGGAACCTCGTTTTTCTATGAAATGCGATGCTGTATTGAAGCCGGGGGTTGTGATCACCGTGGAACCGGGTATTTATCTGCCGGGCAGATTTGGTGTGCGGATCGAAGATATGATCGTGGTGACGGAAGATGGATACCGGAATCTGGCATCGTCCCCGAAGGAACTGATCTGTGTATAATATTTTTTAGAAAAAAGTCTTGACAACGACATACTTGCATGCTATAGTATGCAAGTATGTTGATGAAAGCAGAGTATCCACTCTCACCTTAGCGCATGGGCGACTCGGGTTATGTAGTAAGAGAATATATAGATTTCTTATTATAACAATGTGTGGATAGTTTGTCTATCCACTTTTTTTATGCAGGAGAAACCATTATGAGCGAAGCGAATAATTTAGGATGGTTTCGACGATATGCCGCCGAACGGATGTGAGGGGGCGATACCCGAGGGAGGTGTATATTATTAGCGATTTAATGATTAACGAGCAGATTCGTGACAAAGAGGTACGTGTGGTAAGTGAGACAGGAGAGCAGCTTGGTATCATGTCATCCAAGGACGCTCAGAAGCTCGCAGATGAGCAGGGTGTTGATCTGATCAAGATTGCACCGACAGCAAAGCCACCTGTTTGCAAGATTATGGACTATGGAAAGTTCCGTTATGAGCAGACACGTCGCGAGAAGGAAGCAAAGAAAAAGCAGAGAGTCATTGAAATCAAGGAAGTCCGTTTGTCACCAAACATTGACAACAACGACCTGAATACAAAGGCAAACATGGCAAGAAAATTCCTGACCAAGGGCGATAAGGTAAAGGTTACACTTCGTTTCCGTGGTAGAGAGCTTGCACATGTGGATAATGGTAAAGCGATTCTGAATTCCTTTGCCGAGATGCTTTCAGATGTTGCTGTTGTAGATAAGCCTGCAAAGTTTGAAGGTAGAAGTATGATCATGTTTTTAGCTGAAAAACGTTAAATTCATATAAATAAGAAATTACCATGCATATGCATGATTTTTAAGGAGGAAAAGAAATGCCAAAGTTAAAGACAAAAAGAGCAGCTGCAAAGCGTTTTAAGAAGACAGGAACCGGTGAGCTTAAGAGAAATAAGGCTTACAAGAGCCACATTCTTACTAAGAAGACTACAAAGAGAAAGAGAAATCTTAGAAAAGCAACTATGACTGATTCTACAAACAGCAAAGTTATGAAGAAGATTTTACCATATTTATAGGATATTAGGAGGAATGAACGATGGCAAGAATTAAAGGCGGCGTTGGCGCTAAGAAGAGACATAATAGAACATTAAAGCTCGCTAAGGGATACAAGGGAGCAAGATCGAAGCAGTATAGAGTAGCAAAGCAGTCAGTTATGAGAGCTTTGACATCTTCTTATGCTGGTAGAAAGCAGAGAAAGAGACAGTTCAGACAGCTCTGGATCGCTCGTATCAATGCAGCAGCAAGAATGAATGGACTTTCATACAGCAAGCTTATGTATGGATTGAAGCTTGCAGGTGTAGATCTTAACAGAAAGATGCTTTCTGAGATGGCTATCAGCGATCCAGAAGGTTTCGCAAAGGTAGTAGAGGTTGCTAAGAGCAAGCTCGCTTAATAAAAGAATGTATTCAAAACCCGTTGCCTTCGGACAGCGGGTTTTGTTATAATAGGGGTATTAGGACTTGTTGATTGGGAGAGTACAAGGAGCAAAGGATGAATAAAAAGATAACAAAATGGATAATCATGCTGTTGTGTACAGTTTTTATCTGGACAGGGAATCTGACAACCTATGCGGCAGAGACATCGGAGCAGGAAACATCAGATCTGAAGCCGCTGGAGCTTTACCAGATTGACGAAAGCTATGGAGATCTCGATGAAGCTGACATGGCGATCTGTGATAGCAGTGGCGGAAGCGCAGTATCGGGTGTTTATCGTACGAATTGGGATTCGTATGGGGATGATTATTGCTATCAGAATCTGAGTACAGCGTGGCAGGAGCTTTACGATGAGATGAATCAGTACTGTACAGCGTATATGAATACGCGTGTGGATGCAAAGGTGCTGTCCGTCAATGGCAGAGCAGTTTCTGGCATTGGTCCGATCAGCTATGAAGGACTGTCGTCAGAGGAGCTATCATCGCTGGTCTACATATTTACCTATCAGAATCCGCAGTTTTATTTTATAAAGAATGCATTGTATTATAATAGTAAAGTTGTCTATCTGGGTGTGTATGATGCGTTTGCGGACGGAGATGCCCGTTCTGACGTTTCAGTACAGATGTATAACCGGGTGGATGCATGGGTGCAGACGATTCAAAAAGAATCAACCGCGTATGCAAAGGAGAAGAAAGCACATGATATCATCTGCGAATATGTAGAGTACGAAGAGGGCACCTACGATCAGACAGCCTACAGTGCAGTTATGCAGAAACAGACGGTGTGTGCCGGCTATACGAAGCTTTATAGTATGCTGACAAATGCTGCCGGGCTTGAGACGGTGTCAGTTACGAGTGCAACACATGGCTGGAACCGGACAAAGATTGGAAATCAGTGGTACAATGTGGATCTGACGTGGGATGATGGAACGCCGATTTCCTATCAGTTTTTCAATAAATCCGATGCTACGATGGAGAAGTACGATGGCTCCTCGCGGGAATCACACACACAGAATCACTATTATGATGGTGTAGCTCCCGGTTGTGAGAGTGATTACGGAGCTTCTGTGACGGTTGTGGATGCGGAGCAGATTTGTGCAGATACCGTGACGATTGTGCTGGATCTCGTGAATAACCAGTCGGGACAGATACGAACCAGCTTTGTGCCGGCAAATGTCACGGACAAACGATTAGGATATGTGTCACAGAATACAAATATTGCAACGGTCAGTGCATCCGGGCTTGTGACGGCGGTTGCACCGGGGAAAACATCGATTACGATCCGCAAGCTGACAAACAATCAAAAGGCAGTCTGTACCGTAGAGGTATATGGATGGCAGGAAGAACCGGAGAGCCCGACGGTTGCAAAGTACGGTGCAACCTCGATCACATTGGACACACAGAGTGGCTGTGTGTATTCTGTGGATGGAATCAACTGGCAGTCAAGTCCGGTATTTACGAACCTGAAGCCGGATACGGATTATACATTTTATGTGAAACGCCCAGCGAGTGGATATTACCGGGAGAGCAAAGCGGTGTCCGTCCGTGTACGCACTCTGACAGAAGAAGTACAGGCAGCACCAGCGGTAACCGTGCGTTATCGGACGCATGTACAGACCTATGGATGGCAGAAGCAGGTGACAAATGGCGTCATGAGCGGTACGAGTGGACAGGCAAAGCGTCTGGAGGGTATCGAGATCGCCGTCAGTGGAAATCAGAAGCTTGGAATCCAATATACGACGCACTGTCAGACTTATGGCTGGCTGCCTTGGTCATCGAATGGTGAGATGAACGGAACGGAGGGCGAGGCAAAACGTCTGGAAGCGATTAAAATCCAGCTTACGGGTGCTGACAAAGACAAATATGATGTGTATTACCGTGTGCATGCGCAAAGCTACGGCTGGCTTGGATGGGCGAAGAATGGTGCGCCAGCAGGAACGGCAGGATATGCAAAGCGTCTGGAGGGTATTCAGATCGTGGTTGTAAAGCGAGGTATGCCAGCGCCGGAAGTTGATTATGCCGGTGTATATGCGAGTGAGACTGTGCATCAGAGCGCCGCGTATATCGCGAAGAATGGAACATCTCCTGTGCTTGGCAGTTCCGCAACCACAAATGCGAATCCGACGGTGATCGGAGAGAATACGGTGAATGTCGCGTATCGGACGCATGTACAGACTTATGGCTGGCAGGGCTGGAAATACAATGGTCAGATGAGCGGTACAAGTGGACAGGCGAAACGTCTGGAGGGTATCTGTATCAAGCTGACAAATAAGCCATACAGCGGAAATATCGTTTATACAACGCATGTACAGACTTACGGCTGGCAGGAAAATGTAAATGATGCGTCTACATGGAGGCGGAATGGTGTCATGAGTGGTACAAGCGGACGCGCGAAGCGTCTGGAGGCAATCTGCATCAATCTGACCGGAGAGATGGCAGCGCATTATGATATTTACTATCGCGTGCATGCACAGACTTATGGCTGGCTTGGCTGGTCTAAAAATGGAGCACCTGCAGGAACCGCGGGTATGGCAAAACGGCTGGAAGGAATCCAGATCGTGCTTGTACCGAAGAATGGTACAGCTCCGTCTGTGAATTATCAGGGTATCCGCAGTGTGCAAAGTCAGTCATATATCAGACGATAAAAGTACGGATTTATGCGCATTATCGCGGATGGTGAAAAAATATTTACAAAAATAGAAAAAAGTTGTTGACAAAGGGCAACCAAAATGATAATATATGTCTTGCGTTGAGCGTGAGCGACACGCAAGAGAATGCGGGAGTGCTGGAATTGGCAGACAGGCTAGACTAAGGATCTAGTGATGGCAACGTCGTGTGGGTTCAAGTCCCATCTCCCGCACGAAGAGAAAGAGAGATAGCAATTATCTCTCTTTTCTTTTTATATGCATATGTTAAAATAGCAGCAGAAGCTGGATAAGGAGATAAAAGTCATGGCGAAGACGAAAAAATCAGACAATCTGGAATATTGCAGAGGGATTCGTGTGATGGATGTCGCAGTGTATGTGTTTGCATTGCTGGCGTTTGGTGTGTATCCACTAATTTACGATGACCATTATTTTAATATTACGATTACGAAGTATCATTTCTTTTTGTATGCAGCCGGCATCTATCTGGCGCTTGCATTGATCGGTTATGTTGTGGAGGCAAATCTGAAGAATTATTACAAGTATGATTCTTTGCTTGTCGAGGATACCGGGAAGAAACGGTTCTTGCGTCCGGAATTTTATGCACTTGCGTTCCTGATGGCAAACTTTTTTGCATGGCTTTGTGCAGATGATAAAAAAGATGCTTTTTATGGTTTGCAGGGCAGACGGATGGGACTTTGCATGTATTTGGTGCTGATGGTCGTATTCGTTGTGCTGGCACAGCGTGTGCGTCCACAGATGATCATGTTTATCTTTTTTGCTGCGGCGAATGCATTTGCGTATGCAGTTGCAATCGGACAGCATATGGAGCATGACTTCCTGAATCTGCGATATAATATTGCGGAAAATCAATATACGAAATTCATATCGACGTTTGGAAATATCAATATGTATGCAAGTTATCTGTCAATATCAATTCCGGTATTGCTGGCAGTGTTTGCATTCTGTAAAAATTGGTTTTCAAGAATTCTGTCCGGTATCTTATTGATTGCGGCTGGCTGTAATATTCTGATCGCAAACAGTGACAGTGTATTCCTTGGGATTTTAGCTGGTGTCGTTGTGGTGACGATTCTTGCATTTATGCAGGGCAGACTGCGGTATAGTTCATTTGCTGTTTTCTTACTGTTTGTCGGCAATCTGGTGCTTGGATTTATCAATAAATATGGACATACAAGATATGATAAGAAGCGCGGCGGACTTGCAATCGCACTGAACCGACTGGATATCGCGTTTGCGCTATGCGGAGCAGCACTGTTAGTTTTTGCAGTTGTGTGTATCTGTAACTGGAAGCTCGGTGCGAAGGTTGCAGCATGGAATAAAAAGAAGATTGTGCTGATTGTCTGTGGTGCGTGTGTAGCGCTTGGCGTGATTGGAATTGTTATATTGGCGGTAACGGGTTCTTCTTTGCTTACCTTCAATGATAAATGGGGCAGCTATCGTGGTTACATCTGGAGAAAGATCGTGGAAGTGTATGGAGATGCACCATTTGTAAATAAACTGTTTGGATATGGAAATGAGTCGGTACGTGTGACACTTAAGGCGGCATGCTACAATGAGATGGTTCAGGTTACCGGTAAAGTGTATGACAATGCGCATAACGAGCTGCTGCAGTATTTGTTTACGACAGGGATTGTCGGGCTGCTTTCTTATCTGGCATTGGTCGGAAGCAGTATCGTCTATATGTTTAAGCATGCAAAGGAGCATGCATGGATCAGTGTGTGTCTGGCAGCAACAGTTGGATATTTCGCGCAGAGCATCCTGAATCTGAATCAGCCGATTACAACCCCATTGTTCTTTGTGTTTATGGCGATGGGCGTTGGTACTGTAAATTATTGCAGAAGAGTGAAGGAGTTAGAGGAACGTGCTTGAATTTCTGGTTCATAAGTGCATAAAGGATGCGGATGAGATCGAGCGTCCGGAGGTACGGAAACGGTACGGATTTTTCTCATCCATCGTTGGAATCATCTGCAATGTGATTTTGTTTGCGAGCAAGCTTGCAATTGGTCTGATCGCCGGATCAATCTCGATTGTATCAGATGGTGTAAATAACTTATCGGACTGTGCGACCTGTATTGTGACGATGTTTGGATATAAGATGGCGGCAAAACCAGCCGACCGGGATCATCCATTTGGACATGGACGGATGGAATATCTGACTTCGCTCGTGATCGCGGCTGCGATTGTGGCGGTCGGATTTGAGCTGCTGCGAAGTTCCGTAGAGAAGGTTATGCATCCGGAACGTGTAATGTTTTCATTTCTTGCTCTTTTAGTGTTGGTGCTTTCCATGCTGGTGAAGATTGGGATGGGAGTCATGAACCGGAAGCTTGGCACGAAGCTTTCGTCATCCATTATGCTTGCAACGTCCAAGGATAGCTTCAGTGATGTGTTTGCGACACTGGCAACCGCAATCGCACTTGTGATGTCGGCATTTTCGGATCTTCCGGTGGATGGTATTATGGGAATTGTGGTGTCTGTGATGATTATGATCTCTGGATTTGGTATCGTGAAGGATACAGTGGATCAGCTGCTTGGACAGCCAGCAGATGGTGAGCTGGTTGCAAAAATCCGGGAGCTTGTGATGGAAAATATGTTCTGCCATGGTATGCATGACCTGATTATCCACAGCTATGGACCTGGAAATCTGATTGGCAGTGTGCATGTGGAGGTGGACTGCCATGAGAATATTATGGAGATCCACGATGCGATTGATGAGTTAGAGCGGAACATTTATGATGAACTGCAGGTACACATGACAATCCACATGGACCCGATTGATTATGATGATGAGAAAACGAATATCTGCCGTGATATGATGTCAGAGATTCTGCGGGAGATTGATAAAGGGCTTACAATGCATGATTTCCGGATTGTGTCGGGACCAACACATACGAATCTGATCTTTGATGTGCTTGTTCCGTATGAATGCGAGAAGACAGAAGCGCAGATTAAGTCGGAGATTCAGCAGAAGCTTGCGGAGAAACAGGATACGTATTATACAGTAATTACGTTTGATAAAGGATATTGTTGACAAACGGAAAATCTTCATATATAATTTCCGTATCATTGTGAATGATAGCAAAGGCGAGGAAGAGAACAAGTAGTGTTTGCGAGCAGCTGCCACAGAAAGCAGCCGGTTGATGAGAGGCGCGGTAAGTCGGAAACATGAATACATCTCGGAGCTGCTCCCTGAACGCTTGTCAAGTAGGGGTAGACGGATTGGCACACGTTACAGAGGCTGAAGTATTGATATTGATACTTGCAAAGGCGGTTATCGTGAGGTAAGCGTGAAATAAGGTGGTAACACGGAGTATACTTCGTCCTTATATTTTTATAAGGGCGTTTTTTAATGCCCAAAAAAGAGGAGAAAGCATCATGAGCGGAGCGAATGATTTAGGACGCTTTCGACGACCTGCCGCCGAGCGTATGCGAGGGGGCAATACCATTTTATATTTTGGAGGAAAGAAAGATGACATTGTACGAAGAACTTGTAGCAAGAGGTTTGATTGCACAGGTAACAAACGAAGAGGAGATCAGCCGACTGATCAATGAAGGAAAGGCAACCTTCTATATTGGATTTGATCCGACCGCAGACAGCCTGCATGTAGGACATTTCATGGCACTTTGCCTGATGAAGCGTCTGCAGATGGGTGGCAATAAGCCAATCGCCCTGATCGGTGGTGGTACAGCAATGATCGGTGATCCATCCGGAAGAACGGATATGCGTCAGATGATGACAAAGGAGACGATCCAGCATAACTGTGACTGCTTTAAGAAGCAGATGAGCCGTTTTATTGATTTCTCAGAAGGCAAGGCTATGATGGTAAATAACGCGGACTGGCTGCTTGATCTGAATTATGTAGAGGTACTGCGTGAGGTTGGTGCACATTTCTCTGTCAACCGTATGCTGACGGCTGAGTGTTATAAGCAGCGTATGGAGAAGGGACTGAGCTTCTTAGAGTTTAACTACATGATCATGCAGAGCTACGATTTCTATGCATTGTTCCAGAAGTACGGATGTAACCTGCAGTTTGGTGGCGACGATCAGTGGTCTAACATGCTTGGTGGTACAGAGCTGATCCGTAGAAAGCTCGGCAAGGATGCACATGCGATGACAATCACATTGCTCTTGAATTCCGAGGGTAAGAAGATGGGTAAGACACAGAAGGGTGCTGTATGGCTTGATCCAAACAAGACAACTCCTTATGAGTTCTTCCAGTACTGGAGAAATGTTGATGATGCAGATGTTGTCAAGTGTCTGAAGATGCTGACATTCCTTCCACTGGAGCAGATTCAGGAGATGGAGCACTGGGAAGGCAGCGAGCTGAATAAGGCAAAGGAGATTCTTGCTTATGAGCTGACTGCACTTGTTCATGGTGAGGAAGAGGCAAAGAAGGCACTCGACGCAGCCAAGAATATCTTCGGTGGCGGAAATACAGAGAATATGCCAGTTGCAGAGATCACAGCCGATCTTTTCAATGATGGACAGACCGATCTGATGTCCATTATCGTACAGGCAGGACTTGCAGCATCCAAGAGCGAGGCAAGACGTGCAATGGAGCAGGGCGGTGTCTCTGTCAATGGCGAGAAGATCACAGATGTGAAGAAGATGTTCACACCAGATGATTTCGCAGAGGAATTCGTATTGAAGAAGGGAAAGAAGAATTTCCGTAAGGTTGTATATAAGGCGTAATGATTCGAAAATGTGTCAATACAATTAAATATGGAATGGCAAAGGCAAGGGCAATCGTGCTCTTGTCGTTGCTGTTCGGAATCGGAGCTGTCGGCGCGATTGTGTGTGCAATCGTGTTCCGGCAGATTCTGCTTATTTTTGCAGCGGTTGTATGTGTGTTTGTTGTGATCACGCTGGCGCAGACGCTCATCATTCAGGGCGGTGTTGTGGAAGATGCGGAGAATGTGGAAACGCAGGGCACAAAACGCTCCAAGCGTGAGAGGTCACAGGATGCGGATAAGAAAGTCGATCATATGAAGCCGCCGGTATTTGCGAAGCGGAAGAACGAGAAAACTGTGGACAGAGAGGATTCGAAAAAGGAATTCGAGTATGCGGGATCTTCAGATGAGAATATTGAAGAAAAACACGATCGGCACAAGCGGAAGAAACAACATAAGAAGGAATCAGATGAGGTCAGACAGAAGATGCAGGACAAGCGGGAACAGACGGAAGAACAGCCGATTGTTGCTCTTACGCAGGAAACTGTCACGACGTATGACCGGAAGAAGGTCAAGAAGACACTGCATAAGTTCAAAGTGCGGCGTGACCATCGTATGCTCTTCGTAGACCGCTCGGATAAGCTCAAGGTAAAGCAGACACCTGCCTATATCTGGGTGGAAAAGAAAGAGTTTCATCTGCTGTTGATTGAGCAGGAGCCGCGTCATATCACGATTCCGCTGTATCAGATCAAGAATATTACATATCTGAAGAAGCAGCAGGCAAATGAAGATATTGATTATGCAGCCTATAAGGGCAGCAGTGTACTTGCGGATATGTTTCGTCCGTATCTGCCGGATTATGCGCACAGTACGGTTGTGGATGATCTGTCAGCGTATAAGAATCTGTACGGAATTGGAAATGATATCTACGTGACAAACCGGTCGGCATCGGCATTATTTGATCTGTTAGGGGTAGAGTTCCAGGTCGATGACCGGGTAACGATGTCCAACAAGGTGAATATTTATTTTAAAGAAGCGTATAAGTCGAATATCTTATTGCGGGATAATGTGATTGATGCCAACGGTTATGCAGACCGGATCAGCAAGACATTGGATAATCTGGCACACTCGACGATCAGCTATGCAGAATTTAAGGATACACTCAATCTGATGATACGGAACAAATTGATTACACAAGAGTTTGCCTCGTATTATATGGGTGTGAGAGATGATTTGACTAGATAAAAACAAGTTGAAACGGACTTTTGATATGGTTTCACAAGTTAAGCGCTGCGAGCGCCTATATTTACTTGTGAAAACGATACAAAAGTCCGTTTTTACACGTGATTCACAAGTTAAAACTTAATAATGTATAGTGAAAAATAAATTTCACATAATTTTTGAAAGAAAAAAGGCGTTTTTTTCAGTTTGCGTTTTCCTTAGACTTGAGTTATCTTAATTACGAGTTAAAAATAATTAAAAAAATTAAGGAAAAGGAGAATACGAGTATGGAAGTTACAGCAGAAGATTTAGGAAAGCGTTCATTTTGTGAGGCAGTCATGCGTGCAAGATTGCCAAAGGCAGTATTCAAGGAATTAAAGAAGACAATTGATTACGGTGCACCGCTTGACGCAGCGATTGCTGATTCCGTAGCGATTGCCATGCGGGAGTGGGCAAAGGAGCTCGGCGCAACACACTATACACACTGGTTCCATCCACTCACAAACCTGACAGCAGAGAAACATGATTCCTTCATGGACCCGGTTGGTGATGGTACATTCATCACAGAGTTCACAGGTAAGGAATTGATCAAGGCTGAGCCAGATGGTTCTTCCTTCCCTTCCGGTGGTATCCGTGAGACATGTGCAGCAAGAGGTTATACAGTCTGGGATTGTACATCTCCTGCATTTGTAAAAGAGATTCCGGATGGCTGTAAGGTTCTTTGTATTCCGACTATTTTCATTTCATATACAGGTGAGTCACTGGATCACAAGACACCGCTTCTTCGTTCGATGGATGC
Organism: bacterium; assembly: GCA_963631525.1. Lineage (GTDB taxonomy): Bacteria > Bacillota > Clostridia > Lachnospirales > Lachnospiraceae > Coprococcus_C. The sequence continues at coordinate 13,134 of CAVGQQ010000049.1, forward strand.
CGTTAATAAGCAGGCACTTCGTATCCTGAAGCTTTTCGGTAAGACACCAGCGAAGGTAACTGCTTCCGTTGGACCAGAGCAGGAGTACTTCCTGATTGATAAGGATAAGTTCAATCAGAGACTTGACCTGAAGCTGACCGGACGTACATTGTTTGGCGCACCGGCACCTAAGGGACAGGAGCTTGACGATCAGTACTTTGGTGTGATCAAGGATAAGGTTTCTCATTTCATGAGAGAGCTGAACAAGGATCTGTGGGAGTATGGTATTCCAGCGAAGACACAGCACAACGAGGTTGCTCCTTCTCAGCATGAGATCGCACCAATCTACGGTACAACCAATGTAGCAACCGATCAGAACCAGTTGTTGATGGAGACATTGAAGAAGGTTGCTGAGAGAAATGGATTTGCCTGTCTGCTTCATGAGAAGCCATTTGCAGGTGTCAATGGTTCTGGTAAGCATAACAACTGGTCTATCTCAACATCCGATGGTGAGAACTTGATTGATCCGGGCAAGGAGCCAGAGAAGAACCTGCAGTTCCAGGTATTCTTAGCTGCAATTCTGGAGTCTGTTGATAATCATGCTGCATTGCTTCGTCTGTCTGCAAGCTCTGCTGGTAACGATCACAGACTTGGTGCAAATGAGGCACCTCCAGCAATCATTTCTGCTTACCTTGGTGACCAGCTTGCCGATATTGTTGATCAGATCATTGCAAATGGAGAGGCAACCAGCAGCTTGAAGGGTAAGGTTTACAAATCAGGATGTTCTGTAATTCCTGAGTTCAAGATGGATGCAACCGATCGTAACCGTACATCACCGTTTGCATTTACTGGTAATAAGTTTGAGTTCCGTATGGTTGGTAGTACACAGTGTATTGCACAGCCAATGATGACATTGAATACAATCGTTGCGGATACACTTTGCAACTTTGCAGACGAGCTGGAGAAGGCAGATGATTTCGAGGCAGCTGCAAAGAAGCTTGTTGCGGATAAGTTAAGAGAGCATCAGAGAATCATCTTCAACGGAAATGGTTATTCTGAGGAGTGGATCAAGGAAGCAGAGCGCCGTGGACTTCCAAATATCAAGTGCATGGTTGATGCGGTTGAGTATCTTGCTACACCAGAGAATATTGCAATGTTCGAGAAGCATGGTGTTATGTCTAAGCGTGAGCTTGTTGCAAGAGGCGTTGTTATGTATGAGAATTACGCAAAGCAGATCAACATCGAGGCTCTGACAATGATCGAGATGTCCAAGAAGCAGATTATCCCGGCTGTTATGAAGTACGAGGGTACTCTGGCTGCTTCTGTGAAGGATCTGAAGGAGCTTGGTATCAGTGCAGATACACAGATGGAAATCCTTTCTACGATCGATACAAAGCTTGCAGAGCTTAAGAAAGCAACCGCAGAGCTGGAGGATATCGTGGCTAAGGCTGCTGAGAAGGAAGATGATCCAAAGGCTTGGGCAAAGTATTATCACGATGTGGTATTCGCTTTCTTTGATACCGTTCGTAAGCCAGCAGATGAGCTTGAGAAGATCGTAGACGCAAAGGCATGGCCATTCCCTACATACGAAGAGCTGTTGTTTGAACAGTAAAATATGCTATAGACCGTTTGGTTTATATATTTTCCCCCAGGGGCTGCTTAGGCAGCCCCTATTTTGTGTAATAGGAGATATTATACGGAATGTTTTCAGCATTGAAAGTGGAGTTTTCAGATTTGAATTTGGATTTTGGTTTAGCGAGATGAGTTTTTCTGTTGGGGCGATGGCAAATGGACTTAGAATGGAGTATAATTATGGAAAAGCCCACGATGTGGGCGTAGGACGTGGAAAGTAAGCGGAAAAACCCAAGCCAGAAGCTAATCAACATGAGCAGGAATGAAAACTGGGCGTGGGAGTGAGATGGTGAGAGAGAAAACCCACGACGTGGGTGTAGATACAGAAAAGCAAGCGGAAAAACCCACCCCGGAAGCTAATCGGTATGTGTATGAGAGAAAACTGGGCGTGGAAGCGAGATGGTGAGCGGGAAAACCCACGACGTGGGCGTAGATACAGAAAAACAAGCGGAAAAACCCACTCTGGAAGCTAATAGGTATGTGTATGAGAGAAAACTGGGCGTGGGAGTGAGATGATGAGAGAGAAAACCCACGACGTGGGTGTAGAGTATAAAAAGTAAGCGAGAAGACCCACGATGTGGTGATACCCGGGGCAGAGAAAAGCAAGTGGAGAAAACACATCCCGGAAGTTATCTAAGCAGAAAAGAGGATGAGACATGAAAATAAGGAATGTTATATTTGACTGTAATGGCACAATGATCTTTGATGGCAAATATCATGATATTGCGTGGCGGACATATGTGAGTAAGCTGGCTGGCAGGGAACTTACCAAAGAAGAATTCCAGCATCAGATACTCGGACATACGAACCGGGATATTTTCGAGTGGCTGCTTGGGAAGGGAGCTTTGTCTGAAGAGAAGATCATGCAGCTGACAGAGGAAAAAGAAGTTCTGTACAGAAGTATGTATCAGGAGGATCACGAAGCCTGTCAGCTAGTCAAAGGACTGCCGGAATTCTTGGATGAGTTGCAACGAAGAAATATAAAATGTAATATTGCAACGGCATCTGGATTATCGAATGTCGACTTTTATTTTGAACGGTTTGCACTAGAAAAATGGTTTGACAAATCCAAGATTGCCTATGATGATGGGACGATGCGGGCGAAGCCGGCACCGGATATGTATATCCGTGCGATGGAACGCATCGGGGCGGAGCCATCAGAGACAATGGTGATCGAGGACAGTCCGTCTGGAGTGAAAGCCGCCGCTGCTGCGAACGCAGCTTGTATTGTGGGAATCTACGGAGATTCTGATAAGAGGCTGCTGCAGGATACGGGAGTGTGCGATTATCTGATAGATGATTATACACGAAATTATATTGGATATATAGAGCGGAATCTGTTAGAATAGGGGAGCGGATAAAGTTACAGTATTGCACGAATAAAAGCAGGAAAGTAATTGGTATGCTATGGAACGATAAATATAGGTAAATACAATCAGGAGGATAAAAACATGCAGGTGACTATTTCAGATGCAATTCGTTATATTGGAGTGGATGATAAGGATATTGACTTGTTTGAGAGTCAGTATGTAGTACCGGAGGGCGTATCGTACAATTCGTATGTGATTTTAGATGAGAAGATTGCAGTTATGGATACGGTCGATGCCAGAGGCATGGAAGGCTGGGAGGATAAGCTGCTTCAGACGTTGAATGGAAAGAAGCCGGAATATCTGATTATCTCGCATTTGGAACCAGATCATGCAGGAAGTATCGGAAGAATGGTGGAGTTTTTCCCGGAGGTGAAGCTGGTTGCAAGCGCAAAGGCAATCGCGATGCTGCCACAGTTTTTCGAGGATAAATTAGATGCGCAGGAGAAAATTGCGGTCAAAGAGGGCGAAGAGTTGTCGCTTGGAACCCATACATTGGTGTTCTACATGGCACCGATGGTACACTGGCCGGAGGTTATGGTAACATACGAGAAGAGCGAGAAGGTGCTTTTCTCAGCAGATGGATTCGGTAAGTTTGGTGCACTTTCCCTCACAGAAAATGAGGATTGGGCGTGTGAGGCAAGACGGTATTATTTCAATATCGTTGGTAAATATGGCATGCCGGTGCAGACACTTCTGAAGAAGGCAGCAGGACTAGACATTCAGACAATCTGTCCATTGCATGGTCCGGTATTGAAGGAAAATCTTGGATATTATATTGGGCTTTACGATACATGGAGCAAGTATGAGCCGGAGAATAAGGGCGTGCTTGTTGCCTATGCATCCATTCATGGTAATACTGCGAAGGCAGCAGAGAAGCTTGCAGATATGCTTCGCGCAGAGGGCGTAGAGAAGGTCGTTGTCAGTGATCTGGCAAGAGAGGATATGGCGGAAGTGATTGAGGATGCATTCCGTTATGATCGGATGGTACTCTGTGCAGCAAGCTATGATGGCGGGGTATTCCCATGTATGCAGGATTTCCTGAATCATTTACAGTCAAAGGCATACCAGAAGCGTACCGTTGGTATCTTGGAGAATGGTAGCTGGGCACCATGTGCCGCCCGCACGATGAAGGCAATCCTTTCTACGATGAAAGATGTCACAATCGTGGAACCAATCGTTACAATCATGTCTACAATGAAGGAATCCGATTATCCAGCGATGGAAGCCTTAGTGAATGCAATCAAATAAGGAGAGTTTTAAGTGAAGAATTTGTACATAGCAGAGAAACCCAGCGTTGCCCGTGAGTTTGCAAAAGCGCTCGGCATGAAAGGGGCTGCGACTGCCGGTGCAAGGGACGGATACTTAGAGAACGAGGAAACAATCGTGACATGGTGTGTCGGACATCTGATTACGATGAGCTATCCGGAGGTCTATGATCCTGCTCTGAAGAAATGGAGCTTTGACACGATTCCATTTATACCGGAGGAATATAAATATGAGATTATTGATGCGTCAAGCAAACAGTTTCAGATAGTAAGCAAGCTGTTGAACCGCGAGGATGTTGGACGCATCTATGTCTGCACCGACTCCGGACGAGAAGGAGAATATATTTACCGTCTTGTCGAGCAGATGGCAGGCGTGGACAAAAGTAAAAAAGACCGGCGACGGGTGTGGATTGATTCTCAGACGGAAGAAGAAATCATGCGAGGTATCCGGGAGGCAAAAGAGCTTTCCGCCTATGACAACCTGAGTGATGCGGCGTATCTGCGGGCGCAGGAAGATTACCTGATGGGAATCAATTTTTCCCGTGCGCTGTCGCTCAAATACAGCTACACCGTTCGGAATTATCTTGGTATGGATCGCTGTGTGATCGCAGTTGGACGTGTCATGACATGTGTACTTGGCATGATTGTGAAGCGGGAACGGGAAATCCGTCAGTTTGTGCCGACACCATTTTACCGGGTGCTTGCCAGCACAGAAGGGTTTGAGGCAGAGTGGAAAACTACGAAGGACTCCGCCTATCTGGATTCACCGCTTTTATATAAAGAAAATGGATTTAAAAAAGAGGAGAGTGCCAAGCAACTGATTACAGAACTGTCTGCGGATGCACCGATTGAGCTGATCGTGCAGAAGGTGGAGAAAAAGACGGAGAAGAAAGCACCGCCGATGCTATATAACTTAGCGGAGCTGCAAAATGACTGTTCACGGTTGTTTAAGATCAGTCCGACTGATACGTTAAATACGGTGCAGACACTCTATGAGCGGAAGCTGGTAACATATCCAAGAACAGACGCCCGTGTGCTTTCCACAGCCGTTGCGAAGGAAATCGGGAAAAATATCGGTGGCTTGCAGAAATACGAACCGCTTGCACAGTATGCGCAGTATATTATGCAGCAGGGCGGATATAAAGGTGTTGCCAAATCCAAATATGTCAATGATAAACAGATTACGGATCACTATGCGATCATTCCGACCGGACAGGGGCTTGGAAATCTGAACGGGTTAAATGATATTCAGCGGAAGGTGTATGACATTATTGCACGGCGGTTTTTGAGTATTTTCTTCCCGGCAGCAGAGTATGAGAAGGTCAGTCTGGTTCTGACAAGACAGATTCATACAGCGGTTGGCGAGAAGGAAGATGGCACCGAAAGCTTTTTTGCGAATTTCAAACGGTTGAAGAAATCGGGGTATCTGACGATAGCGGGACTTCCATCCGAGAAAAAACAGGAAGAACAGAAGCTGACAGATGAGGAGTTGGCGGAGTTGGCGAAGTTTGCATCTTTGAAGAAAGGTGATGCGATTTCGGTACAGGCATTCAATATCAAGGAAGGAGAGACATCTCCACCGAAGCGGTATTCTTCGGGTACATTGATTCTGGCGATGGAAAATGCCGGACAGCTCATCGAGGATGAGGAGCTTCGAAGCCAGATCAAAGGTAGTGGTATTGGAACAAGTGCGACACGTGACAGTATCATCACGAAGCTTGTGACGAACAAATACATCGCGTTAAATAAAAAAACACAGATCGTGACACCGACATTTCTTGGAGAGATCATCTACGATGTATGCTTAAATTCTATTCAGAGTCTGCTCTGGGCGGAGATGACAGCATCGTGGGAGAAAGGGCTTTCCGGTGTTGCAGAGGGAACGATCTCAAAGGATGAATATACAGCCAAGATGAACAAGTTTGTATGTGATAATACAAATGCAGTCAAGCAGATACGGAACCAGAATCAGATCACGCGATTGTTTGACCGGACGAAGCCATTTTATGAGAAGGCAGGAACAAAGAAGGCTGCAAAGAAATCGTCGATATATTGAAAAATGAGTAGAATCAGATGTTTCTTATGCTGAAATAAGTTTCATGTGTATGGTGCAATAGAAGGATGGAGGATAGAAAATGAAGAGTGTAAATGCAGTGACAATTAAGGAATTATATGATCTTTCCCATACAGAGGCAAAGCCTTTGATGGAGCAGTATACGTATCCGTGGGAGGTACTTCCGCATATTGGCGGGTTTATCGTAAAGCTGGGAGAAGCCCTTTCGAAGGATGAATATACAGAAGTAGCGGAGCATGTCTGGGTGCATAAGACAGCGAAGGTATTTGCATCGGCATATCTGGCTGGACCGGCAATCGTCGGGGCAGAGACAGAAGTGCGCCAGTGTGCGTTTGTCCGTGGAAATGCGCTGGTAGGAAAAGGTTGTGTGATCGGTAATTCCACAGAGTTGAAAAACGTGATCATTTTCGATAATGTGCAGGTGCCACACTATAATTATGTTGGTGATTCTATTTTGGGATTTAAATCGCATATGGGTGCTGGCTCGATTACATCGAATGTAAAGAGTGATAAGACACTCGTCCATGTGAAAGGAATTGATCCGGAGACAAATGAGAAGTTTGATCTGGAAACTGGTTTGAAGAAATTTGGAGCAATGCTTGGAAATCATGTAGAAGTTGGCTGTAATTCCGTATTAAATCCGGGTACAGTCATTGGCTCGAATAGTAATGTCTATCCGCTTTCCCCGGTACGTGGATTTGTACCGGCAGAAAGCATTTATAAGACGGGTGGCGTGATTGTAAAGAAACACGCGTAAGTAGTTATTTTGTGTCAATGCGGGCAGATTGTGCTGCCTGGCGGGCGGCTTCCAATATGAGCAGTGTGGTGTATTGGTTGTCGCTTGCATATGTAACAGAGTCCAGATCACCTGTGATTTGCAACTGTTCATTGATGGCATCCATAGAAGGTGCTAAAAGTGGATACATGGCGGTAACGGTTTCGTTTGTGTTTGTCACTTCGATATGTGTGACTGCATGTTTGTCGATGGTCGTCTGTAATTCCAGTGTTGTGCCACCGAGATTTAACTGCGAGGTGTAGACACCTGGCTGGTATGTGGCGAAGGTTTCTGTTGAAATGCTTGTATCCGTGGTATCTTTTTCGTCCTCCTTTGGTGAGAACATATACCAGAGCAGCAGGATCAGCAGGATGCCGAGAACGATAAATATGCCAGTGTAAATGAGTTCTTTTGATTTTAAGACGATGATTTTCGTTTTGGATGACATAATAAAAAACTCCCTGTTCAGAATTAGTATAATATATTCTGAATGGGGAGTTTTTATTACTTTTCGATTTGGAAAATCAATCCTTACAGAGAAGAATATCCGTGGCTGTTGATGATTCCCTTGATTGGTATACCAGCTTTGCAGAGTGGACAGTCAGCCGCAGAGTGTGTCTCGTAATTCGGGATATCCTCGGTCCGGAAGATAGTGTTGATCTGCTCACCGTGAATTTCATCTGCTGCGGAGAAGATTGAAGATACACCGACCACTTCGCCGCCGTAATATTCGATACATTCGAGCGCCGTCTGCAAGGTCTTTCCGGTTGTAGCAGTTGCTAACAATACAAGGACATGCTTGCCTTTGATCATGGAAAGATAATTCTCACGGAATATAAGCTGTCCGCCAGAGTGCTGCTCCGGGGAAATGATGTATGCGGTATTGTGCAGGTTTGCAGATAAGATACCTGTGTTAAGAAGTTCGTCTGCAAGATAAGCACCGATCACATTTGTACCGTCCAGACAGACGATCGTATCAATGATCGTTGTAGCAGCGTAGCGGGTAGCCAGCACTTTGGCAGCGGCATGTGCTTCGCTCCGACGGCTCTTCAGGCTCGTCATATCAATATAGTAATTGATATGGGAAGAAGATGTTGCATAGTGACCAGGTGTCACATTCAGCGAGATTAAGTTGCTGGATGTAGACTGCACCTTAAATGTATTTGTGTTTTCCATAAATAGTACCCCTCCTGTGCGTTTTATGACATACTGATATTATAAATGCTATGCGGGATTTATGCAAGCAAAGTAGTGCAATACACAGAAAATTCACCGTATATTTTCCCCGATTTTTGAGACACCAACATAGATTTGGGAGATCTTATACCATGTTGGAAAATCGACAATTCCACTTACCGGCAGGTTAAAAATGGACTGAAAGGCACGCACGGATTCTGCAGTTGCGGAACCGAAGATGTCGTCGACTGTGACAGTTGGAATCGCCGGATAATTCTGTGCGATACGGTTTAACTGCTCCTGAATCGTAATCACTGGTTCGCCGGAGCTTCCAATCGTCAGATCATAGCCCGGATAAGAGGAAGGGATTCCGGAAACAATTTCCGCTTCATTGATATACATATCCGATCCATAATAGTAGTGGATGATATCAATCGCAGAAAAACCATCATCGCCAAGCACTTTGGAACCCCACTGCGTCATCCAGTTTGGACAGGAGACACGCTTGCCGTCACAGTATTGCGTGAGAATTGGCTGCTTGACATTTGGACGGGCAAGATAGCGGTTGTAGAGTCGGTCCGCAATCTGTGAGATATTCTCATAAATCGTTTTGCCATAGATCCATTTGTGATCATAGGCGGTTGAGGATGTAATTGTGAAATTGTAGCCTTTATTCCGGTACCCCGAAACCATTACTGATTCGGGGTTGCTGAAAAAAATCCTCCAGTTTGATTTTGAAATAAATTTTTATTACATCATGGGTTATTTCAATGCGTTCAACCAGCTTGTTTACAAGAACTCGTTTGGTTGCTGTATCTGCATTTAACAACATATTATGCCAGCTTGGAATACATTGGTTGATTTCTGCCCAATCATGTATCGTTATCTCATAATTTGATATTTCGTTGTTCAACTGCTCGATGAGAGATAATTGATTCTGCTCTTTTTCTTTGTTTATTTCGAGAGAAGCTTTTAGATCGTCCAAAGACATGATTGTATCACCGCGTAGAGCCATTGGAATGGATTCCATTAAGGTCTTTGTATCCAGCCTTATCTTGTCGAGTACCTGTAATTCTTTTTTCAGCTTTTCTTCCACTTTCTTTTTCGCGAGGGCGTTGTTATTTATTACATGGTAAAAGGCATCCTTACGACTGACAAAGTTCTCAAGCTGCTCCGCTAAGGAAGAGAAGATGATTGGTTCGATCTTATCGGCTCGATATCGTGTTGCTTTTGCATGGGGGATACCTTCCGTTGAACCTTGGCACTTGTAAGCCGATATAAGGCTTGAACGGCGTTCTCCGGTGTCTTTAATAGTCCAATAGTTATATTTACTGCCGTTCGTCATTTTACGTCCACAGTAGCCACAATATAAGATGTCAATAAGCGACAGGGTGCCGTTGTTACAACCGATAATATTGGCAGTTCTGTTTTGATCTGTTTTTTCAAGCTTCTGTCGCCGGAGTGTTCTCTTTTCCTGTACACGCTGCCAAGTATTTTCGTCAATTATGATTAAATCTGGATTTGGCTTTTCAGCGATGATCCAATCGTCAAGATGAAGTGTTATGTATTTCCCGCCTACATGTTCTCGACGGTTATATGCAGTGTAGCCTGCATATAAAGGGTTTGTGAGTATGCTTGTGACAGTACCGCTTCGCCATATGTCATTTGGCGCTTGGTATTTATATAATTCATGTTCGTTTAATAGCTTTGCAATCTTCTGAGAACCAAATTCTTTATTAAGATAAAGGTTATATATGTACTTAACAATTTCAGCCTGAGATGAAACGATCACAGGGTGTTTCAAGGCTCTTCCGTGTTTGCTTATTTCCCCGGAAAATTCCAGCCGATAGCCATAGGGTGCTTTTCCACCCATGAATTTTCCTTTTTTGACTAATTGCTTTGCGGTATCCTTTACACGCATACCTGTATCGGCACTGCTTTTTTCAGCACTACAATATCTGATATATAGCATTAGCTTTTCAAGGGCATCCATATTGCCTGGACTGATACAGTTGTCTTTGACCGTGTAGATGTCGACATTTTCCCTCTTTAGGTCAAATATATACTGAGGAACTTCTTCCATCCGTCTGCCAAGTCTGTCGTCTTTGTAGGCTAAAAGAATATCATATTCTCTGTTCTTGGCATCTTTTAAGGCTTCTTGCAGTATATCCCGTTCTGAAACGGAATTTTTATATCCGCTGACACCGCCTTCAAAATATTCTTTCGTATCAACAATCCAGTAAGGCTGTTTAGCGATATAATCTAAGAGTATTTGCCTTTGGACGCTCAGATCGCCATCCGCATCCAATTGTTGATTAGAGCTAACGCGGAGTAACATACGCACACGTTTATTTGTTGTTAATAATTCTGATTTATTCATGTTTATTCTCCTTAGTAGTTAATAGGGTATTAGAAATGTTTTGCTTCAATACTTCAAATAGAATATTTTTGATTTCATCTATTGATGTATCGGGCGAGGAGGCAGCAGGAAATTCTTTGATGATCTTCATTCCCTGTATGGTTGTTTCCGTTTGTTGTTTGACCATAGGAGACACCGTGGTGAGTGTTCTTATAATCATTGTATTATTTGGTTTGGTGTCATATTCTTGCATTATATTTATGTGCCATGGCTTTTCCTCCTTATGTTGATTTTGCTAGCTAAGGTTTATAACGAGCGGGAAATACAGAAAAAGGAGCAAAATT
>CAVGQQ010000050.1:0-23786 GCA_963631525.1 bacterium
CGTCTTACCCGTCTGTTTCTTTTGTTTATTCAAGAACCACAAAGATACCGGAATCTGTGTTGTATAGAAAAGCTGTGTTGGCATTGCGACAATACATTCTACCAGATCATTTTTAACGATATTCTTACGGATTTCTCCTTCTCCACCAGACTGTGAAGAGAGAGAACCATTTGCGAGCACCATACCAATCCGTCCTGCCGGAGCAAGATGATAGATCATATGCTGTAGCCATGCAAAGTTTGCATTTCCAGCCGGTGGCATTCCATATTTCCACCGTACATCTTCCTTCAGCTTATCTGCTCCCCAATCAGAAAGATTAAATGGAGGATTCGCCATAATATAATCTGCACGTAAAGTTGGATGGCGATCATCCAAGAATGTATCTGCTGCATATCCGCCCAAATCTGGCTCTATCCCGCGAATCGCCAGATTCATTTGTGCCATCTTCCATGTCGTTGGATTCGAATCCTGTCCATAGATCGAAATGTTGCTAATATTTCCACTGTGTTTTTCCACAAATCGTGCGGACTGAACAAACATACCGCCTGATCCACATGCAGGGTCATAGACACGTCCTTTGAAAGGTTTCAGCACCTCAACCAGCGTCCTTACAACACAGGATGGAGTGAAGAATTCTCCACCACGTTTACCTTCCTGCTCCGCAAACATAGAAAGACAATATTCATATGTACGTCCAAGGATATCCTTTTCATCTCCATGCTCAATCATCTGGATATTTGTAAAAAGGTCTACAACTTCCCCCAATCTACGTTTATCCAGCTCTGGGCGTGCAAAATTCTTAGGTAATATATCTTTCAGACGTTTATTTTCTTTTTCTATTGCACGCATAGCATTATCAATCACTGTTCCAATTTCTGGTGTATGTGCCTGTCGCGCAATTTCACTCCATCTTGCATCAGCAGGAACGAAGAAGATACCTTCAGATGTATACTCATCAATATCCTCTTCAAATCCATCACCTTCTGCAAGCAATGCTTTATATTTTTCATCAAATCGATCGGAAATATATTTTAAGAAAATAAGACCTAATACTACACTTTTATATTCAGATGCGTCCAGATTTCCCCTTAATACACATGCCGCATTCCAAATCTGCTTTTCAAATCCAATATCCGCAGTGTTTTTATCTGCCATTTTATCTGCCTCCCCATACTTTTATTCACTCAAGAAATTATGTTAATTATACCCAAAGAATTGTCGAAATACAATCTTTTTGTATTATTACAGATTTTTACGGGGAATTATTTGTATTTACTTATTTCCAATTGGAAAACGCACTCTCATAATTATTCAGATATGTATACGGAATCTGGATTTCATCATCCGTCTGTGTATAATCAGAGGAAGAAATCGGAATCGGATTACAACCACCACCGCTTTCGCCGATCTGATCAATCGTAAACTGATTTCCACAGTTCTGACAGACAAGTTTATCCCCTTCCTGCTTGTAATAGCCTCTGCCAGAAGAATAGCATACCTGACAGGTATTATATGCCAGCCGGATTGTTCCATTTGCGTCCTTCGCTGCCATCACTTCCATAGATACTCCATCTAATTCCACCGGATAAAACTGCACCGTTTCCGACAGATCCGCCATAGGAATCACAAGCATATCCGAAGCAGAAGTTTCTTCCTGTGCCTCTGTATCTTCCGTCTGTTGTGTCGTTTCTACTGAAGCCGCCTGTGTATCACCTGCGTTATCCACTTTTTTCTCTGTACTTCCACAGCCTGCCAATACCACCACGCTCATAACTGTCATCCAAATTAAAAGTCTTTTTTTCATTGTCTCACATCTCCTATTCCACAATTATATTTGCTTTGATCATGCCCATCCAGCATGTATATTCATAAACGCCTCGTTCCTCCGGTTCAAATGTAATAACATTTTCTCCCTCGGTAAATTCATGTTCAACCGGCAACGAACGACTGATAATCTTATAATTACAACCATTGATGCTGCCCTCCGGTGCATCAATTACCCACTCTACCGGCATACCGGCCTGCACCGTAATATCCGGGTATTTTCCGGAAGAAAGCTCGCTGTGCACATATTGCACACCATCCTTTATATATGCCTGATTATCTACCTGCTTTGTCCGTAACGATGTATTTCCTATGTAACAGGCAAGTAAAAACAGTACACTCATGCACACGCCAACCCAGCCATGTGCTTTCCTTTGCATTGGCAGATTCCACCAGATTCCAAACAAACATACTGCTCCTATAATTCCGATCATCCAGACTTCGGAGATGTAACCCGATAAAGCGGCGCCCTGTGACAGCATGGCGAATCCCATAACCGCGACAACCACAGCACCAGCATCTGTAAGCTGCTTTGCATATTTCCGCCCAATACCCGCAAGCAACGTTCCAACTCCCAGCATCATCGGCACTGTACCGACCGCGAAAAAGAACATGGACAGTGCTCCCGTGAGTACATTTCCTGTTGCAAGTGCAACCATCCACATTGCCTGCAAAGGTCCACACGGCATCAGACTGTTTATAATCCCTACGAAAAATGGCGTGCGATTTCCTTTTGCAAATAAACGATGTACCCCCTTCGGCAATGGAATCCGCAATCTCCGAAGCGCGGGAAATAAACCTATCAGATTTCCAGCACTGACGATCATGCAGATACCTACCACTGCCTTAAATACACCCTGCCATAGCATATTCTGGTTCAAGGTATGTCCAATCACCGAAGACAATCCACCTAACACTGCACCTACAGCCGTATATCCCAAGATTCGTCCCAGATTATATGCAAGACTCGCCCGAACCGCCGCATGTTTTTTATGTGTTTCGTCTGCAGTTCCAATGCATTGTGAAAGCTGTATTCCTCCGCACATCGCAATGCAATGAAAGGATGTAAGCACCCCAACTATAAACAGCATTCCGTAGCCCATATGCTGATCTGCAAGCTTCGATGGTACAAGCAGATTCAATATTCCAAATCGTTCCAACAGCACATACAAAATAAACGTGATAAGAAGAACCATTGTGGTCTTCCACGCCAGCGTTTTCTTCCTTGCTTCTCGTGTCACTACCTGATATCCAAGTGAAGTCACACAAACCCGAATCTGATCAATACTACAGGCATCCTCGTCGTATTCAACGTCTGCCTGCCCCGTCTTATAATCTACCGATACACGCCGTACACCATTCAAAGCTGCAATTCCTGACTGGATTCGATTCTGACAGTTGATACAGGTCATCCCAGCGATTTCTATGCGTTCCTGTTTCATCCCATAATGCCTCTCAAAATTCTTAAATTTAAATAAAAACGAGGTTTTTGTTGTCCCTCGTTTTTATTTCCTACTATTTCAATCGGTTTAATTATATATAAGAAATCTGAAATGTCAAGAAAGAAAGTGTGTAGATTTTGTTAATTATTTTCCGCTTTAAAATGCGCCTTTACGCAAGCTTTCAGATTCGTATATGCCTGCGTTTTCTCCATCGCAAGCCGCTTTTCTTCCTCCGTGCTGGCAGTACTTGCCGCATAGCACCCGGCAAATACACCACTGTCGATACAGGTCTGTACATCCGCACCGAAGCACCCGGCAAATGCATAGACAGGCACTTCATACGACTTCGCAATCCGCGCTACGCCAATCGGTGTCTTCCCCATCAGCGTCTGCGCATCTAATCTTCCCTCTCCGGTAATAACCGCGTCTGCGGTTTTGATTGCCTGCTCGATCTGTATCTCTTCTAATATGATGTCAATGCCCGGCTTTAAGGCTGCATGTAAGAACATCAGACACGCATACCCTAATCCTCCAGCCGCACCTGCACCGGGTGTCATGCGGTTTTTGACATGATTTTGTATGTCGTTTTCTATTTTCTCCTGCTCAAATTTATCTATCTTCTGATTGTACGACACAGTCTGTTTCTTTCTTCGCCAATCTTCCACAATATCAGCATATCGGTTCATCGCTGCATCCATCACCTGTACCATCTTCGCATCCGCACCCTTTTGCGGGGCAAAGACGGCACTGCACCCCTGCGCACCGACCAGTGGATTCGTCACATCGCACGCAATCTGGAACGTACATGAAGCAAGCTCCGGCAATACATCCTCTGTCGTAATTGACCGCACCTGTACCAGCCCTTCCGCGCCATAGTCAACTTCTCTTCCTGTCGCATCTAAGAAATGAAATCCAAGCGCCTGCAGCATTCCGATTCCTGCATCATTTGTTGCACTTCCGCCGATTCCAAAGATAAATTTCCGACAGCCACATATAATGGCATCGCGTATCATCTCGCCAACTCCATAGGTCGTTGTATGCATTGGATTTCTTTTTCCTTCCGGGACAAGTGGCAGCCCGGCTGCCTGTGCCATCTCCAAAACCGCAGTCTTTTCTCCTGCCTGTTCGTAGATTGTGTACTCTGCCGAAACCTCCGTTCCGACTGGTCCGGTCACAGGAATTGTCCGTGTCTGCACATGCTCCTTTCCGAAGGTGAGTGCTTCCACCGTGCCTTCCCCACCATCTGCAACCGGAAATATCTGCACATCGAAGTCCGGGTACTGCTCTAAGATTCCATCTCTGACTGCATTCCCTGCTTCCAGCGAAGTAAGACTTCCCTTGAATGAATCCATCGCAACAACTATTTTGGTTTTATTTGAATTTTTATCCATATTTTCTCCTCTGTCAACTGCAATTACATACTTCACATTTTATCACATATCTGCTATGATGAACTACAGATTTATTGGATGTATTTGTAAGATAGGATGGGACTCAAATGAACTGCAGAAAATCATATCGCAGATTGCTTAATTTCATCATTTCCATCGTAATTCTGTTCTCTGGTCTGTACTTTAACCAGACAGAAGCAGATGCTTTTTTTGATGCCGGAAATGCAACTGCACAGTCGACAGTCAGTGGCGTCGAGCTTCCGATCTCTGCGAATACACAGATCAATACAACGGAGCTTCTCCTTGCTTCGAGAACCTCCTATATAAAAGAGGCGAAACAGGAACCGGCACAGGCAGAATCATCTGTCCGCTTTATCGCAGCACTTACAGATACACGGGAGCTTTCTGTCTCCCGCTATGCTATTTTTTCAGAACCAAATCTATCGAAAACAATCATCAGTCAACAGAAGATCCTATGCTATATCCATGCACAGGATGGAAAAAAATCCAACTATTTTTCAGTTTAATCAGGACTAAAAGCGAGACTATGGATGCACATAGTTTTCTTTGCGTACTTAAAAATTGAAAAATGGAGGATAAAATCTATGTTTATGAATATTCTTGTTGGTATTATGGCTGCAATTGCAATTCTTGCCGGAGTCTGGGGCTTCTGGGTGGATCACAGAAAGGATAAGAACCATACGGACGAAGCATCTGCTACTGGCAATGCAGATTCTAACAGCAAAAATTAAAGCACAGCAACACAAAATGCCGGGACACATATCCCGGCATTTTCTTCTTATCTATATGATCTATATGAACTTAAGCGTCTTTTCCCCAGACTTCCTCAGCCACTTCTTTTACAAGCTTCAGCTTTGCCCACTGCTCCTCCTCTGTCAGTTTGTTACCGATCTCGCAGGATGCAAATCCGCACTGTGGACTTAAATACAGGCGATCTAACGGAATGTATTTTTCTGCCTCATGGATTCTGGCAATAACCTGATCCTTATTCTCAAGCACTGGAGACTTTGTTGTGATCAGACCAAGTACAACCTTCTTATCGCCGCTTACCTTTGCAAGTGGTGCAAAACCACCGGAACGCTCATCATCAAACTCCAGATAGTAAGCATTTACATTCTCTTCTCCAAACAGGACGTCTGCCACTGGATCATACGCGCCACTGTTCGCATAAGTAGAATGGAAATTACCACGGCATACATGTGTATTGATCACCATATCCTTCGGTGCATTTGCAATAACCAGATTGTTGATATCCTTGTGGTTTTTCTGAATATCCTTCAGTCCCTCTGCAGTCGTTCCATATGCCAGATGTCCCATCTTATCTGCCATCATGCCCCATGTACAATCGTCAAACTGTACATTCCGGCAGCCTGCGTCATACAGATCCTGCAGCACCTTTCCGTATGCATTTGCAATATCTGTTACAAGGTCCTCTGTATTTGCATAATACTTCTCTGTCTCCACACGGTTAAACGGCATTGTAAACTGTGCCAGAAACTGTGCTGGTGATGGCATTGTCTGCTTTGCAACGGTATTTTCATCTTCAAACTGCTTTACAAATGCAAAATGCTCAACAAACGGATGCTTGCCGGATAATCCAACCTTGCCTACCAGATATGTATCATCGACCATAGCTGCCTCTCCGTGGAATGGAAGTCCTGTTTTGGTCGGTGTATGACCGATACCATCAAAGCCCCACATAAAATCCAGATGCCATGTTGCACGACGGAACTCTCCATCTGTAATTACATGATATCCAAGTGCCTTTACCTTCTGAACGAGTTCTGTGATTGCTGCATCCTCAACAACCTTTAACTCCTCATATCCGATCTTACCTTCATCAAACTGGCGTCTTGCTTTCTTAAGCGCCTCTGGTCTCAAAAAGCTTCCTACATAATCATAACGAAATGGTGTCTTTCCTGTACTCATTTTATTTCCTCCGTGTTCTGTGATTTGCTCACATTATAATCGAACAAAATAAGTTTGTATAATATCTATTTTTTCGTGTTTAATATAGTTTGAAGCTATTTCAACTATTCTAGGATAAGTATTTCTTTATTGCTGTCAGATATGTCTGAGCCAGATGACTCAGCATTTCCTTCTTGTGCGTAATATAGCCGATCCGCATATCACTTTCATCCGCAAGCGGCACGGAAATGATATCTTTACCATTTAATTTCTTATCGATCACACCACTGCATACAGTGTAACCATTTAAGCCAATCAGAAGATTGAACAGGGTTGCCCGGTCACGCACACGGATATTCTTTTTCCGTTCTGACTCCGAGAAGATTTCCTCAGAGAAATAAAATGAATTATGTTCACCCTGTTCAAACGACAGATACGGATAGCTCTGCAGTTCTTCGTTCGTAATGACCTTATTTTCCACAAGCGGATGTTTCCGGCTGATAAAGACATGCGGTTTTGCCACAAAGAGCTGATGAAATTCCAGATCATAGGATTTCAGAATCTTCGTGAGCACAACCTCATTGAAATCATTGAGAAACAGGATTCCGATCTCACTCCGCATACGCGCCACATCCTCGATGATCTCATATGTCTGTGTCTCCCGGATGCTGAAGTCATATTCATCCTGTCCATATTCCTTGATCAGATCAACAAATGCATTGACCGCAAAGGAATAATGCTGCGTGGAGATACAAAACTGCTTCTTTCCACCGGCGCCGTTCTTATATTTGTCCTCCAGAATATCCGCCTGCTCCAGCACCTGTCTCGCATATCCAAGGAAATCCTCCCCCTCCTTGGATAAGGTAATGCCTTTGTTCGTCCGGTTGAAGATCACAATATTCATTTCCTTTTCCAGATCATGAATCGCATTTGTCAGACTTGGCTGCGAGATATACAGCTTCTTCGCTGCTTCTGTGATCGTTCCGGTCTGTGCAACCGTCGTTACATATCTTAACTGTTGTAATGTCATCGTTTACTCCCCTTTCTCTTCCTCCACTGTCTGCAATATCATGTTCTTAAGCTGTCTTGCTGCAGCGCTGAGTGGATGTTGGTTATCAAGCACCATACAAATATCCCGCTTCGGAATTTCCTCTTTCAATGGAATCTGCACGATCTCCCGTTTCATAATCGAATCTCTTGCCATCGCCTCAGGCACAAATGCCAGTCCCAGCTCGTGCCGTACCAGTGGCAGGATCTGATCGGTCGTTGCTGCCTCGGTATCCGGCGACAGCTCCAGTCCATACGATAAAAACAGTTGATTATAAAATTGAAATGTCATTGTCTCACGCCCCAGACATATCAGTGGATAATTCTTTAATTCCCACAGCGATATCTCCTGACTTCCAAGCGCCGTAAATGTCGTTCCTCCAACTAAGATCTCCTGAAAAGATTCCAGTACGATCTCCTTTAACGGCGCTTCCACCTCTGCGGGAGTTGACACGATTGCAAAATCAATCATTCCGCTTTTCACTGCCTCGATTGCCTGTGGCGTTGAGTGATTATAGATTTTCAGACGGATATCGGGATATTTCATATGAAACGCTTTCAGCTTATCCAGCAGATAGATATTCAGGGCGGTTTCGCTTGCACCGATCGCAATGCTTCCGTGTGCCAGCCCCGTACTGTCGGCAAGCTCCTCCTCTGCCGCCCATAACTGCAGCATCGCCGCAGATACATGCGTATACAGACGCTGTCCCTCCGGCGTCAACTGCACACCACGGTTCGTTCTCACAAACAACGTACTCTGAATCTGCTGTTCTAAGCTGTTCATCGCACGTGTAATATTCGGCTGGCTGTTTCCTAATACACGCGCAGCCTTTGTAAAATTCTCATATTTTGCCACATAATAAAAGATCTTATAATATTCAAAATTTACGTTCATGCTTCTCCTTCTTTGATATATCAAAGTGGTATTTTCGATATATCAATTATAGTTTTTACTTATTTCTGCATGCATAGTATAATCTGTCCGAAAAGAAAAAGCAAGAGCAATGTGTACACGCAAAGGAGGACAAACAAATGCTTACAGCCGTAACAGGTATCAACTGGGGTGACGAAGGAAAAGGTCGTGTCATCGATCTATTAGCAGAGCAGGCGGATATCGTTGTCCGTTATCAGGGCGGAAATAACGCCGGTCACACCGTCGTTGTTGGTCGTGATAAATATGTATTAAATCTGCTTCCATCCGGGATTCTGCATCCAGATGTCACATGTGTTTTAGGGGATGGAATGGTGATCGATCTGGAGCATCTTACCAAAGAAATCGAGGCACTGCGCGGAAAAGGATTCCCGATCACCCCCGCAAATCTAAAGCTTTCCAAACGTGCCACGATCTCTATGCCCTGGCACCGGGTGCAGGATGAATTAGAGGAAGCCCGACTGGAAAAGGATGGTTCCGCTTTCGGTTCCACGCGCCGCGGTATCGCCTATGCTTACAGTGACAAATATAGAAAGAAAACACTCCGGCTTGGCGATCTGCTTCATCTGAATGAAGGTTATATACACAACCGTCTGCACATGATGCTGGATGCCAAAAACATGGAGCTTTCCGGCTGCTACCATCAGGAGCCAATGTCCTATCCGGCACTGCTCTCCTGGTGTGAGAAACAGGCGGCAGCATTCTCCGCATACATCTGCGACACCGGTGCATTCTTAAGAAACGCCCTTGCAGACAATAAAAAGTTGCTTTTGGAGGCACAGCTTGGTGCCATGCGTGATATTGACTATGGCATATTCCCATATACATCCAGTTCATCCACGATCTCAGCCTATGGCCCGATCGGTGCCGGAATCCCCGGTGCTCCGCTCTCCCATGTCGTCGGTGTTCTGAAAGCATACTCCACCTGTGTCGGTGCTGGTCCATTTACCGCAGAGAAAGCAATGTCCGAATCATGGAAGGATGATCTTCGCCGTGCTGGCAATGAATACGGTGCGGCAACCGGACGTCCAAGACGTGTTGGTCCTTTTGATGCCGTTGCCAGCCGTTACGGACTCCAATGCCAGAACGCAGACCGGATTGCCCTGACAAAGCTGGATGTCCTAAGTTCCATGAAGGAAATTCCAATCATCACAGAATACCTGCAGCACACGAAACATATTAAAGATTTTGATCCGACAGCGAATATGGAAAATCTCCTGCCTGTCATCGATATCGTCCCTGGCTGGAATCAGGATATTTCACATTGTCGTTCTTATGATGAATTGCCAGACAATGCAAAACGATATATAGAAACGATCGAGAAACTGCTTGATCACGAGATACAATTTATCTCCGTCGGTGCAGAACGAAATCAATACCTGACAAAAGGGGAATGGCTGTAAAGCCACCCCCCTTTTTTATGTGTACATCTTCACTCTTCTCTGATACTCTGCATATGTGAGCGGTTCTTTCTCACTCAGTATCTTTGATTTGGTCACAGTTCCGATAAATAACGTATGAGAACCACAGGCAATCTGCTCTTTCACCGTCGCTCCAAGCATCGCCACGCTCTGCCATCCGAGATACGGAATTCCCTGTTCATTGACCGGAAGCTCTAGTGCTTTCATTTTGTCAACATCTCTTCCAGACTGATATCCAAAGTGCTTGATCGTCTCGAAGGTGCATGTCTCATCTAAGATGCTGACTGCAAATATCCCACTCTTTTTGAGTAACTCACATGTATAACTCTGATTAGAAACCGCGATTGCGATCTGCACCGGCTCGTGGCTGATCTGCATACATGTATCAATGATACAGCCATTTGCTTTTTGCCCCCACACCGTCGATAACATATATAACCCATAGGTGATACACTGCGTTGCTGTCCGTTCCATCCTCCACATCTCCTATCTTTTTCGTTTCCGATAGTATGTGCAAAATGAGGTTTTCTATCATTATTTTAGATAATCTCCCAGCATATCGTGTACAATCTCTTCAATCTGCTCAGCAATTTCTTTGCATTTATTTTTCTTCATCCCCGCCTTTTCTCCAACGACAACCAGATCCACAAGTCCGGGATTTCTTCCATTTCCATTCACAGTTGTTGTATGTTCGCCATAATAAGTGTTGCTATACGTCAGATCATACGCCGGAGCAAGCTCCCACCTTGCATGTTCCTCATCATAAATATAGGAAAAATTCTTTGAATGATCATCCCTGTTATGTGCAAATACATTAAAACACATACGCCGGTACATCTGCTCCACATCACGATCTTTCGTCAGAATCTTTGTAAGCTTCATCAATTCATTATAATCCAGACTCGGTATCTCATGCGACACCTCTAACAATGCTGATGCAGTGATAACATGATAACGATATAATTTTCTGTCTTTTCTTTCCCTGTCATAACGCTTTGTTCCAAAATATCCTTTACATTTATCAGATGGAAACAGCCTTGTCTCTGTCATTGTAATTCCACATTTTCCGGCACAACACGCATAATCATATTCCATCTTTCCGACATTGATCGGATCTACATGCGTCGGAAACTTGATAATCCAGTCTTCTCCATCTACCTGTGTAAAGATTTTAGGTCTGGCGCCACCGCTCGTTCCGCCCAATGCATACAATTCATCCAGTTTCTCAGAATATTCCGTATTTAAAATCTTGCAGCACTGTTCTGCAAGTATATCCAGATTATCCGGTTCTATATCATACTTCATTTCCCTTTGCGGACGATAGGTCAATGCACCCATGCCTGAATCACCCACGATTGCCAACCGGTCTAAAACAGTCAAAGTATCTCTATCCTGTCCATTTTTCTGAAGCATACGATCTAACAGCAAGCGTCCCCATGCATCCGGCAGACTATCCGCAAAAACGCCAAACAATCCATCAAAATAGTTTTTCGTCGGGACAAACACCTGTCTTCTTAATGGCAGATAAAATGGACTAATCGAAAAACCTTCCTCCAGCCATGTATCCGTATATTCAAATGCTACTTTATGATCTGCATTTAAAACCAGTGTTCCAACTTGTCTGTCATCATAAAATACCTGGAGTATATTATTTTGTCTCATTTATAACCTCCTGAATATTCCGGTACGGCACCTGTGTAAATATGCCTCGCAGTTCATCTGCTACATCGAGCGCCATTGCGATTTTTGTAAGAGCCAGCAACGATATCTGTCCGGTTGTCTCAAATCGTTTGACAGAACCATAACTGACACCACTTCTATCAGCAAGCTCTTGTTGCGAAATTGATCGACGCTTACGGATATTTTTTATCCGCTTTGCCAGTGCCATATCCAATTCTTCTGCTGTCTCCCACACAAATTCTTCCACTTTTTTACCGCTCCTACTCATAATTACCAATGTTTATATAGATAAAATATTATCCATTTATACAAAAATGGTACAATATAGATAATATTTTATCTACATTGTACCATTCTGTATTTACTGTGTCAACCAACCACGTTACACCGTAATCTCAATCAGATTTCTTTCGTAACTACAATTTTCTAGCTCCACATTGCCTCGATCTCAGCCTTGGACACCACGCCAACACTCTTCTTCACAATCTCGCCATCCTTGAACAAAATCAATGCCGGAATACTTGCTACACCATAGGACATTGCAATATCCATTGCCTGATCGACATCTAGCTTGCAGACCTTGACCTTTCCTTCGTTTTCCTCAGCCACCTGTGCAACTGTCGGTGCCAGCATACCACATGGGCCACACCATGTCGCCCAGAAATCAACGAGCACGAGTCCCTTCGCATCAAGCACCTCTGCCTTAAAATTATCTTTATTCAAAATTACTTCTGCCATTGCAATTCACTCCTTATCACTTTGTTTTATATTACCCTTTATCGTTTTCTTTTAATCATACAAAGGATTACATACCTCAATACATCTCAATTCCATTGAAATAATCTTTTACCATCTTCACCACGACACCCGACAGCAGGAATACCGCAATCAGGTTCGGAATTACCATCAAACCGTTAAATGTCTCCGCAATACTCCAGAGAAGTCCGAGATTCATCGTTGCACCAACGGCTGTGAAGATGGATACCCAGCCACCATAAGTCGCTGTAAAGCCACTGATCGTAAGCTCTGCCCCTGCCGCCTGACCATATCCAATTGGAACTCCACTGCATAAGATTACAAGTGCGGTCAATGTACAAATCACGATCGTATCAACAAACACCTCGAAGATTCCGAAGAATCCTTCTTCACACTCATGAAGAAGCTTCCAACAACGCCACCCGTCACAGATGCCGGATTAAATGCACCTTCAAAGATGGATACAAATACCGATGGCACGTTCTTTACATTTAATAACACAACTCCGATAATGAGATTCAGGGTTGAAACCTGATCCTCGGAAATTACATTATACTTAAACAATGCAGAGTCAATCGCTGTTGTGATTGTATTGACCTGCGCAAACTTCGTACACATACCAAGCAGTGCAGATATCCACATCCAGAAGATCGCACCCGGACCACCGATTGCGATTGCACCGGCTACACCAGCTACATTTCCGGTTCCAACCGTTGTCGCAAGCGCCGAAACTCCCGCTTCTAAAATCCTTCCTTTTTCCGTTGCTTCCGAAGCTCGCTCCGCTTCTTGCCAGCCTCCCACTCGGCCTCTTCCACTACCGTTTCCAATTTCAGCCTCGGGACTCGACGTGGTTTATTTTCCTCATCCAATGCAACCAGTGTCAGATACGCACGGTTCACCGGATAACGCATGCCATCGGTCTTCTCCACATAGGAATCGACACGAATTTCCATCGAAGAATTCCCCACATACGTCACACGCCCGATCAACACGACAATATCATGCTGATAGATACTACGCAGAAAAGTCAGATTATCCACCGATGCAGTCAGCACATGCCCCTGAGAATGCCGGATAGCTGTAAGCCCTGCCACCTCATCAATCCAGCCCATCAGAACGCCACCAAACATTACACCTGCGCCATTCAAGTGTTCGGGGCGAATCTCATGAAACTGCTCTGTCAGAGAATCCGCAACTCTTTTTTCTTTCATTTGTCCTTCCATGCTGTCATTCCTTTCCCACAAATCATAAATTCATTCTAGTATTCGTCATCCAATACGCAGCCTGATTACCAGCATATACACATCAGATTATCAAATCAGTTCGTACTGCAAAAATTCATACTTCAATTTCGAACCTTCCCTGATATTTTCCGGCAGCAACGCTCTTGCAACCAGCTTCAGATCGTCCGATTCAATATCCGTCCGCTTGAGATTTGCATAATCTCCATCAATACTTACCACTTCATAATACCATGCTTCCATTTTTCTACTCCTTCTATTCTGTTCTGTCAACTATCTCTGATTATACACGCATTCTCACCTATAAAACAAGGAGAAATACCAGTTCTTTGGTATTTCCCCTATCCTTCATATACGCCCGTTTATGCTGAGATCGTATAGGTCGTCCTGCCACAGTCCTCAAACAGCATATCATCAAGTGATTTCTGAATTCTGGACTTCAGATACCGGACCCCCATTCCGGTTTCAAAAGCTTCCTTCGCAAGCTTCTTTTTTGCATCCGCCGGCATGTTGATATCCACACGATAATCCTTCGACAAACGTTTGAGTGGACTGATCTTCTTGTCAGACAAAATCCTAAGATAGTCTTCTTCTGTCATTTCGTGGAGCTGTACAATGTTGTTAATACGACCGGCAATCTCAGATCGGACATTGGCGTATTCCACCAGGTCTTCCTGTGTAAAGACACTGTTGTACCCATCGAATGGTTCTCCGGACGTGACTGCTCCAAACCCAAGCGCGTGTGGTTTTTTGCGCTTCGCATTCACCATCATTTCGAAGGAACCGAGGAATACAAAGCTGATATTCGATGTATCCAGATCGAGTGACTGTTCCCCCTGAAGCATGTTATCGCCTTCAAAATGAACCATATCTCCTTCGAGCACTTTGAGCAGTTCATTCTGTACGACCTGTCCGCATCCCCTTTCGCTTCCTCCTTCAAACAGCTTATCTGCCTCATCAAGGACAATGATCAGATGCTTCTGTTCCCTTGGGGATACCCCATCAAACAGATTTCGAACCTTCATATTGCCTTTCCAGCTCGTACCTGTGATCGATGGCGCATTATGGATTTTAATATTGGGATAGATCTGCGCAAGCTGGCGAAAGATCTCCGTCTTTCCACATCCAGTCGGACCTGCAAACACAACGTTCTGTCTTCTGCCATTTACATGGTTCCACAGAAGCATGGCTGCGGCGCGCTTCGCGTCCTTCTGTCCGTAGACACGTTCGTCGAGATACTGGTAAATAGACGCCGGTGTCCGAAGGATATCCGACGTATCTGCCTCATCCTCTGCCTCATAATCATCCTCGCAATCATAAGGCATGTCATCCCACGTATCTTCCAGTGGTGACTCTGTGGCAGAATGACCGGAAATCATCCTCAAATGCTCCATATCGACAGTCTTATTGCTGCGATCGGATGCTGCCTGTGGAATCCGGTCATGATCAGTTTTGATGTAAGCACTCATCAGGGCAGCCGAGATGTCCTCTACATCCTCATCGGAGAGATCCACATCCTCAAGTGCATTGATCAGAAGATCCTTCACGGGCTTCGTCTGCATTGTCTGCCAGGGTGCACTTAGCCGCTCAACAGAATCGAGAATCTTCTTGTATTCCTCATCGGAGATATAATCATAGTCACCCGCATTTACATCCCGGATAAAACTAACCGACGGATTCTCAATGTTCCGGTCACCATATCCCCTGCTTGCAGCACGCAGAAGCTCTGCGAAAATGTCCTTTGTATTATCCAGCTTCATAGAATTGTTCCTCCTTATTGTATTCGTCTTTGTTTTTGTTTTCTCTCCCACACTTTTTCCTGTCGGAAAGCAGCTTCAAGTTCCATGCGGCTTTCCTCAATTTCATGCTTTGCTACGTCATCAGCTTCCTCTGGTGCATTGACTTTTACCGGCTGATCAAAAAATCTTGCGAAAATATCCGGACAGTTCTTGGGAACCATACGGTTATATTTCCGGAATTCATCTAATTGATCTTCCGGCACATCAAATTTCATATAAAACCAGCTCACTGCCTCTTCCATCGTCGGAAAATCAAAATCCTCCGTATCAAGCTCATAGGCGGATCCCTCCACCACATTTATAAAACTCACAAAGCAAAACCCACAACTTTGTTTCATCTGTGCTGCAACCTCCGGATAAAACAGGTAATGTTTTCTGCCAATCAGAAAGATGCCTCCCCCGAATTGCGCATCTATGACAAGCGGGATAAATACTGTATCCCTCTTTTCCTGATTCAGAACATCACGGAGCTGATTGCAGGCAGTATAATATTCCCCATAGGATTCATTTTTGTCATCCGACAACGATACCACATTGCCCCGATTGCCTACAGCAAATGGCTCTATCCCAATCTCCTTCATATAGGCTTCCAGCATATCCAGCCCCCGGTCCTTCTTACGTGACTTTCCTTCCTCCTTCTGCCCGGGCCGGAATCCCCCATCGTACAGCAATGTATTTATATCATTGGCAATCAATCCATCCAGCAGTTCATCTGTCAGATCTGAGAGACTTTGTTCTGTATAGATCTGCTCCACCGCCTCGGAAAACCGCTCTGGCGATTCCGCGGCAAAGACAATCATAAACTTCATCTTATCGTTCTCCTTCCGCATGCCTGCAAATACCTCATCCCCTCTCAGGCTTCGTCCAAGCGTAAGAAGTTTCTTTCGATCTTCTGCGTTCAGATGTACACGGATATTCTCTAACAGGAACGAAAAAACAGATACTACATACTCTGCCTTTGTTAACCGGATCGTACGGATAAACTCCGACGCTTCCATCTCATCGCTCTGTTCCCCGATCTGATAGCATTGATATTTCGATGCAAGCTGTACATATGCATTTCTCTTTTCTCCTTCCCATTCATACTTCGTATATAATGCAGTCATGCATGCATCAACCGCCTGATAATCTATGCCTGCCGGCTCCGTCTGTGTAAGCATCGCTGCAATCTGCCCAATCTCCTGTCTGATTCCATCCTTCGTTTTCGCAAGGTTCTTGTCCCCGCATACATCGGTAAGCAGGAACTTCGCAAACCGTGCTCCATCTTCCGGATTACTTCTCCATGCCTGATATTCCCGCACGAGCCGTAGCCGGAGATTTGCTTCTTTCTCCTGTCTGACATATCGATAAATAAAGGATTCCGTCCGCCGGTTATGATAATCCGTACCTATCCGCCGATAGAAATCTTCTTTCATTCCAGCCATCTGTTATACCTCTTTTCGCAGAATATCAATCTTTTCCTCGGTCTTTTTCAAGTATGTGTACGCCTTCAGATACTGATCGGTATCGTTATACAACGACAATTTATGCTCACATAAGAAGATATCCAACATGCCTTCCACCGCCTGTTTCATCTTCGACATGTAGGAATATGGAAATTCGCCAGCAAATAACATGGCTGCAAATTCCTCAAATATCTGGCAGAACTGATCAGCATCCACAAATTTCTCTTTTTCCTTTTTGTATGCGCGTTCATTTGCTTCCCGTAACTGCCGTTCTGTCTCTGATTCTGGTATTTCCTCATAATCATCCATGATTGCCTGAATCTCCTCATCCGATAGAAAATCTTCCATTTCATCTGGATCCTCCCCATCAGGTATAGATCGTAATGCAGCATCTTCCTCCTCGAATTCCTTCCACATTTCCGCGGGAATCAATTTGCTGAAATCCTTGCCCAGCAGATCCTCATAGATCACACAGCTATAGTCAAGCACATTCTCAAAGCAGAAATTTCCTGCATATCTGCGGTCAAATGTCCAGCCATATATACTGTCACGATTCTTAATATCTTCTGCGCAATTCAGGATTTGCTGGAAATTGCTCTGCGGCATAGTATCCATAATCTCGTACATCCATCCCATATCCACAAGAGACACCCGGATTGCAAGATATAAAAACATCTCCACATATTTACAAAATGCCTGCTGTTCCGGGATATCCGAGTTCTGGATATTTCCAATCCAGAGAAGCTTCTGGTTTGCATAGGTGTTCATATCCTTTATAAGTTCATGAATCAGTTGCTGTGTTTTTCCGGCATGAAATCTGCCTGCATTATCTGTCACAAAAGGAAGAATGGATGCATTTCTTCCACTGATCACCTCCTCAAGATCTTTCATCTTCTCCTGAAACTTCTTCTTCCGGAACCATACACTTTCCGTTACCGTTCTATCTTCCATTTTTTAATTCCTTTCTTTTGATTTGCCGTTTATTTGTTCTAATTATACAGCATTATATAATTTCGTCGTAATTTTTACAACAAAAAAGATACCCCTGTAGCTTCCTACGAAACCACAAGGATATCTATACAATCCACAAACGTTTCACTCAAACATTTATCACATACCGCTTACTATTCTTATGATGTACATAGACCTGCACCGTGTCCTCTTCCTCATATGCATAGAACTCATTTCCTGCTCCATATGTACGGAAATTCTGTCGCATTCCAGTTATCGGATTTCTTCCCTCACAGATCAGTGCCGGTTCCAAACGATTTCTTCCATTTGAACCCGATGTTCCATGTATAACCTGTACCACCTTCGCATTTACCAGAAATCCTGTCTGGCGCAGTTGCAATTTATAATTTGCATATAAAAACAGGAATAACCCGATCATACACGACAGAAAACCTACCTTCATATTATCATCCGCACGCTTTTTCTCCACATCTACCGCCACAACTCTCGGATATTCCGTATGTCCGATCTCCTCTGGATAAAAATACACAACAAGCGTGTCCCCCACATCCAGATTCATCCGATGGGAAGGACTCATCTTCACTGAAACAGTCTGATCTCCATATGAAAATTCTAGCGTGTACAGATAAGTCGAAGAACCATCCGTTGGAACATCAACATACGTATCCGTCACAACAGCAGTCTCCTTCTGTGTTCCAACTGTATATTTCGATACATCATAGATTGCAGATACACACATCAATATCAATATGATTCCAATTGCGATCATGATCGAGCCATACATTTTTGCCTTATTCAATCCCCTGACATGGCTCCGTCTTGTAGAAATCCAGACAAACATAACGCCAAGGAACAAAATTCCACTCAGCGTCATATAGACGGACGGCATAAGCCGTGATATAAACGAAGATGTATTGAACGTACGCATATAAACACCTCTCCCCTTTTTCATTTTATTATAGATGAGACATGTAAATTGCAGACGATAACCTATGTAAAAAAGATGTAAAATTGCGACTTATTTTTTAATCTGGAATAATCTCGATATATACCTGATCGTATCTATGCTTCAGCTCCTGCTTAATCTCATCCCGTACCCGGTGCAGGATACTGATATGTATTACGTCGGTCTGATTGCCAATGTAAACTTCCTCCCAAATCTTCCGTCCTGTCTGAATCACATCGAGGAATGTCACTTCGTATGGATAATCCTTCATATGCTTATCTACGATGGAACGGATCTGGTTTAACACCTCTTCCTCTGGTGCAAACAAGACCAGATTCTTGATACTCTGGAAGATCACAACGACCGGCTCCTTTATAAGCAAAATCGCCATCACTGCGGCAACCGCCGGATCGATATATGGTGTCAGGAAGTGAAGCTTCGTGTGAAGCAACAGCACCTGTACAACGAACGCAACCGATACGCCCAGACTGCTCACGACGTCCAGCTTCCACATATAAAGCTCTGCTTTGATCGTCTCCGACTCATATTTCTTACTGTAATGGTTCAGTATCAGATACATCACCGCACATCCTATGCAGACAAGGAATTCAAACACTGCAATCTTCCCCGCATTTACCTCATGACCGCCATGCGCAAGCAGCTTTACATTCTCCACCAGCAGATTACACGTCAGCGCCAGAAGAACACTGTACTTTACGAGAAGGAACAGCGATTCTACCTGTGAATATCCATACGGGTGTTTCTCTGTGACTGGCTTATACAGAAGCGGCACCAGCACAAGAAATGGTCCGATCATTACCAAATCTGCCGCATCAAACAGGCAGTCTGTAAGCAGCGAATGGGAATGTGTGATCCACGCCATAACGCCTTCCGCTATAATAAATAAAAGGCTCCCCAGAAAAGATAACCGTAATATCTTCTTCTCAATCTTCAACTTATCTTTCTTCATATATCTAAATCAAATTCTCTTTCTATAAATTTACATTATACCAACTTCCCTAATCAAAGCCAACGCAATGCCCATTGTAACACAACTGGTAAACGAATGCAAAAATCCCCTACACTTCGTCCTGAAGTATAGGGGATTCCGTTCTTTGATTACCTATGTATATCAGTCCTTGCCATTCGCAACGCCTGACTATGACTATCTACGTTTTCTCACTTTATACAATACTGCAGCCGCTGCTAATGACATACAGGATACG
Source organism: bacterium (assembly GCA_963631525.1). Lineage (GTDB taxonomy): Bacteria > Bacillota > Clostridia > Lachnospirales > Lachnospiraceae > Coprococcus_C. The sequence goes on from CAVGQQ010000050.1 coordinate 20,051, forward strand.
ATCAGCAATGTATAGACCGGTGCTTTATCGCCTGTCTTAGGTCCCTGCACCTGATTACCTGCTACATTCTGTGTTGTCGTCGGTGCTTCCACAACCGTTTCCTGTGTTGTCGTTGCTTCTGTTACTGTGGTTCCGGTCGTGGTTGTCTCAGTGGTCGATGCCGCTGTAGTTGGTGCTTCCGTCGTTGTCTCTGTCGTTGCCGCTGTGGTTGGTGCCTCTGTGGTTACCTCCTCCGTGGTTGTCTCCTCGGTCGTCGCATTCGGATCTCTCACATCAACAATCTCTGCAATCGTCATCTTGACTTCCAGATTCTTATACTTTTCACCCGGAGCCTTTGTATCATATATATATGCAAAGCTTTGTCCTTTCATGCGTATATTTGGATGCTTCTATCATGCGGAAACGTCCCTGAAAATACAACCAACCGGGGGTTGCAATTTGGCAACTCCCGGTTGAAACAGCATTTTATGGCTATTCAATTGTTAGAAATTGATTATAAGTGGCTATATCCAGAGCATCTGCGTTCGTTTCGGAGACACCGGATATCCGGTAGATCATCCCATCGTTCATGTCGATCGCCGCCTCAAAATAATACTTCTCCTGCATCGCATCCCGGACTTGATACGTCTCTGTATAAACATAATAATAACAGGTCTTTCCATTTATCCCGACCCGTTCTGGCTCGCCATCCTGATCCGTCCAGATTTTCTTCCCCTCTGCCATCACAGACTCTGCATCCGCAGCAGAAGATCTCTGCTTCTCCGCAATCACTGTAACTACGATACCTCTGCTCTCATCACTGTACACCTTCTTGCTGTAAATGCCTGATTTTATCTCCTTTGCGATCATATAGAAATTATCTGCAATTCCATATGTCACCAGTTTCTGATCATTTGCGTCATACAGGCTATCCTCCGGCACCCACGTATCCGTCAGCACCATCTGTACATCATGATACATGTCATCTGCGACATAGACAGTCCCGGATGGCGTATTCTCTGCATCCGTCGGTATCGCCCCATCTAACAGGGTATTCGCAATCAGGATGTAGCTCTCATACTGTCTTATCAGTGCATCCTTCGTCTGGAATTTCATATCATCGATGGCAAGACACCGCACCATAATATCAAAGACCTGTTCCTCATTTGCTTTCCTATAGGCAAGCAGCATGATATCTCCCTCATCTTCATACACACCGTATATGTATGAGTTTTTTCCAACCGCCAGTTCACGAAATGGTTCCATGAGCTTCGCCCATGCACGCAGACTGTCATCCAGCGAGTCAAGCTCCCTGACTGTACTATCATAGCTTGCATCAAGCACGGATATCGACATTTCAAAGGTTCCATTATCGCTGTACACAAGTCCCAGATCATCATCTACCGCAGCCTTGTATTGATTCGGTATCTTAATCTCATACCCATCTATAACAACGGTCCCCATATAATCGGTTTCATCTTCATAACTGCCACCCGATATCTCGCGCTTACTTAGGATCAGGATTGCAGAACATGCCGCTATGACACCAACCAGAAATGCCGCAATCACAATCATCACCGTTCTTTTCTTGCTCATCTTCTTCCAGCCTCCCTGAACAGTAATATCCAGATGCCAAGCAGGATTGCGCCTGCTATCAGGATTGCAACGATCGTCTGTGCTGTATAATTTACTAAGATCCTATCACCTGCAGTATTCGTATAGCAATATATGTAATCACCAGTTCTTACACCATTTGTATCAAGGAGAACCGTCTTCGTCACCACATTTCCATCCGCATCACAGGCACTTACGTCTGCCAGTGAATACTGTGCATGGATTTCATTTACTTTCACCAATTCCCGGCTGCTGTCCGCCCCATTCCATACCTGACTTGTAAGGACGCCAATCAGCAAAGCAAGCACCACAAGCAGTAAGGCGCCCGTAAGTGCAAGACTTATCACAATTCCCTTCTTCGATTTCTTCTTATCCTTATTCTGTTCTTCCTCATCTGGCTCAGATGCTTCATCCTTTGCCTCATCTATTTTTTGTATCTCATTGTCTGCTACTTCTGTACCCTTCAGCAGATAATCTATGCTTACCTGAAACAACTCCGACATCTTCAAAAGCTTGCCAACATCCGGCAATGATTTATCCAGTTCCCATTTCGATACAGCCTGCCAGCTGACCTCCATGTACTCGGCAAATTCCTCCTGTGTCATATTCTGTTTCGTTCTCAATTCTGCCAGTCGTTCACCTATCAATGTACTATCATCCTCGCTACTTTATTTTATGTCTGCACGTAGTCGCGCTATTTGAGATTTTATCTATTTTATCGAAAAATGTCTATATCTTTGCGGTTTCCCTTGCGCAACTTCTGGTAGCATCGCGCATTTTAACCATAAAAAAAGAAGAAGTATTAAACTTCTTCTAATATTTATATAAATTGTAATTTATCTTCTCAATATAAGTTGATTTTCGAACATATGTTTGATATAATAAATATGGTGCTACCCTATTCGGTAGGCGGTTAACCTTCTCCACAAGAGTTATAGCTTGTGTTTACATAGAAATCCATTCTGGAAATCTTTTAAGGAGGTTTGTGCTTATGCTTACAACGGAGCTTTTTATAGCCATAATCAGCTTATGTATTACTTGCTTTGCTCTTGGTTATACCGTTGGTTCTAAGAGCAATAATAAGACACAAAAATAACCGCCCTTGTCCTGACCTGACCGAGCGGTTATTTTACACTTAAACATCAGGGCTAACCGTCTATCGGTAGCACCTTCTGATATTATATTAGCATTCAACCGCTTTTATGTCAAACGTATATTCTATTTCAATTATGTAAATTCGGTATAAAGATTAATTACCATTTCTGGCAAATCTTCTATACAAATTGCACTTCACATATCCAAATGTCATGCCCCTTTTCATACGAGCATGGCATTATTATAGATTAGTATTTTGTTTTATTCAACTGAAATATCGTATTTTTCCCGAATATAATTTTTCTCAAATTCAAGATTTCCATCTTCATATTATAGGATGTCCAACCATTGCATCCTGCGATTCTCGTTCATCCAATTACTGACTTCTCTACTCATTGTTCTGGTATCACATTAATTTATTACTTTTCTCTCTGTTACATCGCCAACATAGCGTTTGCAAATTACTCGCCTCAGTTTTTCCGCCTGCCGAAACTGGCACGATATGATCCACCTCCAATAATAAATTAGGCTCTTTATAAACGCTATTACCACATTTTTGACAAGTATATCCGTCTCTTTGTTTAATTGCTTCTCGCAAATCATTTGTCATAGCATTTCTCTGTGTTCTTGCATATCCTTTTTTATTCATCTTTCCAGCCACTTCACATCTTATCGCTTTTAGAGCATCCAATGTTATCGGTATTTCACAAGTATTGACGCTCTTTCCAGCCGGACTAACATACTTAAACACATAACTATATGTAGTTGGTTTTGCCAACTTTCTTTTCAATTTACACACTCTGTACGATATTTTATTTTTCGCTGTAAACAATCTTACAAATCTAGGTAATTGTTCCCTGATTTTTTGGGATAGTTCATTCATTTCTGCTCCGAACCAATATATCCTTTGATAATATTCAATACAATAATCAAGTTTAATTAAGCACTCTTCATCTAACTGCATATCTGAATATTTTATCACGTATTTCAGATTATTATTTCGCGCTCCACTAACAACAGAATTTGAGCACTGATGTATTTTTTTCAA
>CAVGQQ010000051.1:0-22904 GCA_963631525.1 bacterium
ATATAATATATTATAAAAAATAAGTGTTTTTATGCACCATCTACCGCCGGGTACATACCATCACTGTAGTTATATGTCTGCACCGGCCGTGAGAGGACGAGTGTCTGGTTGAGCGCGCACTGGTTGTCACGGTAGTGGTAAGTGATCTCCGAAGAGACGATGTAGTACTGTCCGCTGATCTTCATATTAAGTCTCTGAGTCCCCGACTCGGACATGTCGGTGTTATCCGTGATACCGTCATCACTGAGTGGGATATTAGTCTCCATCCTGCGGTTAGCATCGTAGATAACCGACGTGGTGTTGCTCTCGTCATACCACTCGACATTGACCCGGCCGCCGCGCATAAGGCCGAAGCACGGCTTAGGCAGCTGGACCTTGATGGCGAAGTTACTCATCTTCTGTTCTATGAGCGACTGATATTCCGGTGCCTCGAGCCACGACCCAGACTCTTCACCGATATACTCACCGTTATAGCTGTAGGTCTTGAAGACATTCTCTTTTACTCCGCTACCGTCCTGGAGAAGAATATCAGTGCTCAGGTCCCGCTCCGCGTCATAGGTAGTGATGACCCGGTCAGTGCCTTTCTTTCTGTTCTTGGCGTTACTATTGATGAGGTCAAACTTACTGCAGTATAGGGGTGATGTCTTGCTGTACATATCATTTGTTATCACCGCAGGGATCTCTATCGGTGTGTCTTCTATCGACACGTCGGTGTTGAAGTGATTCAATGTGTTGAACACAGTCAGGTTATCATCTTTCTGCCCGAGGTACCGGTCATAGATATCTACAAGGTTGACGTTGTTCCACATATCTATCCACCACGACAGCACGCGGTCGCTCTTACCACCTTCCTTCACGGTCCTATTGACCAGATCGACCCACGGGCGGTTATCGGAGTAGATATACCTCTCGTCTTCGGTGTCATCGATATTCGTACAGTACCCCAGCTTGAGCTTCTTACACTCGGACTCGAGAAACACACTCGTGGACACTTTACCATACGCGGAAAGAGAGCAGTCATTAAGGCCGTCGCAGTAATAGACACCCTCGCAAGAAACTTTCTTAGTGTATATATCAGTATGTATATCTTTGATGTAGAACCGGAGTTTTATTTTCTTATATATTCCTTCGAACGGTGGTGTTATGACAACAACAACGGTGTTATCCGGACCTGGTGTGTCGAGGAGTGTTGATGCGTTATCATCATCATAGAAGACCAGTGACAGCGTCGGTAGCGGACCGACCGAAGAGATAGAAAGTGATATGATGGATTTCCAGATAAGTGTCTTATTATTGAACTTCACGACTGGGCAGATAGCACCGTTGATACGAACATCTGCCGCTTCGGTGTCTATGCCATCCGCCTCAGCTGAGGTCGGATAGAGCGGCTGCACGACATCGATGTCAGGCAGTGTGTTATCATACAGTATGTTTATCGGCCGGCTCATCAATCTTAGTAGATTATTAGTTTATTGTTTTTGTCAATCTTGTAGTTCTTATCTCCGATGACACTGTTATTAGCCTGTCGTGTCTCGTTCTTTTTCTTCTGCAGTGACTTGACTGATTTCTCTCCGGAAGCCGTCAGCGCGGTCTTTTCGGTGGAGGTGTTCTTGAGTGGTGACGCGTAGAACTTCGGCAGGTCTGCTATGTCTGGTGCGATAATGATCATACCGGCGTTCAGCTCGAAAGGGTTCGACACGCCGTTGAGCTTGCACAGCACATCAGCGTAGTTGACCGTCTTATATATATGCAGAGACAGGAGATCTGGCCGCGCGGTGTACATATCATCGACCACATAGACCTGGTACTTAAAGTTATCAGGTATGGTGAATGTCGGTGTAGTCAGGTCATTGAAAGACTCATCGTTATACCGACCGTCTATTTTATTAGTCTCTTTATTTGCTATGACCGGGTACGAAATCATTGATTATACTTAAATAAATTTATTGTTTTTTTTTTGGTATTTATTTCTTATCTTTTGAAGTTGATTTTTTCTGCGACCCGGTGAACGCCTCACCTGCAGCCAGCTTGATGCTCTGTATATCTGTCGTGCCGAAGTACTTGAGGTAGATCTTTTCATTTTTTGGTGATGAGGTGTCTGTCTTCTTTTGCCGGCCGTCTCCCTGCGCATTATCAACCGTGTTTGTGCTTCCCTTGTATTCCTTCGCGCTCTCGTACATATACCGCACCTGGTCATCACCGACGGGCATATAGATCCTGTTATCACCTTGCATGTACAGCTGCTCTATTGCAACGCTGTCACGTGGCTTGGCGTGCTGCAGCGTGACTGTCACGGTCAGTCCTGTAGGGAAGTCATCAAGACCCAGAGGGCCTGTATGTGTTATCGACGCCTCGGTAAGGAGAAGGTTGCCTATAGACCATATCGGGTTTCTCGGGTTACCTATCGTGAGATGCCACTGGCCGGTCGGGGTAGGGGAGATGAGTGATGTGAGTGCGAACTGCTGCGGCCGCCCGAGCTTATTGATAAGTCCATTAGCGATGACACTGAAGAGATTACTGCTCATCGCAGAGAGGCTCTTGCGGAAATTCGCGAAGTTCTCAGTCGTGCTCGCGCCGGATTTCCAGCCGAACAACTGCTGGCTCGCCTGGGTGACGCTCTTGAACATATTATTGAACAGATCACCGACGGAGTTGGTGCCGTTCTTGAATATAGGCAGATTAGCGTAGATATTACTCGTCGCCATCGTCGTGGTCTTATACGACCCCGGGAAGAACTCACCCTGTATGTATGTCACCATAAGGATATTCGCTATCAGATCGAGCATGGCTGACTTCGCGTTGATACCGTCATACGACCTCAGCTCGTAGTCGAACTGCAGCTTGATATCTGGCATGTACGGCAGACCCTTTGCACTTTGCTCATCTGCGCCTGGCGCGCGGACGGACATGATCTTATTCTGAAACGACTGCAGCACGCGGTTCTTGTTCTCTAGCTCGACGTAACGGTCGAATGATTTGGTTGTGTCGCCGTACTCGGTAAATTTATTTCCAGCAAGCATGGTGGCATACTTATTATTTTCATTTGAGTATCCCATACCACCGGATTTCTTCAGCTCCTGCGCATATGTACCATCGAGAAGACCGAGAAATCCTGCCAGGCCCTGGCCACCGCTCTGTCCTGCGACTGCGTTAGGAGCATCAAGCACTGGTGCCTTAAGCTCCTTTACATCAAGGCTATATGCGTACGTCAGAAGGGTAGATAACTCGTTTCCTGGTGTGCCTATCCACGTTATCATCCTACCGATATCCGGCATATGTGCGTTCTGGTCGTCGTCGGAGTACTTATTGATATGATCGCCGCATGGCATTGGGAACTTCCTAAGTGTTATAAGATAGTTATTAGGTATCTTCCCAAGGTGCTTGCAGTACATAAAATCACTATAGTTATACAGCTCACGGCCCATCGCACCAGACTCTGAAAGGGTCACCAGGTCTTTGATAGTGCACCTCGTCCGGTCGCGCATCAGCTGTCTCGACTCCGGGTTATCAAGAAGAGGGAGGTTGAGGTATTTCCTTATATCTGTATTTCCGTACACAGCAGCTGCAGGGTTGAAAAGTGATTTCACTGCCCGGGCTACGTCACCGTACGGTGCGACTGTCACGCCATCGTCCTCAAAGGTACCAGGTAGAGCGAGATCGAACTCCTTCCAGTTACGGTATGTATTGAACCCTGACGCGATATCCTTCGTGAGGAGGTTCACTCGTGAGTCCTTATAGTATGCCCCAAGCGGCGCGCCGGAGAGCTCCTTCGCAGACGCTAATGCAGCACTGCTATAGATTGTCTTTTTCTCACCATTAAAATTCATTAAAAACCTTAGTTAATGTATATAAATAATAATATTTTATCCATTATTTTAATTTATATTTTATACTAAAAGGTATGTCAGAAATTAAGTATAACACACGAGAGGAGTGGCTCAGGGCAGCCGTGCCTCTCATCAATGAAAAAATCTTTGAAAACAAGTTTACTATCGAGCAGTATCAGGTGTCGTCAGCCTTGCTCGGAGGCAAGAAACTCGGTGAGACCGTGATGCCGTACCAGGGTGAGGATGTCGGAGTTGATGATTTCTTTCCTCCAACTATTCATATTGATGAGAAGATTAAAGAACCTCAGACTATTATTGCAACGCTCGCACATGAGATGATTCACGCGTTTGGTGACGTGAAAGGACATGGAAAGGCGTTCGGCCGTCTTGCTGGTCCTGCGGGGTTTGAGAAGCCGTACGCTCAATTGAGCACTAATGAGACGCTTTCTATGTTATGTGGACTGATAGCAAAGGAACTTGGCCCTTGGCCCGGCAAGCCGCTTACGGTGCATCCAAAGGAAAAGAAACAAAAGACATTTTCTGGTAAGCTCTTCTGTCCGGAGTGTGGATATGAGCTGAAGGTGAGTGAGAAGATGTTTAACAAACATAACCAGGGGCTTCCGATTTGTCCTTGTGGATGCCACATGGCTCTCGACTGCACAAATGCCGAAGAAGAACAATCAGAAGAATAAAAAACAATGAATTCGTGCAATCTATGATTGCTAAAAATAATATTTTGTGTGTGAAACCAACTAAGCGTAAGAACCGGAGGTTAATGACTGCGCTGCGGCCAACTGAGCAGGAGAGGACAATCTTCACACAGCCGCAGTTTGACCCGTTCTGGTACGATTTATTATATTCAGATACACGATGCACCAAAAGAAAATAATCATAACCGATACGCACTTTGGGAAGAAGAACAACAGCATTCAGTTCTTCAAGAGCCAAGAGACGGTACTCAAGGAATTAGTCAATTATATTTACAAGCTCCCTAAAGGGGATGAGTTCGATATCGTCCATCTCGGTGATGTGTTCGACTCCCGGTCGACGCTGTCGGTGAATATTCTCCACGAATCGACACGCGTGCTTCAGCAGCTTTATATGGCGATGAAAGCCGTTAACAGTGATAACCGCTTTATCTTCGTTGCGGGCAATCACGATTTTTATTCACCATCCTCAGATGACATATGCTCTCTGACAGTATTTGTGAATAAGATCCTTCCGGGTGCGGTCATCGTCGATAAGACAGTGTGGAAAGATGGGAAGGACCTTTATGTGCCGTGGTACATCTGGAACGAGCATCTTGATGACATTGATTTCTCCGGTGTACATCGTGTGTTCACACATACGGATCTGTATCAGTTCAAGGACGACCCGCGGATACCAAAGAACACGCTTATATACTCAGGTCATATACACCAGCTGAAAGAGTACTGCGGTAGCAGGCTTGTGAATCTCTCGCCGCCGTACAGCCTCGATTTTGGTGATGCGAATGATGACAAGAAAGGCTGGTGGGAGATCGGCGAGCAGGACCAGCTGACGCTCCACCAGAATAGGACGTCGATAAAGTTCCGCCGGTTGATGAACGAAGAGATATTCGATATCCCCGACTATGAAGAGAGCATAGAAAGAGGAGATAATTATAATATACTCATCAGCTCTGAGAACCAGATAAAGAAAGAGTACATAGACCGTATCAACGGGATGCGAGAGAGTTTCAGGTATATCAATGTTCTACCGGTAGTGGCTTCTTCCGACGCTGATGACTGCAGTGTCTGCATCAAGGATATTAACGTAAACAATATTCTCAGAAACCGCATCCCGGATGAGTTAAAATCACGGTTTGACACACTGGTATCTGAGGTATCCAATAAAGAGATGAAATAATAGATAGAGAGAATAATATATTATATATATTTATGATAATCGAGAGCCTGACGATAGAAGGATTTAAATCTATTTATAATAAAACTACATTTGATTTTACTGGTAAGGGCATGTGGAAAGTGAGCGGTGATGTGGGTAGTGGGAAGTCGACTATCGGTGAGGCAGTCATCTTCTGTCTCTTCGGGTCGGTAAATAATATATCCATACCAGATCTTATCTCTTGGGGTGCGAAGAAATGCACCGCAGATATCGACTTGGTGTCCATAGGTAGAAAAATACACATCCACCGTGTTATTTATAAGCTCCCGGGCAGGAAATCAGAGCTGACCGTCACCATCGACGGCGAGCCGATGCAGTACACTAACAAACGCGACGGGCAGCAGCTGCTTGAGAACATATATTATGACATCTCCCGGCAAGCGGTCGAAAGCCTATGTATAATCTCATTTAACGGCCTGAAAAACATTACGCGATTTAACCTTTCTTGTTATGAGACCCGGGATTTCGTCGATGATATCTTCGGTCTCGGCGTGGTTAACACATACATAGACCAGTGCAAGAACCATCTTAATGACTCGCAGGCTCTGCAGGACAGTCTCTCTACTGAGATCCGTACGCTTACCAAGCAGAAGACTGATTATGAGTCGAAGGTCAGGTGCCTCACTTCAGATACGGCGAAAGACAATGACATAGAAGAGCTTAAGAAAAAGAAAGCCGAGATAGAGAAATCCCTTTCAGATCTGAAACTCTATTACGACGGAAAAATAGATATTTTCAACTCACTGAAATCTAACATCTCCAGCGACCTCGCCGTGCTCAAGAGCAAAGGGGTCGCGGTAGCGAAGAACCTTGAGCTTGTCCGGCAAGGTAAGTGCCCAGTCTGCGGACACACGGTAGAGCAGGATCTCATCGAGTCCTATGAGAGTGAGGTCACCCAGCTCCGTGAAGAGTACAGCAGCAAGAACGCGAGTCTCAAGAGCGTCAATAAGCAGATAAGTGATGCGACGGCGGAGTATAATAAAGAGTGTTCTGCCAAGCAGAAAGAACTGAAAAACATAGAATATAATATAAATAAAATTATGTTCTCTCATCAGTCGGAGGTCAAGAACCTGCAGAGTCTCATATCTGGTCTTTCTGAGGATATTGACTCTAAACAAGAAAAGCTTAATAGTGTTCAAGTCGAGACTGCTGAGTGGAAGAGTCTTTATGATATCCTTTATAAGGAAGGCCGGCAGTCGGTATTGAAAGCCTATATCCCAACGCTTAATCAGAATATTAATTATTACCTTCAAGAGCTTAAGCAACCATACACGGTCAGGTTCGATGAGAACTTCAGATGCAGCATCAATGCATTTGGTGCGAGCGACATACCGGTCTCGTCCCTCTCGACCGGTCAGGGGAAGACAGTCAACACGGCGATTATCTTCGGTATACTGAAGACGCTCCTCAACGGCGTGAACTTCAATATCATCTTCCTCGATGAGCTGATATGCAACATGCACGAGGACCTCAGGAACGTGACGTGTGAGATGATCGCGAATAACATAAAAGATAAAAGCATTTATATTATCAGTCACACGCCGGTCGACGAGTCGCTTTTCAAAGGTGAGATCAAAGCGCGGCTCAGTTACTGGGAGGAGGATGGCCGGTTGATTCAGAATACTGAGTACACAACAAAAGTTTTCAATAATTATTAATTAAAATATAATTCTATTTATATTAAAATATGGAAAAAGATGAATTTACAAAAAAGCATTCTAAACTAATCAATGAGTGTACCGACCGGCTTCTCAGCGTGCTTGAGACTAATAAGATCCAAAAGATTGATTTTGAGAAGAACGAATCTCGCGGCGGTGAGCTCATGCCGTGCGTCATCACCGACAGTGCATATGGACCTGAGATGTGCTTTGTGACAACACTCAATAGGAGTGATAAGAATACCGAGTACGACCAGTATAAGTTCAAAACAGATAACGGCTGTACTGGTTATATCAATACCCAGCGTGTGTCACTTGGTATACGGCCTGAAGGTATTCTGAACATTTATGAATGTGTTATTGACGCACTCAATAACGGTTGTTATGAAATCTGTAAATAATAATTATATGTATAACATGATAACACCAGATAAGATTATTGATTCACTTAATACAGCAAAGGGTCTGTTGTATTTTGCGCTGTTTCTTGTGCTGACTATTCTTGTCACGGTATTTGCATTCCGTATTGACACAACACTTGGCTGGATCTCAGTCATTGCCTTTGTCATGAAGTGGCTGACAAAGATAAAATTTAATAAACGCAATGATACAATCATAAAATCATAAAAAAATCTGAAATAATATAAATAATTCAAATATTATTGTTATATTTACATAAGAAAAATACATTATGAGTATGAATGATTACATAGAAAATGAAGGCCGCGGAAAGATGATTCTTTCTCTTGAGGCTTACGGTAAGAAAACTACTATTGAATTATCTGATGAAGCCAGTATCGAAGACTTTATCCAGGCGTTTTATACTCTCGGCATAAGTGCGTCATACTGCAACAGTACAGTGCTTGACGGTATGCGTGATTTTGTCAATGAGCTTCGTTTTGAGCTTGATGATGACGGTGAGAATCCTAAAGAAGAGCAGTAAAAAAAAATACCGCAATGGTTTTTAATAACATTTAAATTCACAATTATTATGGGAACAAATTTTTACTATGTCCGGCCGATACCTCAGTCGAAGAAAAATGAGATGAAGCTACGTATTGACACTATCGACAATATTGAAGACCTCTATGAGATGATCTCTGATGTTCTCGAGCCGCAGTCAGATCCGACTACCGACGATAATAAATATAATATTCATATCGGCAAGCGAAGCGGTGGGTGGCAGTTCCTTTTCAGCTTGGCGATATCTGATTACTGCGAGTCGCTCACAAAGGAAGACATCCTCGATTGGCTGAGAACTGGGATTATCGTTGACGAGTACGGAGATAAGTACACGGCAGAGCAGTTCTGGCAGGAGTGTGTTGATGACTGTGCTGACGGAAAGATAAGTAATGAGAATGACAAAGTCATCAACGGCCTGCGGTTCACTAACGGAAAGTATTTCTTTTGTTAAACAAATAATAAATGATAACACTCAAACAAGTAACTTGGCCGGAGTACCGTATGTACCTGACTCTCGTAGGCGAAAACGAGCTCACTTTAAATGTCAGTGGACTTTTTGATATACATACCGGTGAGGTCGTGAAGAAGAACCCATATGACAGTGATGATATATTTTACGTCCTTTTTGACGACGGGTCTCCGGTCGGGTTTGCCAATATCAATGTCGGTGATGTGGTCTGGATAGGTGATTTTCAGATCATACAGTCAAGAAAGGACCAAGGCCTGGGCACTGAGTTCTTTAATAAATTAAAGAAATTGTACTCTGGCAAGGTCTTTCAATGTAATTACATCGGTATGATGGCCCGGCATTTCTGGCTTAAGCAGGGGTTTGTCCGCGTCGGTGCGTCGACCGCGAAGCAGATAACACGCCTATTAGAGTATGATCCTAAGAAACAGTAATTTTTAAAAGTAATATTTAAATATTTAATTAAAACAAGCAATTATGACAAATATTTTCAAAAACGCGACGTTCGGCGACAGTTGTATATGCAAGAACGGTAAGAAGATGATTTTTCTCTATCTGGATGAACATTTTGAAGCGAAGCTGATTGGTTTATTTACTGGAGATGACGGCGATTATATTGGTGCACATTCATATGATCTCGACGGCACATGCAGAACCACAGGCGGCACATGCAGAACCACAGGCACTGATTATGATATTGTTTACATAAGCAAGCAGAAAGACGAGGAGTCGGTTGACAGTCATATCCGCGCGCTTGTCGACGCCGGTTATCACGGTGACTTGCACCGTTACATAAGCGGTAGCTCGGACAAATTCGAGAGGACTGAGACGATAAGTTTGTAATAATATAAATATAAAAGCAATATAAGTAATATGAAAGTAATTGTGATAAGTGATCTTCACGGTTATCTCCCGAAGGACCTCCCTCCTGGAGATGTGTTGTGTATTTGCGGTGATATCGTCCCGCTCGATTACCAGAGCAGTAACATACAGAGCACTGCGTGGTTCTGTCTTGATTTTCTCCCGTGGACTGACTCGTTACCGTATAAGAAAGTGATTTTCATCGCGGGTAATCATGATTTCTTCCTCGAGGATATTGGTCCGAAGCACGGGAGGTCTGCGAGTGATGTGTTGAAGAGGCTCCTGCCTGGCGAGCATAAGAAGATGCATAAGCTTGTTTATCTTCAGGACAACAGCGTCGAGATCGAAGGCAAGCGGTTCTACGGTACTCCGTGGATAGAGGACCTCTGCAGGTGGGCGTTCTACCGGCCAGTCGAGAACACACTTGAGTACGGCCGAGGACTGAAAGAGCTGTATAGTTATATACCTAAGAAGTGTGATGTTATCTTGACGCATATGCCTCCGCGGATAGGTCTTCTTGGTAGAGTGCTTGAGACCGGTAAGTATAACACCGGCGCGGATTATGGCTCCACTGCTCTTGCTGATGCCCTCACCGATAGGCAGTTCCAGTATCTCTGCTGTGGGCACGTCCACTCAGGCCAGCATACGCCGTTCAATATGGGTAATGACTCTGGTAGGTTTAAGTATGACCGTCAGCTAGTCAATGTCTCTCTCAAGACCGAAGACTACCGCCCGTATTACGAGCCGTTCGTGTTTGAGATTTGATATGTGATTCGGTAATTATTTCAGAAAGCTCAGAAACCTGCCTAGAATTCACTTATAAGACAAAGATGATAAATTATATGGTTTTGTCCTATAAATCAAAATAAGGCTGGTTTCTGGGCTTTCTAGAGTATAATTAACACCGGGTTTTAGAAATAACAAAAAGGAACCACAATTGTGATTCCTTTTTTTTTAATTTATGTGTGTATATTGACTACAGACCGGTCAACTATGCGTCAGTGTCGTCAGCCCAGTCGCTCACAAATGTAAGCTCGCATTCAACGAGATCTCCGGAAGCATAATCGAGGTTATCAGTCGTCTTGAGTCCTTTCAGCATCACATCGTGGAAAGTGATGTCCCTGAAGATATCTCCTGCGCGGTTGAACTGAACGATTCTGAGGAAATCAGCGACGTGATCGTTCTTAAGTGTGCGTGTACCGGTACGGATATCATACGCAAGAGCGTTCCACTCCCTGAAGAGCTTGAAGATGTAGTTATCAGTCCCGTCGCGCATGTTAAGAGCGAGCTTGACGGTGATCTCGAAGTTCGTCTCTGAGAGGTTCGCCTTAAGGTATGTGCGGGTCGACCCCATAAAGTTCTGAGTGATGGTCTCCGGACTCTTAGTGAGGTTGTCAATACCGCTGATATTCTGCACCTGCTCGGTGAGCGTGTTCACATCCTCTCCACCATATCCCGCGTTAGCCAGTGATTCCGGGATAGAGAAATACACTTCAAAGAGGTTATTGAATATAGGCTCCTGCCTGTTGATACCCGCTTTGCTGTTTTTTATGTGTGGTAATGCCATATGTCTGAATAATTTCTTTTTCTGAATTTATATATAATATAATAAAATCAAGATAAGGAGAAGTGGGAACCACTTCTCCCGCCGTATTGTTTTTAGTCGCTTGTCGTCGAGCGCATCTTGCCAGTGCTGTAGATCGTCAGCTCGTGAACCATCTTGCCCGCACCCTTGGCCGGCTCGATAGACGTGCTGAGGACTACCATCTCGTTGTCGATGACCTCATCGGTGTTGTTAGACGAGTCGCAGACGTTCTCATAGTCATAAAGACCGCCGTTGGACATAATCTTCTCGCATATCGCATCGGCCTTCGCCTTGATGTTATCCCTGAGAGTTGATGTGTTAAGCTCCCACTGATAGCCCTGAAGCATATCCGCGATGGTGTCCTGCAGGTAGATGACCAGCTCACGGACGTTGATCTTCGACAGCGCGGTGACCGGAGTCTGCTTTGCGGTCTGGTTGGAGTTGATGAACGTGCCTCTGGTCGGCTTATATATGAGTGCGTTCACGCCGTATGGCTCAAGGATATCGAGGTCGTCACGGGTGAAGTTATATTCAGGCCCCACGAGACCGGTGACAGAGATGACACCGTAGTTCGGTCCGGCGACGATGTAATACGGCTGCCTTGACGTGTACTTATCCATAAAGAGGTTCGACACGAGACCTGCAACCGGGATGGTCGTCTTGACTCCGTTGTCGGTAATCTTTATCGGTGTGTAAAGCGCCAGGAAAGACGCACCCTCGTCATCGCTCGGGAGAGTCATCGTACTGGTGATGGTGCTTACTGACTTACCTCCGAAGGACTTGATTGAAGGGAAGTTGGAGATGACGAACGCGTTACCCTTGTCCTTCGCAAGCCCGGAAAGTACAGCCCAGCGGGCAGTGCAGTCAGGAGTACCCTCGAAGGTATCAACGATATACCTGTAATCGACGTCAGTCCCGTTGGTGAGCGCCTCATAAAGACCTTTGTTGTCAGAAAGTGTATTTATGCAATCCTTAAGCCAACCCTTATTGTTTGCAATACCGATATTTTTTAAGGAGTCATATGTATATCCTTTAATATAAACGCCGGAGTTTGTTACGTGAGCCGAAGCATTGGAAACGAATTTTGTTAATCCGTTGGTGTTGTCGGAAGTAGGAGCTATGTCAAAGGTTACAGTATAATCGGTTTTTGTGTTGTCGCTTGTATTTGCAACACCGGTCACATCCTGAACGGTAGCCCAGCCATCCGATGCCACAAACTTATCACCTTTCTTAAACGGATTACTTTCTCCTGCAGCAAGCGTGAAGGATATGGTTTTAGAGCTCAGTATAAAGTCCTTATAATATACCACATTCGCTGAACCCCACACGGATGTGTTACCCGTAAACGTAGCTGTGTTTTCACTGTTATTATAAATCCAAGCCGCGGTGGCGATAGTATCAAGAGTATTGCCAGGTAATTTCGCGGCAGTGGTGCTGAACAATGAAAGGGATTTAACAACCGTTTCAGTAGTGAGGTAATCCTCGTTGAGGTGCATCATCATCTGATGCACTGAGTTATCGTCATTGAACTTGAGGTCGATGCTGTAATAAGAGCCGTCGGTGTTCTTGAAGTACGGTATGATTGAACCGGTGTACTTCGCGATAAATCCACTCGCGTCGTTCGATGCGAGCAATGCGAGTGCATCTTTCGGCTGGTTGTTCACCGTAACGGTATCCTTTAAGGTACCACTCTCATCAAAATAATCTGGGAAATTCTTCTTTACTTCGTCAGTGAACTGACCCCTGAACACATACACATCCATAAGGTACTCATCAACGAGACGGTCGAGAACCGGCTCGAGGTAATCCGGATACTCACCGCTGTTATAGGTGTTGTACCACTCGCGGAGAGTGAGGTTTCCACCGAGTTTGGTCGTCGACGGCCGCATAAAGACAGTGTTGGAGCACTTAAGAGTATCGGTTGCGCAGATGGAGATGTATTTGTCGCTTGTATCAAGATTCTCCGGCTCGAGAGTCCAGAACCTGGAGGTGTCGAAGAGGGATTTAACTTTTGTGTCGGCCGAGGTAGCCGTTTTATCGCCTATATTAAACGACAATTTACCTACGGTTTCTGAATCAAACGGCTTAAGGTTTAAGCAATATATAGGTTCTTTTGTAAGGCACTGCAGAGCGGTCCTGTGGAAGAAATCACCGTACCTCTCAAGCTTCTTTGAGATGCCTCCGTATGTCTCTTTGAACTGCGACGCATTCTTGATGTAGACAACCGTATTGAACGGACCCTTCTCAGAGTAACCGACCACCAGTCGTGCAGTCTGCAATGTTCCTCCCGGCAGTTCAGACTTATCAAAAGTAAACCTGTAAATGCCACTGGATTTTATGTTTGCAAGATATGTGGCTAACATTTAATTAATAATTTATTTTATAATATAATAAAAAAAGAGCAGATAAAATAAAATTTTCTGCTCTAAAGAGTTATCAGTTAAGCTGTTATTTCCCACCGCGGCTGTCCGGCTTCGGCGCATCAGCGGCAGCAGTCGTCTTCCGTTTCTGCCGTGGCTCCCATTTCCTCCAGTAAGCATATATCTGTGTTCGGGTCTCTTTCTTGAAGTTACCTTCGGTGAAGCAGGCAGTCGACATCCACTTGGTCGGGACGAGATACGTCTGGTTCATAAGTCCTATGTCATACATCCTCACGCCGAAATCGAGATTGTACTTCTTGAGGTTCGTCATGATGAAGTCATAATTGAACTCCGTCCTCTCTCGCCGGACACCGTTCTCCCACGTCGCGTTGAACATCGGTCTGAAGAGCTTGTAAATCAATGACATGATGCGGTAGCGGATCTTCGGTGGGTAGTAATGTATGTTAAACCCAAGAACCATTCTCCTTCCTTCGTTGCTTGTAAACGCACTGAAATATATAGTCATCGGCGTCGCGTCGTAGTACTTAAGCTCATCCTTCGTCTTCGGTTCGAAGTAATTGAAGTAAATCAACTGCCCCGGGACGATCTTCTTTACAATCTCACAGTTCTCTTTGATGATATTCGATGCTTCGACCTTCTTGGTGTTGTACGGTTTCTTGTACAACGGGTTCTCTTTGATTCCATCTTTAAGTAAATCAAAGTTCCGTGTTTTCTTATCAGGTTCGACCTTTATCCTTGATTTGGTAATCGGCTTCGGCATATATAAATAATAATTTATTTGTTTTTATAGGCGTCAATTATTTCATCAATATCTATACTGTATACTGCAATCCAATTGAGTTTATTTTCTTGTACTATTTTATATTTTTTTTGGGTCGGTTTTTGTCCATACACTTATCGCGATGTCATAATACTTCGTATTTTTGGATTTCCATAAATTTAATATGTTCATATCATCTGGGCTTTCTGGATTAAACGGATGCTTCCCATGTGTCCAATTGCCATTGATTTCAAAATATAAATCTTTATCCGGAAAATAAAAATCGCATGGATAAGGATAAACGTCGCTCTTATATTGTCTGATAAACTTTATATTATTTTCATTGAGCCAATTTGCAAATTCCGCCTCTACGGAAGATGAATTAAATGTATTATGTTGTTTTCGGGATAAATAAGATTTTGTTTTGTATTCCGATGTAGTTGTAAAATTCGGTGTACCATATCTTTCATTAAGTACTTTTCTTGTTTTTTTATTTAATGTGTCACTGCCGAAGCCCACACCACCATATCGTTCATTACAAGTAATTTCGCGTTTTTTGTTTGTTTCTTTTATTTTCTTATCAATCGCTTCTCGAAATGACGCATCTTCTTCACAATGACGTTTATAAGTATCTTTGGATTTATTAAGCAACTCAGTATTCTGCAGCGGATGTTCGACCCCGTATTTTTCTTTAAGAGATTTTTTAATCTTATCTTTTATGTGAGCAGCTTGAAACACATTCTCCACGCCGTATCGCTCAAGGTTGGTTTTTCTTGTTTTTTCAATAATCGATTTTCCATTTTTTCTTGGGCCGGATTTCTTGGCTATATACTCAGGAGAGTTACATCTGCATTTCATACAACAAAACACCTGATATCCCTTAGAAAAAGATAAAAACCGAAGCTCGGTACCGCAGCTCGGGCATCGTGGTCTCTCAGACTGATTATTAGAATACAACCAAAGTTTCTCTCGTAAAGAGTACTCCTTAGGATACAAAGAATCAAGATATTCGGAAAACTCAGACCAATGAGATCGGATATACTTATCAGTGAAGATGCCGGCCGGTCCCGGAAGATTATGTGCGTCAAGCGTTTCCATCACATATATAATATAAAAGAAATCCTCCGGATTTTTATATCTCCGAAGGATCTCTTTTTTTTAAGGTTTAACTTACAGTGTGTTAATTACACGAAAGACTCGGTTGAGTTAACGTAGAATGTGAAGTAGTTAGCCTCTGGATAGAAACCTGCATCGCAAACATTATAGCGGCTGTTCAGCAAGAGCTTAGGTGCCATCGTGCCTTCAGCGACAGTCTGGATGCTGTCAGCGAGGATGTAAGGCATGAACTTCACACCTGGGTCACTTTCGCCACCCTTTCTACCAACGCAGATCCTTGTGTCGTTCCAATCCATATAAGGGTCAACATAAAGGTTCATTCCTGCGAGGGAACCTGCGAAGTAAAGGCTGTTAGAACCGTCCTGTGCGAGTGTGTTAACCATAGGAGCGACTACGAATCCGGCAGCGTCCTGCAGAGCAGCAGCAACCTGAGTGTTAGTAACGATCCAGTTAGCACGGCCACGGCGACCGATCTGCGCGATGAGTGCGGATGCAGCGAGCACGCGGCTCATGATCCTTCTCTGCCAGGTGATGTGGTTCTCTGCGCTTGTGTTATAAGCGGCGTTCTTCAGTGTTCCGAAGTGGTCTGCATAGTCAACATCATCAACACCCTTAAGGATTCCTGCAGGGATATCAAGTGTTGCACCAGCGGTAGGAGAAACGAAGAGGTTGAGGTTTGCACCCTGTGCATCGTATGCCTCAACAGCGTTAGTAACACCGAGTGAGAATACACGGGTAAGGATATCCTTGTTGATGTGCTGTGAGAGTTCGTTCTGCATAGCCTCGAGCACCTTACCGATAACATCTACACCATAGAGAGGCATATCCTGAAGCTGCTGGCGGGTAACAGTGCCAGTAACCTCAACTGAACCCATCTGAACGATCTTAGAGAAGTAACGTGCACCGATAGTGTTACCGGTTCCGGTTTCGTTCTGTCCGCGAGACATAAGGTCGTTAGAGCCGTCGTAGAAGTTAGCAAATCCTGGGATGTGGTCAACCATTGTTGATACGAAATCAGGAACACAGACGATTCCGTCGTCAGCGGTAGCCTTAAGAACGTAAGTGTCGATAGCGGTTGCGCCAGCGGTAACCTTCACTGCGCCGTCAAAGACATCTGCTACAGAGGTAGCTGCGTCACCGGTGTATGCTGCGAGGGTATCTGCATCGTATGCTGCAGGAGCGGTAGCACCGCAACCGAGAACCTCAACGATGATATTACCATCGATACGTGATGCGCCGATGTACTTACCTACGAGGTAATTGACATTGTCATTCGCGTCGGTACCTGCAACAGCTACGTACGTACCTGCGGTAAGGTCCTTGCGGATGTTCTTACGTACGGCAGGATCACCACCGAACTTAACATAGATCGGCTTGTTCTCCTTACCAACACCCTTACCATCAAGGCTAGTCTCGTTGAATCTTGCGAGCTTACCACCGGCATAAGGGAAGTCCATATAAGAGAGCATCTGCCATGGGCCCTGTGCAGGGATAACTGGAACGAGCTCAAGACCGATGGTCATTGCAGCAACGTTAAGTGCGATAGGAAGGGTTGACATAGGAAGAGCGTCACCTGAACCTACTGCGTATGCAGGGTTGTGGAAGTCTGCACCTGAGTTACCGATTCCGGCATCACCGTAACCTACTCCTGCAGGCACTGCTGGGTTGCCCATACCGATAGTGTTCAGCGGAGTTGCATAAACACCTGCGGTAGCGACACCACTCTGAAGTCCTTCGTGGATCTCGTGGATAGTAGCGTACTGCGACATCCAGTTCAGTTTGTTCTGATCCTTAATTCCCAATTCCTCTGTGAGGATTGATGACCATTTCTTGGTCTGTTCGTTTGTAAACATTATGTTCGAAAAAAGATAAATTTGTTATATATTTTATATAATAATTCGGTTTTTAAAAAATTTCTATTTTTGCTGTTTTTCATAAAATTATTTATAAAAAAAAATGTTGCTTCATATCTCACGACATAAAGCAACCAAGAAAAATATATTATGATGAAAGAAGGAATGAAGTCAGCTCTATTGATTAGTCCCTCAGGCCGAGCTTCTTGCCTGTGGCACGGAGACTAGCCCTCAGTCGGTCCTCAGCATTGAAAGTGATTACCTTGTTCTCATTTACAATGGCCTTAGGCTCGGAGAAATCAACCTTCTCCCAGAACGATTCCATAACGCCATCCTTGCTGAAGTCATACATCTTGCTCTTGCTCGCGATGGATTCCTTCACGATGTCACTGGCCATCTCCCATTTTGGCCGGTACTCAGCGGGCATCCCCTTCACTGCAGCGAGGCACTCATAGATACCCTCCTTAGGCTCTGCCGCGGTCTCTGCCTTAGCGTCTTTCCTTGACTCGAGAAGATTGAGGATGGAGTCAATGCTTGAGAGCTTGCTTTCCTTGATATTAGCCTTGGTCTCCTCAGCCTCTGTGGTAAGAGACTCTTTCAGTGACGGTACGAGCTCGTTTGATACCCAGTTATCTACAGCTGGTGTGTATTCCTCAACAACCCAGTTCTGTACCTCTGGTGCGAACTCCTCAACAACCCAGTTCTGTACCTCTGGTGCGAACTCTTCAACAACCCAGTTCTGTACCTCTGGTGCGAACTCCTCAACAACCCAGTTCTGGAGTGCAGGAGCAAGCGTCTCGAAGCAGTAGTCTTTGATGGTTTCTTTGACGTCTTCGTTAGTAAGCCCAGCCGGGGTGTCTTCAGTAGATGCGAGTGACTCGGTGAGAGCAGCATATTTCTTAGTCAGATCAAGGTAAGACTCATAGAGGTCATGATACTGATCGATAAGATTATTGATTTTTGATTCTAACTGTACAGTTTCCATATTATTTTCTTCTTTTTCTTTTTCTTCATTGATATCTTCAGATTCATCATATATAATACCCAGATTCTCATTAAGACTCTCGAATGCCTGCCCTTTAGCAAGCTCGAGACGTGCCTGGCTGAATCCCGGCGTGCCGACAAGGTCATAGGTCTTCAGCTCCTCGAGTGTCACCTTACCATTACGGTCGACCGTGCCTCTTGCGCGGGAAGAAATAAATAAAGGCAGACCACCTTCGACTATCGACTGCGCGATCTGACCTTTCGGTGTATTAAGCAGGACAATAGTACCTGTGACAACACCATTCTCATCTATGTTAATGCTCTCGATCTTATGAGATACATTCTCGAGTGTTATGTTCATTGTATTCGGATGCTCGAGCTCACCCGGGCAGCCCTCAGTCTCGATACGGTGCTGCATCTCCGTGACCATCGCCGCGTAGTTCTTCGCCTCGTAAATGCGGCCATTATTGTTCTTTACTCCGCAAACACCGAAGACGCCCTCGAGACGCATCAGCCCATCCGCCCCGCGTTTGGACTCAAGCATCTTAACGTCATTAAGTGTCTCAAGAATAACACAGTGTCTATCCATAAAAGATAAATATTTTTATAATTTGATAATATAATAAAAAAGTTATTAAAAAACTAAAATTTTTATATAAATTCTTATACTTCGACCTTATACGCAGGTGTTCCCTTCGGGTGTGTGAATAGCGTCTGTGTATCATAATCGTAGTTCATCCAGTGTTGTGTTGTCTTCACACCGTTCTTCCACCGGTATACATTACCATTGGCGATAATACTACCAACAACAGTCGTATGATCAGGATCTGCGTACAAGAGATTGTTTGCTTTATATAACACTGGCAGATCAGAGCCAGCGGCAGTGTTCGTTGCAAGTGCAGCCTTAGCAGCCGGTTTCGGCGCAGCGGCGGTAGCGTTTTTCACTTTTGATCTCTCTACCGCAAGTTTGAATTTCTTATCATAATACTCATCCTTTGTGCTGTACCGTAAAAATGTTTGCTTCGGTGCAACGCCAGCCGGGGCAATGATGCTCGACGCACGGTACTCAGTCTTACCAAGCGCATCGGATTTGTCATTCGCCTCGGGGAAGAAATACAGGTTATTCAGTTTTTCGGTCTTAAGACCTTTAAGAGATGTGACCTTCGGGCAGTCCCAGATAATGAGGTTATTCACGTATAGGCAGTCGATAAGACCGTCGAGAGAGCGGAGGTTCTTAAAGCCAGTGACAACGATATTGATGTCTGCAGCAACGCGCTGTTTTGTCGTGACTATATGTAAGAACGATTTTTTGAAATCTACAGGGTCCTCGCCGATAGTCTCTGGAGAGACAATATAATTATAATAACAGAACGGATAACCACATAGATTAGCGAACAAATCCTCTTTATCAGAAAAATCAAAATTATATAATCTTGACTCTTGTCTCAGTGTACGATCAATTGCATTCTTGATGTACATACTCAGCAACTTCGGAAGCGTCATGCGACCTATGATACTAGCATCGGCATCCATTTTGTCTTTGATCTCACGCAGAGCCTTGATATTCTTATTTAAGATGAAGTCCTTTATTATCGAAGTGTTGATATCATCGCTGATACCGAGGTTACCGAAGAGGTCCTCATCGAGCTCGTTATCAGCGCTCTCGGTGATGCCCTGCGCGGTGAGCGTATTCTCTACCTTAGTCAGATAACCACTTATAGCTGTCTGATACTCAATATTTCTCTTATGCATCCTCTCAAGGTCTCTCTGGGATCCCTTTAGCCAGTCAGCTTTGACCGAAGCATCAAAATTTTCTCCATTATTATCAAAGATAGAAGAGATCTCTTTAAGTATATTCATCATTCTAACAATATCATCTTTGAGGCCGTTAAGATTATACCGCGCGTAATATAAATCATTTTCAACAGCATCTATCGACTGCAAGTTCAGATCAGCTCCAAAGAAGAGATTGATATAATCCTCATCTGTAACGCCGTTCTTCTTAAGGAAATCAGTCACCGACTGCTGTGTGGCTTTCTTGACACGCGCCTCGACAGCCGATAATCTGTCCTGAAGACCCTTGAGAATGTTAACCGATGAGAGGACAATATCTGTATACCGCTTAAGATTTTTATTATTTATTGTCAGCTCATTGAGTTTCTGCTGATACCGTTTCTGGTTAACCTCGCGATAAAACTCATCATTGTTATTATAAATAATTCCTTTCTGAGATTCCTTTCTTGCTTTGATAAGATCCGCGGTGCTATATTTAAGGATCGTATTCTTGTTAATGCAGATACATAAGAAACGTTGATCCCTTGTGTATGTGCCTCTGGGTAAGAATGATTTTCTTACTGTAGCTGTAGTGACTCCGTTCAGGACTGCACCATCAAGAGTCCAGAAGGATGATAGCGCTTTCACTTTCTCTCTGTTAAAATCAGCACCGCCGCTGAGCTGATACTGATAAACATTATTGCCGCAAGAGATATATGTAGCAAGATCTCTCACATTTATCCATACGGTTATCCACTTATTGCTTGTCAGCTCAGGGCGGCTGGCAAACCACGGATCCGATGTGACTCCGAATATAATATCATCATCGGGTATCTTATCCCACGCAATACCACGCGGAAACACCAGCTTATCGTATTTTCTCTTAGATGCCGCATTAGTGATCACATCTGCGAACTGCCGACTCACATTTACCTTCGCGTACTCTGCGATATCCCTGAGTGTCTGACTCTGGAATGTCTCATCTATACGGTTGGTTATATAATCATTAAACGTTTTCATGTATTTAATAAATTTTTACTTTTTCAATTTCTGGTGTCAGGAGGTGTGTGTGCGCAGAGTCGATAATATAACCCAGCTTAGAAAGGACATCGCGGTTGATAAGTGCATTGGTGGATTTATTTTTCCTATTCTTAACGACACCCATCTTAACGCCAGTGAGCTTCCTCTGACCGATACGGATTGCCGGCACCTCGATGACGACGCGGTCATACTGCTGATCACCAGCCCAGGTCTTGCTATGTCCTTTGACGTCAAAAATGTAATCCTTTCCGAAGAGCTTGAACTGTATCTTATTATCAGCTTCTGTGTAATCGCCGACCTCGAAATGACTGGCTGTAGAGCCATTACCGGTGTCCAGCCGGGCGAGCAGCTCGACATCACCCTTACCGAGGTCGATATACATCGTCTCCTGATAACCGGCTGTCTTATCCTGTATGTAGAACTCATCCGGGGTGTTCAGCTCGAAGAGGAGGAGGTTGATGAAGTTCTCATCCATCACCTCACTGATACCGTCCGTGCCTGGAGAGGCATTCAGCTCGAGGACGACATTATCGCCGAGTTTCGGGTTACTGCCCTTGACAAGAGGCATGATATCTACTGCGCACCACGGAAGTCTAGATACCTTCGCTGCCTTAAGCGCTATCTGCTCCTGCTCTGGCGTGAGTGTCACTTTCTCTGCTGTCGCACCGAGAGAGACATTACTCCTGAAATCACCTTTGATCTTCATGCGTTTCATCGCAGCGAGGATCCTCTGTTTGTTCCTAAGCGTAAGCACGTGCACGCGGATATCACCACCGTCAGCCTCTTCTTTCGACTGTATGATGAGTCTCACCTCAGGGTCGATAGCGAACACCAGTTGAAGCGCTGGATAGAGCTGCTTGCCAGTGAAGCAGGCGACTCCTGTACCACCGTGCCCGTCAAGGATCTTAACTACATACTCGAGGTCCTTATCCTTCTCCTCGTCCTTGCCATACACCCCGGGGTGGAGCTCCTTGAGGATCTCCGTCCATCTCTCTTCATTATAAAGTATTTCTTTTGTCACCAGATCGAAATATGGCTGCGGGATCCCAGCCTTATCAAGAAGGACGGCCGTTTCGTACTTATCACTCGCGAGTTTGCTGTACCTGATAGGGTTCAAAACAAGAAAACCGCGGTCCTGAAGGATAGACACTACCTGCTCGCACGGGGTATCCTGAACACCGAGGCGGGAGATTATAAGCGTATCTGCATTCGATTCGTCAGTGATAGTCCACTCAAGCTTGGTGTCCTTGATGACGATAGTACCGTCATCCTTGATATCGGCATCCGTCTCATCAGCGACGAAGACAAGGATTTCCGGGATAACCGGGCATTTATCTTTCTTAAGATTATCGACCGCTTCGTAGATGTTGTCAAGCGTCTTGTTCTCTTCACGCTTGCGGTTATTAGTCAAGACAACGATTTTCTTAAAGATATTAGTGTATTTATAAATATCTTTTGAGTATATCACTTCTACAGGGTCTTTCATTATCTCTGATGATGGTTTCTTTGTTGAAGGCACCGCAGCGGTATCTTCTTTCTTCTTATCCATATCGTCGTCATCATCATTGATGATAACTGTCTTATCATCTTTCTTCTTATCTTTGGCTTCGTTAACCACTGTGTCAAGACCGTAGTACTTCCTCAGTTGGTCAACAGAATCAAAATCACGGTAGCTGATCATATTACAGAAAAATATAAATTATATTATAT
>CAVGQQ010000052.1:0-22700 GCA_963631525.1 bacterium
TTATAGCAGAGCCTGTGAAAGCAGGGGATTGTGGATAAAAGTACGGAAACTCAAGAAAAATAACCTGTTGACACACCCGGCGATATTTGATAATATTTATCAAGTAATTTAACATTCCATGAGGGAGTAGTTAGCGCGAAAGTGTGGTTTGTCAACATTCTGATTATAAGTTGAGAGTATAATCTGGCAAATCTTAAATAATGAGACTCATGTATATCAATTAACTGCTTGTGCAATAATCTACACAGGCATGTAATTGATATACATGAGTCTTTTTTTACCTGCTGGATTTACAATCGCAGATGTTTCGGCTGACGGAAATTGAGGAGAGAAAAGGAGGAAACCATGGAAAAATTCATTAACAACGCCCCATTTGCCCTTGTGCTTGTAATCCTTGTGATAGGCTTTGTTCTGCTTATTAAAGGTGCGGACTTCTTTGTGGAGGGAAGTTCCAGTGTCGCCAAGCGGCTGCATGTGCCGTCCATCATTATCGGACTTACAATCGTTGCAATGGGCACATCCCTTCCGGAGACCGCGGTCAGTGTATCGGCTTCGATCACAGGCAATAACGAGCTTGCGGTCAGCAATGTTGTCGGTTCCAATATTTTTAATCTGATGGTTGTCATCGGTGTGTGCGCAATATTGGCAACAGTAAATGTGGCAAAAGAAACAATCAAGAGAGATATCCCATTTTCCCTGATATGTGCCGGACTCTTAATGCTTTTGGGAATCATTGGACTTGGTGATAAGTCAGGCATGACGCTTGGACATCTGGATGGTGCGATATTTATTGCGCTCTTTGCGGGATATATTACGTATATGGTTAAGGTCGCCATGAAGGCAAGCAAGGAAGGCAAGAAAGTTGAGATCGAAGGTGGTTCGGACGAGGAAATCAAGCTTGTTTCCGTTCCTGCAAGCATCCTGTTTATCATTGGCGGCGCGATTGCAATTGCCGTCGGCGGAGATGTGACGGTCGATGCAGCATCGAGAATCGCAAGCGACCTTGGCATGAGTCAGACGTTGATTGGACTTACGATCGTTTCAATCGGTACATCGCTTCCGGAACTTGTCACATCTATCGTGGCAGCCAGAAAGAATGAAGTTGATATGGCACTTGGAAATGCCATCGGTTCCAATGTATTTAACATATTGATGGTGCTTGGTATTGCGTCGGCAATCAGCCCGATCAGCATCATTCAGGAGAATATTATTGATCTGTGTGTATTGATCGTATTTACCGTGTTAGTGTGGATATTTGCTGCAACCAGAAAGAAAATCGGCCGAGTGGAGGGCTTGTGTATGGTTGCGCTTTACGCGGCATATGCGGTTTATATCATAATAAGATAAATGGGAGATAGGACGAATGATATTATTTTTAAAAGTTTTTTTTACCGAATTTATAGCAGAGATGGGCGATAAAACGCAGCTTATGCTGATCGCGCTCACCTCAAAATACAAATTAAGAGACATTATCCTTGGAACAGGTGTTGCAATTCTTGTGTTGAACGGACTTGCCGTGCTGGCAGGTGGACTTGTCAGCGAATTTGTACCGGAATGGGTGATCAAGTCGATCGCGGCACTTGCATTCCTTTATTTCGCCGCATCCACGATTGCCGGGGATGATGATGAAGAGGAAGAAGGCGGCAAGACAAAGATCAAGTTTGCTCCGCTTGCCGTGTTCTGTACATTTTTTGTCGCAGAACTTGGGGATAAGACACAGCTTACTGCTATCACATTTGGTGCAAATGAAGGTATGGGCGCTGCCTTTGTTGTATGGATTGGCTGTTCACTCGGACTTTTCGCAGCGGATATGCTTGGTATGCTGGTCGGTTATCTGTTGAAGAGCAAAACGCCGGACGGTCTGCTGAGTGTTCTTGCGTTCGTGATCTTCTCCATCTTCGGTGTGTACACACTGTATCAGGGACTGAAGCTGATACATGCAAGTGTCTCTCCGATTCCGGTGATCCCGGTACTCGTAGCTGTAACGGTTGTTTTTGTCGGATTGTGTGTATTCCTTTTTGTAAGAAGAGAGAAAAAGAAGAAGGCTGCATAAGATAATAAACCCCACTGGTTCATCCGCTTATATTAGCGGCTGTATTTCATTATGAATTTGTATTTATTCATCCTTTCGCAGACGGAAATGGAAGAATGGCAAGATTGTGGCATACGGTTATCCTGTATCGTTGGAGAAATGTTTTTGAGTTTATTCCATTGGAGAGCCAAATAGAGAAATACCAGACAGAATATTATGATGCAATCGCACAATGTCATGTCAATGGTAATTTCGATAAATTTATTGAATTTATGCTGGAGATGATTTACCAGATTCTTGACGAAGTGATTGCGCAGATTCGAAAGTCAGACTCTGAAACGTCAGAATATGTAAAACGTATGTTAGACGTGATGGAGTATGACATACCTTATACATCAAATGCCATTATGGAAGCACTGGGATTGCGGTCAAAAGAAACACTTAGAAAAAATTATATCAATCCGGCAATTGAACTAGGGGTTATCAGAATGACGTTACCTGACAAACCGAATAGTAAGAATCAAAGATATGTGAAGCAATAATCTGTTTTATAAAAACATGAGGATTAAACATGGAATATAACTATACCCACGGTGGCGATGTCTACCGAAATCTAATTGAATATGATTTTTCTATCAACGTCAATCCACTTGGCATGCCGCTTGCAAGTATTCAGGCGGCACATGAGGGAATTGTGCTGACTGGCAGATATCCCGATTACAAGGCGGAGCAGTTGTGTAATGCGATTGCAAAGGCGAAGCAGATTCGGGCGGAGCGGATCATTCCGGGAAATGGTGCAGCCGAGCTTTTGTTTGCACTTGGACAGACAATTTCCGGGAAGGCGTTAACGATTGCGCCAACATTTACCGGGTATGCGGAAGCGGTTGCTGCTGGCGGGGGCGAAATGTGTTATGCAGGATGCGAAGATGCGGATAGACGCGCTGATGATATGGGCGGACAGGATGGGCTGCAGTTTAATTCTGAAACTGCAATTCAACATCTGCTTGCAAAACTGGACGATTCGATTCGTCTCATATTCCTGTGTAATCCGAACAATCCAACCGGAACGTTATTTACACGGGAGCAGATTCTGCGCGTGCTTGCAAAGGCGGAGGAGATGCAGGCGTATGTCTGTGTGGATGAATGTTTCCTGCCATTTTTGGAGGAGGAAGCGGCGTATAGCATGCTGCCGTATCTGGCAGAGCATCCGAGGTTATTGGTGCTAAGGGCGTTCACGAAGATTTATTGTATGGCGGGCTTAAGACTTGGGTATCTGGTCTGTGGCGATGCAGCGTTGCAGGCACGGATTCGTACAAGGATTCAGCCGTGGAATACGTCGATTCCAGCACAGATGGCGGGCATCGCGGCATTATCGGATACGGAATATCTGGCGAAGACACGTGAGAATCTGCAGGAGGAACGCGCATATCTTGTACCGCGTCTGCGCGAACTGGTGACAGAGGTCTACGATGGGGATGGGAATTTCCTCTTATTCCGCGATGAACCAGACCTGAAAGAACGGATGCTTGACGTGGGTGTTCTGATTCGTGCGTGCGGTGATTTTGTGGGACTTGATGATTCCTACTTCCGTATCGGAATCCGTTCCCATAGTGAGAATCAGGAATTCATTCGGAGATTGACTCGTGTGAAAAATGTGGTAAAATAGACCGAGATTTATATAAAGTAGTGAAAAAAGAGACTATAGAATCAAAAAAATCACTGTTTTTTCAAAAAACAGTGATTTTTTTGATTCTGAGTGGTATTATATTACTATAAATGAAAAGGAGTGTGAATATATGGAACCATATAAAGCAAAAAGTATGCCTTTGGACTATAAAATAGATAAAGATATGTTAAAACTGATTTCAGAAGCAAATGTAAAATATGGGGAATATAAATCATTGTTAAATACGTTGGAATTTGACGCCAGCTTTTTTTTGGATTCCGTAATATTAAATGAAAGTTATAAGTCGACGCAGATTGAAGGAACGCAGATATCTCAGGATGAAATGTTTTATTTGAAATATATGGAGAAAACAGATGATAATCAGGAAATACAAAATCTCAAGAAAACAATAGAATATGCGCAAACATATTTGCGTACAAAAAAGCAAATAAATTATGAGCTTGTAAATGAAATGCATAAAATTATATTAGATAGTGTAAGGGGATCGCAAAGAACGCCCGGAAAAATCAGAACGACACAGAATTGGATTGGACCAAGAGGGTGCACGATTGATGGTGCAATATTTATTCCACCTGTTCCAGAAGAAGCTTATGGATTGCTTATAAATTTATACGATTACATGAATGATGCGTTTACAGATCCTTTGTTGGTAAATGTTGCTTTATCCCATATGCAGTTTGAGACGATTCATGCATATAAGGACGGAAATGGACGGCTTGGCAGAGCTTTGATTCCGGTACAAATGGCAATGATGGATGAAAGTACTCCGATTTTGTACATGTCAGAGATCCTCGAATTATATAAGCCATCTTATCAGAGATATCTTATGGAATGCAGAAAAGGTAATGTAGCAGGATATATTAAATTCTTTTTACAATGTGTAATTGACCAGTGTAATTCATACACCAATAAACTGGAAAGAATTAAGGTGATTTACAAAGAAGATATGGAAACAATTAAGCAGATAAAAGGAAATTCGATATATAGAATTATGCCTGTGATCATGAAGCAGATTGTTTTTAATAAAAAAGAAATACAGGATCTGTCTGGGGTATCTGTAAATGTTGTGTCAAGGGTAATAGACCAGCTAGTAGATTTACATGTGATTGTACCAGATTCTACAGTTGCTAAAAAAGGATATCGGTACCAAAGAATATACGAAGTGTTTGTTGGAACAAATGAGTTTTAAATGACAAGGAGACACAAAATGGCGAAATCAATTATGATTCAGGGCACCATGTCAAGCGCAGGCAAATCCCTTATTGCGGCGGGACTTTGCCGCATATTTAAACAGGATGGTTATAAGGTTGCCCCGTTCAAATCCCAGAACATGGCATTAAATTCTTATGTGACAGGTGAGGGGCTGGAGATGGGGCGTGCACAGGTCGTACAGGCGATGGCGGCAGGCGTGGAACCGTCTGTGCGGATGAACCCGATCCTGCTCAAACCGACGACCGATATGGGTTCGCAGGTGATCGTGCAGGGACAGGTTGTCGGAAATATGCGTGCGATGGATTATTTTGCGAAGAAAAAAGAATATATTCCGGTAATCAAGGAAAGCTACGAGCAGCTTGCAGCAGATCATGATATCATCGTGATCGAGGGCGCGGGAAGCCCGGCGGAAATCAACCTGAAGCAGGACGATATCGTGAATATGGGAATGGCGAAGATTGCAGATGCACCGGTACTTTTGGTTGGCGACATTGACCGCGGGGGTGTATTTGCACAGTTGATTGGTACGGTAATGCTTTTGGAGCCGGAAGAACAGGCACAGATTAAGGGACTGATTGTAAACAAATTCCGGGGAGATAAGAAGATCTTAGATCCGGGAATCACGATGTTGGAAGAACGTGCCGGAAAGCCAGTGCTTGGCGTGGTGCCATATGCAGATGTTGATATCGAGGATGAGGATTCCCTTGCGACGAGCTTGGAAGAGACGCATGTGCAGGCGGAGATTGATGTAGCGGTGATTCGTTTTCCACGTATCTCGAATTTTACAGATATGCAGGCGCTCAGCATGGAACGCGACGTGTCGGTGCGCTATGTGACAAAGCCGTCAGAGCTTGGAGAGCCGGATGTAATCTTGCTTCCGGGCACCAAGAATACGATTCAGGATCTGCTGTGGCTGCGGGAGAGCGGACTGGAAGCAAAGATTACGCGCCTTGCGAAGAAGGGGACAATCGTGTTCGGTATCTGTGGTGGGTATCAGATGCTTGGCGAAGCATTGAAGGACCCGCTGCAGACAGAGAGTGCGCTTGGAAGTGTGCGTGGTATGGGGTTATTGCCAGTTACAACGGTGTTTGAAGAAGAAAAACAGTTGGAGAACCGCACATATCAGATTGGGATGCTGGAAGGAGAATTTGCACTGCTTAGCGGCAAAAAAGTCGCTGGGTATGAGATTCATATGGGACGCACGGAAGCTGCTGACAAAATTCAACCTTTTGTTAAAGATTCCACAGGAAACGTACTTGGCTACACGGCAGGAGCCGTGGCAGGCAGTTATATTCACGGCATTTTCGATGAAGTTGCATTCCGCGAGGCATTTATCAAATTGTTGTATGCACACAAAGGGAAAACACGGGGAGAAAGTGAACATCTGACGCTGCAGGAATACCGGGAACAGCAGTTTGACAAGCTGGCACAGATTTTGCGGGAAAGTCTTGATATGGAGAAAATCTACGAAATTCTGGGACTTTGTGAAATCAACAATTGATTATTAGGAGGAGACAGATATGATTCAGATCTATCATGGAGATGGAAAAGGAAAGACGACAGCCGCCGTAGGACTGGCGGTACGTGCGGCTGGAAATGAGCTTCCGGTGTTATTCGTACAGTTTTTGAAGGATGATACATCTGGTGAAATTGCCATGCTGCAAAAGCTTGGAATCGAGACATTGCATGCCCCGCAGATGTATGGATTTGTGAGCCGGATGAAAGAGGAGGAGCTTGCAAAGACGCGTGCATATTTTGCAGATATGCTGGCGCAGGTTGCGACTTGGATTGAAAAACAGATAAAGCTGTGTGACAACGCACAGGAGCAAAATAAAGTTGTGGCGGTAGTCGTTTTTGATGAGGTTTTGCATGCCGTGAAATATGGTCTGCTTGATGAGAATGCATTGATAGACGTGTTATCAGGCAATCAGGCGCAGATCGAATTCGTTCTGACCGGGCGGAATCCATCGGACAAGCTTCTGGCGCTTGCGGATTATGTCACGGAAATGAAAAAGGAAAAGCATCCGTATGAGCAGGGAATTTCTGCTAGAAAAGGGATAGAATTCTAAGGACTGTTGTGATAAAATAAAACCGATCATGGACAAAAAATAGGAGCGCGCATGGAAGCACATCAGTTACCTTCGGGAACGTATCTGGAACAGAACAAATATTACATTGAGCGGGTACTTGGAGATGGCGGATTTGGAATCACGTATCTTGGGTATGATGTGAAGTTGCAGCGGAAGGTTGCAATCAAGGAATTCTATATGCGCGGGTACTGCTACCGGAATCCCGGAGATCCGAATGTCTATACCGAAGCAGGTGAAAAACGTGAGAACTTCGAGAAGATGAAACAGCAGTATATTGAAGAAGGGCGCGTGCTGGCTGCCTTGGGAGAGCAGCCCGGTGTGGTAAATGTTTATACGTTTATCGAGGAGAACAACACCGCTTATCTTGTCATGGATTTTGTTGAAGGACAGTCGCTGGATGCGTATGTGAAAAGTCAGGGTGGCAGGTTATCCGTGTCCGAGACTTTGGCGATCATGCGTCCGGTCATTCGGGCGTTGGCAGGTGTACATAAACGAGGTGTGATACACCGGGATATCAGCCCGGACAATATCATGATCACGCATGACCGAAAGGTGAAGCTGATCGATTTCGGGGCTGCGCGAATGTATGGAAATTACAATTATCTCCGCGTGCAAAAGGGTGGTTATTCGCCGATCGAACAGGTAACACCAGGGGGACAGATTGGACCATATTCGGATGTATATGCGCTCTGTGCTACGATGTATAGTTGTATGACAGGCGTGAAAATGCCACGTGCGACTGAGCGGGTGAAACAGGATACCTTAGTGCCGCCATCTGCGATGGGGCTTGTGATCGCGCCGCATGAGGAAGCTGTGTTGATGCAGGGACTTGCAATCGATCCGGCACAGCGGTATGCAAATGCAGAGCGGTTGTATCAGGCATTGTATGAGACTTCGACGGAGCAGACGGGAAGCGCATCTATGATGATGCAGAGTGGGATATCCCAGATGCTGTCCGACATGCAGGCAGACCAGAAGAAACAGGTACACAGAAAGAAGCAGATCGGTATGATTTGTGGTATTGTACTGGTGTTATGCATCGGGGCATTTGTGTATTTTCGACAGCAGCAGAACCGGGATGTGACAACAGCTACAACCGAAGCGACAACGCAGCTGATCTTACAGACGGAGATTGATGCGAGTCCGGTGGAGGAAGTCGATTGTACTGCATATGCGCAGGAGTTTTATGAGTTGTGTGCAAAGCAGCATGAAGCAAAGGGGAACACACTCACACAGAGAGATGAATTTATGGACGCTGCGAACGAGACAGCGGAAAAAAGTGCGGCGCTGGTATATACCAGCACGGATGAATTAAATGCCGCGTTGACAGAGATTGGCAATCAGGCGATTGCCACATATAAGATACCAAATACCGGGTGGGTGACATATACCTTTTCTTTAAAGGAAGATGTCGCGACGGTAAAACAGGCATTGGATACTTATATTGCACAGATGAACGAGGAAAATCAGGGGACTGTGGATTTGGACAATTGTACATATCTTGGCGTCAGCGTTGCACGTGCGCAGGATGGTACATATTTCTGGGCAGTATTTTATCAATAAAAGGAGATCATGGGGGATTTTAGAAATGAATAAACAAGGGAAATTGCACCGTGCCATCGCATCTATGTGTGATGAATGGTTGTTGATCGAGGAGATCAATCTGGAAGCGGACACGTTTGAAATCCTGCACGATAATTTGCAGAAGCAGGGGATTCCGGTACCACGGAATTGTAGTTACAGTCAGCAGAATTTTGAGATACAGGAGCTGGTTGCACCAGAATATCAGGAATATCGTTATAATTTCTGTGGGCGGGACAATCTGCGCAAGCTTTTGAAGCAGAGTGATACCGCGGAATGCGAGTACATTGTATGCACAGGGGAAAATGTATGGCGCAGAGATGTGTTCAAGGTAGTGGAATGGAAGGAAGAGGAACCGAAGATTTTAAACTGGTTCCACATGAATATTGATAGTAAGAAGTCTGCGGAGTTAAAACAGCGGCAGGCAATCCGGGATGCATATCTGCAAAGTGAGCAGGCGTATGCCATCAAAAATATGTATCTCAAGCGGCTGAATGAGGAGCTGCAGATGCCGATCAATATGATCGTCGGAAATGCATCCGTTGCGCGGACATTTGTCACGAATCCGGATCGGGTAACCGAGTGTATCGAGGAGATTTCGCTTTCTGCGAAGGCAATCTTCCGTATGGTGCGTCAGATGATCAACACAGACGCGATACAGCAGGGGGCAACATTGCTGCAGATGCAGCAGACATCTGTAGAGAATCTGTGGAGAAATACGCTCGATATCGTCAAGCCATCTATGCGGCTTCGACGGCACACGATGCATCTGGATATGGCACAGCTTTACCATCGCAATGTGATTGGCGATGTGGAAAAGATGCAGCAGATATTGTTGAATTTATTGCAAAATGCAATTGACTATACGCCATATCGGGGCGAGATATTTTGCGGGATCAAAGAGCAGCCGCTGGACGAGACGACCGGATATTTTGAATTCTATGTGCAGGACAATGGAGTCGGAATGTCTGAGGAATTCCGGAAGATTATGTTCGAACCATTTGCAAGGGAACACTCAGACCGGATCGAGCGCGTGGAAGGCTCCGGACTGGGACTGATGATCGTGCAGAATCTGGTTCGGCTGCTAGATGGAGAAATCGAGGTTGAGACGAAGACCGGTCGTGGGACGAAGATCACAGTCGGAATGAAACTGCGGTACGGAACAGAGTCGAAGGATGCCGAAGGAGAGGTTCAGTATTTTGACTGGAGTGATTGGGAGTCTGCGCGTGAGAGGAAAACGATGTTTTCCGGACAGCATGTGCTGGTTGTCGATGATAATGATATTACCGCTTCGATTGAGAAGCAGATTTTGACAGAGTGTGGACTTGTTGTCGACCGGGCAATCAATGGTGAGGATGCAATCTGCATGTTTGAAAAGTCGCCGGCGCATTATTATGATCTGATATTGATGGATATGGGATTGCCGTTTATGGATGGCTATGCAACCACGATGGGGATACGACAGCTTCGCGAGGATGGAAGGACGATTCCGGTGATCGCGTTGTCCTCTCGGTTATATGCAGACGATGAGTTTCACGGAGAAGAATATGGAATGAAAGCAAGGCTTCAAAAACCTGTCAGTGCAAGAAAACTGATGGAAGCCGTGTGCGAATATATATAAAATTAAGGAGTCGCAAAAGAAAATGCCAGTTACAGAGTACTTAGAGAGAAATGCCAGATTGTACCCGGATGAGGTTGCACTGGTGGAGCTGAATCCGGATGAGCCGGATACGAGAAGAACTTCGTGGAAGGAGTTCGAGCTGATACAGCCATCGAGATTTGAGCCGTATCGAAGAGAGATTACCTGGAGTGTCTTCGATGAGAAGGCAAACCGGTTTGCAAACATGCTGATTGGAAGAGGCATCAAGAAGGGCGATAAGGTTGCAATTTTGATGTATAACTGTCTGGAGTGGCTGCCGATCTATTTCGGTGTCCTGAAGACAGGAGCCATCGCAGTACCGTTTAACTTCCGGTATGATGCCGATGAGATCTTATATTGTGCAGAGCTGGCAGAGGTCGATATGATCGTGTTTGGTCCGGCGTTCATCGGACGTATCGAGGCAAATGCAGAGCGCCTTTCCAAGGGCAGGCTGCTGATCTATGTCGGAGATAATTGTCCGGATTTTGCAGAGAGCTATCACCAGCTTGTGGCAGATTGTTCGAGCCATGCACCAAATGTAGAGATCACAGATGATGATTTTGGAGCGATTTATTTTTCATCGGGAACGACTGGA
This sequence comes from bacterium, assembly GCA_963631525.1. Taxonomy (GTDB): domain Bacteria; phylum Bacillota; class Clostridia; order Lachnospirales; family Lachnospiraceae; genus Coprococcus_C. The sequence continues at coordinate 10,837 of CAVGQQ010000052.1, forward strand.
TTCCCGAAGGCGATTTTACATAAACACCAGAGCCTGACACAGGCAGCCGAGATGGAGCAGAAGCATCACGGCACGAGCCGGGACGATACATTCCTGTGTATCCCGCCGCTGTACCATACCGGTGCGAAATTCCACTGGATGGGAAGTCTGGTGGCAGGCAGCAAGGCAGTGCTCTTAAAGGGTACGAAGCCGGAGACGATTCTCTCTGCGGTGTCAAGCGAGCATTGTACGATCGTGTGGCTGCTCGTTCCGTGGGCGCAGGATATTCTGGATGCGTTAGATCGTGGCGACCTGAAGTTAGAGGATTATGAGCTTTCCCAGTGGCGGCTCATGCATATCGGTGCGCAGCCGGTACCGCCATCGCTGATCAAGCGTTGGAAAGAATATTTCCCACATCACCAGTACGATACGAACTACGGACTTTCTGAGTCAACCGGACCGGGCTGTGTGCATCTGGGCGTGGAGAATATTCACAAGGTCGGAGCTATCGGTGTGCCGGGCTATCGTTGGGAATGTAAGATTGTGGACGAGAACGGCGTGACAGTCCCACAGGGCGAAGTCGGAGAGCTCTGTGTCAAGGGACCGGGCGTGATGACCTGTTATTACAGAAATGAGGAAGCAACCGCAGAGACGATCAAGGACGGCTGGTTGTTTACCGGAGATATGGCAAGACAGGATGAGGATGGATTTTATTTCCTTGTCGACCGGAAGAAGGATGTCATCGTCAGTGGAGGCGAGAACATCTATCCGGTACAGATCGAAGATTTCCTGCGCAAGCATGACAAGATCAAGGATGTGGCAGTTATCGGACTTCCGGACCGTCGGTTGGGCGAGAAGACAGCCGCAATCATCGAGATCAAGGACGGCATGACATGTACAGAGGAAGAAGTCGCGAACTTCTGTCTGGAACTTCCGAGATATAAGAGACCAAAGCAGATTATTTTCCACGAGATTCCGCGAAATGCGACCGGAAAGATCGAGAAGCCGAAGCTGCGCGAGATGTATGGCGCAGACAAGCTGGTAGAGAAGGAAAATGAGGCATAAGACGAGATAAGGAGTAGATTGACAAATGAAAGAATTGATGTTGGGAAATAAGGCGCTTGCACGCGGTCTGTACGAAGCTGGATGCAAAGTGATTTCCAGTTATCCGGGTACACCGAGTACGGAGATCACAGAGGAAGCTGCTTTATACGATGAGATCTATTGTGAGTGGGCACCGAACGAAAAGGTGGCTATGGAAGTGGCACATGGTGCGAGTCTGGGTGGAGTCAGAAGCGCAACGGCAATGAAGCATGTCGGACTGAATGTGGCAGCCGATCCGCTGTTCACGATCTCTTATCAGGGATTAAATGCTGGTCTGGTTGTCTGCGTGGCAGATGATCCGGGTATGCATTCTTCCCAGAATGAGCAGGATTCCAGACACTATGCTGAGGCGGCGAAGGTGCCGATGTTAGAGCCGGCAGATTCGGAGGAGGCGCGCGTATTTGCAAAGCATGCGTATGAATTATCAGAGCAGTTCAATACACCTGTATTTCTTAAAATGTGCACACGCGTGGCACATTCACAGAGTGTTGTAAATACAGAGGAGCGGATCGTTCCAGAGCAGGTTCCTTACAAGAAGGACCTGACAAAGGTTATGATGACGAAGAATTCCCGCGATGCACATGTGCGCGTGGAACAGCGTACAAAGGATCTGATTGCATTTGCAGAGGATTGTGATCTGAACCGTGTCGAGATGGGTGATACATCCATCGGATTTATCACAAGCTCCACATCGTATCAGTATGCAAAGGAAGTATATGGCGACAATGCAAGCTATCTGAAGCTTGGTATGATCTGGCCGCTTCCAGAGAAGCTGATTTTAGACTTCGCAGAGCATGTGGATAAGGTTGTAGTTTTAGAGGAGTTAGATCCATTTATCGAGAATCACTGTAGAAAGCTTGGTCTGGAAGTGGTCGGCAAAGAGACATTCCCGATCTGCGGCGAATTCTCACAGAATCTGGTGCGTACGGCACTTGGCGGAGATGCGCCCGAAGAGCTGGCACTTGCTGATGAGATTCCGGGACGTCCACCGGTTATGTGTGCGGGCTGTCCACACCGTGGAATCTTCTATATTCTTTCGAAGTTAAAGTGTATGGTCTATGGCGATATCGGATGTTATACATTGGGTGCCGTGGCACCGTTAAATGCAATGGACTTAAATGTCTGCATGGGCGCATCGTGCTCCGGTCTGCATGGCTTTAATAAAGCGATGGGCGAGCAGGGCGAGAAGATGAGTGTCGGCGTAATCGGCGATTCGACATTTATCCATTCCGGTATTACTGGTATTACAGATATCGCTTACAATATGAGTAATTCAACTGTGATCATTCTGGACAACTCGATCACAGGTATGACCGGACATCAGCAGAACCCGACAACTGGTAAGAACCTGCGTGGCGAGCCGGCTGGAAAGGTAAATCTCGAAGCACTCTGTGCGGCACTTGGATTCAACCGTGTTACGGTCGTTGATCCATACGATCTCGCAGAGGTGGAGCGTGTCGTGAAGGAAGAGCTTGCCGCAGAGGAGCCAAGTATCATCATCAGCCGTCGTCCATGTGTAATGATCAAGGGTACGGTACATAAGCCGCCAATCAAGGTGAATACCGATAAATGTGTCGGCTGTAAGATGTGTATGAAGATTGGATGTCCTGCGATTTCCGTGCGGGATAAGAAGGCAGTGATTGATACGACGTTGTGTATCGGTTGTGAAGTATGTACACAGATGTGTAAATTCGGCGCATTGTGTCCGGCAGCAAAGGAGGGCAAGTAAGATGGAAACAAAGAATATTATGATCGTCGGTGTCGGCGGACAGGGTACGTTGCTTGCCAGCAAGATTTTAGGACATGTGTTATTGGAGCAGAATTTTGATGTGAAGGTTTCCGAGGTGCATGGTATGAGCCAGCGAGGCGGAAGCGTTGTCACATATGTAAGATATGGTGAGAAGGTATATTCTCCAGTTATTGACAAGGGCGAGGCAGATGCGATTGTCGCATTTGAGAAGCTGGAAGCGGCAAGATGGATCTCGTACCTGAAGAAGGGCGGACAGATCATCGTGAATACACAGGAGGTGGAACCGATGCCTGTCATCACAGGTGCTGCGGAGTATCCACAGGATCTGATTGCCAAGATGGAGGCAGCCGGTGCGAATGTCGATGCGAAGGATTTCCTCGCTATCGCGGAGGAGGCAGGTTCTGCCAAGGCGGTAAATATCGCACTCATGGGAAGACTTTCCAAGTATTTCCCGGAGATTCCGGAAGCAGCATGGGAGGAAGCAATCGATGCGATCGTTGCGGAGAAGTTCCGTGCACTTAACCACAAAGCTTTTGAGCTTGGAAGAAATGCATAGGCAAGTGTAAACTTTGCCTGAAAACACCTTTCCTTTGTTCGTGTAATATAAGGACATCAGCAAGAGCTGAAAAAACAAACGAACAAAGGAGAGGTAAAAATGAAAAGATTGGAAATTGCGCAGTATATTGCACTTGGAGCAACTTGTATGACAGTATTGGGGTTCGTAATCAACCTCGCCACACAGAGCAGATGGAGTATGACGATGTGTGGATATGGTGTGATGATCGGATTGATCTCATACTTCTTCGGCGGCATCAAAACCGCAGTGAAGATGGCGGGAAAGATTGCAAAATGGGGCTGGATCATTCTGCCGTTTCCGTATGATATCGTGACCGGTCTGGTTGCATTTTTTATTTCGATTTTCGTATTTATGGCGTTGCCAATTATTCCGATTCGTAAGGCGTACAAGGAACAGTCGATGGAGTAAACGGGTGCCTGTGACAGGCATCTCACAGGATGAAGTATGGAAGAAAATGATTTTGAGACAAGATTTATAAGAGAAGAGATCGGAAGATGTGAGGATCTGGAGGAGCTGAAAGCGCGGATCTTTCCATTGCTGCAGTCACAGCAGGAGCTGTGGATACAGAAGATGCAGGAAATCCTTGCGGAGAGTGGACTTACAAAATCTGCATTTGCGAAGCGGTGCCGCGTGAGCCGGGTGTCGGTTGACAAATGGTGCAAGGGCGCGATCCCGAAGAACCGCGAGACATTTCTTCGGATCGGCATGGCGGCGGAGTATGATCTGGAGAAGATGAACCAGCTACTGCGGCGGTACGGGCAGTACCCGGAGCTTTATTCGAAGAGCTTGGAGGATTGTGTGTGTATCTATGTGTTAAACCACAGGATTGAAATGGATGGAAAGTGCGAGGAATCATATGGACTGGCTGCTTATGATTACATATTGTCGCAGATTAAGGAGAACATGACAGCGGATACGGACATGGAAATCCCGGATATCAATACGGCACAGTTTGCCGAGCGGTTATCTCAGGTGGAGGATGCAGATGCCCTGACGCAGTTTATCTATGACAATATCGCGACATTTTCCTCGGCATATCAGAAGTTTTACGCCTATGTGAAAATGTATGTGACGATCAATTACCAGCGGTATTCGTCGAGCGTGGCGAATCTGGCAGAGGGACAGGGCTGGTCGTCGTCCCTGCGGCAGTGTGTGTCTGCGATACGGCAGAACAAATGGTATCCGACGCGGAACAAGATTATCTCACTGGGACTGCATCTGAGCATGGATCATGAGCAGATCGACGAGATGCTCACGCTGGCACATATGGAGCCTTTGTGTGCGAAGAACCTGTTTGAGAGTGTGATTCTGTTTATTCTGGATGATGCGGAGCTGAACAATCTGCTTGATACGGAATCGGAGGAGTTCGATCCGGATGAGTTATGCCGCTATGCGCGTAAGGTGCTGCTGGAGCTTGATTTGCCAGAGATCGACGCATTTCTCGCGGAGCTTCCAGATCTCGATACGGATATATGGTAGGATGGAAAATAATTTAATCGTAATTGAAAATGGACAATTGAATATCTATTTGCTGGACAATCAGGTCGTCTGGGAGGTTGGACGGATGTCGAAGGAGCATACACCGGATATCCCGATGCATGCAACGACGATCAGCCGCAGGCATGGGCGGTTCCAGAATATGGACGGTATCTGGTTTTACATGGACGAAAACCCGAAGAACGGGACGATCCGCAATCAGAAGAAGCTATCTTCCGGGCTGCATGGACGTGTCAAGCCGGTGATGGTTTCGCCGGGGGATGTGTTCGTCTTTGGTGGCGGCGAGGATGCGGTCGTAAGTCCGGCGACGGTGTGGGCGTTCTTCCGGACGCGGTACTATGATGCGCCGTGGCGGGCGATGGATTCGCGAGGCTGCAGCAAATTCCTGATCGTGGATGGGGATACCCGGACGAAGTTAGCAAACCCGGAGCCGGGAAGTGTGGTAGAATGTGAACATGGGATGGTGATCTATATGGGTGCGCTTACCTATGTGATCGGACCATTGAAGGTGATGGGAAGTAAAGAAGAGGCGTAATTTGTCTCTTCTTATTTGTTATTTAACTCTGCTTCCGCCGAATAAAACACGAAAAGCACGTTTTGTTCGGCGGAAACGTGCGATAAAATGTGCTTGACCGCCCGATAAAATGACTTTATACTGTATATAATATAAATGGGAGGAAAAGAAATTTGATTGGACGGAAAAAAGAGATTATAGAATTAAATAATTTATATAATAGCGGTAAGTCAGAATTAGTTGCCATCTATGGCAGGCGTAGAATTGGGAAAACATATTTAGTGGACGAAGCGTTAAAAGGGCGGATTACATTTCGGCATGCAGGACTATCACCAGTGGATACAGACAAAAAAGGAATGTTGAAACAGCAATTGGAACATTTTTATTATTCGTTGCAAATACAGGGGATGAAGCAGCGAAAGAAGCCAACAAGCTGGTTAGAGGCATTTTTTATGTTGGAACAATTTTTAGAACAAGTGGATGATGGAAGCAGACAGGTTATATTTTTGGATGAGCTTCCGTGGCTGGATACGCCGAGATCTGGATTTATGACAGCGTTTGAAGGTTTCTGGAATACATGGGGATGTCATAGAGACAATCTCATGGTTGTGGTTTGTGGAAGCGCAAACTCATGGATATTGGATAATCTTATTAACAATCACGGAGGATTATATAATCGGGTAACGTATGAAATCAAACTTTCGCCATTTACCTTGCGGGAGTGTGAAGAATTTTATCAGAACTATAATATTCGACTGTCCCGTTATGACATTGTTCAAAGTTATATGATTCTTGGCGGAGTTCCCTTTTATATGGGATATTTTCAAAGTGGAAAGAGTCTGGCACAGAATATTGATAATCTATTCTTTTCTAAACAGGGGAAATTGAAGGATGAATATAATCGTTTGTTTGCGTCCATATTCTCCAATCCGGAATCTATGCAGAAAATTGTAAAGCTTCTGTATACAAGAAATGCCGGATATACGCGGAAAGAACTTATAGAAAAATTGGATGTAAAGGATGGAGGAAATTTGTCACAAAGCCTGAATGCTCTGATCGCGAGTGATTTTGTGATAAAATATTTACCATTTGGAAAGGGAGAGAAAGAACGATATAAGCTGGTAGATCCTTTTTGCATGTTTTACCTGTATTTTGTGGATGGCAAAAAGCAGGTAAATCCTGATTTCTGGAAACAAAATGTAACCGCACAGAGTGTTGTGAGTTGGCGGGGCTTTGCGTATGAAAATGTCTGCTTCCATCATATTGATCAGATAAAAAGAGCATTGGGAATCAGCGGAGTTATAACAACGCAATCCGCGTGGTCAAAACGAGGAGGAGATTCTGATGGCACACAGATTGATATGCTGATTAGTAGAAATGATAATGTTGTGAATATGTGTGAGATCAAATATTATGGAGATACGTTCGAGGTGGATAAGGGATACTACCGGATTCTTATGCATCGGCAGGAACAATTAGCAAAACAGGTGTCTCCAAAGATCTCGATTCATAATACACTTATTACGACATTTGGCTTACGTTATAATGAATATAGTGGATTTTTTACAAACGTATTGACATTGGATGATTTATTTGCAGAATAATACATTCAAAAAGTAAAGGGAGTACAGATGGAACCAATTATTACAGAACAAATTGAAAAATTTCAGTCTGGAGATTTCAGCGGATATGAGAGCTTTTATTATGCAACATCGCAGACAGTCTATACGATGCTGCATACGGTTATTCCAGATGAGAAGACTGCGGCAGAGCTGATGCCGAAGGTATATGAGAAAATCTATGCGAATGTACAGACACTTCCGCAGACGGAGGCGTTTTATGCGTGGAGCGCAAAGCTTGCAAATGAGGAAGCGTTGGAATACCTAAAGGAGAGCACCACACAGGCACACACGGATTCTGTAAATGCACAGACTATGGAATCGGTAGATAGCAGTTCGGATATGCCGTTCTATGATTATGCGGCGGAGGATGAAGCCCTCGCGATTACAGAGGAATTATCTGAGGATCGCGTATTTACAGAGAAAGTAGAGGCTGTGATCGAGGCGTTATCGCCGATGGAAAAGATCGTATTCCAGTCATATTATTATTTTGGCGAGAGCGTACCAGCGATCGTAGAAAAAACGGGCTGTACGACGCGGGTGGTAAAGCATACCCTTGGACAGACACGGTCAGCCATGCTTTCAGCAATCACAGCGCATGGACAGGCACCGGCATATGTGGTACAGCAGGAGAATTCACATAAATTCAGCTTGAAGGATACACCTTGGTTGTATATTTTGTTCCAGAATTATATTGGAAAGGTGACGGGCATCGCGCATGTCGGAATCACAGGAAGTGCGGCTGGCGCAATCGCGATGGTTGGACAGGCTGGTGGCGTGGCAGGAACATCTGCGGTAATCGGACAGGCAGGTGGTATTGCAGGACAGGCAGGTGGTGCTGCAGGTGCAGCGGTAACCGGACAGGCAGGCGGAGCTACATGTGCAGCAGCGAAAGCATCTGCACATGGGATTGCAAAATTCCTTGGTACGGTTGGTGGAAAAGTGGCAGTTGGAGTTGTCGGAGTTGCTGCGGTTGTAGGCATCGGGCTGGGAATCCATCATGCATCGTCCGAACCAGAAAGACACAGAGTAGCAATAGAAGAAGAGAATGGCAATGGCGCGCTTATGTGGGAGGATGGTCCGGCACCCGTACAGGAGGCAACAACTGAAGAGGTTTCTTGGGTTGACTTGAAATTGGAAGAGACGCGTCAAAATGTAGATAGTTATCGTACAACCGGAAGTGGTACACGGGGAGACGATGCTGAGGTTGGCGAGTCTTTGGCTCCATATGAGCGGAAAAATTGTTTTTATGCTGTGGCGGATATCAATGGAGATGGAATGGAAGACATTTACTTTGGATATTGGAACAGTGAGACAAGACAGATTGAAATACGACACACCTATGAACGGGATGACATTGACGGAATCGTTACATATTACCAAAAGGATCTGTATCTGTCGGATCAGGCAAAAGAGTTTTTGTATGATAAAGTAGACAGCCGATTTGAACTGATTTCAGATTATATGGATAACGAGTCTAGCGGAGGTGTGGGATATTTGAAGATCGATACAGGTGGTGGTGAAAAATATTACAAGGTAATTGCCACTACATGGTATGTGCATGGCGGTTCGGATGGAACGGTCAATTATGATAATTATGATTATGATTTTCTGCTAAGACAAATGAGGGATGAAAACTATAGTGGTTATTATCAGGAGGTTTCCGCTTCGGAGTTTGAGACATATAAAACATCATTTACATATAAAAAACTGGAATGGCATCCTTTGTTTGAGGACGAAACAATTCTGAACGAAGATCCGTCAATCCCGGATGCGGATGGGAAATTCTAAATAAAAAAACATTTAAGTGAACAATCAGAGGGAGTAAATGAATCCAATCATTACAGAGCAACTTAACAAATTTAAAAACGGAGATTTTGGAGGGTATGAAAGCTTTTATAACGAGACAGTAAATACAGTCTACACGATGCTTCATACAGTTGTCCATGATTCAAATATAGCGACATCATTGGTGCCACAGGTATACGATAAAATCTACCAGAATGTGACAAGCTTGGAACAGACCAACGGGTTTTACCAATGGGCGGCAGAGCTTGCAAATGAGGAGGCACTGGGATATCTGAAGGAAAATGGATGGACAGAGATTCACAATGATTCTGTTGAGAATACTTATGAACAGAAAGTAACCGGGCAGTTTTATGATTATGCGATGGAAGATGAGGCGTTAACTATAACAGAAGATGCAGTTTTGGATACTTCTTTTGTTACAAGAGTACAGGAAATTGTAAATACGTTGTCGCCGATGGATCGTGTCGTTTTTCAGGACTATTATTATTTTGGTGTTAGTGTGCCAGAGATTGCAGCGAAGACTGGATGTAAAGATTCGGATATCAGATATACACTGAGTCAGGCACGGGCAGCTATTTTGCAGATAATTGCACTGGCGCCTGTGGATGATTCGGAAAATGGGAATTCCAATACCAGAAGATATCATTTGGCGGAAGTGCCGTGGATGTGGATTGCATATCAGAATTTTCTTGGATATACACTTGGAATTGAGACAATCAGCATTGCAGGATGGTTGGCTGACATATTTGGACAGGTAGTTGGAAGCGGGATAGCAGTAAGCGGAATGGATGTAGAAGGAGTTGCAACCGGAGCGGCGTCAAATGGTGCGTCCGCAGTTGGAGCTGGTGCGCCCGCGGGAGAAGCAACAGGTGCAGCGGGAGGAAGTGTCGGAGCTTCTGGTACGAGTGGAGGTGCGGCAGCAATCTTTGGTACAATTGGTGGAAAAATTGCAATTGGTATCGTTGGGGCTGCGATGGTAGCAGCAATTGGTGTTGGTGTGCATCATGCGGTGACAGAAAATCCGTCGACTATCGAAAAGACGGCTGTGGCGACAATGGGAGATGCTTCAGAAAACGAAATTATTATGAATTATACTTCCTATGAAGCGGTGCTAGCAGACTTAAGACAGTGTATTGAACAGGGAACAACCTATGTAGCCAGCGAGAATTTTACAGATAAGAGTAAAAATAAAGATGCGTTTTATGTGATTGATGATTTCGATGGGGATGGAACGGATGAGTTAATAATTGGTCAGTGGAACGCGGTGATTGGAGGAATGGATATTGGGGATATATTTACGATGCGCGATGGAAACGTTGTAAAGATTTTTACCTGCAATTATGGGTATGGAGACAATGGTCAGAGCGCGGTTCTTTATAAAGATGGGATTATATATGAAAATGCAGAAAAGATAAACTTTGAAGATGAACAGGCTTTGGAGTGTGAATATGTTTATAATATCAGATGGAGAATTGCAGGAGGAACCTGCAACTTTGATATTGCAAAGATTACATATAGCGCAGATGGGGAAGGTATAAGTGCCTATCAAATAATTTTTATTCATGATGAAAAGGCGTTAAGCATGTTTGATAACACGGTTGAAACAGGCTTTTCGGCAGTGCAGAATCTTGTTGATTCTGCGCCAGAAACATATATAAAACCGACGGTAAATGAAGACTTGGGTGATGGCTTAAATATATATAAGACAAGCTGGAAGACCTTATATGATGATAATTCCTATATGAACACGGATAGTGGTCCAAAACCGGATGCGGATGGGAAATTCTAAATAAAAAGATAAAAGCCTGTGAATTAAATCATAGGCTTTTATCTTTTTTCCCATATATGTTATTTGGTAGTGTGTAAAACTTCGTTCGTAATAGCGTCGAGATCGTAATCAGGCGCATGGCTGATTACCGACTCATATAGTGGGGTAAGTGTGTCGGTATTTTCTTCTAAATCGTCTGCGATTTGATCTATGGATTTCCCTTTTACGACTTTCTTTATAATGAGGGTAAGTAATTTCTGGATTTCACCTTGATTTCGTCCTTTTGTTAATCCTTCCGCTAATCCTTCTGCATGCCCTTCTTCTCGACCGATCTCCATCATCGTCCGTTCATGTTTTTTCTCATCATATTCAAATAAACTCATACTGACTACCTCCGCTTTATTTTTCTTCAAAAAATCAGCCAATATATTTTCTTTGATACAATCATTTACCGCCTGTGTGACTGCTTCTGTCAGCGGCATTGTCTTCTGATTTTCACGGATCTTTTCAACGAACTGCATATAACCATACAACGATGGACAACTTTTCAACAATTCATCATTATATCCGGGATTGATGTTGATCTGTATTACGATCAACTCCAGACTTGGCTGTTCTTCCTTGTTCGCATATGCATCTGACAATCGCATTTCCCGCCTTGCAGGCTGCTTATCCAGTCCATTGTAAAATATGATAAACTTCGGATTTGGCAAGCGGATGATGCGCGGGGAGTAGATATCCTCGTCTCTATAAAATAACGAATATGTCCGTGCGACATAATCCAGATCACGCAGTGGGATATTCGGATTTACCGTGGATTGATGCTCATACAGATTGAGCCGCATATCAATTACACAGGAAATGTCATTTTTGACAGTCATGTAAATTGCATTTTTAAGCGTTGTAATTTCCAATTCTTCCGGATCTTCGTACGCTGTTCCACTTAATGCATTGTACAGTGACAATAGTTCCGTTTTCTCCGAAAATAACATCCGAAATACCGTGTCTTTGTACTCGCGGTTTGCCACCAGCGGTTCTTCTGCAGATTCGTTCATACAGAAAATTGTCTGCGCATCGCAATTGTTGTTACGGATTTCATGCCTCTGTGTTTCGTGGTTCTTGTTCATAAAGTTTCCTCCATTTCTGAGCGCTTCGCTCTATGTGCAGGAGGAAATAAAATCTCCTAATCTCAAAGTCCATTTCCTCTCTGCTTATGTTGTAGTGTGAATTCAAAGCATCGAAGTTCT
>CAVGQQ010000053.1:0-22583 GCA_963631525.1 bacterium
TCAAGTGAGGTTAATGAACGACAGTTATAAAACATCTGATACATAGCCGTCACCTCACTTGTGTCAAAAGAGCTCAGGTCAAGTGAGGTCAATGAACTGCAGTTATAAAACATCTGATACATAGCCGTCACCTTGCTTGTGTCAAAAGAGCTCAGGTCAAGTGAGGTCAATGAACTGCAGTTATAAAACATCTGATACATAGCCGTCACCTTGCTTGTGTCAAAAGAGCTCAGGTCAAGTGAGGTCAATAAATTGCAGTTATAAAACATCTGAGACATATTCGTCACCTTGCTTGTGTCAAAAGAGCTCAGGTCAAGAGAGGTTAATGAACGACAGTTATAAAACATCCGATACATAGCCGTCACCTTACTCGTGTCAAAAGAGCTCAGGTCGAGTGAGGTCAATGAACCGCAGTTATAAAACATGTCACCCATATTCGTTATCTTGCTTGTGTCAAAAGAACTCAGGTCGAGAGAGGTCAATGAACCGCAGCTAAGAAACATGTAATGCATATCCGTCACCTTACTCGTGTCAAAAGAACTCAGGTCGAGAGAGGTCAATGAACCGCAGCCAGAAAACATGTTATTCATAGTCGTCACCTTGCTCGTGTCAAAAGAGCTCAGGTCGAGAGAGGTCAATGAATAGCAGTTATAAAACATGCTATTACAATTAGTGCCCGTTCTCGGTGCAAACCTCCAGTTATCTGGAAACTTAGTAATAGTAGAATTATAATATTTTATTCCGTCAATATCCCAGATCGGTGGATTGACATCCACATCCAGATAGACCACGCTTATTGCGTCAGCGCTTCCCGATGGGAGAATAGAGTACTTCCCGTTCTCAGTGATATCCTTGTTGACTACCTCTGGGCCTTTCTTGGTGACGGTGCTTTTGGTAGTACCGACCTTCCCGTGTATTCGGCTCTGTATATTTGTCTCCTGACTACAGCTACAGGGTGTGTCGTATTCATAGTATGATTCTAACATATCCATATTCTCTATTTAAAACTATTTTTTACGATGGCATGTCGTCAAAGTTCTTCACCTTCACGCCCACGCCGACCGTTGTTATATCCTGAAGTGCATCCTCAATGCTCCTGAGGCTCTTGGTGATCTTATCCATATCCTCTGGCTTGAGGCCTCTTGTAACCGGAGCCGGTGTGCTTCCGGTTTTTGACATTGAGACACTATCACCTACCGGTGCACCGGTGAAGGTCGTTACTTTCTCTGTCCTCGTCGTATTTACGTTTGTGTTGACTGTCATGCCGTTCATCTCCTTGAGGGTGTCCCTGAGGTCGGTAAGCACACCGACGAGCTTGCCGTTGATGATATCTGCCAGCTGCTCGAAATTGAAGTTAACACCCTTACTGAACTGGAGGATCTTATCCATCAGCTCGGACATCGCTTTGGATTTCTGTAGGTCAAGCCCGTTAGTGGCCTCGGTGAAGGTCTTCAGGCTTTTGCCAGTCTCAGAGAGGTTCTTCGCGGTGTCTTTTTCGAACTTGATATTACTGAGTCCGGATACGGTGCCTGTGATGAGTGATACAACATTCTCAGTCGCCCGACCGATATCGACCCTGACGTCCTTCCCGTTGGCGTCCTTGAACGTCATCGTAGCCATATCCTTCACCCCGACTGCGAGCTCGCTTATCGCGCCACCCATCTCTTTCGCTACCTCGATAGCCTTCCACGCGGTGGTCTTCTTCAGGCGCCCGCCGAGCAGCTCCTTAAGCACCGCGTTATCCGTATTCTGGAGTGCGGTGAAGAAAGCGGTTATGATCCGTGCGACGCCATCACCGGCGAGTGCGAAGTCCGCATTAGTGAGGCGTCTCTTCCCCTTGACACGACCCTCAGAGTCGTATTCGGTGACCGTCATCTGAGCCATATCACGTACGCCGCTCGCGAGGCTGCTTATGGTGTTACCCATACTCTTGCTCATAGAGATGACCTTCCAGACGGTAGTGTCTTTTTTCTTACCGGTGAGCATCTTGGCCACCTCAGGGTCCTTAGATACATCGAAGAACGCGTTTATCGCGCTCGTGACGAGTCTATTGACGCTCCCGGCCATCGCATCATAGTCAACATCGAGCTTACCGATGATGTCATATGCCTGGGCGATAGTCTTCAGGCTCTTCGCGACAGAGCCATAAAGCAGGCGTATCTTAAGGATATCACTCAGCTTGAGGCCTTTCACCCCATCCTTAAATGCGGTGATCACTGGTTTGATATTATTCAGGAATGCATCTAGCTTAGTCTTATCCAGTTGTGCACCGACCTCGACGATCTTACCCATCGTTATCGCGAAGAGAAGCATCGCACTACCGACAGCAGCAAGAACCCCCGCGCCGGCGAGAACAAGAGGTATCACCACTGGTATACCGGCTGCCGCGCAGATGGCGATACCGGTGCCCATCACCGCAGCGAGGAAGCCGAAGGCTCCCCAGTTAGGTGTTATCTTAGATATGGTCATCACCGGGATGGTGAAGAGTATGAGTACACCGCTGACGAGGACGAGCGCTAACGCACCTTTGAGGATGGTGCTTTTCATCACACTGAGAAGCGCGAGAAGACCGACAGCAACACCGATAACACCGATGAACATCTCGAGAGCCTTCATATCGATGTTATTCGTTATCTGTCCGAGGAGTATCGTCGTGAGCGCGAAGCTGACGAACGACGCAGAGATAAGTAAGAGCGTGACTGCGCTCTGTCTGCATGTGCGTCTCACTAGACTGATGAGGAAGAGGACACCCACCGCCACGCCCACGACGAGCGTGAATCCGAGCAGCGCCTTGAGTGATGGGCCGGTGACGGTTCCGAGGACGAGGGTCGCGAGCGCGAAGCCGATGAATGACGCGGAGATGAACATAAGTACCTTGGCACCGTTCATCGCGGATTTCTTAACGGTCTTCTTATTGATGAGATACATCAGGCCGACGGCAGCACCGACGACAAGTGTGAATGCCGCGAGACCCGCGAGCATCGTCTTGCTTTGTGTTATGAGAAGCGCAGAGACTGCGAAAAGACCGAGCGAGAACGTAAGTATCGCACCGGTGATGACGCCGAGCGTACGCTTGAGGTCACTCGCTTTCTTCGCTAAAGTCCGAGTATTGATCTTCTTAAATACATCTGTGAGGGTTTTTATCACCAGTTGTATCGAACGGATGCCTGCGAGCATCACCGGTCGCATAAGAGTCGCGGCGACGCCTACGACCGTGAGCTCACGTATCAATGACTTCAGGTCCTTAGATGTACCTAAAATATTTTTCGCCGTACTATTAACCGTCTTACACAGCTCGTCAATAGACACGAGTGTTGTCTTGAGGTCTGTAAACTTAGAGTCTTTGCTGTATTTCTCTCCAATAGTCTTAATCCGTTCAAGCACGGTGTCAATCATCTTCAGAGACTGATTGACTTTCCTATTAGACACCTTCATCTCTGCGAACTGCTGGAGGGTCTTCGTCAGCTGCGGAAGGTTGATTTTCTTAAATACCTTATTGAATGCATCGACCCGAGCGGTTATGTCTGGAGTGTTAGTGGTCTCAGTGATGACGGAGACGGTGCTCCGCATCAGCCCTTTGAGTGCTCTTAGGTTTCTGCGGGCGGTGACGATACTAGCGACGGTCTTCGCGTCAGCCAGCTGACCCTGTACAAGTGTCTTATACGCTGCGTTGACACTGCTGATTACATCAGTGTATGTATTCGTCGTCTCCTTAGCCAAAACCTATGAATTATATATATAAATATAATAAGGTTTACACGCATTTTGTGTAGTCACCGCTCTGCCACTGTGACCACTTAGATGCACTCGGCCCCTTAGTGCGGTAGTACTTACCTCCGCGCGGCCCGAGCTTATGCTGTACCTTTGTCTTCTCACCGTTCTTAGCCGTCACCTCGACCTGCTTCGGGACGATATCCGGATGTTGCTTACGGATCTCTTTTTGCACCTCTTCATCGCTCGCATCCGGGTGGTCTTTCTTGTAGTTCGCTGTCAGGGTGTCAATAACCTTATCTTGCAATTCATCGGCGTCTTTCTCGAGCTGGGCTTTCTGCTCATCCGTGAGGTCATTACCGTCTTTGTCCTTGCCGGACTTCAACTGGTCATTAAGTGCAGTCCACTCATCTTTCATCTTCTTTATCTCATCATCCCCACCACCTTTCTTCCCGGGGTCAGTGCCTTTCGGCGGGTTACGCTTAATACTGTTCTCAAGCGCGGTAGTGATAGTCTTATTATCTTTGTTCGCCTCTTTGATCTTATCAAGCATCTCCGCCTCAGTGCCGGTGAACCCGGGGTTGTCTTTCTTGAATATCTCTATGGCTTTGTTTCTAAGGTCATCCTCAGCGCCGTCAATCTCTTTCTGTAATGCCGCCTTCTCCTCATCGGTGAGCGGCGCGCCGGTTTCATTAACCCCTTTCTCGAGCTTCGCCTGTAGGTCCTTGAGAGTCTTGTCCAGTGCGACAGGAGAGGCAACAGCCTTTGAGTACGGCTTCAGCGCAGGGATAGTTTCTTTATTCGCGTCGGCGATGCGGGTAATGGATTCCTGTCTCTTGGCGATGGCGTCCTTATGCGTCTGGATATCCTTAGTTATCTTATCCCTCTGCGCCTCTTGGTTCTTCAGGTCGTGCTTGAGTGCTTTGAGATACGACGCGTCAGTTGTCTTGCCTGCCTTCTCGACCTTGGCAATCTCTTTCTTCATCTCGTCAATAAGAGCAGTCTGCTGAGCCAGCTTACTGTTAGACATCTTCAGCTTCGCCTGGTCGATACCGTATGCATCGAGCTCGGCCTTGTCCTTCGGATCGAGCTTAGATACCGCATCTATGTACTCACGGGTCTTGGCGAAGTCCTTCGACTTGGCGTACGCCGTCGCGGCAGCGACATATTTATCCATCGTCTCCGGGTCGATATCCCCGAGGCTTTTACTCAGGTCGTCACTCGAACGCGGGTTACCGTCAGCGTCGTAGAAGATCGACATCACGTCCTCAGACAGCGGGTCTGCCTTCAGCTCACCGTTGGTGGCCTTGGCGAAGGACAGACGCGCGTCGCCGAGCCGGGCATCAAGAGCCGCCTTATCGTCCTTGGCTTTCTTTATCCCGTTCGCTGTCAGCTCGAAGCCCTTGCACACGAGGAAGGCCGTTATCGCGAACGCGACGCTGAAAGCCGACCCATCACCGTTCTTGACATTCTTAATCGTCGTCATCATATCACCGTACATACCTGCGATATCCTTAGTAGAGCTCTTACTGCCTTGAGTGTTTTTCTGCTTCGGTGGCGTGTAGTTAGATACCGGGTTGATGACGACGTCTTCCTCACCACGGTTACCGTTCTGAGTATTTGTATTTGTATTTGTATTTGTATTTGTATTTGTATTAGTGCCTTTAGCCTTAGCTTTAGCCAGTTTCCTACTGTGCGCGCGGTCAAGCAGTTCCCTAAGGTCGCTATTCTCCGACTTCACGCCGGCAAGGATGTCATCCATATTCTTTACATCCGGATGCGCAACCTTATACTTATCTACCGCCGCTTTGTAGATAGCATTCTCTTTGCTCTCGATCGTTTTCTTCAGTTTCTCTTTTGCCTCGCCGTTGAGCACATTGCCTTTCTCATCCCTACCGTTGTTAATCTGCGCGCGCAGCTTATTTATCTCCTCCTTACTCGTCTTGATGATCTCCTCAGGAGTCAGTTTTGGCGTCTTTGCCGCCTCGGTGAGCATACTCACGCCAAGCACATAGCTCTCGACGACAGACTTAGTGACTCTCAATGTAGTGTCTATGGTATCCCCATCCCAAAGGAGCTGGATATCAACTGGGGAGTATGGGTTCACCGCCAGCTCGCGGAGCTTATTCTTACTTATGATAACCGATACATCATCCTTGCCGATAGTGCCAGTGAGGAAGAGCTTCGATGACTCGGAACGGATATAATCTTCGATATTCTTATACAGATCACTGATAACCAGGAGTGTATCTTCATCGTTAACCACGGTGACGAAATCCGTAGGTTTCTTTTCTTTCCAGACACTGCTCGTGTGATATATCATATTCTTTGTGTTGAGAAGGTCTTCGATACCTTCGTCGTATCTTTTATTCTGCCTGAATGCTTTCAGTGTCTTTAATCCTGACATAAAAATGTGAGTTATTTATAATTATATAATAAAAAAAGAGCACCGTCGCGATGCTCTTTTTTCAAAAAAAACAGTATATGGATTAGAATTTTGGAATGCTCGGCATTTTTATGTTCGACTGCGCGCTGCGCATCATACTACCGACATCTTTCATTATCTTCCCCTGACTATAAGTGCCTCCACTGTCTCCGTTTTCTTCATTGTTACGTTTATTCTCAGCTTCGATATACTCATTTATATCCTCAAGGAGGAACTCATACTCATAGAACGGCCAATTGGAGTACTCATTCGGCTGGATGCCTATATTCTTAGTGATATAGACCCTATTTTTGACCAAATTTCTTACGTCCACCTGATACAGCGAATAGACTGCGGATGCCATTGGGAAACTGGATCTGGCTCTCCACCTCCTCCCCACAGTGGCTACAAATCGCGAGCAGCTTCTCATCTGGTGCGACCTGAATGGTGCTCAGTATCTCATCGCAGAGGCCGAAGAGCTCAAGACCCCAGCCTTTGTAAGTTGCCTCGCAGTCGACGATGAACTTCTCGTTCACCTTATCGTCCTTGCTTACGCGGCTGAGCAGCCACGGCAGGAACCGCGAAAATGACTCGTTGAGTTTCTTACCGTCCTGCGCACGGGCGTACAGCCACTTGAAGACGACGTTGTCCTTCTCGATGGTCGGCGGGTAGAAATGCAGCACAGGCCCAGCAACATCGTACTCCTTCGGGTTAATAGTCCACTCTCTTCTCTCAGAGTCCCAATACCGGGCGATGATATCTCGATCGGGGACAGTGAAGCGCAGGTTAGAGGCCTTCAGCTCGAAAGCGACTTTCTCACCGCAGTGCGGGCACTCATCATCATAGGCGATCTTCCTCTCACCCTTATCGAAAGTGTACTCCCTTATCTTAAGCAAGAACCAGAATCGGTCCCAGCTGTTGATCTTGTTCCACGAGATGGTCTCACCGTTCTCAGCAGTTATCTTTAGTGAGGACTTCAGTACTTCATTAAATACCTCGTTCACCTGCTCGATCCTCTCCTCGTCGATGCTTGACCAGTTTTTTACGTCGTCCACCGTCGCAGGCTTGATCATAAACTTCCACCCGGATGGATAGAAAAGTGCACGGTCTCCCATCTCTTCTTTAGAGACCTCGATATATCCTCCGCGGATAGGTGTCTCCTTGCTCTTGTCATTACCAGAAAGGTCATCATCTCCTCTGTCGCGGGTATTGCCGAAATACTTCGCGTGCCCGAGGTCGGCCTTCGCAGAGGTTGGGGTTGGTGCACCGCCGATACCGCCGATCTGCTCTTCGAGGATTTTCTTGTTCTGGTTTTCAACATCAGTTTCTTTCATATAAGTATATACGTATATATTTTAATTTATATATTATAAAAATAATCTTTTTATGCTAACTTTTTATTAAAAAAATTATAAAAATTTAATAAAAATGCGGTGGTTTCAATGTATTATTTTTTCATAAAAATAATATATTTAATCACTATATGAAAATTTTCATCGTCGGCTCACAAGGCACTCTTAAGTCTGAGCTGTACTCTCTGCTTAAGGACTCGCGGTTCAAATGCGGGAAGAACTTCACAAACAACATAGAAACAGATACGACCTATAATAAATATATATATAAATATTATACTAACAAGGTCGTCGAGGAGCTCTTCGAGCAGGACGCATACGTCTTTATCTGTAACTCCGGCTACGACCCAGAGGGTATCTTCACCGGCCTCGACCTGGATGAGTACGAGAACAACGATGTGTTCGTCTTTACTCCGGAGCAGTTCATCAACGTGAAACCCCAATACATTAAGGGCGCACTTATCGTCTGGCTGGATGGAAACAGGAAGTGGAGGATGAATAATATACGGTATGCGAGTGACGCCGGTGATGAGCCAACATATAATGTTTATGATGTAGAGAAAGTTGAGAACACCTTCGTGCCGAGGTTTTATAAGATCCTGCGTAAGTCGTCTAATGACAATAAGAACGTGCTTTATTTCTATGAGGAAGAGCCACGGCGCATCGAGTTCATCGTCAAGACGGCGGCGAAAGACCCGAAAGCGCTGAAAGAAATAGTAAATAAATTTAATGATAATATATGATTGGTTCTACATTTGATTATGATAACGGACCGGATCTGAAGGGTTACTGGAAGAACTACCGGACCGGGCAGACGGTTTATATAAAAGACACTATTATTGAGAACGGGCAGCTGACAGGTATCGACCGCACCGGCAGGATGGTGCCATATAACGTGCTCAGTCAGTTCGTCAAGTGCTCGAAAGAGGAGGCTGAATCCGTTACGCCAGTGAAGACCGCAACAACACCCGCAAGGACCGGGGTGACGTCAACCGTCAACGAGCATCTAGATGATAATATATATAATGAGATTGAGCTCGATAATGAGAGTTTTGATACTCCGACTACCGCTAAGCTCAATACGGCCAATACGGTTCCTATCACCGACGGTTACGCAGTGGCGAAACAGACAGTCGCACCGGATATCGATCCGGCAATAATCAAGGTGCTGGACGGCATCACCGAGACACCGAAGATCACCGTTAAGGTCCAGTGGGAGAACTTCCCGGAAGGCCTGGTGTTCCTGAATAAGTACCTCAAGACTGACATATGTGATATCACCGACGCGGTCCTCTGCCGATGGGCTGATACCGACTCCCTGCGGGAGAAAGTTTGCACGGAGATTACAAAGATCATCCGTGAGAACCTCAACCCAGTGAAACCGAAAGAAAAGGAAGATGGAGTGAAGCAAAAAACACCACCACCAGCGACGACAACCAAGAAAAGCAAAAAGGAGCTCAGTAATTGAGCTCCTTTTTTATTGAAGAATAGTTAATCCAGATTTATATGCATTCCATGATGCCATATGAAGCATATTACCAGTTTTACTTATATAGGAACCAATAATTAAATCTAAATAACCCTCATCATTATTAGTTGTGCTGTTTGATCCGCAAATATTAACTATAGGACCGCTATAATGAAAATTTCGGTGATAGAGTCTTGTTTTTGCAGTAAGGTCCGTTACTTGTCCAGGAAGCTGTAAATACATATTAGTATTTACAATAGTCCCCGATGGGTTTATAGCCGCGCAACCAATAACCGCGATTTGTATTCCATCGTCCGTTCCATTATCGATACATATTATTGGTTTATTTAAAATACTATATAGGGTGTTTTTAAGAGTTGATGTTGTATACCCAGTGTTATTATAGCCCGTTATCTGTGCAAAACATAAATCGTGATTATATTGTATCAATACTTTAAAATTAGATATCAGTGTAGAATTAGTTATTGTATATAAGTCATTAACCGTGTCGCCTGTATACTTCGCACCTGCCCACGTGGATATGCCTTTAGCTACAAATGCAATAGGTATATTAGATGAAAATCCTATAAATTTATTATGATCAATGCTTCTTAAGTTATATAATGCGGATCTATACATAGAACCAGCCACTGCAGATGTGCCACAAACATATTTTATCTGCCTTTGATATCGTATGTCTGTTTTACTATCTTCATAATTACAACCTTCATATGTTGGGCTAGTGCTAGCATCTGTAGTTACTGCGGTGCTTGGCAAATATAACCAAGCCGTATTAATACCGTTAATAGAAGAATTGATAATTGTATTATCTGACATTCTATATGCACTCAGCGTCACAACTGAATTAGTAATGACATTATTACTGAACATGCACCGGCTGAGCTCAGTATCTGATGAGTTATATAAACCATATGTAGATTCATCCGCTGATGTATTTATGCCAAGGGTTATATTCAGTTTTGAGTTTGTGACAACATTATTGCATATGATCTCATTAGGGAACTCAGATTGTGTTGAATCAACATAAACAGTTAATGTACTCAGACCATTTGTGTTCATACAATTATCAAATACATTGTTTTTTCCGATAATATATGTAGAAGGTATCAGTATTGTTGACGGCGAATTTGTATTAGTGTTTTTTATATAAATACGCATGTCTTGAACACCGTCATTAGTGGCTTTGAATACCGTGTTTCTGAATCGCGATCTGCAGTCCAGGTCATCGCCACCGCCATTATAAACAAATGTCATTTCGTGCACAAAATCCCAAGATGCTTCATTGCCATATTGGTCTTTCATCCAAGTAATAGTATCAGTATGAATATTATATTTAACATCAAATAACTCATTATTTATTACAGCAATACCAGGTAGCGACATATTCATAAGTGTGTTCGCTGGTTTTGCTGAGAGGTCCATATAGATGACCATATCCGGATATGTGCTCGATATTACTTTTACTTTCTTATATGTTTTCGCCGGCATATAATCATCGCTATTTAAATCAATATATACAGCGGCAGCCTCCAGTTCAGTCTTAGTAACTAATTTATATTCATCATCTGGGCCGGTATCTCTTCCTTTTGTGTACACACCCGTATATCCATCGAAGATCACTGCATGCTCTTTACGTGTGTCGCCATAATCTTTCGGTGTTATCACGATATCACTACGCTCGCTATTCGAGATCGCGGTAATATTATGAAAATATTCGCCATCGGTAGTTACATCTGGCAGATGGAATGATTTATTCGAATCGACCGTCTCATCCATCCCGACGTTATTAGACTCCGTAGGATACTCCTGCCCAAGGCTTGAGTAGATGCTTTTCCAGATATACTGCATATACGCATCGCTGTAGGTGACCGCAGTCAGGTCGTCACCGTAAGTGATCTCTTTCCACCCGCTGCTGTCATACACAGCAAATCCGAGCGCGAGGGCATCCGTGTCGGTCTCAGCGACGGTGACGGTCTTCTTAGAAAGGACATACGCGTAATCGCCAATAACCGGAGATACATCACTCGGTGTATCTACCCAAGTATTTTTGTTTGTATCCCAATAATGATACACACCAGCATCATCTTTCTTCAATAAGAAAAACTGCACGTGCTTATCTGAGGTGTTTTTATATCTCGCGGAGATTTCGGTCTCTACCCCGCTAACCTTCCAGCAGTAGTCCTTAAGGCTGCTGTTATAATAGATAGTCGGGAACCCATCGACCTTCTTATAAGAGTAACCATCGCCACTAGCATCTATCTCAGTAGCATAGACGATGCAGCTGTAATCGGTGAAGACATTATCGTCTGCCGTCTCATTATATACGAAGAAAAGCGGAGTCGCAGGATGACTATTCCACGTCTTAGGTATGGCAGCGACACGCGCGTCAGTGACGGCTGTGTCATCACCGAAGACCGCAGCATACACCTTCTCTCCTTCGGTGTTGAGTTTGGTATCACTATCCTTAAGTGATACACTTGTTATTTTTACGCTGTCACCCTTAGCTCCCTTATAAAAATCTTTTGAGATAATATTATTGAATGCGCGATTCAAATCACTTTTGAGCACATCAAAGTTATTCGCGGTGATATATTGCGTTGCGCTATTATCAGTATTTGTGAGGTTATCAGCCATATCTATATATTATTTATATATTATTTCAGTTTGAATGTGATCGTATAATTAGTTTTGTCATCATCGATATCCGTAGTGAAGCTGTACATCCTATGGATATAATCATACCAGTGGTTGTTGATTATGGTGTTATATGTATCCTCCCCGTAAGTCTCTTTTATATAATTATCAAACGCCTCAGATACGGTGAGACTGTTTTTCTCCGCAGGGACGGTTATGCTGAACTCACGCGGGGTGACGATGCATCGCGATTCATCATAGCCCTTCCACTCGGGAATCGTCACACTATCCACTCGGCCAGCATACACCTGCGGGTAATACGTCTTCACTTCACTGAACGGTATCACGTCAATACCATCTCCCCACTGTCGTTTATTTCCGTCACCGTCCATCCACCACGGGTCGGTCTTAAGATAATGCTTGGCAAAGGTGTAAATTTTTGTTGTATCGGTCTCTATATGAGGCTGTATCCAGCCGAAATATCTATTTATATGTATCTGACTACCGGTCTGATAGAGAGTATATATACCGTTACTGTCATCCTTGCTCGTGAGCATGTTATTAGTATAGAATCCTTTAGGCACTTCGACGCCGAGCCCGCCTTTACCGAAATAAATAGGGATACGCGGGTCTCCGAGTGTGTCAGATATGTCAACCCACTCGTTATTGTCTAGTACATACCACGTGACATACTTACTAGAAGCAGTCTTCAAAAATATTGCATCATATGATGGGTTTTTTCTTTCGATGCTCTTATTCAGACACGCGGCAACATAGTCATTAAGTGCGCTCACATACTGCCCGGTGTAGTTCTCTTTATGTGGGTTGAACAACACAAAATCCACTGCGGTGATCTTCGTGTTTGTGTCATCATACGTAAGCAGTATGAAATTGAGAGGAGCTAAATTAGTGTCAACACTGTTATTCAGAAGAGATAAAGATAACTTATAATTATCTGCAAACACTGTACTTTCTCCGAGAGCGGATTTTATCGTATCAAAGAACCCGGTTGCATTGAACTTACACCCGTTACAGAAGCAGTCATCACCATTCGTTATTGTATACCGCTTCAGATAATCTCCGTAATAGACTGCTTTGAGGTCATTGACAAATTTCACTAATGAGAAATCCATCGTTGCCGTGATGGTCTGCGCGCGGTAGGTGTCGATGATATGCATCCAGTCGAGGTTCTGCGCGCCGGCGATAACAGTCTTAGCATAGTAATCGATATTATATGGTATATCAGGCGTGATCTTATCCGTCGGCACACCGTTTTCATCAAGTGCGTCGAAGCCGAGATAAGTGTTGAAGATATAATCAGTGCTTCCTATCGACCAGCTATTAGCCGTCGGCTGGATCATCGATTCTCGGTCATTGAGCTGAGTCGATGTCTTCGGATCGTTAAGTCTGCTGAGAACCCTACCGGAGATATTATAATCATTAAAGTCCAGATCGCCAAACGAAATCTTATTCTTATCTTTATCGAGGTACTCGCAGTTGATAATCAGGTTATCAAAATCAGAAACCGCGTTTATGCTCCTGCTCGCAAGGATGTCATCGATATCGAAGTACCAGCAGAAATTGATTATCCACGGGCAGATGAGGTTATACCTCTGGAACTCATCGCATATATACGCATTGAACTCGCGATAGGTCATATCATGGTCGAGAACACGGGACAGGAGATCTGACTTGACGTTAAGCATACCACCAGAAAGCATACTGAGTCCGCGGACGATACTGTAACTGGCGGAGATATCTGTATTGATGATATGCGGGTAATCTGATCCGCCGTTGAGGTTTTCAAGGCTCCGCTTGAGGTAGTCTCCAAGGGCGGTGCCGGTGATCTTCACAGTTCTGGTATAAATTGCATTATTGTCACCGGCAGATTTTGTTGTGAACCTCACATATGCCGGTATGTCGTTCTCTGAGTCTATGAACACCGGTGCAAAGAGAGACAGTTGTTTGTCGTTTTTCTGATATGACACCCTCTTAAGACCGTACTGCCCATCGCCGGGACACGGATTAAAAAACTTATCATTATCGGTGTATGGCTTGAAATCCCCGGCTTCGGTCACGAGCGGATCAATGTCCGGCGCATAGAAATCCAGTGTGTGTTTCTTATAGAACTTCACCAGGTCGGCACCGTACTTACTGCCGGTGATATTTATATTAAACGGAGATATCGGCAGCCGCGATGACAGCGGATTGAGCACACAGTGATCGATCTTACCACCAGTGATATAACATCCCAGTTTTACATTTCCCGTGAGTGCGACATTAGTCCTATATAATTGATAAGCCATTCCTTGATTTATATATAATATATAATAAAATAATCCCAGATTTGACCTTACAAAACCTCAGCAATTTGATTCGAACTGGGCTATTCATAAAAAGCCCAGAAACCTGCCTTATTTTGACTTATAAGATAAAAACATATAATTTATCAGCTTTGGTCTATAAGTTAAAATAAATATGGTTTCTGAGCTTTCTACGCAGGTGTTCTCAAACCAACCTCAGAACACAAGACTGAAGATGATGATCACAACTGCAAAACTGAATGTCGCGATCACCAGCGGAAGCACTTGGATAACTGGATTATCAGACTTGGGGTCGTAATGCTCGAACCCGATATCGAAACCGATTTTACCAGCTAAAAGTGCGGTCAGAAGAATGATTAAAAACTGTATGATGTTCATAATTTAATATAATGTAAAAACAGTATTTATTTATAAATAAAAAAAAGGATCTCTCATTGAGAGATCCACCGGTGTTACTACATTTCTCTTTGCATCAAACAATGTTTTTAGAATGGAAGGTCATCCTCAGGGTCGACCTTCACTGGCTCCGGAGCCGCTTTTGGGGCAGCTGCCTTGGGTGTATCTGCAGGTCGGCCTGGAGTCGGTGTTCCCATCTCTTCAGCCGCAGGCACCTCAATCGCATGTCCGTCAAGCGTCTTCTTGATGAGGTTGTTCACCCTCGCGGTAAGGTCCTCGCTCCACGGCTGGTAACCCTTCAGCTCGACGAGGTCCTGACTGTTCTCCTTCACATACTCATAAGCCCTCTGCATCAGCTCACGTACCTGAGCATAAAGTGCATTGGCCTTCAGGAGCCCATAAGCCTTAGTCTGCTCTTCAGGAGTCTTCATCTTCGCGATTGCAGTGAGCTTCTTGTCATACTTCGCGACGAGCTCAATCTCCTCATCAGTGAAAAGCGGACTACCGTCAGTCTTGACGACCGGATAGACCTCAGTGTCGAACTCGCAGAGGTCGTACTTTGTCTCTCTGTAGTATCTGTCCGGCTGAGCCTTGTCGTTCGGCCCTGGGGTGACATCAATATCGAGGATACGACCCATAAGGAGGTCAAGGACATTCACCGGTACTCTGCCGGACTCCTTGCTCGGCTCGACCTTCGCCTGGAGCTTCTGTGCGACAGTCCTCGGGAGCTTCCACGGAAGGATCCTACCTACGAGCTCAGGCTTGTTCTTATCTTCGATAACCTGAACCATAATCCAATCGGTCTCGTTCTTGGTGAACACCTTATCTCCGAGCTCCTGTCTTGCAGGGTCTTCAGAGTAATGGAGCTTCTTCCAAGCCTTGAAGAGAGGACAGTCCTTGAAGTTACGGAAATAAGGGCTCGCAGGGTCGTTCTCGCCGAGAATACTCTTGACATTGAACCATCCGTCCTCGTCTCTGAGGTTATATACCGTGCTATGGACAACAGTGCGTGCACGATTATAGACGTTATACAGAAGCCTTACCTTTGCGTGATAGTGACCGTCATCGGTCTTACTGTCCTTAGGGCTCGTTCTGTAGACATCATCTGCAGTTGCAGCGTTAGTAGTAGAAGGGAAAATCTGGAAAGGGTTAGATTCATACCCCATAAGCTGATCCAGTTCAGCAAAATCTGTGTTTGACATAACTTGGTCTAATTTTTTTTTTAAATTTTTTTTGGTCTTTGGGAGTACACTCCCGTTTTTTGGACAATTTATATACATGAAACTTGTCCGATTTCATATATATAAATATAATAACTTTTTGAAGGCTATTTATATGTCCTTTTAGATTTTTTTTACTGTTTTACTTCAGTCTTCTTAAAGAGCACTTTAGCTCCGAAGAAATACAGCGCAACTGCCTCAGCAGCGAGATTCAAGATAGACACCACCACGTGAAAACCATCTGTCTGGTTGATAGCGGCCATATTCCAAATCTCTACGTTAGTGATAAGCGCAATGAACCCGAGCAGCGCAACAACGAGCACCTTCACGAATTCAATCAATGAATTTTTATTCTTTTCAGTCATAATATATATATAAATTTAATTTAAAGTGTTTTTTTTAAATATCCTCATCAATATATCTGCATAATTCCTGATAATTTCCAGAGCCTCGCTTTGCAGAAACTAAACTAATTATTTTATATAAACCATATTCTGCAAATTCTTTGCATATATCATCTTTGATTTCAAAATGTTCTTTATTGAATTTTATCTGAAGCAGCTCTTCGATATGCTTAGGCGCGTTCAGTTCATCATTACTTATCAACGCCGTTTCTGTTGCAGATTTTTTATCGGTTTTTACAAATAAATTGTATAACGTGTCGCAGTACGCAAGCAGCTCGGTCTTCCAATGATTCTTATTTATATTATCTGGATCATATTTTGTACAATACCGAATAAGGCACCAGTTCTCTACTATCTGTCTTGATAAATCATTTACTTTATCTATGTATTTTTCCCGGCTATAAGCCATCTCAAAAAGCTTTGTCGATGCTAATGCCGTTACTAAATATTCTTTTAAATAGTTCATAAATAAAATAACGATTTTTTTTTCAAGTATCAGAGATGATTTTAGTTTTTATTGCAGTATTTATATTCAAACTCCTCATTGCTGTTACACCACAGATAACAGACACCGCGGATGAAGTTCACAAGCGCAGGAACCCCAGTCCAACAGAAAAGAATATCTATCACACCAAGAAAAGTCTTCCGGGTATAAAAATTATTGATTCCTATCCCACCGAGGAACCAAGCAAAAAAGAAAGCAATAAATCGATTTTTCATAAAAACAATTTTAATAATATATAAATATAAACTGCGTGTTTCGGAAATTTATTTCCCTTTGTTGATTATCATTTCTCTATTGGGAAGTTCTTTTTCAAAAATTCCATTTAGATTTTTAGCCATATCTTATCCTTCCAAACCGTTTGTTCTTTTACCGGTGCTCCATTAACGAACTCAGAACCTTCATCGATATGATAATGCTCGTGAACCTCAGATGCTTCCATCACCCACCATTTAAGGAAATACTCATAGTCATTGACATTGAGATTCTTCCAGCAAGACTCTGCAATTAGTTTCTTCTCCTTATCCGGAAGTGACCACCAATCGACTCCGTCAACGGTTAGTTTTGTATCACCGAAATCATTGTTCTGATAAGTGATACAGATTTTCTTTTTATCTTTCTTAAATAAACCCATAATCTATTATTTTAGTTTTATTGTTTCAAGTTTCTCTCCGACAGATGATTGCATATTAGAATTATAGAGTCTCTCTGTTTTAGTGAGTTCCCCTTTGTATCCTCTTTCGGCAAGAATAGATGCCAGTTGAGTATCGGTCAGTTCGACAGTATTAAGTATATCAAAAGTACTCTTCATTGTCTTTGCTGTATTTGTCGTGTTGATGAGACTATCACTCAACCTTTCGTTATCTGCTTTGAGCTTACGATTTTCTTCTTCGAGATACGTTACTCTGTTCTTCATCGTCTCATCAATCTTAGTTGAAGTGAGTTTTTGAGCATAAGCATCAAGAGTTTTATTTTCTTCTTCAAGTTTCTTGCTCTTACCTTCAAAATACTTAATCTGAGATTCATAAGATTCACTTTTAGCCTTTAAGATTCGATTTTCTTGCTCAAGTTTATCTATTTCATCTTTGAACTTATCTTCTGCAGACATCTTCCCTGAGTCATAGCCTTCAGTATATGCACGGACTACATATTCGATTGCCGTCTGATTATGCTCGAAATAATACTCTTCTCCCTTATAAAGGTTTGGATAATTGGTTTTAAAAAAAATCTATTGTCATAATCTTATATTTTTCTTATAAAACTCATTTTATTTTTTTTTGTTAAAACTAATGTTGTATCTGACTTGTCGTTCATCGTAGTAATCTTATAATCCACTCTCCATTCAGAGAGAGGATACTCTTCTACTTTTGGCTTTGGATTAGTATGAACCGTTTCTGCTGTACTTATAGTTCCTAAAATTATAGTTATAACAAATGCAAATCCGACTATTTCCAAGTTAATTATGTCAAATAAGGAAAGAAGAAGCAAACCCATTGCTGCTAAAAAGACAATTCCGGTTAATGTCCAAAATACTATTGCTAAAGTTGTCATAATACTGAATAATTAAGAACTTTAAATGTAGGATACTTCGTCCGTTCTGATACGTAGACTATCTTTTTGCCAATATGAGTCATATAGCAATATCGTTTGTTGTCATCACTTATCTTGCCTTGCTGAACGACATCTTTCACATAGTCAAGTGCAACTTCATCTGGAATATCATCATCGCATTTGATAAGTATCTATTTCATAACTATTCCTCCATCATTCGTTTAATAAATGTTTCTCTACCTTGAAAAAGGTTTGGACTATCTCTGAACCAGTCATCAACACTGATATTTGATTGCTCCATAAACATCTCATCGAGAATATCAAGGGCTTTACCAAGAGGGAAATACCCCAGTTTTACATTTTCAGTGGCGTTACTCATATACTATTTATTTGTTTTAATGACGCGTTCTTCTTTTGCACTTTCGTCTTCGTTTATGCGTGAAATAAGGTCATCTATCAATTTTTGTGCAACACATTTAGGATCAAAATGCTGCTTATACAATTTAAAACAACGATTTCTATAAGCATTGTAAGATTTGGCATCTTTACATATATCATTTAATTTATCTATTGCTTCTTGAATATTAGATAAATCTTTTTTAATAAAAACGCCCATATCTTTATCAAAAATAGTATCGTTTGTTGCTTTGCCATCCTTACAAAAATAAACAGCATGACCCATATCCCAGTCCATAATAGGAATAGTGCCACTATCTACCATTTCAGATATTGAATATTCAATACTGTTGCCATATTCACTGTCTGAAGAAAGCCTGTAAAAATTAGCACCAAACATACTAGTGGATATTGCCTTTAATCCCTCATCACGTTTATATTCGCGAAATATATAAATTTTATTATTTCTATCAATAACATCTATCATATCGTCTGTTATTCCGTGAGCGTGTTTATATGCAGGTGATATATCTAATGTTTTTTCAGAAACACCCACTTTATTTCTGTGTTCATCAAAATGATAGAATAAATCCTGTTGAAATGCAGTTGCAATACATCTAGCAATGCCACGCATTTCACACTGAAATCCCCCTGCGTCAAAATATTCCTTTCCCCTTATTAATCTGCAAGGATCTTTAAATGTTGCAAATCTTCCGAGATATGTAATTCTCTTATATTTTTTGTCAAAAGGTTTCCATAACAATTGCCTTTCATCAAATTGGTATGGATGCATAAGATGAATGTATTTCTTTAAAATTTCGGTTCCGTATTTTTCTTTTAATGTATTATATATTGGAGTATTAGATGAAAACGTACAAATAAAATCAATTCCATCAAGAAACTCTTTATCATTTGTCCAATCTCCGTAATAAGTGCGAATAGACTGCATTTTTCTATCATTAACAAAATACACCTTTTTTGTATGTATTTTATTAACAATTAAATCTTTAAATTTATTTTTATATTCATCGTCTGCTTTTGCATCAAGTAAACTATGTATAAAAATAAAATCTGCAGAATTAAGTGTGTCTATGACATTCTGTGTATAATCTAAAATAACAATTCCTGGAACAGTAGAACCATATTTTGCATTTGAATCTGCCAATTTTGAATTTGATAAAAACGTAGCAACAGTCGCATCAATACCTATCGATTTCAATGCAGTATTCATTTCACAAACATATCTAGTAATGCCGCAACCTTCGATTCTTGGAAGT
Organism: bacterium; assembly: GCA_963631525.1. Taxonomy (GTDB): domain Bacteria; phylum Bacillota; class Clostridia; order Lachnospirales; family Lachnospiraceae; genus Coprococcus_C. The sequence goes on from CAVGQQ010000053.1 coordinate 19,682, forward strand.
AATTGTATTATTTTCATAACAATATGATTTTTTATTTTATTTTATCAGAAATATAATTCCATACCAGGTCGACTACAACATCAAGATTCGGCTTAATCTGGTCATACATATCGATTTTCTTCGGATGCGATGCCTCGATAGTGTCTCTGTACGGCCAGTCGATAGCTATGAACTCACACTCACACTTAGCCCAATAGTTATATCTGAAATGATTGTTAACATATTTCTTACACTGCTCCCGAGTTGTTACCGGAATAATGTTATAATCTTTATCAAATACAACAAAATTCTTCTTATTGATTGTGCCTCTCTGGGTGAGAATCTCATTAAAGAGTCTTTCAAGCACATCATATTGTTCCACCTCACCGGTGAAGCTCTTCCTGATAACATAGAATTTCGGCCTCGGGGCTTTCATAATTACATTCCTCCTATAAAAAACTATAATTCTATATAAATATAAATGCTTTTATTTATAAATTTATGATGCAGCAGCAAGAGTTAAAAAATAATATAACAAATATATACAGAAGCTCATAAATACTGTGAAAACACTCATATAAATTATGAACGCATTTTTTCGCAACCAATGCTTTAATGATTTAAGATTCTTTTCCGTTTTTGTTCTCATATTTTTATTTGTTTTAATTTCTATGTAAATATAACAATTATTTTTGAAATAAAAAATATTTTTGATTTTTTTTTGCATATATAAAAAAAAGAGAACTTTTTTTGAAGTCCTCTTTATACTATAAAACCACAGTAATTATATATATAAAATCAACTATTTTTCCGTATCGCGTTGATGAAGTCTTTCGACCCACGGAAAGCAGTCTTCGCGGTGATATCATCATCTTCATCATCATCTGTTGCGGTAGCGGCCTTTAGTTGCTCTTCCCTGAAGTTGATTTCAAGCTGGTAGTTCTTCAGCAGAGAGAGCAGTTTCTCTTTAGTGTCATCAATTTTCTCCGTAATAGAAAGTATTGCCTTTTGTATATCTGATAGTGAGCGGTAGAGGGACGCGTTTGATGAGTTCTGTTCTATCGCGTGTATGATCACGTCGTGCGCCGACTCATCTGCCTTACGCATCTTGAGCATTATCCTCAGTGACTCTACCAGAGAGTCGAGCTGCTTCTTGAACGCGGGGTTCTCCTTAAGGAAATCATCATCGTAATACGCTGTCCGGAGGATATGTACGAACCCACGAGACTCATCATCCGCCTCTCTGTCGATGGCGTCCATACCCATATTGACAACATCAACTACGGGGACATCAGAGTCTCCGGTGGGTGCAAAAATCTGATCGTCGTTGATTATTGATTCTAAGTTCATCATTCCTTAAAAATATATTATATATAATTATTATTGTTTGAAGTAAATCTCACTCTCGCGATAAACATTTTCTTCGCTGTCACTCGAGTGCAATGCATTCCTCATATCGTCCTTACCAAACTCGGCGCGGATCTCATCCTTAAGCTTCTTAGTCTTATTGATAAAATCTGTATCCGGGCACTGGAGGACGAGCCCGATACTGAGACCACTGGACATATACTTACACAGGTTATCATAAAAATCCTCGTCTTTATGTACTGCATAAATATCTTGTGCGTCCTTGAGTGAGAGTGTCCGTGCGAGCGAGCGGGCGATGGTGTAACCCGCATCTGTGAACCGGGAGATAACCTCATACACAATCTTCTTGGTGAACCCCGGTTTGATAATGATGAACGTGTTATACGGATTCAGCGTGACTGGTTTCTTCGGGCTCCTACTAACTGGATTATAAGTATTATCTATGACTCGGTGTTCGGATTCAAATAAAGTTCCTACATAGTCTTTCAGGGATTTCATAATATAATAATCTATTTTTTCTTTATAAGAATTGCTTTGTTATAAAAACTCTTTCTAATCGATGTGTATACATCAATAAAATCATATTTACTGTATTTAGTATATAGTTCATCTGAATGTTCTGTTTTAATATAAAGTAGTATGTTTGCCGGTAGATTTCGCAGCTCAGATTCAGAGATCTCTATATCATTATCTTCGATAGCAACAACATCATATATTGGGTCCAGTGTTTTTAAGAATGAGTAATCTGTCACTGAAAAATGATACAACCACAGTGTGTTATATTCTTTTTTTATGCATTTATACTGATTTTCTTTTTTTAGTATATCAGTGACATCCCATAGAGGGTTTGAATAGATAAACCCGAGTTTCACTGCCGCGGCAGTATACGCTTCGAGCTGTTTACCAGATACAGTAAAATCACCCCCATATTTTGATATATCAAGCAGTACCATTGCACCTTTCTTAAGCTTACATCCAGTAAAGGAATTTAAAATCTTTGTAGCGGTATCAATATTATTAACACCTAAGTACAATCCTTTAAAGTCATATATATTTTTGATCTGTTTTATCTTCTCACAGTTTTTTATTCTCAGTGTAACTCCGCATTTAATATTGTCAAAATCAATAACATCGTACTCACCGGTGAGGGTAATCTGTTTTACTGGGATGCTGTTTTTACTGATGCCTATACTCCAAGGGACGTTATTGAAGCTCCTCAATGGGTTCTTAGGATCGCTTTTCACTAAAATACTTAAGTGTGACGCAGATGATTCGGGATTAAATGTTAATGACCGGCAGTAATCTGGCAGCTCGCCTCCCGGGGCTAAGCCGTATTTCGGGTCAGTATCTATCACGAATTCGTCTTGATACTTAGGTATATTTGCATTGATAACCGGCCAACCTGAAGTAAGATTATTTGCAAAGACCTTATCAGTGTCATTAAGTCCTATTGCGCGTGCAAATGACCGGCACCACTCACGTACCTCACTGTAAACAATCTCATCATCAATTCCAAGATTATTATAAATGCCTTCATTAAGATATGTATTAAGAG
>CAVGQQ010000054.1:0-22385 GCA_963631525.1 bacterium
TTATTATATATATATATTTTCGAAATGAAGAATCTTAAATCATATCTTACAGAGGCTATCTGCACCTTCACCACACCATATGTTGTCGGTGCGTCAGCAGACCCCTTCATAAGGGATTTCAACAACCTCTTCTCACACACTAATGTCCTCCTACATAAGTGCCCTGACTGTGGGTGCTATTATCTTCAGGGTGAGGTGCTCCGTTCGGGTTGGGACGGCTTCCTTTTCGGTAACGCATCTGGGAATTGGAACACATGTAATGATACGCCGTCAGCTGTGCGCACGATCGGCAGGAAGATAACACCGATGAACTATTTCTCTGAACACGGATTTGATCTCTGTCATAGGGATGGCACTTCACTTACATGCGCAGACATAAGATGTAAGGACAACTATGTGTCGTGTCTCCCAGCAGGCGATGATATCATCATCGTCGTGCCTTTCAGGGATATGCTCGACATGAATGGTAATCCGATACCGGTGGATGATAACGGCATGCCGGTGGATAACACTGATACAGATAATACTGATTAGAATATAGAGAGATAATTAAAATTTCTTAATTATAAAAGAGATCTTGATTATTTATTCAAGGTCTCTTAATTTTTTTAATTAAAACCTTATTTTTAATTATAAATTATAACTGATTGAAAGATGGATTTTGTTGTTGATTGGACCATAGTACCCGAAGAGATATTTTTTGAGACGACTGTTACACAATTTAAAGATATATTATATGAAACTGATGTATGAATTACTACCAACGCGGGATGACGTGCTTGAGACTGCCGCGGTCAAGTGCTTAGATATGATGTACCGGTTGTCGACCCCGTCGATAACGTGGAATAAACTAAAGAAACTCTCACTCCAGGGTGATGGTGACCGCCGTGTCCTCTGGCAGGACCATTACTATCTACCCACTGACTTGAAGGACGGCATCGCGCAGTGGTTTATTGACGCATATAAGCTGGGTGATGACGAGCGGTCAAGGTTCTATTGGGAGCTTTTTAACTCCGGCCCGACGACGAACGCAGACACGATGCGAGAGTACTGGAGGAGCCAAGGGGAGACCGTGACGGTAGATGAAGAAAAATATAATGAACTATTAAAAGAATTATAAAAATGGAAGAAAATAAGAAGAAAACATATATCCCTTTTGAACTAGCCAAGGCGCTTTTTGACAAGGGACTCCGTATAACGAATACAGAGTACTATTATAAGGTCAATTCACCTGACGGCACGCATGAGCCTAAATGGACAAGAGGTGTTATCTGTCGCGCATGGGGCACGCCGGACATCCCTTGGAGGGATTTTATTCCCGCGCCTACGGTGACCGAGTTTGACGATTATATTGATTATTCCGGAATTGTGCTTGACGATACGGTAATAGAAAAAATAAATGCAATTAGATATGCCGGCAACGAGTAAATCCCAGCAGCGGCTTTTCGGCATGGCCTGGGCGGTAAGGAAAGGCGAGCTTCCTCGGAGTGAGGTATCGAAAGAGATACTTGATATCGCCGATGGTGAACTGAGTGATAGAGAACTGAAGCTATATGCAAGCACGAAACACAAAGGCCTTAAGGAGTCCCTCGAAGCGGCGCTCGACAGAGGATGATATCATGCGTGCGTTCAGACGGCTCCGGCGGGAGGAGGAGATCCGCCTTCATGACCGGGAGGTGTCACAACGGTACCTACGGCCGACACCGAAGACGGTGTATAACAGAAAGAGATTGAAAAATACATACGATGAGAATATATGAGTATCCTTATTATTACAGCCATAGTAATTGCGCTTTTCTGTGTTGCATCAATAACCGACTACAGAGAGAAAAAGAAAGACATACACTCAGTGAACGCTGATATACTTTCTATCGCGGTGAAAGACAAAAACAACTCACTTGGCATATATAATTACAATATGCCACTTAAACATCACGACGCTATTGAGATCGGCCGGACTCCGGAGATGACGATATTGTATTACTTTCCTGCAGATTACTTCACGTTCAAGCGGCGTAAGAGTGATACGTATACGCAGTACTGTATCAACCGGCATACATTGATGGGACTATTGGAAAAGTACACTGTCGATGAGTTCATAGACACTTTTACACATAAGGCGCAGTTACAATAAAAAACTGAATATAAAAAAATATTGATGATACTATCAATGCTACCTAATCATAATATTAAAGATCTAGTTGGGCGTGAAAGTGAGTTCATAGGACTAAATATAGGATGCGGAAACAATTGTATAAATGGCTGGTTAAATACGGACTTATATCCTCGAGGAGAAGCATTTTATATGGACGCCACTCAAAAGTTGCCGTTTAACGATAATTCATTTAAGTATGTTTTTTGTGAGCACGTGCTTGAACATTTAACGGTTACCGAAGGATTGGAATTGTTGAAAGAAGTGCATAGAATCTTGTATCCAAATGGCATATTTAGAATTGCATTACCAACAAAAGAAAAACTTGATGACATATATAATGATGAAACAAAAAATAAAGAATATATTGATTTTCATTTTAGTTGGTTCGATAAAGGATCTCCCATTAAAAACGCGTGTATTATGGTGAATAATTTTTACAGAATGTGGGGACATAAAACAATATATGATAAGAAAACGCTAAATGAACTTTTTAAGTTAGGAGGATTTAATAAAATAACTGAATATAACGTCAATGAGTCTGATGATCCGGTTTTAAAAAATATTGAATCACACAATAAGGAGATTGGTAAATTTACCATACTTGAAACGAGCGTGTTTGAAATACAGAAAACTGAATAGGAGAGATTTTTTTTTGACAAGCTTTCGGATAAATATAACATAAAAATTATGATCAAAAAATTAAAGTTGCTTTTCTTTGCGGGGCTGCTGGGCTGCCTCGCTACCGGTTGCGTCAACACCATCGACGTTACCGAAGATGTGTTTAAGTAAGACTATTGAAGAGTCCTTTGCGTTCGATGCTGACGGCGGTACGAAGACATTCGTCCTCCAGACATCCGTCGGCTGGACAGCTACAACCGACACTGACTGGTGTACCGTCACCCCGGTCAAGGGTATGGCTGATATGACCGGTGTTAACGTCAAGGTTAAGGTAACCACTAACACAGGCACCGCATCACGCGCGGCGATAGTGACCGTCACACCGGATACCGATACGTTACCGGTAGTGAATATCACCGTCACCCAGGACGGTGCCGCGAAGACTCTTTGTGTCTGGGATATTGATAACTATGCTGCGCTCGATAACTATGCGGCGAACATCGATTACATCGGCGGCAGCACGACACTTTATATCAAGTCTAATGTCGACTGGGCTCTCACCTCAGGTCCTGATTGGCTCGACGTGACGGTTCCAGATGAGAAATCTGACCTTACTACTATCACCCTTAAGTATGATACTAATAATGGCGATGCGAGAGATGGAGAACTTACCTTCACCGCAGATGGTATCGCACTCACGGTACCAGTTTTCCAGGCGGCGTCACTCGTATTTGACATCACTAACATAACGGCGGATCACCCATATATCAACGCAGACCTTAAGGTCGTCCCTTCCGGTGTGGTCTTGACGGTGTCACCCATTACTGGTACTACGTCTGTGCGACGACCGCGGCGGTTGACAAACGTGGCGGGGCCGATGCATATGTGAACACCCTTCTCGGTGCATATAACACGTATATGACATCTTACGATGAGTCTCAGCTCTTTTACTCTACTGATAAGGTCCTGTCGTATGACAGTCTTTTCTCCGACACTGAGTATCAGCTTATTGTCTTCGGTGTATGTAAGAATGACGGTGTCTTCATACCTACTACAGCGGCAGATGTATTCGCTTTCAAAACAGCGGTTGCCCCTGACGCTGATGAAGGGTATTTGAATATTATCGGAGATTACGCGATTGACGTATATGATTACTATGACTCTAAGTCTGCAGGTGCTGAGTCCCGTGACACACTCATACTCTCTATCAAGCAGAAGTATGTCAATGAGAGTTATACGGTCTCTTTTACTGACGGTAATTTCAGTCCGGTATCCGGCAGTTATGTAGACACGTTTGTTGGCACATATACCGACAGTGCGATCGCTATCTCTAATAATCAGTACAGTGACCTCGGCGCGGCATGGAAGTTCTCTTTTGGATACGCGTGGTGTCTCTTCTATGTCGGCTGGACAGCCACTGAAGAGCCTATTGACACTCTCGTGCTGACACCAGTCAATGATAGCATCAACCTGGTATATACTAACGCAGCGCCTACAGAGGACGATTCACTTTATATACAGTGCCTCCTTATGGACGAAGACGGAAAGGAAACTGGATATGCATACTCATTGTATATCTTCGATGAGGCGTCAGTCCCTACAAGGGTTGTGACCGCTGACGTGACTGCGCTTACCGTTGGTGATGACCTTGGCGTGAAAGCGCTCGGAGACACCGACCTGATTGCACCAAAAAACGCAATAAAAATTAAATAATTTTATTTGAAATAAGATTATTTCATTACAATGAAAAAAGAGAGCTCTTGAGGGTTCTCTTTTTTTATATAAAAACAATAAATTTATACCCCAAATAGATTATTTTTATATAAGAAAAAATACAGATTGTTTAACTTTTTTAAAACTGAAAACACTAATGTCTATTGTCGCATTTGATATTGAGACTACCGGGCTTGATCGCACTACCTGTAGGATAACGCAGATAAGTCTTGTGAAGTTCGAGCCATCCGATGAAGGGGGATATGAAGTGAAGGACACCTTTGACACGTTTGTCAACCCAGGCCCCGGCATTGTCTGGTCGGATTACGCCAAGGAGAAGACTGGCATCACCCCGGAGATAGTCGCTGACGCGCCGCTATTCGCAGAGATAGCAGATAGGGTTCTTGCATTTCTCGGAGACAGCGATATACTCACTTATAATGGCAATACCTTCGATATCCCGATACTCAAGAATGAGTTTGCCCGGATCGGCAAGCCGCTCACCCTCTATGGCCGTAAGATCTATGACAGCCTTTATATCGAGTCGATGCTCAACTCGCGCAAGCTCATAGATGTCTATCGGAGGTACACCGGCAAGGAGCTCGAGGACGCACATAACAGCCTCGCTGATACGCTCGCGACCATAGAGGTGTTCAGCCATCAGATGGGGTTGCTACATAATGATATCAGCAGACTCGATCTTGAGACAACCTGCGGAGGCCTTGTCGGTATGCTTGACGGGGAGAGGTGCTTCCTACAGGGAAAGTACAAAGGCTCGAGCGTGAGGAGTATACTACAGAAAGACCCATCGTATATTACGTATTTTATCAAGCAAGGCGACCCGGATTTTTATCTTATCGTAAAAGAGATCTACGAGCAGCTGAAGAAAGACAAAGTAAAAGTCTCTTAGCTGCAAAAAAAAAATAATTGTTTAACTATTTAATTTTCTATCATTTAATGAACGAAAGTATTCTAAAAAGATTTACTGATTTTGTCCCACCGACTCTCGATTGGGATTATCTTGAGGATCCAGTCAAGAGAATCAAAAGGTTGTCTGCAAAGTACAAAGACGTCTCGATCGCAGAGTCGTTCCGACGTGAGTATGGTCTTCCGATTGAGACCGAAGGCCTTGAGGATCATCTTGATGTTGTGACCCCGCTGAAGGCCGGTGACATCGTCGATGTGACTGTCGACTCCGTGACAAAGGACAAGATCTATGTATCACGTGATCACTCTAAGGATTACATCTCTCTCAGGCAGGGCCCGAGCCTCCTCCGCGTCGAGCCGGGGGATAAACTGACTATCTCTATAGTCGAGAAACGCAAGGACGAGGTCATCGCTGACGCGCTCCAGCCGCTTATCGACACTTGGTTGGACGGCATCCAGAGAACGCTCTTCAATCGGTTCCAGAGCAGCGAGGTAGTAGTGAGAGACCTGCAGCTTGTCTACGGCGGTTACACAGGTAAGATCCTCGTTGAGGGGCTTATGTTTAAGAAGCCGTACTACATCAATGCCTTTATCCCAGGTTCGCAGATCGTACTCAATATCGAGTCGGATTTCGATAGGTGGGTCGGTAAGAACGTCACCGCGATGGTGACAGCAATAACGAAGAAGAACGGTGCGCTGTCGGTCATCTGCTCGAGGAAGAAATACCTCAACAGTCTCGGCGGACAGTCCCTTGTAAATATCTTCGACATGGGCTACGGCACGGACAACCATCCGTTCACTAACATCGTCTTCGAAGGGCATGTGACGGGAATCCTTAATAGCGCGAGCAAGCAGGGTGTTTTTGTCGAGGTACCGATGTACAATATCACCGGCATGATACCTATGTCCCCTGCAGAGCTGGTGAACTACAGGCTCGGTGATACGCTTAATGTTATTATCGACCGGCTCGACTGGGACCAGACACGCGAGCCGTACATACGTAACAGAGACGGTGTGCTCACTGAGGTCAATCTCAAGCCGGTCTTCAGGCAGGTATCCGAGCCTGCAAACGTGTAAAAAAAATGATTTATTGATTAAAACAGTCCATATGAAACCAACGGTAGTGATACAGACTAACGGCAGATGGAGCCAGATAACACCAGAGGAGTTTGAGAGAGACTATCATATGACTCTCTTAGACTCCGATGAGATCTGGTGGATGAACTGGGACCGTATGACGATAGGTCACTGTGAGAACAAGGCTGCGCTCTGGGAGCCCACTCGGGGTCTGCATTATATCACCGGGTGGAATCCGATGGTCCTTATCAACGGCCAGCCGAAGCTCGACCTTATCCCTGCGGAGTCGGTCGTCGCAAGCGAGGAGGAGATCAACGGCCTTATCACCAAGTACAATGACGAGATCCGTGGTAAGACAGAGATAGGATGGTACAAATGCCCTGATGGCTGGCCTGATGGATATAAAAACATGACCGGGTGGGAGGATAATATGAACTTTTCTTAAAAAAAAATAATCAATAATCTATTCAAAAAAGACAGCTCTTGAGAGGTGTCTTTTTTATTATATATAATATATAAATATCAATCTTTTTATGGATTATAAGAAACTCACCGATTATATCCTTGAAGCTGTCAAGAGGGACGGTACGCTGAAGATTACTGATTGCGAGACGATCACCTATCCTGACGGTACGACCATCAAGGTCGCCGATCTTGAGGAGAAAGTGCAGCTCTGTATAATGACAGTCATATCGAAGTTCCCTTTCTTCGCCCCGGCTATCAAGGCACTCATACCTATCTTCACTAACGCACTGGACACGATGGCTACCGATGGTGTGCGTCTCTTTATGAACCCGCGGTTCACTAACGGACTCTCGTACGACGAGTGCGTCTTCGTTTTCCTCCACGAGTGCATGCATAATATCCTTAATCATATCTCAAGAGAGAGGAGCCACGGCTGTAACGACCACACAAAGGCGAATATCGCCGCTGACTACGAGGTCAACTGGCTGCTCGAAGATGGGAACATAGTCAAGAAAGGCACTACCGAGAAGCTCGGTGGCATGATCGACCCGAAGTACGCGGGAATGCCGTTTGAGAAGATCTTCGATAGTATGGGCTCAGAGTCCCCGAATAAGCCTAAATCTCAGCAACAGCCTAACGGCCAGCAAGGCGGCCAAGGACAATCAGGAAATGGCGGCCAAGGCCAATCAGGAAATGGCGGCCAAGGCCAATCAGGAAATGGCGGTCAGGGCCAATCAGGAAATGGCACCCCTGGTGGTGCTGCAGATTCATCTGCTGCAGGTCAGGCGCAGAGCAGTGAGGTAGGTAAGGTTGGTGGTGGTTTTATCGACCCGAAGCTCGGTGATAAGATCGCTGAGGAGGCCGGTTACTCCGCAGCCGACGCCAAGTGCGGTCAGTCGACGACCGACGTCGATAATACATGGAAGAAGATCGGCGAGGAGGTAGCAGCGCGTCTCCGCGGCAGCGGAAGAGGCGCAGGCCTGCTTGATGCGATAGATAATATCAACAAAGCGAATTTTAATTGGAAGCGCGAGCTGAGGAAGATTATCGGCAACGCCGTCGGTGGTGTTCAGATGGATTCTAAGTGGGGCCGTAAGCGCGACCTCGCACTGACAGGTGAGATCCGCCGGTTCGACAAGCAGAGGGACACCGATTTATCGGACATAATTTTTATGGTCGACACCTCGGGCTCTAACCACGGGTTCTTGCCGATACTCCTCTCTGAGAGCGCACAGGTGCTCAAGCAGAAATCCGTTGAGTACGTCACATATGTCCCTTACGGCATCCAGTGTGAGGATGTGATCACATCTAAGACGCGCCGGTTCGATATCAAGGAGCTCCACCTCAGGGACGGCGGTGGCACCAACTTGGAAAGATCTTTCAAACAGTTCGCTGACGGGTGGGACGCTCGTAAGATGACTATCGGTGGTGTCGAGCATAAGATACATAGGAACAGTGGCAAGTGCCAGGCGATGATTGTCTTCACTGACGGTGAGGACGACTTCAGGTGGTTCGCAAGCAATAAGCCGAGATGGGTGAAGCACCTCATTTTCGTTGTTGCGTATGACAAGCGCAAGCCGACTGAACCTAAATGCCTGGAGGATAATTACAAAGTGCTTTATATCGATCAGAACGACATAAAATAAAACACGGCGGAAAAACTTATAATAAAAAAGGGAGCGTTCTGATGTGATATATATATTCGGAAGGTTCCCTTATATAAAATATATAATATATTTTTAAGGAGAGATTATATTTTCTATGCAGCATTTCACGCAACAACAAGTAGATGAGCTCCGCGCGAGGCTTACTGGACCGAAGATCGCCGTGCTCCAGAGCTCGGACACCATTGTTGTCAACCGTAACGGGAAGAACCTGCGTATCGATGCGTCGAAGATTGGCGGTGGCGGTGGGGTGACGGTGAAGGTCGGTGCGGGCCTCGGGCAGACGACCGATGGGACGGTATACGTCAAGCCAGCGTCCCTCTCTACCGATGCTGTGAAGATTGTTGTCGGGGCTGATGGAGTCAAGGCAGAGGCCAGTGTTGCCAGCGCAGATACTCCCGGTGTCATCAAGATTGGAAAGAGGCTGAGCATAGATACTGACGGAGTCCTTTCTGCTGATGAGCAGATAACGGCTGAGGAGAAGAAGAAGCTTACTGCCGTGAGGGTGATTGTTGCTGATGGGACGACGATAAAAGAGAAAGAGCTTGAGGACGGTTCGATTCAGCTCAGTGCTGTGGGTGGTGGAGGAACGGTCAATGGTCTGAAGATTGATGACAATGAGATACCTATGACTGATGACGGTACGATGCATTTCGAGTTAGGTAAATCACTTGTATTTGATAAAGAAAATAATAAGTTAGATGTTGTTTGGAGCAGTGAGGTATAAAAAAAGATTATAATAATAAAAATAGAATATAAATTAAAAAAATTATTGAGATATGGCTGCTAATCCAGGATTGAGTTTTAAGAAGGTTGCTAGCAAACCGACATCTGGAATGACTCAGGGTGAGATTTATTTCGTCACCGGTGATAAGACTATTTATGTTGCCACTGATGCTACTAACCTTGCACCGTTCTATGGTGGTAACGTGAAGAATGTCACGATTTCACATAAATCTGACACTGATGGTAAAGAGTTGAATTACCTTACTATTGATTTATTTGAGGCTAACACTGATGGTTTGAATCCTATTATCCTGGATTTTTCAGATATTGCTTCGATGTCCAATGTAGATGATTTGATTAACGCATTGAACATATATGGTTATACTGATGATGCCAAAAAAACTAAATATACATTTTTTAAAGGCAAAGCTGGTTGGGAGACTCAGTTTGATGGTGGAGAAGAATATGTATATGCAGAATTGCTTGATGAAGAAACTATAAACTTAACCAGTACTTATAATGGTGCAGTGAAAGTTAGTGGCATTGAAACCCCAGCAGATTCTGCAGAAGGGGATACATATAGTAGTTATGCAGCAAATAAAGGGTATGTAGATAGCACCGTTAATGCACTTACTCCAGACCTTACAAGAGAGGAAGTGAAGGACACTGCAGGAAATGTGCAGGTGCATTATTACGTAACTCTTTCTAATGGGCAAAAAACCAATATTGATGATGTAGTTGCTTATTTCATCAAAGACGGAATGATTCAAGATGCAGAGCTGGTCACTACTGCAGAAACGGGCATAACTGTTCCTGTGCCTTATATTAAACTTACATTTAACACTGATGCCGGAAGCCAGGTTATTCGTTTTTCTGTAAAAGACCTTGTGGATGTCTATACTGCAGGAAATGCTGGTATTAAGGTTGATGGATATAAGATTAATCTTAAGCTTCAAGAAGTCGACGCAAGTAAGAATATTCTTAAGATAGATAATGATGGTCTTAAGATAAACACTTACGATGATGACGGTCAAGGCCATTTCACAAGAGCACGAGATTCCGAAGACAGCCCTTGGACATTGAAGATTAATACTACTACAGAGAAAAACCGTATACAAGATGTTATAGACACGCTTAATATTACCGGTGATAATTCATCATCTTATAAACCGGGCACTATATTTACAGGTTATGCAGGGTGGATAGACTCGTCAGACAGCAGTAACATTAAATATCTTACGGTTGAAGGAAATGCTAAAACTGGTACGATATCATTTGTACAATCAACTGAAGCTGGTGACAATGCAGTAAAACTTATGAGTGTAGCTACTCCTACTAACGGCACAGATGCAGCAAATAAATCTTACGTTGACTCCAAGGTCTCTTCTGCATTGATTTGGGCAACTTGGTCATAAAAGGAATAAAAACAATCTCATAAAAAATTATTATATTTACATAGGAGTTTGAAATAATAGTATTTTTTATGGCATCATCTACACCAGGAATCGCTTTCAAGAAGGTATCTGCATTGCCTACCAGTGGTATGGCAAAAGGAGATATTTATTTTGTTTCCGGAACTAACGATACTAACGAGATTTATTTGTACAACGGCACTGGCTGGGAGAAGTACTCTCAACCAGTGAAGATAATTGATTTGACTGCATAAAAGGAGTAGAGAGTAGGCTTATGGGAATGTCAATGAGATTAGGAAAGAGCAATGCTTGGAGCGTGAGTGGACGCGGAAAAATTGCAAATGCTATATCTATCTCTTATGAATTAGTTGAACGTACTTCAGAAAAGACAACCTATAAAGTTATTGTCACCATAGATAATTTGAGTGTACGAATGAATCGCAGGGTAGATGATGGAGAGATATATGTTTGCTTATATGAAAAATGTTGCGACTCTAAAGGTTATAATGAGTCATTTGATGGTGATAGCAGGTATGGCTCACCTTCATATGCAACTGCCAATAATCTTGTTCACGGCGGTTTAGCTTATTGGCGCTACTTACAGAAAGTAGTTCGAGGAAAAAATCAATATGTTTATACAGTTACACTAAATGCAGATGACTCAGATTATTATTATGATAGTTATAATGATTATAGTCGAATAGTTGAATCTGTAAAATGGTATAATTATACAAAGGACTATTATGACACATATTATAACGTCGGCGCTAGTTTATTACATATAAGAAATTATAAGTGGGTTTACACTTCTGGAGAGGGATATAAAAAATGTAAAAACACGTTTTTAAAATCACTTTCAGATTCCGGATGTTTTGATATGGCTATATACGCTGGTGATGATAAAACTAAGACCTGTTTTGATAATATGCCTAGTTTTGCATCGAATTTAGCTTACACACCTCTGATTAAATTAGAATTATAATATAACGGGAGGCGGGTGGTCCAGTTGTGGCTATGCGCTCACGGCCTGAATATGACGCTCGCCGAACCGTTTTTTAAAATAGAAAAATATACTTTATGTCGACATTAAAGACTATAATCAAGATTGCTAAAGGGGACTATGATGTTCTTGTTGAACAAGGCAGTATAACGAAAGGGGGAGTCGTCTATACCTATGACCCCGATGAGACCCTTTATATGGTCGATGACGGTCTGAGTGATGATTACGTCGTTCTCGGTGGAGGAAGCGGTGTTCTCCTTTCTAAGTTCGGTATGAAGACAGAGATAAATGATTTATCTTCCCGAATCACTAATGAGACCACGGCAAGAAAAGATAAAGACACCGCGCTCTCAAACGAGATAAACATACTCTCTACAACCGTTGACACAAAGGTCGATAAGGTGTCCGGCAAAGGGCTATCTACTAATGACTATACTACCGAAGAGAAAAGCAAGCTTGCAGGTATCGCACCTAAAGCGGAGGTGAACCAGAATGCTTTCTCGAATGTTACCGTCGGAAGCACTACCATCACCGCTGATTCTAAGACAGACACCATCACCCTCGTTGCAGGAAGCAATGTTACTCTTACTCCAGATGCGACGAACGACAAGATTACCATCTCATCTACTGATACAGACACACATTACACAAGTAAGAATGTAGTCACAGGTAGTGAGTATTCGACTGCTAACGCTGCTGCAACCAACGGTAATGTACGAATCAATCATATCGAGACCACCCCGTCTGGTAACTCCTCCGTCACATCATCGAATAAGATTGAAGGTATCGGTGGGACGGATGTCTCTTCGGATGCAAGTGGAAATATCACCATCAAGAACCACGATGTCTCTTATGCTACCTCTCCGTCAGACACGAGAGGGCATTGGACGGTCACTATCCCGGGTATCACCGAGCTCTATGACGGACTGAAAATCAATGTCAGACTGTCTACACAGTGGTATGTTAACGGGGAATCATATAACACACTTAACGTAAACGGGCTCGGGCCACAGTTGGTTTGGTACAGACCGAATGAGAGGCTTACTTCACATTTCTCTCCTAAATATTCTGAGTGCACTCTTACCTATTGGTCATCTAACTGCGGGTCATATACGGTCACCACAACAACCGGTGAGCTGGTAAAAGGGAACACCTATACCGGTGGCTGGATGTGCGAATATGCTTATTATTCTACGGACGTGTCGAACTTAAATATTGGATTATCCCGGCCGACTGCCGCATCAGCACTTGGTACGCATCATCTCTGTGCTCTTGATAAATCCGGGATGGTTGTGTCTCTTGTTTCTCCGGTTGGTTCGTATTCGAGCAGCAATCCGTTCACACCAACGGCAACGGCATTCAGACCGGAATATATTTACATTATTACTGGTAGCTTTAACTCTGGGGCAACTATTGATGGTAGTTATTTTTTTACCAGCAGAGCATATGCTTATCTTAATTATAACTTTAATAGTTATCCCACTACTGCCATATCGACTATCTATCTTGTCGGCACGCTGGATAATGCTACCGGGCTCTTCACTCTCGACCAGACGACAACGGGATATTATCTGTATGTCCCTTGCAATGCTGCTATCAGTGATTTGAATACCTATTTCACTGCAGGTAAGTATTATATCTGTATCGGCAAGAGTTGTACAACATCATCCTCCTACTTCTCTAAATGGCAGAACAATACGGTTTATTACTTCGATGGGTCTAACCTCGTGCCGGTGATTGCCCTTGCTGACAGGGCGAAGACTGCCGATACCGCTACGGCATTGAACACGGGAACCGTCGGTGCATTAGACCACCCGGTGTATTTCAGTGAGGGACAGCCAGTTGCTTGTACAGACATAGCGACGACGACGGATATAAATAATGCAATAACAACTGTTGATAATACTTTTTATAAACAACGCGGTCTTTATAGTACTACAAGTAATGCATCTTCTATTCCAGCAAAAACCGAGTTGACTGATATTAGTAAAGCAATTGGTAGTTATTCTGTTATATATCCGGGTGCAACTGGGCATTTGTTACATTTTAAAGCTGAAAACAACAACGGAAGCGCTAGATGTATTCAGATGTATACTGGATATAATCTCGGTATGTATTGGAGACAATCAACCGATGCTAATTTAGAAAAGGATTGGAGATTGTTCTTAGATACTACTAATTATACATCGTATGTTCCTACAAAGACCGGAAGTGGCGCATCTGGAACTTGGGGTATTAATATTAGTGGAACTGCAGCAAAAGCAACTGCTGATAAAAACGGAAGTGATATATCTACTACTTATGCCACTAAAACTGAACTGACTAATGGCCTTTCTGGCAAAGCAAACACATCTCATACACATACAAAAAGCGAGATAACGGATTTTCCTACTTCAATGAAAAATCCTAGTGCACTTACTATCAAACTTAATGGCACATCGCAAGGTGCATATGATGGTTCATCTGCAAAAGAAATAAACATCACTGCCGGCTCGATAGGGGCAGTAAGCATAAGCAATAATGAAGATAAGTCTATAACATTTGCAAATGATGAGGATGGAAAATTATTGTATGTTTCTGGAGAATATGATACTGTCAGAATAGGAAATGTTGACGACCCGGTTAATGACCAAGATGTAGCCACAAAATCTTATGTTGATACTAGTATCGATACTAGTATCAATAATCTCGATGCTACTAAGGATGGCACCTCTGGTCAGGGAATCAACGTCCAAGTGTCTCAGATTGACGGAAAGATATCTGGGGTTTCCGTAAGCCAGAGTTATAACTTCGTTCTCACATCGGAGAAAGGTGCAAAATCCGGTGTTGCCACCCTCGACACGAATGGAAAAGTGCCGTCGTCTCAGCTACCGTCATACGTCGATGATGTGCTCGAGTACTCATCAAAATCGGGATTCCCTTCTATCGGTGAGACTGGGAAAATCTATGTTGCAACAGACACGAACCTCACATACAGGTGGTCTGGTTCTGCTTACGTGGAAATCTCCCCGTCACTCGCCCTCGGAGAGACATCCTCCACTGCCTATTACGGTGATAAAGGAAAGACGGCATACGACCATAGCCAATTGACTAGTGGTAATCCGCATAAGGTAACTAAGTCCGATGTCGGTCTCGGTAATGTAGATAACACCGCCGACGCCAATAAGAGTGTTAAGTATGCCACATCTGCTGGGTCGGCAAGCACAGCAGGGAGTGCTACGACGGCAACGAAAGATATTGCAGGCAATCAGATAAACACCACTTATCTACCAAAACTGAGAGTAGAGAACCCGAGCACGAACACCAGTTCAACCGAAGTCGGTATAACACCGTTCAACGTCCTTGGTTATAAGTCATCTGGTTATCCTGTTTACACCGACCCTGAGTTTGCATCTGGTGTGAATGACGTGTATGTATACAATAATATCTCTGGTTCTACTGATGTGACCATAACTCGAGGAACATATTCTGATTTCGGTATCGTCAACCCGGGTAACGCATCCGGTTATGTGCTTAGGGTTCAGCACACGGGGACGAATGCTACTCCGGGATACGGTGGGTTCTATTTTCCTATAGTTGCACGAAAGAATGCAGTGTTTGTGCAGATTTTCCGCGCAAAGATACCCGTCGGTTATAAGATTAATCGCGTGTCTAACCCGATGGGCGATTCGTATGGGGACACGTTCATCACTGATAACACCGGCACTGGCAAGTGGGAGTGGTACGGCAGGATTGTCCATTGCGGCTCAACAGGTTCGTTCGCGGCCGGTGGGCATATATATCTTTCTGCTACTACTGGTGCTGCGCCTACTTCATCCGCACCGATAAACTGGTATATCTCTTATGCTAATATCATAGACATAACTAAAGGTGGTTATGACGGCTTAAGAACACGGTACAGTGATAACGCCACTTATGCCACATCTGCTGGTAGTGCTATAAGTGCATCTACCGTAGCAATAGATACATCTGCCTATAGTGCTGTTGCGGACAGCTGTATGCCGGCTACCGCGGACACCTTCGCTGTCTATCGTGCTGGTGCATCATCCGGTGCACCGGGCTCGGACGGGAATATCATCGCGATGACCTGGGCAAACACACAAGGCAAGTACGGCTCGCAGATATATGTTGACTGTGACCATACTGGTAATATGGCTTTCCGTCAGAGGAGCAGTACCGGTGTCTGGACGGATTGGTATAAGCTTATTCATAGTGGGAATATCAGCAGTCAGTCTGTTGCTTCTGCTGGTAAGCTGACTACCGCAAGAAGTATAAATGGCACGTCTTTCAACGGCACCGCAGATATCACTACATCTAACTGGGGTACGGCAAGAAATATCTATATCTCTGATAGTGACGGAAGCAACACCGGGTCAGCAGTCAGTGTTAATGGCTCTGCTGCAGTGACACTCAAGCTCCCTTCTACTATCAAGGCCACACTGAAAGGAAATGCAGACACTGCCACCAGCGCCACCACTGCTGACTCCGCTGATTCCGTTGCCTGGAGTAATGTAACCGGGAAACCGAACTCGGGCACTTATATTGCCTCGACTACTAAGAACGGCTATGAAGGAATGATGACCGCCGCAGGCAGTGATTCAGGTTGGATTCGCACGACGGAAAGCGGACTTATTCCGTATTCTTCGAACACGACATCCGGGAGTTCGTTTCTCGGCACGTCATCTTGGCCATTCAAGGGGGTTTATGCGAAGACATTCTATGGCAATCTGACTGGTAACGCCTCCACGGCGACGAAGCTCCAGACACCGCGGACGATATCTCTCGGTACTGCCGTCACCTCAACCCCGACGACCTTCTCCGGAGAGAGTAACATCACTATCCCGGTTAACACTATCAAGGAGACATACCTTGCTTGGGGAGGAAAGAATATAAATGCTGCTTTGTCTCCTATAGGTATGGCTATCTCTGCGGAGCATAGTGCTAATCGCCTTGCGTTTATCAATGGCGATGCACTTACTTTCGAGTACTCATCCGACGGTGGCTCTACCTGGACAGATTATAACTATCCCGCAGCAACGAAATCCGCCTGGTGCACGACAGTATCAGCAGTGCCGGTGGGCAGGTCTGATGCCTCCACGGACATAACGCTTGATATGCGAACCCGCGTGACTCTCGCCGCGCAGGACGGTACGACCTACTATGTATATACCAACCCACGTAAGCTCCTTGTGCGGGTGTCTAACGCGTGCGATATGAAAGTCCTTATCGAGTATAAGACGGGCGTCTCCGGTGCTTCGTGGGTGACGTACGGTGAGTATCCGGTCTCTGGATTGAGCGGCTGGAACGAGATTCCGCTTATTCTCAGTACTCTCGGTGGCGGGTATACCCAGACAGGAAACATATGGTACTTACGGCTGACCTTCATCGTCACATCGCTGACGACAAGTAGTACTTACGCTAAGCAAGGAACTATATTGGGTATCCGCCTTTTCGGCACTAACGACTGGGTGTCGGCAAGCATACTGAATGGTAAGGGTAATATGTCATCAACCGGGCATCTGTACTCCTATGATATCAACGCAAACGCGACCTTCCCTGCAGCCATAACGGCGAAAGGGAGCGGTATATTCTACTACGCTATCTACGAAGGCGGCACATCATCATCTCATCTGCTCTCAAATAAGTACGCAGCGAAGAGCCACACGCACGATGATAGGTATTACACCGAGACGGAGATGGACACCAAGCTCAGTGGGAAGGTTGATAACACCGCTGCTGGGGTAAGCACCGCGCTGAACACGCTGACGACCGGCGAGGCAACACCGTCGGATACAGATTACTATATCTCTCAGTACGCCAATGGCGGGACAACAACCACTACCTATCACCGCAGACCGCTCTCCGCTCTCTGGACGTGGATAAAAAGTAAGCTGGCGACGGTTGCGATAAGCGGTAGTTATCTTGACCTCAAAAGTAAACCGGTGATACCTACTGTAGGAAACGGAAAAATACAGATTTATCAGAATGACGCATTGAAAGGCGCGTTCTCGATGAATCAGAGCGATGAACTTACTATCAACCTGACCGACACGAAGGTGACTGGTGTGAGTAATCACTACACACCATCGCAATCGACTACGAAATCCGCATCAGGCGGTACGCTTACGGATATCACTAACTCCTCTGCCGGAGTTAATGTGGTCACCGGTGTTGAGATGGATGCTGCTGGGCACGTTACCGGGGTCACATCGAAAGCACTGAAATCCGTCAACACGAATACAACGTACTCAACAGGTACTGCATCCGTGTCCGGTCTTACGAAGCTGTATACGTCGACCGGCACTAACACCGACGGTACGATGACACAGAGCGCGATAACAACTGCGTTATCTGGTAAGGCAGCTAGCTCACATACACATTCTTACGCAGGCTCTTCTTCTGCTGGTGGCGCGGCGAACAGTGCGAATAAACTGAATACCGATGCGGGAAGCACAACAACACCGGTTTATTTCTCTAATGGTGTTCCTGTCGCACTGAGTTATTCTATCAATAAGAATGTACCGAGTGATGCAGTGTTCACAGACACACATTACACAAGTAAGAATGTAGTCACAGGTAGTGAGTATTCGACTGCTAACGCTGCTGCAACCAACGGAAATGCACGTCTTAATCACGTGGAGAATGGCTCAGTCACTTCATCACATATCATAAAAGGTACAGGAGCAACAACAGTCACATCAGACTCAGACGGCACAATAACAATAAACTCTACTGATACTAATACAACATACTCTGCAGGAACAGGAATATCTCTCTCAGGGACTACTTTCAGTAACTCTGGAGTAAGAAGTGTATCTCAGGGCTCGAACGGATTTGTTAATGTCAATACTAATGGCACTTCAAGCTCAATAGCCGTCTATTCACTTCCTACTGCCACTGCATCTCAACTTGGTGGTGTCGTATCTCAGACGACAGGTACTACTACAGGTCGTGATTATAACGTGGAGGTTACAAGTGGTGGTAAGATGAAAGTCAATGTCCCTTGGACTGATACAAATACTACTTATTCTGCAGCTGCAAATTCTGGTATTTCACTTTCAGGAACAGCATTTTCTAACTCCGGCGTCCGTAGTGTTTCTACAGGTTCAGCCAATGGTACTATCTCAGTAAACACGAACGGTACCTCTACTAATGTATCTGTTAAAGGACTCGGTTCTGCTGCATATACCGAATCATCTGCTTATGCTGCTGCATCACATAGTCATTCATATAATGATTTGATTGATAAACCGTCATCATTAAAAAACCCTTATACTCTTGCGATAGGTACAGCAGATACTCCTATAATCTCCTATAATGGCTCAGAATTGAAAGGACTTACAATCAAGGGTGGCGGTTTGACGACAGTCACCGGAGATGCGACTACTGGAAGTATAACAATATCTTCAACCGGTGGTACTTCATACAGCGCTGGTACGGGAATATCAATTTCGAATGCGACTATAAGTAACACCGGTGTTACTGGAATAAAAGGTGCTGCAGATTCGGTGTATAAAACTGGAAATGTCAATCTTACTCCTGCGAATATCGGTGCTGCATCTTCGTCACATAGCCACTCGAATGCTTCCACTTCAACAGCAGGATTTATGTCCGCTAGAGATAAAACAAATCTAGATAATCTTACTAGTTTTATTGCTTATGATGATATAAATGTAGCTGTTGATGGTGAAGTTGCAACCGATGTGTGTGATGAAATCAGAGATATGGTTTATGCTGGAATTGGTTGT
This sequence comes from bacterium, assembly GCA_963631525.1. Classification (GTDB taxonomy): domain Bacteria; phylum Bacillota; class Clostridia; order Lachnospirales; family Lachnospiraceae; genus Coprococcus_C. The sequence goes on from CAVGQQ010000054.1 coordinate 19,506, forward strand.
GCTGTTGTAGTTATGTCTAATTCATCGATGTCGACGGGACAGTATAGTGCAAAATATCTAGCATCAATATCAATACCTGCGTGGACAGATGATACTGATTATTCTTTAAATGTTACAATTTATTTCGAACAGTACTGTATATTTCGTAATATTCGTCGTACTGATGAAGGTGCTTATGTTGTAAATCGCGTATATAACAATTTTGGTAACACTAATAATCTCACCAAAGGTGGTACTACGAATATGGCCAACGGTGGTGTGTGGAGTGCGATAAACACCCCAGCAACGACAGCAAGTGCAACTGCAGTGACAACGATACTCACATCGACATCGTCACATAGGATACTGCACACGGCAACGACGTCAATAGCTCAGACATACACACTTCCTGCATCTCCGGTTGCAAATGAGACATTCGTATTTTATAAGTTATTCACGCCATCGACACTGACTATAAAGAGCACCTCTACGAATATGTATAATATAAAAACTGGTTCTACTACAAACGTATCTAGTATCTCTTACACAGCATCGTCTTCACCGTCAAGATGTAAAATTACTTGTATATATAATAATAGTAGTTGGTATATTATACCTGAAAATTTAAATGATTAAATATGAATAAAGTGATTTTTGTTGGTAGTTCGGTGTTCTTCTCGGGGCTCGATGGTTATACTCCGGGAGACATCGATATTCTCCTTTGGGAAGAGAAATCAAAACGGTTCAATAACTTTTGTTTTTCGTACATCCCGGGAATAGATATTTTTGAGTACACACAAAAACCAAAGGAAGAGTTTCTTGAGTATGCAAAAAGAGATGATGCAAGAGGGTTTGAGTTTGGTAGTTTTCTTGTTCCGGAGTTTGTGTCTCTCATCGGTCTTACTATTGACGATTTGAAAGAGCTCAGAGATGTTTTTGCCGGAAAATTGAATGAGAAACAGCAATATCAACTGTCTATCTGTGATTCGTATATTGCAAATAACGATTTTGTCCTTACTGACTCTCAACGGCAAGAAGCATTTGAGATATATCAATCTGCTAAGAATCATAAAGTAGAATCCTTTAATGAGTCTGATTAAAAATAAATTTAATATAATTTTGAAATATGAAAAATTGGTTAACTGAAATCTGGAAGAAATTCAAGAGCTTCGTCGGTGTTGACGGTGTTCTACATTTCCTTATCTGTTATCTTATCGTTGTCACTTTTGGTCTCATAGACTGGGTTCCCGGTGTTATCGTTGCATTCGGATTGACAATATTCAAAGAATGCTGGGATTACTCTTATAGGGATAAGACAGCGAAATGGGATTGGAAGCACACGGGACACGACTTGCTGTTTGACTTGATCGGTATTCTGGTCGGCGTCGCAATCTGTCTTTGGCTCAAGTAAGCACAGCTCACGTGTAAGCACAGCTTGCGTGTAAGCACAACTTACGTGTAAGCACGGCTCAAGCAAGTAAAGCGAATAAGTAAAAACACTCCTAAAAATACTATTATTATACTCTCTCACACGAAGGGGCGGAGAATCTCCGCTCCTTTTTATATGTATATACTCACAGATAGTTATTATTATATATATAAATATAAATATAACAAAAATATGAAAACATTTGATTTGCTTGCTGCGCTCGATTTCGGTACCGTCCTTTCTGAGTGCATGTCAAAAAACAAGACACAGACCGGACGCACCTTGCTTGAGAAGTACGCAACGGCGACAATGTCCTCACCGGTGACCTGTGGTATGGTAAACAATTTTCTGAACGAGGCGAAGAACTACCTGTATGACAGCGCCGTTTACGAGGCGGTATCGAAGGTCAAGGGCGTGCTCGATGAGAACATGGTCTCTTGGGCGCTTGCCACGGCCTGCGAGAGTATCAATGCAAACACATCTAAATATAATTACCTCAACCGCCAGTGTGCGGAGCATGTTATGAACCTCCTCGAGGGGCGTGACGAGCGTCAGGTGGTGGCTTACATCAAGGCCGGCGCGCTGAAAGGTGATATGTTCTGCGAGAGCATACGTAACATCGTCAAAGGTGTCTACAAGGATCAGGTAGTCGTCATCGAGTCATCAGGCTATAAGCTCACGCACCCAGTCTCTTATGTCGAGGAGAGTAACGGAAACACTTACTTCGCTGTTGGAAAGAGGATGTTCAGCATGAATTCTGAGTTCCAGCTTAACGAGGTCCATCAGGGTGAGAAGACTGGCGTATCGCCAAAGTTCGGTTTTATCAACGAGACACTCGACCAGATGACCTATGACGGTAACGGCACTTTCTCTTATTGTTTCGAAGGCAATAAGCCAGTTGAGTACCAGATCTCCGAGGATAGTGTCATCACCCGCCTGTACGAAGGCAATGAAGAGGATATGTCTCTTGCTGCTTTCAGAGAGAATAACCGCATGTACCTCAATACCGTCAACCCAGCCCGCAGGAATCAGGTCGCATGTCTCCTTGAGGGCATCGCACTTGTAGCAGAGAACTACGAGAATATCGTCCTTGTAGAAGAGGTGTCTTACGTCACCACATCTAAAGGTAAGCAGTTTATGATTATCGAGGGTGAGAACGCCGTTAACTTCACGCTGCTTTACTCTCCGACCCAGGCGCCGTTTACGAAGAACTACGAGAGTATCGTTGAATGTCTTAACGATGTCAAGAACATCTGCCAGCTCGACCTCACCGCGGTCTACGAGGACCGTATCAACGCTGAGTTTGAGAAAGGCAAGATCGAAGAGCAGAAGAAAGTAGAGGAGTCACTTGAAGAGGCCTCTCTTCAGAGCAGGCGTGACCGCATCGCGCAGCTGACAGAGTCTTATAAGAATGACCCGGCGAGTCTTGCGGTGCTTGCACGTGTAGCAGCAGAGTTGAACAATCTTTAGAA
>CAVGQQ010000055.1:0-20739 GCA_963631525.1 bacterium
AAAATACCGTTCTGATCACCGTAAGCATACTGCTCGTAAATGCCTTTCCAACCGCTTGAAAGAACACCGGAAATGTCAGCGATGTCACAAGCGGGATAAAACTTACTGCGATGATTCGGAACGCCTCTGTTCCGATACGGATCACCTCTGCATCATGTGAGAACACATGCAGCATCTGTCCCGGTATCAGTTCAAAGCAAAGCACACCAAGCATCATCAGGGATACTCCATATATAAGTGCCAATGACAGCGTCTTCTTGCAACGGTCAATCTTCATCGTTGCATAATTATAGCTTAAGATCGGCACGATACAGGTCTGCATCGCACCGAGTGGGATGAAGAAAAACGCCTGCCATTTGTAATAAAGTCCGAGTACTGTTACCGCCTGATCGGAGAAGGTTTCAAGTACCATATTAAGTCCAAATATATAGAAGGTGTACGCGGACTGCATCAGGATATTCGGGATTCCCATTTTATAGATCTTCCGGATACCCGGCAGATACACAGCTAACGCCGGTGACTTCCGGAATCCTCTGCGCATGACGATCAACGCCGCCACGATCTGTCCAACAACAGTGGCTGTCGCCGCACCTGCAATTCCCATCTTTGGCAATCCGAACATACCGAAGATCAAAAGCGGATCAAGTACGATATTCGTAACCGCACCTGCAATCTGCGCGATCATAGGCGTCTTCATATCGCCGTTTGCCTGCAGGATCTTCGTCCAGATACTCTCCAGAAAAAGTCCGAAAGAAAAAACGCATACAATCCGTCCATACGTTATAACCTCTTTGATTACCTCTGCGGAGTCCGTTGACATCTTTGCATACGCAGGCATGAAGAAGTAGCAGAACACTGCGAATACCGCCCACATAAACAGAGTGAGCGGTGTGCCGATTCCACCGATCTCATCTGCCTTTTCATCCTCAGACAATCCAAGATAATGCGCCATGCATGTATTGATACCAACACCGGTTCCTACTGCAAATGCAATCATCAGAAGCTGTATTGGATAGATGATGGACAGCGCGGTCAGTCCGCTCTCGGAATACCGCCCGACAAAGAAGCTGTCCACAATGTTATAAAGTGCCTGTATCAACTGCGCCAGCATCACAGGTGGTGCCATCTTCCATAGTATTTTACTGATTTTCTCTATACCAAACATCTGGCTGTCTTGTTTCATTTTCTACCATTCCTCACTGTCCCACAAGATTGTGAATGGGCCATCGTTCTCCAGCTCGACCTTCATATCTGCGCCGAAGCTTCCGCATTCTACCTTTCCGAACGTCTCCACGCATTTTTCCTTGAAATACTCATACATTTCCTCTGCAAAATCCGGTGCACCCGCCTTCACAAAGCTTGGGCGGTTTCCTTTCTTGCAATCCGCATATAATGTGAACTGGGATACGACCAGCACTTCTCCGCCTACATCGGTGATTGACAGGTTCGTCTTGCCCTCTTCATCTGCAAAGATCCGCAGGGTTGAAAGCTTCTTCACATAGCGGTCAACCATCTCCTTCGTATCTCCCTCTGCCACACCGAGCAGAAGCAGATACCCCTTGCCAATGCTTCCGATTGTCTCTCCATCTACTTTTACAGATGCGTGATTGACACGCTGTATTACGATTCGCATGATTTTTTCTCCTGTTATTCCTGTTCTATTTTCTGACAGAAATCAAATATTATATTTGTTTTTGCCTGTCTCTGTTTCTTGCTGAGCAACCCTATTATACATATGCACTTCCCCAGTTTCAACCATCTTTTTCTCTCTCCTTTTTTCCTCTTGGAGTAAACTTCCTGTTTAACCCACTTTTGCCCCAACCTGCTTGCTTCTCTCAACCTTCCCGTTGGAGTAATTCTTCCGATTTTCGATTTTTCCCCCAACCTGCTTGCTTCTCTCAGCCTTCCCATTGGGGAATTTTTCCGTTTTCCTGATTTTCTCCCCAATCAGCTTGCTTCCCTTAGTCTTCCTGTTGGGGGATTTTTCCGTTTCCCTGATTTTCTCCCCAATCAACTTGCTTCTCCCTGTCTTCACGTTGGGGAATTTTTCCGTTTCGCCGATTTTCTCCCCAATCAACTTGCTTCTCTCTGTTTTCCCATTAGGTAAAATTCTCTATTTTGGTAAATTCCCCCAATTCACACATATACTTTCTTCTGAACTGTGCATAATATCATGTGCCAGACCGTAAACTACTTACATACGAGCCAAATCCATATATGCTCATGCAACAAATTAACACTTAATCCTAAAATCTAACCCAAGAAAGGACAAACCAACATGAAATTCAAAACCAACGCCATCCGTTTTATCTTCATCTCCATCCTCGGAGTGCTGCTGCATTTCACCTATGAATGGTCGGATCAAAACCGCATCGTCGGGCTGTTCTCTGCCGTCAACGAATCCACATGGGAGCATCTGAAGCTGCTTTTCTTCCCAATGCTTCTGCTCACGTTGATCGAACTATTCTTCTTCCATGAAAAAATGCCAGCCAATTTCCTCTGGGCGCGTACCCTTGGAATCTTGTCCGGCATGATCTTCATCGTCGCAGTCTTCTATACACTGAACGGCATCCTTGGCAAAAACTACGACTGGATCAATATTGCATTGTATTTTGCAGGTGTTGCGTTCGCCCTCTTCGTGGAAAATGATGTCTACTGCAACGGAAAGGCAGAAAAGCTCATACTCTCTTCCGCCATCCTGCTTCTCTTGACAGCTGCATTTTTCACCTTTACGGAATATCCGCCACAGCTTGGCATCTTCCAGGAAATAAGCGACTAAGCAAACCCGGTCTCTCTACAGAGACCGGGTTCCCAGCAGATCTTTTTCTCGAAAATACAGCAGACCGGTTATCAGTACGCTGACTATCCCGAATACTGCCAGCAACATTCCGCTGTCCGGACGTATTCCCTCATAGTCTATATACGAACTCCTGATCCACATTGTATAGTTTCCTGCCAGCCACCAGCATGTATAATATGCGGATATGATATAGATTCCACATGTTGCTGCAAAACTAACCACCGGTGTCAGAAGAAAACTCAACAGCATTTGTAACTCCGTCAACATCACCGAAACGGCAAACGGAAGTATTACCGTAATCAGCCACACATCTTTCCCGCTTACATACTTCACAGAATCTCCAAACATTCCCTGCATAATATCGACAGACCATCCAGCGCGGATATCTGCGCCATGCGCGTATGCAACAGCCACACACGACAATGCAATGATCAGATAATACAGTGCCACACTTACCATGCACCACAGCATCTTTGCCACCCACCACTTTCGGCGTGACCCCGATGCCAGAAACACTGCTGTTCCATATTCGTTATAATCCTTGTACGGATAATACGCCGTGATATATGCCATGCCGATATGCAGCATAAACCAGCTTATCGGTATCACGAATTCGGATTCCGGTGTGAATTTGTAAATATACATTCCCTGCATGATATACATATAGTAATCAACGGCTGTTCCATGTCCATTGATGACACCCTCCCCGTACAGTTGTGCGATATAGGTTGCCAGACCGGAACTCATCAGAAACACAACAACGGGAACAACCAGAAATCTTCCCATATGCCGCAGTGTTCCGATCCGCATGTCACGCCAGAACATTTTCAGTGTCTTCATCCTGCATTCCCCCACTTTCCTGCTTCGTAAGCCTTCTGCATTCCACGATCCGCCCTTCTTTCATCTCAATAATCTCATCACTCAGATATTCCAATTCCTCCTTATCATGACAGGCTATCAGGATCAGATGATCTTTCTTCTTTAATTCCACCAGTACCTGCTTTACCTGTTCCACACTCGCTTCATCCAGTGCATTGATCGGCTCATCTAATACTATGATGTCCGGTTCTCCCATAATCGCATTTGCGATTCCAAGCTTCTGTTTCATGCCAAGCGAATACTTCCGGTATGTACGTTTATCTTCCGCGGACAGACCCACCCGCTCCATCGCATATGCTGCATCTGCTTTTGTGACACCCTTCCGCAGAGATGCCAGCATACACAGATTTTTGTATCCTGTGTACTGTGGAAGGAACGACGGATTCTCGATCAGTGCCCCAATACTTTCTGGAAACTCGATGTCTTTCATCAATACCTTTCCATTTACACTTACCGTTCCCGACGTAGGAAGCATAAGACCACACACCGTCCGCATAAGCATCGTCTTTCCACAGCCGTTTTTACCTTTCAGTCCATAGATACATCCAGAACTAAGTTTCAGGTTCACATCTATAAGAATCGGTACTTTATGGATTGTTTTTTCTATATGCTTTAATTCTATTTCTGTCATAGGACGTTCTTTCTCCTTCCTTTTTTTATCATCCATGTCACCGCGACGATTGCCAGCCCGGCAAAAATCACAACCGCCTGCAGGCTGGATGATACAATCCTCTGTTGTGGGTTCAGCATCTCCACCAGTGAGAATTTCCCATCATAATTTTCCAGCATCACGGTACTCCAGATGATATATCCGACAAATGGCAGTACAACCGTACTGAACAAACTTTCCACATGCTCTGCTATACAGATGCCGAACAACGCAAGCACCCCTGCATACACCCCATCAAATATGATATATGCAAGCGCATACAAGGCTCCATTTTCTGCAAAAAGATCTGAAAACAAATTGGCATCCAGTATCCCAGCCGTAAGGAATTCCAGCCGTTCCGGCGCCCGAAGCGGATATATCGTCATAACCGCCATCATATCTATCAACAGCGGGATCATGACCGTTATCGCCCCCATCGTAAATACAACAACTGCTTTTGCCGTATAATACGACCGTCTGGATGTGGAAAGCAGGATATTTTTCAGATATCCGCTCTTCAGATCTTCATAATAAGAACCAGCATAAGGAAGTGCCGCAATCACAGGAAGCAGGATATAAAAAAGACCGTTCGTCACAAACTGATAATCTGTTCCGATCCATGCCTGCAGAAAAACCTTTGTACTGATTTCCTGCCGGAACGCCTGATAAAACAGCAGGATATCCGCTACCGCGATCCCGATTCCGGCACACAGGGCAATATAAAACCCTCTTGAACGAAATGCCCTGTAAAATTCAAATCTCATGATCCGCTTCATGCCGCGCCCCCTTTCTACTCCTGTTCCGGCTTCATGCTTTCCATCTGCGTACATTCAGTCTGTGGCTTCGGTAAACGGATACGAACAGCATCCGGATACATCGACAGGACATATTCAAACTCCATATCCGAAAGCTCATCCCAGGTCTTTTCGCGGAAGCACGACTTAGAAACCGGTGTTACCAGCCAGAACTTTTCGGTCTCTCCGGGTGCCAGTTCTTCCGACGAAAACGTATTTATGCCGGCTCCCATATAGGGATCATACACGCTGTACCAGCCTTTGCATTCAAAGCCATCCCCCATATTGGCAAACACCTCATCCCATGTGATTGAAGCATCGGATTCATTCCGTATCTCAAACTGCAGACACAGTGCTTTCTTTGTATCTCCCATATCCGTGTCAACTCCAAACTTTGCTTCATACGCCGCTTCGTCAAGCAGCAGGAACTGTAGTGTGCGAACCACCGCCGGTCCGTTGTAAAACTCCTGTCCGTACTCGATATACCGGATATCCGTTTCCGTCTCACGGTTCAGATTTATCACCCGGACTGCCCACAGCAAAAGCGCAAGCAGACAGAGAAATACCAGAATCTGTCTCTTCATACGCTATTCCTCCATTCCGGGAAGATCATCCAGCAGAACGCTGGTCTCATATTCTGCAGGATTTACTACCACCTCATCCATGCTTGGGCTAATCAGCCCTGCATAGATAAACTGATCCGACGGATAGATCTCGTCGCGCCGGATCTCAAATCCGACAATACAATCGAGAACCTCTCCCGCCTGCAGGCGGTAAGTGCCAAAACCATGCGCCCGGTCATCCCCCTCCGTATGCTGCGAAGCAGAAAAATAACAGAAGCCATCACTGTAAGTATATGCCTTGCGACTGGTATTTGTATATATCACATAAAGACCTGATAAATAAACATCTCTTGGCTTATCCTGTGACTCATTTTTTATCTGCATCTTTACAAAATAGTAATCTGTCTTTGGATGCCCCATATATTCACTATCCTTTACTGCCTGATCATTCTCGTCACGTATTTTCTGATATTCTTCCGGTGTATAATCTGTCTTATTCGTATAAATCTCCTTCAGTGCAGGTCCCTCCTGCATCATCTTGTCATAATCATACGTCCATGTCTCGTAATCGGCATCCGGAAGATTTCCACTAGCAAAATTTTCTGCCGGGTATCGTGTCTGTGTCTCAATCTCTGTATCGGGAATTACATCCAGTGCTAAAAAGGAATAGGTCACATTTCCCTGTGTAAACGAATGAGAATCTTCCGTCTTATCATCCGTCGCCGCTTTCCCCTCTGCGTCCTCTGTACCGCTATCCTCCGCTCCGGTCGCTGCTTCTGTTGTCTCTTTCTTTGCCTGCTCCTCCTGATACCGTTCAAACGGATACTGCTTGTCCTTTTCCTTTTGCGATATATATGCGATACCCGCGGCACCTGCAGCCACAAGCACGACGCCGAGGATAATCCACTTGATCTTCTTCATGCCTTTTCCCCTTTCTAAATCCAGGTGCCGGATACCCGGCACCCACTATCTTCAGTCTAGTTAAAAATTGTATAATTTCTCGTTGAGTCCGGACTCCAAACACCGGTTGTATTCAGATTCTGATATTTCTCGCGCGTCATCCGAAGCTTTGCCTTTCTATATCCGGATTCATATACGTGGTTTGTTATACTCCCCTGCACTCCCTGTGGTATTCTGACATTATTAGAGCATATCGTGTATGTGGTATCGCTGTCCCCATTTTTTTGTCCAAGCACCGAATACCGAATTGTAGGACCGGATTTCGGGTAGACATAAACCTTTGTCGTATCTGACTTATCCCGCCATTCGGTTGTTCCTGAACCATTTGCATTATTGTAATTAAATGGTGTATCCGATACATTTGCCGCTTTCGCGTTGGAACCAATTCCTACTACTGCTGTAACCGACAACATCATCGTCATAGCTATTGTAGCCACTGTTTTTCTTAGATTTTTTCTCATAATACATGTACCTCCTCTACTGTACTTTTCCACTTTTCTTCAATACTTCTTCCAGCCCCTCTGGTTCTTCTGGTTCATACCAGTTTCCACGACAGCATTCCGGTGCAATAGCTGCTACACCAATCGCGAATGCGCATAGCTTTCCACTATGCTTGACAAGAAATTCCAGTACTTTTTTCATGCTCTTTTCCCTCCTGTAAATAATTATTTGAGTTTCTTATTAAACCCATTTTTATCCTATCATACGCACAGATGCTTTTTTCATTTTTTCTGCGAATGGCCAAAAAGTAGGGGTGAAGTGCACGTTACCCCCGATTTTTGACCATTTACAGAAAATTGTATATTACCAATCGTTCTATGTTATGATGCTTATATGGAGGTAAATCGAATGAAAATCACAGAAACACTCAGCGTAAAAATCACGGATATATTTATTGATAATCACGTTCTACCGTTTCAGCAACGGGCAGCTTACATATACTGCTTCGACTTCTGTTTCGACTTATTCCTATATAATCTCAGCCTTCTGATTCTTGGAATCTTTTTCTATCATGGATGGCTGGCACTTGTCTACGTTTTTACAATGACTCCACTCAAGATGCTTGCCGGAGGCATGCATGCATCTTCACGCGGCATATGTGATATTATTTCTTATCTCACCTTCTGTATTGGAATAATTGTCACGATCTATCTGCCAATCCCTGCAATCCAGACATTTCCATCCTTCTGGTGTTTCTGTATATTGCTGATTGCCATCATCATCCTTGCACCTGTGGATACAAAAAGCCATCGCCTGACTCAAAAGAAGAAACGCCGATTAAAATGCCTGACTGCAATATATTCGATAATGCTACTAAGCTTGTACCTTATATTTTTTAACTTTTTTAGATTTGATTCTATCCAGATTATGTTCTTTTGTGTTATCGTAATATGGATAAACCAATTATTGGGGCGAATCAGCAAAGGGGGTTCTCAATGAAACTGAACATTGCAATCTGTGACGATGACGAAGCAGCAATTGAATATTTAAAATCCTGTATCACACATTTTTATTTTGCGTTTGATGTGGAGGTTTCTATCTCTACATTTACAAGCGGAAGAGCATTCTTAGATTCCTATACAGAAAAAGGACAATATCAGTTAATTTTCATGGATGTAGAAATGCCAGAGCTAAACGGTTTGGATACTGCGCATTTACTGCGTTCCACCATTGACCGTTATGCCTTGATCGTGTTCGTTAGCAATTATCCGGAATACATGCAAAAAAGCTTTACAGTCCGGGCATTTTATTATCTGACGAAACCATACACCGCAGAGGATGTCGAAGAAGTGCTGAAGAACGCAATCAATGAAATCGAACAAAGTCACACAATCTATTCCATCGTGTCTACAACAGAAGGAGAAATGACGATCTATATTCAGGATCTCCTCTATATCGAGGTTGAAAACAGTGATACACAGACTTTACTGTTTCATCTTACAAACCGCACGATCTCTGTTCGCGGAACGCTTTCATACTGGAAGGAAATGCTTGCCTCCCAGCACTTTTACAAATGTTATCGCAGTATCCTGCTGAATCTGAAGCATGTACATTATTTTGAGGATAAATTCGTTGTTTTAGACAATCAGGAGCGAATTCCTCTGAGCCGAAATGCCAGACGGGAACTACTTTCTATTTACATGAATCACCTCGTAGAATTAAACGAGTTAAATTAGGGGGCGCACTATGTATTACGCGATTGAAGCACTTACCTATCTCTTTGATATGGGCATAATCATTATCTATATGAATGGCATCTTCCATAAGGAAAACCGTCGTACAGCCTATCCACTCTATATTGCGTGCTTCCTTATTATGGAGGTACTTATCTATGTAAACCAGACTCTGTGCGCCGGACTGCCATCCAAGCAATTTACAATAGCCACAAGCACCGTAAGTCTGCTTACGACCTTTGCCCTGACCTTCCTGTACAAAACACGCCTGTCAAACCGCATATTTGTATCCATTTCCTTTCAGATCCTTGCTCTGCTTGGAGAAAGCTTTTTCCTGTTTCTGGTGAAAATAATAAACCCGGCAGTTATAGAGCTCCCTCTCCGCCAGCTTTCGATCCTCATGAATCTCGGTTCCAAAATCATGCTGTTCCTGTTGATTCTGGTTGTGATTTTCTTCTGGAACCGACACATAAAATATCACGATTATAAATACAACTTGTTATTATTTACGACGCCCGTGCTTTCTCTGGTAATTACCCTTTGTATTCCTGTCCGCAGCAATTACCAGTCAAACAATGCGTACTATATGATCATCGCCTATTTTGCGATTGCCCTGTTAAATATATTAAATTATTGTCTGTTGGATAATTGTTTTAAGATGGAGCAGATCAAGGACGAAAACCTTTCTATGCGCAGACAGATTGATTTTCAGCAGGAAAAATATTTCCAATTGGGAACCGCCTACAAGAAAACCCGCAGCATCGTACACGATATGAAGAACCATTATTTTGCAATCTCCGAGATGCTTAAACAACAACCAGAGCAGTTAGATGCATATCTACACTCTGCAATCAACGACATAGAAGCGAATTATATCAGTGTCAACAGCGGCAACCTTGTACTGGATGCTTTTATCAGTAGTTTCCAGATGCTTGCAAAGGAAAAACAATTTGCTTTTTCCCAAAAGATTACATTGCAACCAACTCAGATTCCAGTTTCTGACTATGACCTGTGTACCATTGTCGGAAATATGCTGGATAACGCCTCCGAGGCAGTCTGTAAATCCAGAAATCCGAACCGATATGTGCATTTCAATGTATGTGTTTCCAGCAATGATACCTTTATTATACATATGCGCAATACCTGTCTGCCGGAAGACCAAATAAAAAAGTACCCGGATCACCGAATGGATCACGGGTATGGTCTTGCGAATATAAAGATCATCACAGAAAAATATCATGGTTACATGCGGAGTCAATATATCGAGGATTCCTTTGAAACCATGATTGTTATTCCTATTCTTAACAGAAAACGATTTTTTTAACGCGCCTCCTTAATCATAAGCAGGCATCCAGCAAGCAGCAGGATACAGGATACCCAGATTGCATGCACGCCGATCTGCATTGAGCAGATTCCTCCGGCACCGGCACCGACTGCAAAGATCAATATGATTCCGTAGTAATGCAGTGCCTTTCGGAGCGCCCCCTTCTGGTGCTCCCGGATATAGACGGATAGGCTCTCGGTTCCGCTTCTTAAGTTTCCGATACACATCGTGCTCGCATAGCCATAGCCATTTACCTTCCGGAACGTCTGCACCTGCATCGCACAGGCAAATGATACGAGCATCGTCGCCGCCATGTTGAACTTCTGCGGCATAAAACCAACCGCCAGTAATATCAACATCTCAATCAGAACAACGATCTGCCGCCAGTGGATCTTTCTCGCATTCTTATAGGTGTGTCCAATCCGTTCTGCCACGAATACGCCAAAAGCAAACGCAAGCACCGGAAACAGATAGTGCAGTGCACGCATCCAGTTTCCTTCCATCAGATGCTGGCTCATCAGCACGACATTTCCAGTCTGTGCATTCGAGAATACACCATTTCGCACATTGTATGTGTACGCATCCTGAAATCCACCCGACAACGCCAGAATCGCACTTAATAAAAATGTCTCCGACGTCTGAATCTTTGCACGTCTTGATAACGTTTCCATCGTAGTCACCTCTATATTTTCATCTCAAAATATGCAAATTGTAAACAAATCTTTTGCAACTTCGTTACAGTTTTGATGCAACTTCGATGCAATTCTACACTATACTGCAATCAGATACAAGAGTGAAATATCTAACTTACTTCAATCCGCGTTTGTTTTTAAAGGAGGAATGACGATGACGACCTTAAATATCCGGATTCGTGCTTTGGAACACAATATCGAGATCATCAAATCTCTGGCTGCTGACGCCCAGATCATCGCCGTATTAAAGGGGAATGCATACGGTCTTGGGCTGTGTAAATTCGCGACCTTCCTGCAGGCACGCGGAATCCGGCATTTCGCAGTCACGGAGCTTGCGGATGCCATCGAACTTCGAGAGAAAGGAATCTTTGGGGAGATTCTGCTTCTGACGCCACTTTATCATCCAGAAGATATTACACGCGCGATCAAACATGATATCACACTCAGCATCACAAGTGTTGCATGTGGACAGGTGCTGGAGGATACTGCCGCATACTTAAATCATTTCTGCGCTCACGCGCATCTGTGCATTGATACAGGCTTTGGACGTTATGGTTTCTTATGCAGCAAAACCTCACAGATTGGCGACATCATCAACACCGTACATGCCATGACGCACGTACAGGTCACGGGAATCTATTCCCATTTCTATGCTGCCTGCTGCAAGAATGAGCGTTTTGTCAAGAAGCAGTTTGAGGATTTCAGCAACCTTTGCTCTACTCTGACGGACACAACATCGGCTACGGTAAAACCTGCCGTCTCTATCGGGGACTCCGTGACCTTCCGGATCAATCCGCTCTTTGTGAATTCCGCGGTTCCACGCGTGTATTGCTAGACTATAAAGGCAGGTCGACCGGTCCATCAAATTTATTGATCTTCACGCCATTTACAAGTAAGTCGTCGCTGATTTCAATCACGATGCAATTCTTGCCATCGATCTTGCGTACTTCAATCGCATCGGTATGTTCAACCGGGAGGGATACCTCCGTCTTGCCAGACTTGATCTTCAGCTTATTGCTTCCCTCGAACACGTTGCTCAAGAGAACCTTTCCATTTTCTTCGGTTGCCTCATCGAAGGTCTTCGTGAACGCCTGAATTTCCTCTTCCTCAAATCCACTTTCCTCCAAGATACGTGCCGTTTCCTTCTTGTCAACAACGACTTCCTCCGGGCTGTCCTTTAACTCCATCTCATGCTCCCGCATGTTGGAGTAAATCGCCTTCGCCTTATCAAACGTCATCTCTTCCACCGCTTCAATCGCATTGATAAACATCTCGTTCTGCTTGCCGGCAGTCGCCGGAATCTCACAGCCAAACACGTCCATAAGCAAACTGTCATTTAACTCAGACGGTTTCTTCGTATAGTAAAGTGCCGCATGCACATCACTCATTCGTTCATTAAACGCCGGGAATAAAAATCCATTCATCGGCAG
Organism: bacterium; assembly: GCA_963631525.1. Lineage (GTDB taxonomy): Bacteria > Bacillota > Clostridia > Lachnospirales > Lachnospiraceae > Coprococcus_C. The sequence goes on from CAVGQQ010000055.1 coordinate 12,266, forward strand.
CTCGACCATCATATTCCGCATCGCATTCTCCAGACTGTTATCGACCGGATTGTACATCAGTCCCGCCTTGGATGGCTTGAGCGGGCAAAACAGTGTCAGGTTGAACTTGTACACAACATCGGATGCGTCCTCCATCTCAATTCCGTCCGCAGTCTTTCCCGGCACATCGTAGACACCATACACCAGCATAATATAATAATTATCCACATACGCATACGAATCGCGGATCTTCTCGAAATACGCCTGCAATACCTGTGGATCCTTCAACTCACTGTTTAATACCTGCATCAGCGTGTCACGGTTTGACACTGTGATTCCATTCTCTGTACGAAATGCCAGATTCAACAGATTCTTACCAATCCGCCCGGACAGGCCCTTCTTAATCAGGTCAAAATATTTGTGCTGTTCTTCTTCCGGCAGGACAAGGAATTTCCCCTGTTCTAATACATGCATTTCTTTATTCGCATCGACATAGCATCCGGCAAGTCCGTGAATGCAGCAGTCGTTGTTTGTCATTATCTTCTTTATCTCAGTTACTTCGCTCTGTATCATGTTGTTCCTCCTCTGAATATGTTCCCGCTCTTATATAGGTGTATAAAAAAAACCTTGAAAGTATTTCTTTCAAGGCTTTTTCACAAGCAGGGGATGAGAGAATCGAACTCCCGCCAAAGGTTTTGGAGACAACCTAGACATTCCTCAGAAGCCTTGATTTTACTGGTCTTTTCACTTTCAAGTTTCAAATTTCTGCATTTTTTTCTGCAAATCCAAATACTACCATTCCCATAGCTGCTTTGCATTGATTTTTTATAAATATAATGTACCGCATAAAAGATCAGAGGTCAAGGACATAACTATATTGCTACATTATCTCAATCTGCAAATAACATAGATTTCTCCTATAAAAATAAAGGTATCTGATTCTTTGATTTATAAATATTTATTCACCTATTGCAGAACTATTGTTCTTGCTTTATTATACGTATGTACCTATTTTATTTACACAAAGGGGAGAGAACCAATGAGAAAGCTTAAGACAGCAATTTTATGTACATTTATTTCTATCGCTATGTTATCTGCATATGGATGTGGCAAGCAGGATTCATCAAATTCTGATGTTGCCTCTTCTACCAATGCAACTGTAACTGATGCCGGAAAAGAATCTGATATTGAAAATGTATCTACAACAGAGTTAGCAGATCTTTCAGATAATCAGGAAGTTTCTGAAGAAACTACGGAAGCTATCACAGAAGAAAACACTACTACCGAATCTGCATCTGACAAAAAACAGGAAACAACTGCTTCAAATAAAAAAGATGAAGCTAAGGCTGACAATAAAAAAGATGAAGCTAAGACTGACAATAAAAAAACAGAGGCAACCAAGCCTACAACAACACAAGCACAGTCTACAACTACTCAGCAAAATACAGAACATCAGCATGTATGGGTTGATCATAAAAAAACTGTACATTATGACGCTGAGTATGAAGATAGAACTGTGACTAAGTATAAGGATGAAGTGTATCAGGTATTAATATGCAATCAATGCGGAGCAGACATATCAAATATTGGATCATCAGCACACTATGCTGCATCAGGGACAATGAAAGTGAATTGTGGTACAGATGAGAATCCATGGTGGGTAGAAGTATCAAGGTGTAGTAGTTGTCATTCTGAGTGGAGACATAGAGATGTTCCATATAATGACACTGAAAGAATCAAAGTTAAAGATGCATATGATGAAGAGATTGTTGATTATCAATACTGCAGTGGCTGTGGACAAAGGAAGTAATTACAAATGACAATTAAATATAAACCAAGGAGGGATTCAGCAATAACCAAAACTGAGTCCCTCCTTGGTTTATTAAGAACAGAGTTCAATAAAGATCTCTGGGGCTTTGTACCACAGAGCTCTAGAGAAAATGAGACAGTTAGATGAATCCAACTGTCTTATTTTTATAAGAGGTTATTTGGCAGGCGTCGCGGCTCCTGCATCTCTTTTAACCCATAGGGTGCGTGGTTGCAACGGAATTTACCACCTCAAACCTCTTCTTTCAAACAAGGAAGCACCTCCAGATGCTTCCTTGTTGTTAAACCTTCCACTTAAACGGCAGGAACTCTCCGGTTGTTACTTATATTATATACAAATTCTGAAAAATACAACTGATTTTTGTTTTTTACTTCTATCAACGAAGACTAATCAACCAATTTGTAATTTCCACTTCTGACTAAAGCAAGCAATTTATCGGCAAATTGCACTGAAAGTAAATCATTCACATCTTTACCTTCGGTCACTAAATCATCCAAAGTAACAATCGGTAAATCTTCCATACTCTTCATTCTCTCTTTAGAGATTGGCGAATGAAAACTATGATTCTTAAATTGATAAAAAAGGAAATATGTTTTTTTACCATTTTCATGAATGATTAAATGGATGGCACTTGGTTTTACAAGTTTCAACAGTTCAGCTTTTTTGTTATAATATTTTAATTTTTCATTTTTACAGTTCTGCTCATTATGATATTTATCATAATTACGCATTCCCATATCCTGTCGGTACTCTCTATCTGCCATATACTCAAGCTGTTTATTCCTATAATTCTTAGCTCGTTTATTGTATGTGAAAATTGCTGATTCCAACATTTCATTTGTTATAATTCCATTGTTAAAATTACGTACATATTCCACTGGTGTTCTCATAAGTTATTCTCTCCTTTGTTTATTACTATATTACTACTGTTGCACATCCATTACAAATCTTGACTATCCCATAGACCACTCCCTTTCTGCTTCTATTTTATAGATTGTCGTCGTTGCAACGTTTTTGCAAAAATATCTCTATTTTCTTCCAATTTTTCGCCTTTTGACTGTCTTTTCTTCCAATGGCAGATAACTTTTTATAATCCAGGTCATGCATTGTGCATATTCTTCCATGATTTTTTTGATTGCCTCTGCACAGCGAAATGCCTGATCGCTCATTTGCTGATATTCTGCATCTGCATCTGAACACTGGTTTATAAGCTGTTGCAGATCTTTGATATCTGTCAACCCATGTTGCCGGATCATCCCCTGCATATAGAGGTTTCTGTCTTGGATATTTTTTTCTTCCATTTGAATCTGTTTCTTTGCTGAGAATTTTTCTTGCACATTCAATATGGTATATTTTTTGATTTTCGACTCCAGATTTTCAATTTTTTCTGAAGATTTTTTATTAGCCTCTAAAGTCCGTTCTTTTTGTCTCTCAATCTTCTGTATTGTTTCCTGAAGCATCTGCAATTTCTCCTGCAACGGTCTCAGCCTTTGATTGATACGCTCTTGTTCTGCATATTTGTGATTTAACTCTCTCTGAAGCTCTTCCAATTTTGCCTCTGCCTGTGCAGATAACTCACGCATACGCTCTGAGATACGGTCAATTTCTTTCTGGAGCATCAAAACCATATGGTTATATTTTTTGATTTCCTCATTGATCTGTTTTCTGTCTGACAACATTTTTATATATCTGCTGGATGCTCCCATATGGATAGAAGGTATCTCATTTTGTCTGCCTTGATTTTTATAGGAACGGCTGTCTACTCTTGCCTCATAGCCTAATTGTTCCAAGTGCTGATTCACTGTTAGCTCCCAATTTTTTCTTCATGTAAGCTCTGCTTCCTGACTGTTCCAGATTTCCACAATGGGATTTCTCCGTCCATATTTGCTTGTCTTTGGGGTACGTCCCTGCCGCTCCAGTTTTTTCAGATTTCCTTCTGTGGCTGTCATTCATACTGTTTTTCCATTCATCTTATACTTATATTGTTTTTCCCAGCCTTCTGTCTTTTTTATCTTGTATTCTTCCGCTGTGAATGCTTTCTGTGTTCCATCTTTGACACACAGATATTCAATTTTTGACTTTGCCTGCCATTTTCCTTTTTCATCCAGAGGGCGCATTGTAAGCATGATGTGTGCATGGGGATTTTGAAACTGCATTTGATTTATGTCATGTACTACATTTCCTGCTTCATCCACTGGTTGTCCATATTGATTTCTGACTGGTGGAACATGGATGGAGAAATCTGCACACATTCCCTGATTTACAAAATTCTCCTGCACATAGTCCTGTACAAGTTTAATCTGTTCTGCCTCTGTCATTTCTATAGGAAGTGCAACTTCTACCTCTCTCGAAAGCTGTGCATCGGATGTTTTCTCTGCAAGCTCCACTGCATTTCATAATTTCTCTCTGTCCTTAAAACTTTCTGGAGCCTGTACCGGCAACATTATTTCTGAATAAGCAATCCATTTTTTATTTGTATAATCATGCTCTATTCCATCATATTCATTGACAAGTTTTGTACCACTTCGATAGGCTGCGGAAGCTACTGCTGATCTGCCAGCTTTTCTTCCTATGATTTTCACACTTAAATGATATATAGCCATAACGTTGATTCCTCCCTTCACTTCCTTGGAAGTGCGCACTTATACATCACGCCATACTGGCATGATGGTGCGCTCTGCCGAGGGCTTTGGGGCATATTTACCTATGCCCTCTCACATGGTGTTTCTCCATGATCTTCTGTTTCTTCTGCTCTTTTTCCGGGCATAATATTGCGTCCATTCTCCTGATGATCTCGGAAGCTGTCTGTTGGATTGTTTTGAGGCTGTCCTTGAACTCTCCCATTTTCTGACTACTGCTCCACCCTGCAATATATCCAAAAGAGTAATCCGATGTATCTATGCCATAATGCTGGCAGACTGTATATGCAACACTTTCTGCCTGCACTTCTTTTGTCTTTGTATCCAGTTTTTTCTCTGTTCCTGTTTCTTCATCATGTAAAATGGCATGGCTTAATTCATGAATTGCAGTTTTTATTGTCTGCATTTCTTCCATTCCTTCCTGTACAACAATCTTCTTTAATGTCTGACTGTAATATCCGTTGACACTTTCCTTTGCTATGTTTCTTATCTCGATTGGCACCGGGGAACTGGCTTTGATTGCCTCCATGAAATTCTGATACGCTTCTATATCTCCCTTCAATGGAGTTGCTATCTGTGGCAGTTCTTTTCCTGTTGTCTGTGAAATATCAAAGACCGTTGCCACTTTATATGCAGGCACAATTATCTGCTGTCTCTCTATGATCTCTTTTCCTGTTTTTTCGTCTATCTTCTTAACATCCTTTTCCACCTTATAAGGAGCAGGAGCAAGGATTCTGATTCCCTGCTCCCCTTTGTTTACCTGTCTTTGGAATTTTGTTTTTCATGCTGTGTACCCTGCCACCATTGTTGCATCTGGATTCTGCATGGCAATCAAAAGTATATTATTGAAACTGTATGGATGAAATCTGGACATGATCTTTAGATAATGTTTATATTTATCACTGTCAAACAGTTCCCTGATTCCTTCTTCCAGCTTTGTTGTGATTTCTTCAATGTTATTATTCTGTACTTTCTTCATGTTCTGTGTCCTCCTTTTTTGCAATATCTGAAAGCACCAGATATTCCGTTTTCTCAGGAATATCACGGATTCTCATATAGATTCTGTATATCTCAAAATTATCTTCCATATTCTCTTCCCCCCTATCTGCCTTTTCCCTTTGTTTTTTTCTCTGTTTTACCAAGCGTGTTTACCATCTTATCCGCTATACTGATTTTCCGTGTAAGAGAATCATATCTGTACAATTCACTTGACAGCACATCCAGTTTTGAGGACACTCCCTTATTCACACCGTCTACAACTGATTTCAGATATCCTATGTCTGGTGCTTCACTGATTGGAAGTGCAAGAACTTCATGCCTGCTGCTTGGAATAATATAAAAGTCTTCCCCTATCTGCTCCCGTACCCGCTTCATTGCCTCTGGGCACGCGAGGATTGCTGCTCCGTCATATACTGCTTCATTTGTAAGCATATAAACTGGAGATGATGTCTGCCCCATATGCCGAGTTTCATCTATATAGCTCTGTGGCATGTGATGGCTTTTCATGATTCCACATACAACCTCTGTCAAATCTCTACACACAAATTTTTCTTTTTCTGTATTGGCTTTGGCCGTCTGCAAGATTTCCTTCTCTGTCATTCCAATCATTCCACACATGTCTGTTGTCACCAGATAACTTCCGGCTCTCACCATCATTCTTGGTACGATGGCAAGATCTTCTATTCATTCATGTGGAACCGTCTTTAATAATTCCTTATTCATCTCTCCATTTATAACTGCACAATATAGATTTTCCTTTGCATCTTGATAGGTTGGCTCTGGCACAAACGTATCATCTATCTTTTCTTCTCGCATACACTCTGTATAGTTGTCTGCAACCTGTCGAGCCAGATCTTCCACGGAATACCCCTGCATATACTTTTCATATTGATCATCCATATATATGATTGGAACTGTATTGCAGTCTCCTTCACTGATTGCAAGCGCATCTCTTTTCCCATTTATTTTCTGCAACTGCAGTCTCTCAATGTCTGCATGCTCAAGCTCCTGACTTAAATGCTTCTGAAATTCATCCATAAATTCTTCATATGTCATAATCTGTTACCTCCTGTTTTCTATAATCCGATTAAATGCATCTTGAAACTCTTCATCGGTCATACTGCCTGCATTTTCTCCAACTGCTTTCTCTGCCATGATTCCGCGGACTATCAGACGGTGCGCCCGATTTTTTCTCTCCTGCACCTTGGCTCTGTTCTTCTGCATCTGTTCTCTATGCTTCTTCTGTAACGCTTCTAATTCTTCCTTCGTTTCCATTGTTCCTCCTTGCCGATTACATATTTTCTATGTTCTGATTGAATGTTTCTATGTCTTCTGATTGTTCTTTCAATTGTGGGATTTTATAATAGGGTGCTTTCTTGATTCTGCTATACCCTTTTGGTGTAATCAGTATCAGTTCGCCTGTTTCTGGCAGTGTAACCAGATCTTCCGATTCCACAATATTTCTCTTCTCATAGGATATACTTCTATGATTGGATGCTCCCTTTCCCTGATTGTAACTGTTTTTTCTCTCTGTATATTTTCCACTCCAGCTTATGATCTTGTCCTGTGTTTTCTTGGACGTTGCAGAAAGCACAGCTACATATGCACAATTGCTGATTAAATCATCCACCTCACTTTCTCTGTATGCAGAGAGCAGTGCATCTACACTCTGCGTAACCAGTATCAGGCTCACCTTTCTTGACCGTAATGTTCTTGCTCCATCCAACAGCCTGTCCAGTTTTCCCTGTGACAGGATTCTGGGAAGCTCATCTATGATAAACAGAATTGGTTCTTCCTCTTCTTTTCTTCCTTCCAATTCTGATAATGTTTGATTCAATATCAACTGCAATACATCATAGTAAGCAGTCAGTTTATTCTCCTGTATGGATAGATAAATGTGCTTGCCATGATTCAGCATATCCGGATTCATTTTTAATGGATTTTCCTTGAATGCATAATGAATGTTCTGATCTGTTGCAAAGATTGTCAGATGCATGGTTACTTCCGATGCAATACCTGATAATGTTTCTTCCGCAATTTCCAGATAAGAGCCAAGAAATAATATTTCTATCTCTTCCTTTCCAAGGTTCTTCTGAATTTCCTCCAATGTTTTCTGCATTGGTTGTTTCAGAATTTCAACACATATGTCTGGAAGATTGTGATATTCTTTCTTATAGTAATAGATAAGGAGACCTGTCAAAAGCTGTCTGGCTGACTGCTTCCAGAAAGTATCACGCAATTCTGCCGGCATTGGTATCAAAGAAACTGCCGTGATCTGCATACATTCCATAATCTCCTGTTCTGTTGAATTTTCATTTAATCTGTAAAATGGATTGTACCCATATGTTCTTCTGTCATTTGGATTGAAGATTATGTTCTCTTCTGTTCCAAGCTTTGCTGTCTTTCTGGATAACTCCCCCTTTATATCTATGGCAAGTAAACCAATATTGGGATTGGATAACAAAGTTGGAATGATAAGACATGAACTTTTTCCAGAACCGGAACCACCGATAATCATGATATGTCCATCTGTCTGTAAATCTTTTCTTACATATTTTCCTTGGTATTTTCCCAATATGATTCCTTTGGGTTCTCCAGACAGATATCCCTTATCCACAGGTGGATATTTTGCTCTGTCTCTAAGGCTTGTCTGATATGCAGGATCTAATTGATGATTCATGGAATCAAGCATTCCAAACTGCCGTTTTCCGTTTTTCTTTGCTGTTCAATTTTGATTCCATATATACACTGTAGGCAGAAACGAAAAGAACAAAAACAGCAGTCCTGTCTTTGTATCCTTCTGCAGTTCTGAAAGTGTTTTATTCATGATCTGCATCAATCCATACATAATAAAAGGCTGCGTCCACAAACCTGTGTAAAACAGCCAGTTCAGAATCTTCATATCTAAGCCTCCTGCATCTCGTAAAGCTCTTCCATATGCTCTATATACTGACTAAGCTCCAGCGATATCTCTCCATCTTCCAGAATCTCAGGCGGAAGCATATGCACATAATCTGTATCTTGTTCTC
>CAVGQQ010000056.1:0-20721 GCA_963631525.1 bacterium
TGGCTCTGGCTTTGGCTCTGGCTCTGACTTTGGCGATGGCTCTGGCTCTGGCGATGGCGATGGAAAAGGGTGATGGGTACAGACAAGTACAATAAAATAGTTTTCAAGAAAACCGGGTAACGGATTTAAAGAAAGGATAAAAAAACCAAATGGCAGTATTTAATGTTGAAGTGGAATTTGACTGGATGGAGAGTAGCGGAGAGCTTTTTGATGACGTGATAAAGCATGAAGTTGTCCAAAAGGTCAAAGAGCTACTTACAGAGGAATCAAAAAAAGAAGTAATTGCAGCGGTGAACGAAGAAATTGCAAAAAAAATCGAGGAAGTAGACAACACTATTCAGCAAGCAATAGATGACTTCATCGCCAATGTTTGTGCAGAAAAGATAGGAAGCATCATGATGCCGTGCAGAGAAGGCGAGTGGAGCACAAAGTTTGAATTTGTTCCGCTGTCGGAATATGTCGGGAAAAAATTTGAAGAATTTCTGAAAGAAAAACGCTATGATGAAAAGGGCAAAATACCAGACTATAGCCGTGATATGAAGTACTCTGCCGCTCAGGTGATGACGCGTGAATTTTTGGATAAAGAACTTGGAGCGAAGGTTGAAAAGCTAATCGCAAAAGCTCAGAGAGAAGTTGAGCAATCACTCATCGAGTCTTTGGAACAGAAGCTCAAAGAAAATCTTGCGAAGGAAACTATCGAACGGATGAACATTCCAGATGTTATAAAGAGATTCAGTGAAATGAATCTGCTGGAACAAAAATAATAGTGGCTTAATAATGGCTTGACAAAAAAGAAAGGAATGAAAAAGGAAATGGAGATAAAGGTAATAGAAACGATAGTAGAGGATGAGAAGCTGCTGCCAGTCAAAGCACACGCGACTGACGCAGGCTACGATCTAAAAGCTAATGAGGAAATGTTGATACCAGCATACAGCAGTGCTACGATATCTACAGGTGTAAAGATGGCAATCCCTGCCGGATGCTATGGAAAGATAGAATCAAGGTCGAGTTTATACCAAAAAGGACTGCTGGCTCAAGGTGTGATTGACAGTGGATACCGTGGAGAAATCAAGGTTATAATCTGGAACTTGTCGGCTCAGAATTATGCTATATCAAAGTATGACCGAATAGCTCAAATTATCATACTACCGCTGACACTTGTCACACCTGGAGTTGTACACGAGCTGGAAGAAACGGAGCGAGGAACTGACGGCTTCGGCAGCACAGGGCGCAATTAAATAAGTCAGGGATTGAAATAGTGAAATGATAAAACAAAAACCCAGACGTCTGCTGCGGCCGTCTGGGTTTTTGTCGTATTATTTATTTATTAGGAAAGAACATCTATAAATATTATACGCTTGTTGTTTCACAAGCTCAACAAAAAAACGTGTAAAACAAAAGCCTTTAGTTTTTACAATTGAGGGAATATGATTACTGGGCAGGGTAACTATCAATTGCGAAATTGTTTTAGCTTAATTCTAACAAGGTGTAAAAAATCAACCCATCGTGTATAATGACATTAATCATAACAAGAACACAATACGGAGGTATTTATGACACTACTATACAAGGTATCTGGCAGCACAAGCACAGTCAAGCTTGCTGGAGCTATAGCCGGGGCAATGAGCGATAAGGCATACCAGGCAGTTGAACTTATCGCAATCGGTGCAGCAGCGGTCAATGCAGCCGTTAAAGCAACGGCTGCAGCAGCAGAAATGAGTGGCGAGCGCTTATGTATCACACCGACTATGCAAGTAGAAAAACTGGATGCTGCCGACGATCAGGACAAGCGGCAAATTGTCACCATACATATGATGGTGCACTTGTATGTCTAAGGCACGGTACGGCTCTACCAGACGCAGCCCATATATGCAGATAGCACGCAAAATACTTCAAACTCACGAGCAGCGGAAGAGTGATATAAAAGCAGCTAAAAGCGACCTTTTGCGGCTGCAAAGGGGGCAACCGGTAAAAAATGACGCTCTAATTGCTGATCTAAGCGGGTTTTTGCAGAGCGGCCATACCATAAGTCCTGCGGAAAAAATGAAAAAAATAGAAGATTACATTGACGGCTTAGAAGCGTGGTATACACTGGTAGACACAGCTCTTGACGTAGCAACAGCTGACATACAAGATGCATTTGTCAGGCGGCAGACACGAACGGCACTTTTAAGAATGTATGGTGATTATCAAAAAGAAGATCTGCAGCACACTGGTTATCCTTTGAGTCGGGCAGATTATGAGAAGAGATCCCGGAGGCTTTTAAAGCAGATTTTAAGAGGTGCGGGGCTGCTGCCCTACTCCAGACCAATTCGAGACAAATAAAACAGCCCTGCCACTATCGGCAGGGCTGTAATTTTATTCGTTATTTTCTTTTTCTCGCAGCAGCTCTAACGCTTCGGAAAAGATCTCTGAGGTCCTTTTTCCGTCAAGCTGCTTTTGCGTGACAAATTCAATCAGCTCTGCCTGCCTGTCATACCGCAGGCAGATTGTGTAATTTGCATACGTTTTTTTATTCCACCGGGCTTTTACAGCGGTAGATGTATGAGTTTTTCGTGGCACTTTATATCTCCTCCTCTTTCGATGTTTACTCGGTCAGGTCAATCTGTAGTTTGGCAACCTCAGCGGCTGCACGATACACCATAGCATCCTTAGAATCGCCGTAGGTTTGTGCAAGCTGAGCAAGAAAAACGTCAATCTCGCCCGAAAAATCACCACACACAACAATGATTTTATTGTCTTTGTTACGGTAAAAAGTGATGAAAACGTTCTCACTGCCAATAGCGCCGATTACCAAAACGTGACTTACAGAAAAAATTTCAGCATCACCGTAAACTCTGGCATTGCCGCAAACCTCGGCATCACCGAAGATCTGAGCATCACCGTAAACCTTGGCGTCACCGTAAACTTTAGCGCTATCATAAATTTCAACATCGTCAGAAATCTGAGCATCACCGTAGACCTGAGCGTTGCCGTAGATCTGAGCGTAGCCGCTGACCTCAGCACTACCGTAGACCTGAGCACTACCGCTGACATCAGCGTCACCGTAGACCTGAGCGTTGCCGCAAACCTCGACATCATCGCTGACCTCAGCGTTGCCGTAAACTCTGGCATCACCGAAGACCTTGGTATCACCATAAATCCATGCACTACCGTAGACTTCAGCTCTGCCATAGACTTCAGCGTCACCGAAGACTTCAGCTCTGTCCCAAACCTTGGCATCATCGCTGACCTCAGCGTTGCCGTAAACCTGAGCACTACCGTAGACCTGAGCACTACCGCTGACATCAGCGTCGCCGTAGACCTTAGCGCTACCGTAGACTATAGCACCATCATAAACCCATGCATCACCGCTGTGAGATAAATTTTCTTCCTTTTCAATCCAGCCGCCGATCTCACCAGTAGATAGCTTACGGATCTGATGTAAAGTCACGTCTCCGAATGGAGTAGAAATAGTTTTAGTCTCACTTGCAAATTCATACTTTCTCATTGTTTTATCCTCCTTTTACGTTGGCTTACCATCATCAGTGTGTAGGTTGCCATCCTGCACAGACGCCCCGAAGGGCGTTTCGGCTATATACGCTCTATATATCCACTTGAGCACCAACCGCCGTTAGTGCTAAATCGAAAATCACGACCGTACTTTTCATAGTCAAAATAAGGCTTAATACTCTTCATATTCATCACCAACTTCGATCCCCTCAAGGACTTCCTCAAGCTCTTCGTCCGAGATAGGGAATGTGATCCAAGCTCCCTCAAGCATACCTTCGTTATACTTGCTTAAATTTGTTATGAAACCGCTTATCATTTTTTTTCTCCTTTTCTTTTACGTCCTCGTTGCTGAGGCTCTCGGTTAACTCGCAAGTATAAGATATCACATACACAATAGTACGTCAAGCGCTTTTTAAAAAATTTTTTTTATTTTTTCCGCTGCTCTAAAAAGGCATTGGTTGGCTGATAGACTCGTATACATATAAGGAGGAGCAAAAGCATGGGACGACCAAAAAAAGAAAAAGACACTGGTAAAAAAAAGCGCACGCAACACCTGCCGGGGCGCCGGACTTCACAGTACACTGACGAGCAGGTCATAGAAGTCAAGGCTTTGTATCAGATCTACGGCAGCTGCCGCAGGGTAGCGGAGATGGTAGACATCCCTGAGGGTACTGTGTATGACTGGATATCTGCTGAGTGGCGAGAGGATCGCACGGATCCAGCTACAAAAATTCGCGACTATGAGCAGCGGCTGCAAGCGACACACAAGCGACTGGTAGCCAACTCGATGTATCTTATGAGTAAAGCACAGCAGCAGATCAGCGACAAGCTCCCGGAGGCATCGGCAGCACAGGCAGCGACTATTTACGGGATTCTTGCAGATAAAGTCAGATATGCTACACAGGACACAGGACTACTTGGTGGATCCGGATCCGCAAGCTTACACATCAATCTGGGCTCCATGAGCTCAGACGATCAGGCGGCACTCATCAGCCGAGTACTCGAGCGGCATCAGGCAGCGCAGGCAGCACCAGCAGAGGAAGCGCGGGTTATAGATGTAGAAACAGATGCAGACGCAGCAGATACAGACACGGACACAGACAGCACAGCCATGGCAGATAGTCAGCAACCAGAAGAGCAACCAGAGGACATATAACGTAGACTTTTTTTTCATTTTTCCCCATGGCCGGCGCAAGATTGACGGTATAAGCCAGCTTTTAGCGGCCTGAGCTCCGGTCTCTACCTTATACTGTATCTTTCGACAAGTGATGTCTTATACATAGTTAACAAGTTAATCATATTGTAGAATGTATATTTATGCATGAAATTGTATTTTTATTAGTACAAATCATGATAATCCAAGTGGTGTATTAATTGTAGAATGTATATTTATGCAGAAGTGTGAATATTTATGCATAAGTTTATGATCGGTAGACGGTTTTACTCGACAGGTGGAAGAGAAGAGATGAGGATTATATAATAGAAGGAAGAGAAGGAAAGCAGGAAAGGGAATAGAGGAAAGAAAGGAAGGAAAAGGGAGAGAAAGAAGAGGAAAGAAGGGAGAAAAGGGAGATTGGATGTTGAAAACACAACCGATACAGCTTCGGACAAAAAGCTTTGATTGTCAAATACTTTGATTATCAAACTATTTTTAAATTAGGGGTAGTCAAATAAAAACGTTGGAAAATAGGAAGGTTTCTGATAAAGGAAGGTTTTCAACTATTCCGAAAAGGTAGATTATCGGAATAGTTGAAATAAATGTTGGAATTTCAACGTTTGTAAAATGGTAACATTTGGTAATGTATAAATGTACAGTATGTTTATGCATAGCAGTGCATACTTATACATATAAAGGTAGGGCTGTGATTGCTGGCGGCTGACATATGCCGTGTTTCTTCCTTTTTTTCACGTGCCCTATGCCATGCCTGCTTGCGCGTACACGCAAGCACGAGGGTAGAGGGGGGGGTATACCAATTTTTATGCGGGGGTGGGGGTGATATAGGTCCCACAATTTTTACCCGTAAAAAATTTCTAAAGGCATCCAGAAACGGGGGTACCCTATGAACGTCATTGAAAAAAATATAAAAAAATTCTCCTAAAAGGATCCCGGAAAACGCTAAAAAATTTCCAGTAAAAAAATGTAAAAAAGGCACTTTGAGGCCGCCGAAAAACGGCGTCCTTATATTATATAGGGCGAAAGCCCCCAAAAAATGCCACTTATCATTGATATTTCAACGTGCATTGCGATTTTGAGATAGTAAAAGATTTTTACTATCTTCTTCACAAGTTAAGTATTTTAAAATGGGGTGATAATTTCCAGATGGAAGTCAAAAAAGAGTACATTTTGATGAACCGTGTCACAGGGGAGATACTTAAAGAATTTTCTGCCGGTGAGTTTTATATCAAAGAGAGAGGAGACCCGGAGCAGAAGAGGCTGCGTTCATTCACATGTTCAAACGGGAGAGTGGTCACACCGAAAGATGATGACACGTTGGTGTACTGTCGGTACAAGCATGCCGTAATAATTAACACGCAAGAGCTTCAAGAGCTGAGTAAGGAGCTGAACACAAATGAGCGTGCCGTGTTGGGGATACTGTTTAACCACATTTCTTATCACGGGAATCTAATTACGGTGGGCGGTAAAACGCGGTTCACAGCGGAGGAGCTTGCGGAAATATGCGGATTATCAAAGCCAACATTCATCAGAGCCAACTCAAAGCTTGCCAAAGAATGGATACTAATCAGCACAGACGGCGGCAAAGGCAAAGCCAGACAATGGATATTAAATCCTCTGATTGCTCATCGGGGCAGATACTACAGTGTTGCGACACGGGAACTGTTTCGCAAATACAAGGTGCGGTCAGAGGGTTTGAAAGAGTGGGGGCGTTACGGTCAGACAACGTAAAAGATAGCGGCACGGGCAAACAGGGTGAGCGGCGATATTCCGGGCTGCTTATGTATATGGTTGAGGGTGGGGGCTATATACGCATGTCCTCCTTTTGCACAGTGTGGTTGTTGATGAAGAAGTAATGCGCCTTTATCAGCAGCCACACATTAAAGGAGAGAAGGGAGAGTTATAACATGAATGATGATAACAGCATGATGTCACCGGAAAAAGAACAGCAGTTAGCCCTACAAGCTGCGGTACTGGATGAGAGACAATACATACTTACAGCAATGCCGACAGAAGAATTTATTGATTATTATGTGTGGATCGAGAATAAGGATAATTTAGGAGAGCCTGTTATCAAATTTAAGATGTGGGATTCACAGAGAACCGCGTTAAACGAGATAATCAATCACAGGCTGAATATTATCCTTAAGGCACGCCAGTTAGGCTTCACGTGGCTTGTATTGTCGATGATAGTACACAACGCGTTAAAGCATCCCGGTTATAGAGCTATTTGCGTATCTGAGACAGATGACAAATCGAAAGACCTGATAAACAGGTGCGAGTTGATTTTATCAAAGCTTCCAGAGTGGCTGATTATCTCAGTGGAAAAGAAAAAAAAGTTTGAGAAGACGAACGGCAACAAGCCGTATGGTGGACTGTATTACATCAAATCGGTGCATGATATAAAGATAGTGCGTGCCGATTCAAAGATAGAGCACATATCCACAATAGAGGCCGAGCCTGCAACAGAAGGTTCTGGAAGAGGCTTGACTGGTGACCTGGTATTCTTTGACGAGTGGGCGTTTCACAGAGCTGCTGAGGAAATATTCAACGCGGCATATCCGACAATAGCACGACCGACAAGCGGTAAGTTTATTGGGCTATCCACAAATAAAAGAGGCACGCTTTACGAGGATGTGTGGAAGCACGCAAAGGAGCGAAAGTTCCACACTATATTCAGGAGCTGTTTTGCGGATCCACGTAGAGATGAGAAGTGGTACGAGGAGACAGCTGCGGTACTGCGTGGAAAGATGCAGCAGGAATTTCCGAGAACTGAAGAGGAAGCATTAATTGCAGGTGAAAATGTATCGTTTCCGGAATTTGCGGAGGCTATACATGTCTGTGAACCGTTTGATATACCACTTCATTGGAGAAGGTGGGCAAGCGTGGATAACGGTTACAATGACCCGTATGCGTGGTATAAGTACGCCGTGGATGAAGATGGCACGGTTTACGTTTACTGGGAGATGTCACGATGGAGGAATGAAGCTCAGATAGTTTATTCAGACCAGGCACAAATGTTTCAGAATTCACTTTTATGTATGAATAATTACGGTGATATGGATTTAGAAAAGATAGATTACATTGTTGCCGGGCTTGACGCCTGGAACAAGCATCACAGAGATTCAAGCGGCAAGTGCCTGATAGATTACTATCGTGAAGGTGGTATTAAACTGGGATTTGTACCTGCGGTTACAGATCAGAAATTGGGCAAAGCCACACTTCACGAGTATCTAAAGCCATACAAGGACGAGAATACAGGCAAAGTTACAGCAAAGCTTCAGATATTCAGCACATGTACATATCTGATAGAGATACTGCCACAGCTTGTAAACGATGACAGGCGCCCTGAAATAGTGGCAGACTTGTCGGATATCAATAATTGTTATGACAGTCTAAGGTATGGGCTTATTAATTATCACCAAACTGTGAGCAAGCCTGTCTACACAGATCACAGAACAGCTCACAAGAGGTATAAGGATAGATTATGTCAGCAGAATAAGAGGAGGTATCCAAAGAGATGACAAATTTAGTTAGAAAAATCAACAAGAAAGTAATATGCGACACTTACACGTGTAGAAACATGGCAATGTTCGAGATTGGGCACAGTGTTGCGAAGTTCTCAAATATGCAAGTGTGCAGTGAGTGTTTATCCGCAATTATCAGTGAAGGGGCAAAGTTCTTTACTGATAATGTGACATCAGGCAGTGAAGATACAGGCACACCGGAAACAAAGACAAGTGATGCTGCCGACAGTGTACAACAAGCCACAGGCGAAATGAAGATTGCAGAAGATGGACAGATTGTGGTTGAAATACCTGATACAGCAGAAGAAAAAAGTACAGAAAATAAAAAAAATGAAAAAAATCTGCGGGAAAATTACGAAAATGGCACAAACAGTGAGCCTATAATGCAAGAAAAGAGTACGAAGAATACAAAAATCTACATTTGCAAGTCATGTAACAAGAACTTTAAGGATTTAAAGGAATATCGTTCACATGTCCTTACATGTGCAAGAAACATGAAAGCTAAGAGGGGTGAGTAGTTATAATGCTCACAGTCATAGTATCAGCTGTAGCATTGCTTGAAGTAGTAGTGATTATAACTATGGCAAATGTAATAAAGCTGTGTATCAGAGAAAATGTAAAGCTTGTAAGAGGCGTGGCAAGGTCAAAGAATCCAGAAGCTTTTGCGGGGCTTTACAACAGTTATGAGAGAGGACAGCAAGCAAAGAAGCATGTAACACTTGCTGTTAAACAGGATAAATCCATGCGGTCAGGGGGTGAATAGACTTGCTTGAAAAGCTACGAGAATTAATGCGTGACTTCGCTGAAGATAAAACAGAGAATACAATGTCGGAATTCATGCTGACGGATGCCGACACCAAAGAAAGCATCAGACGTGAATTTGAACAGGGTGTTATTACAGATATAAAAAAGAAGTTTGAAGAGCGTAAAAACAAACGTCAGCATTTAGAGCTGCAATGGCGGCTTAATATCAACTTTTATAACGGCAACCAGTTTACGTTTATCGACAATATCACACACGATATCAGAGAGACACCATTTTATACAGAGTGGGAGGAGCGAAATGTATTTAATGAGATCGCTCCGAACCTTGAGACGAGATATGCATTCTTGTCGAAGAGAAAGAATCAGATGAAGAACCGCCCTGCATCAAGCTCGTCAGCAGACAGAACTGCTGCTAAAATCGGAAACAGGGTACTTGCAAGCACAAGAGCGAGACTGAAGCTTCCAGACAAACAACAGGATGCAATTATGATAGCGGGCATTATGGGTACTGCTATTTGGAAAACGACATGGGACACAACGCAGGGGCGAATTATCGGATGCGAAGAGCGTACTATCGACTCAGAGGATGTGAAGCTGCTGCCGACAGAAGAGTATGAAAAAATGCTGATGGGTAAATCGGACATAAATACCGTCAGGAGTTATATTCGTGAGGGTGATGTTAATACAACAGTTCATTCACCATTTGAATTTTATCCAGAGAATATCAATAAGCCTATCAGAGAAAACAAGCGTGTCATGCAGGTTGTACTTATGTCACCTGAAGAAGTGTTTGAAAGATGGGGAGTTGTTGAAGAGGGTAAGCGCAATACTACCTACAAGCTTTCTGAGTCAGACAAACGCAACTATGGCGGTACAATCTCAGGCAGATGGGCAGGCAGCATGTTCGGAGTCAGTGAGATTGAAAATTCTGTCATGGTATATGAAGAACACGAAATGCCTTCAGCACGGTACCCGAACGGCAGGCTAATAATCTGTACAGATAATCACTTGCTGTATTATGGCAGGCTTGCGGATAATCTGGGCGAAAACGACACGTTTGAATTCTGCTTCGATGTACAGCAGGCTTTAAGAACAGATGGTTTTTTCGGAAAATCACTTGTAGAGCGTCTGATACCTGTGCAAATAAAGTATAACGCGGTCAAGAACCGCAAACAGGATTATATGAATCGTGTTGCAATCGGCGTACTTTGTGTTCAGGAAAATTCACTGGTAGACGAAGAGTATCTTATGGAAAATGGCATCGGCCCGGGCGAGATGTTGAGATATAAACCGGGCATGGACAGACCATACTTCATGGAACCGCATTCGTTCCCAACAGTGTTTGAGAATGAAGAGGCTGATTTGCTCAGTACATTTAACCGCTTGTCGGGTGTATCACAGCTTGCACAGCAGTCTGTAAACCCATCCAACATAACATCAGGCGTAGCACTTGCATCACTTGCAGAACAGGACGATACGAGAATCGGTCTGGAAGCGGAAAATATTAAACACTGCCTTGCAAGTGTAGGCAAGAAATGGCTGCTGCTTTATAAAGAGCATGTCAAGTATGCTCGTGTCGTAAGGGATATCGGCAGAAATGAAGAATTTGAGATATCTGAATTTGTAGGAAATGACCTGACATCATTTGATGTATTTATCGAAGCAGAAACAGAATCAGCTGATACGTTAGCTCAACGCAGGCAGAAGGTTGTTGAACTTCTTAACAGCGGATTGTTTAACGACACTGAGACGGGCAACATCACAAACGCGGGCAGAGTTAAAATCTTTGAGATGCTTGAAATGGGTAACTGGGAAGATTTTGTTGAAGCAGATGACGCACAGCAGAGGCGTGCCGACAGGGAAAATAATGCGATGGTTACAGGGCAGACCGTTACCATCAGGGAATTTGATGATGATGTTATACACATAAGCAAACATAACAATTTCCGGTTAATGGCAGAGTATGAAGAAGCACTTTTAGAGCATCCAGAACTGGATGAGATTTTTACAGAGCATGTTAATAAGCATCTGCACAACTTACAGGTTAAATCATCAACGGGCATTACAGATGGTTTAGAGCAGGGTGGAGCGGCTGCCAACGGAGAGGTTCAGCTGCCGGAAGACGGAAATATGACAATAGCATAGCAGGAGGACAAGCATATGAATAAAGGTATAAACAATGCAAACTTAAATGATGCAAGTTTAGAACAGCAGCAGGGAGGCGTCACCACGCCAGGGATTGGTCAGGTAGACGCTTCTATAGCTGCTGGAACAGATAACGGAGCACAAGGTAATAACACCGATGCGCTCATCGATGATGTTTCAAACGGTGATAGCACAACTAATACAAACAACACGTCACCGATAAATAGTCTTGAATCTGCAAATAAAGCTTTTTTAGAGATGTTGTCAGGAGCGAAAAATACACCTGGTACAAACAACGATGCTTCGGAAAACACAAACAATGAGCCAACAGCAGATACAGGCAATATAAACAATGATTCACAAAGCACGGTTGGCAACGACAGCAATAACAACACTGATACAAACATCCAAGCTGCAAAATCACCAAGTTTTGATGAATCAAAGATTACATCACTAATAAATGATGCAATCGAAAAAGAGATAAAAGAAGGAAAACTGAAGGATTTATCTATCAACGATACTGCCAATCAGGTCAATGCGCTACCTGATACAAAGCAGGAAAATCAGGATGATGAGCCTGACGAACCGGACGAAGAGCCAGAGCTTGACATAAACAGTGATGAGTTCTTTGAAATGTTCTCAGACAATCCGACTGACGCGATTGATAAAATCACAAACCAGAGAGTCAAGAGAGAATTAAAACCTATCCTTGAACAGTTAAAGCCACTTTTAGACCAGAGTAAGAAAACACAGGAGAATCAGAAAATATTGGACGTAATAAAGAATTTTGGAGTAGAGCATCCAGATTTCAAAGATTACAACGATGACATGATTCAGATTCTAAAAGAGGGCAACTTCCCGAAGGATGATATTAATTCTTACAGAAATGCTTATCAGACAGCGAAGAATAACAAATTGGCGCGGCAGGTTGCTCAGTTGCAACAGCAGCTTGCGGAGTCAGAACAGAATCACAGCAAGACGATAGATGACTATCTGCACGATCAGGATTCTTTCAATTCTCTCAGGCAGAATGAAAGCCTGAAAAAGAGTATCATTGAGGATTATATCAAGGAGCTTGCTAATGGCGGTTCACCTCACATGATAACAAGCGGTGGAAGCACTCAACCAAATGCGACACCACCAGACAAAATCAATAGTTTCGACGAGGCAACGAATAAATTCAAATCGATGCTTCAGGGGTAATATTTTAAATTTTAAAAGGGGTAATTAAATATGGCACTTTCAACAGTAAGAACGCTTGAAGATGCGTTGAAAAATCTTTATCTTGAACCACTTATCAAGGTTATCGATCAGGGTTCAGGTCCAGTCTTTGCGAAGATAGACAAGAATTCAAAGAATGTAGTAGGAGAGGATATTAAGTTTGCTCTTCAGTACGGCAGACACGGCGGCATCGGCGCAAGAGGAGAATCTGATGACCTTCCGATTGCATCACCACGTAAGTACAAGCAGGGCACAGCTGCTACCAAGAATCTTTTTGGTAGAATCAGCTTTTCTGAAAAGCTTATGAAGATATCAAAGAACAACGCTGCATCCTTTGCAGATCAGGTTGCAACTCAGATGGAAGATATCACAGTAGATATCAGAGATATGATGCGTAGAAACTTCATGGGTAAGTCTGATGGTATCATGGGTACAGTAAAGACTGCCGTAACAGCAGGCAAGAGTGTTATCGTCAGTGGCAAAATAAAGCCTTTTTACGCAGGTCAGATTGTGGACATTTTCACTGTGTCTGGTACCACCGTAAACAAAGCGGTTGATGCAAAGATGATAGTTGATGTTGACTACGCAAGCAACACTATCTCATTTGAGGATAATGTTACAGTAGCTGCGAACGCTTACATTTCACTTGCAGGAAATTACGGCAAGGAGCTTATAGGTCTTAAGGAGATCCTCACAAAGGATTCTACAATCTACGGAATCGACAGAAGTGTGAATAAGTGGTATAACCCGTTCACATTTGATAAGACAAGCTCTGGCTCAGCTGTAGCGTTTGATTCTATGTACCTTCAGGAAGCAATAGATGAAATCGAAGATTCAACAGGAGCACCACCGGACTTTATCACTTGTAATGCTGCAATGCTCAGAGCTTACATAGCGGAGCAGAACACATACAAGAGAAACATAGAGCACACTAAGGTTGATGGCGGATTTGAGCTTGTATCCTACAACAGGATACCTATTTCAAAGGAGAAGTATATGGATGACAATACTATCTACCTTATCAACACTGATGACCTTACACTTGCTCAGGTATCTGACTGGAGCTGGATGGATGCTGACGGAGCTATACTTTCAAGAGTAGCTGAGAAGGCTGCATATGAGGCAACACTCACAAAGTATTGTGAGCTTATTTGCAGAAAGCCGTCTGCTCAGGCAATAATCACTGGTGTACAGGGAGCATAAGCAAGCATAAGCAACAATTTTTATACAACTAAAAATTGAATCACATGGGGTAACAAACGTTACCCCATAATTTTTATAAAGGGAAATATATAGGACATGCAATCATCAAAAAGGAAAAGAGCAAAAGAGCGAGAAAGAAAACGGAAAATACACGACACACTGTCAAGACGCAAAAGAATGAGGCTTGTTGAGCATGATACATGTGATATAAGCAACCGTATCAAACAGATAGAGGACGGATATTTCATCCTGCAAGACTGCGTAAACGGCAAGTATGAAGTGCATAGCACATACAACATCGGCAATACTTACTGTTTTGCTGTGCCGTACAGTGTACTCGATGCACGGACGCTTGATTATTGCCGTGAAACTCGTGCAGAGAGCAACGTTTTATTAAGAATCAAGCAGAACAACGAAAAGATAGAACAATCGCTCAAAAGAGCAAATAAGGGTGATTTAAAAGACCGTTCGCTTGAGCTTGCGGACAGAGTGAGTTTTGCTCTACAAAACGATGAGCTGCATGACGGCTACAAGCGTGTATATTCAATGAAATAAACAATAAAGTAGGTGATTAATTTTGAAAACATCGGAAGATGTAAGAATCGGTGCACAGCTCATATCATCTATACAAATAGACCCTACAACCTGTTTTAACTGGGTAAAAGAAGAGATACAAAACATAGCATACGACCATTACAAGGCAGCCAAGTATGTTAAGGAAAAAATCGTTACAACGAAAAAATTTGAGACAGTGATACTGCCGGATAATTTGTTGATGGTAGATAAGCTCATATTTGATAGGAGCGGTGTCGGAACAACGGATTTTGAACTGCACAACGGCAATGAGCTTACGATATCCTTGCCGGATACATACGAGGTACGCTATTATGTGAAGCCCGATGAACCCAAGACAAAGACTACAGAAATAGATATGCCGGAGCAGTACATCAATGCCATGAAATACTATGTAGCCGCTCGAATCAGAGCGAGACTGTTCGGGCAGGCTGACAATAATGCTGTATCCTTTTTTCAGGAATACAACACAGCATTAGACAACGCTGACAAATCGATGTCACAGCTCAACAGGAGACACAGACGCATGCCGCCGTCATACAGGGGGTTGTAATCAAATATGGGAGAAAACTGGAAACAGCAGATATACTCTGACTTCTCAGGCGGGTACAACGATATATCACCAAGTATAGACATTCAGGACAAGGAAATGAAGCTGTCTGAGAATGCTGATTATGCAGCTGAGGTAAAAGCCTTACAGACAAGAAAAGGTTGTTCAAAAGTCAACTCAACGGCATACGGAGCAAATGTCACAGATGGCTATGCATGGCTGATAGGCTCAACATACAAGAAGTGCATAGTAGCAGACGGAAAGCTTTATGACGTTGACATACAGACAGGTAATATTTCGGGTGAGAAAATAGTACAGAGTCTAAGTACTGTGTTTGATTCGGACACAAGCACTTTTTATCCAGAGAACTACTACGAATCTGTCAAGATTGAATCTGGAGAAATTGTCGGTGTAAACAAACACGCCACAACAAAGAAGCTCAGCACGCTGGCAACACAAGGGTACTACTTCTACTTCAGCGAGACTATAAACACGTCACCAAAATACGTCACTAAAGGCTGGTATCGCATCACAGATATAACAGTTAAAACAGATGTGTTTGGACGTGAGTTTCACTACTACACAGCATATGTGCTGTCGGTAGAAACCGACAGCACATATAAATGTGAGCTGTCAGCCGGAGCAGAGCATATATATCCGTACATTGTCGGTAACGTGTTGTTTTTTGGAGACGGTCAGGAACTGTGGCAATGGGGAGCTACAGACTACTCCACAGAGAGCGGCACAAGATCTATAACGACAGGCAAAATTGTTAAATGTAATTATGTTAATGATTTGCCAACTGCTGATTATACCACAACAGATAGAACGCAGGATATTGAGATAGGCACACTGGTTAAGGTTACAGACACAGGGAAGGTGTATCGGTCGCTGCAAAAGCGTACTGCCGTCAACCTTGAAACAGAAACTTATACCGATACAACCAAATGGATCGCAATAACCGAAGGAGCATACGGTGAAAAAGGACACTTTTACCAAGCCAAACAGAATCTCGGAGCTGTGAATTTAAAGCATGAAAAATTCAAAAAATCAGAGAACTGGACCGATGTTACCGATATTGTCGGGTTTACAAGTTCTGTTGTAAGAAAGGTTACGCCGTATGACCCGTCGCAGGCTGAAGAGGTTGTTATCACTGTGCTATCCAGTGCGACAGCAGATGGAACAATTACGGTAAACCTCGACAATGTTTCAAAGACAATCTCAGTCAAAAGTGGTCAGACAGTACAGAATACCGTAGATGATTTATACACAATCGATTTTGATGATTGGGATGCATCGGTAGCGGGAAACTCGGTTATATTCACAGCTCTTGAAAAAGGCTCAAAGGTAAACGGCTATGTGGACCCTGGTTCGTCAGGGATAGAATTCACATACGAGACAAAGACCGAAGGTAAAGACAATGATTGTGACTTGTCAGCCATAAAAAAATGTACAGTGTTCTGCGTGCATCAAGGCTCACAGCGAGTATTTGCGGCAGGAAATCCCACAGATAATGGTCTTTATTATTCTGAAATAGGGTACGGAAACTACTTTAAATCAGAAATCAACAAAGTATATCCATCAGTAAATGGGTACGGAGCTGTAACGGGCATAATAAACCTGTCTACTTCTCTGCTTGTATCATACGAATCAGGATGGTGTGCATGGACAGGGGCAACAGTTTTAAGTGACGCAACATGGAAGGTACTAAATATACCGTATGGTTGTGTATCACCAAGGACGTTATGCTTGACACCAAATAGCTTTACATACCTTGCAAAGGATGGAATTTATTGTGTGTCAGCCGCAATACTATCGGATGATTATGTACTACTTGAAAGCAGTACGGTAATCAAGAAGTTATCTGAAAATGTGGTTGAAAATACCATTAAGGAATTTGACAATAAGCGGCTGTGTGAAGCAATATTCTACGACAATGTATATCTGCTGACGTATTCGACTAATGGCGAGTACTGCGACAAGGTGCTGAAGTACGAATGGGATACATCGTCATTTACATTGGTTACAGGCTGGAGAGTCAACAGATGGTTGAGCGACCCTGAAAATCTATACTTTGCATCAAACAATTTCCTGCTTAAAGCGTTTGACAGATATACTGACGTATACACCGAAGAGGTTACAGACGAAAATGGAACTGTAATACACGAAATTGGCAGTGACAAAGCTATAGAATTACATGTGAAAACGAAGGAGTTCTATTTCACCTCACCGATAACAAACAAGGTTGTGCAGATGATAGGTTTTATATTCCAACAGCACGACCAAATAAATTCGGACATTGAGATAAAAATTAAAGCGGGATATCAGACCTACACAATAAAAGCTGTTGATTTGGCTGAATCGCTGTACTACGGGCGAGAGTGGGGCAAGGTATGGGGATACCGTGAAGCTATTGTTAAGATGATAGAGATGGTAATGGTTGCGAATACATTCCAGATAGAAATTATAAGCACAGGGATAGAAAATCCGATTACGCTTATAGGCATTGGATTTGTGTACGCCACGACAGATTTAACCATACCAACTATTTTGAAAGACGAGGAGTTGTTAAAGTAAAAAATGGGATACAAACCACAGCGAACCTTCATGGGTTCAGAAGGTGACTACTCGATTGAACAGAGAGGACCCGATGCAATCAAGAATGACCTTGATGAAATCACGGCTATGTTTGACCCGACAGCAACACACACTGACGGCACACAAGGCGGCATAGACTATGAGAACCTGACGTTCAGCTTCTCTGATTCTGAGATGTCGCAAAAGATAGGCGGAGAGCTTGACGGTTCAGTTCTGACGGTACAGCAGATAATCAATACGCTGTATCAGATGTCAAAAGACAGATATACAAAAGCTGAATCAGACACGGCACTGGAAAGCACAACTAATCCGCTTATAAAGACGTTAAATTATGATTCAGCAACAGGGATACTCACAGCCACTACACAGGGCGGTGAAACGGTGCAGGTGTGTGACCTTAACGTTGAAAAAATACCTGCATCGATAGAGATAGTGGAAGATACAACAGAGCACAAGGTGTATATCCGTATCACAAATGCAGATGGAACATATACGCAGTCAGATGTATCAGACCTACTCACACAGTACACATTTGCGACAACAAGCACAATCAAATGCACGATATCTAAATATGAAAACGACCCTGTAAATAAGAACATTTCGTTCGAGCTTCGGAACAATGCAGTAAAGCTTATACACCTTGACAGTGAGGTTATGACTGAAATAACGGATGCAAAAGAATCATCTGCTATCAGTGCAACGTCAGCGGCAACAAGTGCAAGCAATGCGGCTGCATCTGAAGCAAACGCTTTAGCATCGGAGAAGAATGCTAAGGCATCGGAAACAACAGTAGTGAATGCCAAAGATACAGCGGTCAGTGCGTCAGAGCAGGCTGTGTCGGCATCACAGAATGCTATACAGTCAGCTGAGAGCGCAAAGACCAATGCGGAAGCGGTGGCAAAGGATAAAGCTGTAGCAGACACTTCAGCTACCACAGCAACAACAAAGGCAGCTGCTGCTGAAATATCAGCAAGCGAAGCAAAGGAAGCAGAATCGTCAGCAAAGACACAGGCTGCAAACGCTGCAACAAGTGCAAGCAATGCACTAAAATCAGAACAAAACGCAGCAGAATCAGAAAGTAAGGCATATGATTACTACACTAAGTCAGAAACCAATGCTACACGAGCTGAGACAGCATCAACCAGAGCTGAAGCTGCTGAATCCCGTGCAGAGCAAATGGCTGCTACATTAGGATATGTGCAGTGTTCCATCAACGAGAGTGGGCATATTATTCTTGAAAGAACAGATAATGTTGACTTGGATTTAGAACTTAAGAATGGGAGGTTGATACAGATATGGCAGTAATCACAAAAGATTTAGGTGCTGTCAGTGCCTATGCTATAGCAGTTGAGAAATACGGTTATACGGGTACAGAAGAGGAATTTATATCTCTGATAGTAAGCAGTACAGCATCGGCAGAGATGGCAGCGGCATCTGAGCTTGCGGCGGCTAATTCAGCGACAAATGCTAAGACAAGCGAAACAAATGCTAAGACAAGCGAAACAAATGCCAAAACAAGTGAAACAAATGCTAAGACAAGTGAAACAAATGCGGTTACGAGTGCAAGTACAGCTACAACTAAAGCAGGTGAATCAGCTGCATCAGCGGTCACAGCTGAGGAACAGGCTACACTATCACAGCAGTACTCAGTAACGGCAGGTGAACAGGCAACGATAGCAACAGAGAAAGCTGAAGAGGTTAAAGGCACAGTAGAAGATGTTGCAACACTTAAAACTAATATGGGTGGCTTAAAGTTCTCAATTACAGATGAGGGGCTTTTACACATAGAAAAAGTAGAAACAACAGAACAGGGGGTATAACAAGGTATGGCAGATACAACGGTTTTAACTGATGCAGGTGTAGATATAATATCGAACACAGTCGGAAAAAGAATAGCCGACTCTTTGGATGTTATAGCGGTGGCACAAGAAGCCATGGCAAAGGAAAATTTAAAAACCATCTCATGGAGTGAGTTAGACCACTATGCAAACAAAGGTTTAATCAGTGGTGCGTTAGATTATGGCGACCAGATAAATGATGTGTGGAATGACACAAAAGGCAGTGAAGCAGTGGAGTATGCCAATCCATGGGATTATGTGCATAGCGAAGATGTTACATTGTCTGATGGTGAGGTTCTTACCAACAGACCGTTCTTTCAGACGCACTATGTACAGTTAGAGGCTATGATGTTTTCTAACAGAGCATTTTATGCGTGTCCAGACGGGTTAGCCGCAGGAACATATACCATAAAATTTGCACAGGCATGGAGTAAGCTAACTAAATTAATATGGTCGTTTGCAATATCAAATGATGTGCCAGCTGGTGGAAGGTTGGCAGGATTCTTTAGTCAGGCAGATAGTTCAGCTGAGACAGCTACAGTATATGTATACGATAAAGACGGCAAGACTATACTGGAAACAGTAACCGCTGCTGTAGCAAGTGCAGAGACTGGAACAGTTCTCGGCACGCTGAACTACTCGTCTCGTAACGGTAATTTGAACAGTATGAATGAAACCTTCTACGGAGAAAATAGATGGGCAACATCTGCTATGCGCCAATATCTTAATTCAACAGCAGGTAAAGGTAAATGGTGGACTCCGCAGGACGAATGGGATATTGCGCCTGATAATGCTGATACAGTTCCGGGATGGCTCTCAGGTGTATCAGAGGACTTCTTAAATTCAATTAAGACAGTCAAGGTTGTTACATACAAGAATACTGTTACATATGACGGTAGTGCAGATATCACGTATGACAGAGTATTCTTGCCATCACTTGAACAGATATACGCTGTAAAACAGGTAGATGGCGAAGGCAGTGCTTTTGAATACTGGAAACGCAGAATAGGAACTGATAGTCCACAAAAGTGGTACACAGACTACGCAACTACTAAGCGTATTCAGTATTCCATCTCGAACCACACATCAGCGCAGTACGTTCGTTTGCGGTCGGCTGGTCGCGGCGGTGCGTATTATACGTGGGTAGCGTATTCGTCAGGTTTTGTCAACTACGCCTACGCGCGTTACTCATACTATCGTCCTGCCCCGATTGTGGTAATCTAATCAATCTAAATAATCGCAGGCACGAAAGTGCCTGCTAAAAAGGAGATGTGCATATGGCAGTAAATGTCGGGCAGAGACACGTACCAGACACACCGTCAACAGCAAGGTGCTATGCAGTAGACGCAGCCATGGAGCTTGCAGAGCATACGCTTAAGAACTGTAAAAATGAAAAACATTTCAGTCCAGAATATAAAGATTTTATCACTCGACCTTTAGTAACAGCGGCAAGAAATACATTTGTAAAATCTTACACTGCTAATAAAATCAGAGTGACGGATAAAGAAACATGGGAAGAAAGAGAAGATTTACAGCTTGAAGCGATACGAAGCGCAACTATGATGCCTGCGTTAATTACACTTGCAAGAAAGCTGAATCACCTGAGAAAGAATAAGTGTGAATACTGGATAAAGT
>CAVGQQ010000057.1:0-20222 GCA_963631525.1 bacterium
CCCTTTATGTAAGAAAGTTAATGATGCCAAAATATACACTTGTTCGTGTGGAACGAGAAAACCCCATAAGGTAGTATCTCAAAAAGTTACAAAACCTATTGTTGAGACGTGGATATGTAAAAATTGCGGAGCGGAAAACTCCGGACATGTATATATATGCAAGTGCGGTATGAAAAAGTCGCAAAATGATGAATGCTCGACACAATAAA
The DNA here is from genome assembly GCA_963631525.1 of bacterium. Lineage (GTDB taxonomy): Bacteria > Bacillota > Clostridia > Lachnospirales > Lachnospiraceae > Coprococcus_C. The sequence goes on from CAVGQQ010000057.1 coordinate 210, forward strand.
AAACTTTAGAAGAAGGGGAAGGAAATAAAAAATGAGGATTGTTTTTGTATTGATATGGGCTTTTGTGTGGGCTTATATATGTGGAGCTGCGATGGAAAAGAAGCGGAGGGAATCATCCGCTTGGTATGTACTCGGATTTTTGTTTGGCTTATTTGCATATATTATTACATTGTTTATAAAACCCAGAGAGCCTGAGTTTGATGAAATTGAGATACAACGTATGGTAGCGGCGGATAAGGTGCGTGCGTTGAAGAGTGATATCTCTACAGGAAGGGTGTGGGTGTGTCCACAGTGTAATAAGATGAACGACAGATATATGACAACCTGTTCCTGTGGAATGCCAAAACCTTTGCGGGCAAGTGCTCAAACAGCAACAGCAAATCTTTCTGTTGGAACATGGACATGTAATAATTGCGGAATGAAAAACTCAGATCATATATTTATATGTAATTGTGGAATGAAAAAGTCAGAGAATGAAATGATGAATAAATCAAAAACAGCGTCTGAAGATTACTAGGTAAAGACATAATACGTTGTTTAGCAAATCAGAAAACAGCATAATAAACAAAACGAGCATGTGATGCGAGATAACAAATCTCCATGTACATGCTCGTTTTATAATTATTGATTATGAGAACATCTTGATTCTACGCACATGTCTCTCATCATTTGAGAATGGTGTATCCACGAATTTGTCCACGATCATAAGTGCAAGACCAGGTCCGATCGTACGTGCGCCCATGCAGAGTACGTTGGCGTTGTTGTGCTCGCGGGTTGCCTGTGCAGAGAAACAGTCACTGCAGAGGGCGGCGCGGACACCTTCGACCTTATTTGCAACCATGCTCATACCGATACCGGTACCGCAGATGAGAATACCCAGATCCTGCTTGCCAGCGGCGATCGCCTCTGCAACAGCCTTTCCATAGATTGGATAGTCACAGGATGCTGTGCTGTCACAGCCGTAATCTGTCACTTCAAATCCGCGATCCTTCAAATGCTTGATAACCTCCAGCTTGAGTTCATATCCGCCGTGGTCACTTCCAATTGCGATTGTCATATCTTAAATCCTCCTAAATATCAAATATCTACACGGTGATAACTCTGTGTCCCGCCGCCTTCAGCAGCCGGTTCATAATGGCACCACCGAGTTCGTTCTGGTCAAATGCTTCGCTGTACATATATTCCATCTGCTCACTGTCACATTCACGCAGGGCGGCATAAAGCCGTGCGGAAATCGTCTGTCCCTTGTTTCCTTCGCCGACGATCAGTACATGTGAATAGTTCTTATATAAGGATGCATGCTCCTTGGTTGTGAGAATCGCAACCTTGTAGCCCTGTGCTTCCTTTTCGTTTACAAGTGCCTTGATCTTCTCCGCTACGCGCAATGTTTCCGCTTCGGTCGCGTTGTAGGAGACCTTGACACCGGAATGCAGACTTGCCCGGTTTGCCGATTCGTCTGCGGCAGCCTCCACGATACTGAGTGTTCCGTGTGGCGCGTAGTGCGTATATTTCATGCCGGGTGCTTTCGGACGAAGATTCGGGTCCGGCTCGATAATAGCTGGATCGATCGTCACGTCGCCGATGATCTCAGAGAGCATCGCCTTCGTGATAAAGCCCGGTCGAAGAATCGTTGGGATCGTGCCTGTCATATCGACGATCGTCGATTCAATTCCGATTCCGACGGCACCACCATCTAATATCATCTCGATGCGGCCGTCCATGTCCTCCCATACATGCTGTGCGGTCGTCGGTGATGGTCTGCCGGAAGTGTTTGCAGATGGGGCTGCGATGGAGACACCGCTTGTGCGGATCAGCTCCTGTGCGATCGGGTGGGATGGCATTCGGATCGCAACGGTTGGCAGTCCCCCGGTCGTTCCGTCTGGGACGATGGCGAGCTTCGGAAAGATGATCGTCAGTGGTCCCGGCCAGAAAGCTTCCATCAGCATGTGCGCTTTTTCCACCATGTCCGGGTGCGTCCGGTTCATCGTTTCCAGGTCTGCCAGCTTCTCTACCGCATCGGTATCTGCGATGTGGACGATCAGCGGATTGTCGCTTGGACGTCCTTTGGCAGCATAGATCTTTGCGGCTGCATCTGCGTTTAATGCATCAGCACCTAATCCGTAGACTGTCTCGGTCGGAAATGCGACCAAGCCGCCGTCCTGCAGGATTTTCGATGCCTCTGCAATTGCTTCTTTGTTATTTCCATTTAATAGTTTCGTTTCCATGCCGCTATTTTACATCAATCGTTAGGGAATGACAACCTTTTCGCGAAAAATACAATTCTAAAATACTGTTTAATTCGGTGTATAAATGATTGAAAAATAAGGAAAAATCTTATATAATAAGCTTTGTGTATATCTGATTGTATTGGAAGGGTTTTAATGAACAACAAAGAAAGAAGCCAGGTCTTGAAGATGCTGTATCTCATCACGCAGATTGGGTTTACGATGGTGGTTACGATCTTCATAAGTATGGGCATCGCATATCTGATAAAGCGTATATTTGGGAAAGATTTAATGGTATGGTTTATCGTGATCGGTGTGCTGGCGGGTTTTCGCTCCGTGTATATTCTTATACGGAAATTCCTGAATGATTCGGATAAAAAACATAAGTAAATGGAGGCAAAAAGACAGGCATAGCATGGCAGAGGTTCACAGAATATTGAAGGAAATGTATATCAGCATGGCTGTCTGTATGATCGTCTTTCTGGCGATCGGTGCATTTTTTATGCGTCCATATTATATCTTTGCACTTGCACTGCTCGTTGGCAATCTCGGCGGGGCACTGTGCATTTACCATATCTACGATGTGCTCGATCAGGCACTGGATATGGGCGAGGCAGGCGCGAAGAAAAAGGTGATCGTGAACAGTCTGCTGCGGATGATCGTGACGCTTGCTTTATTGGTAGGTTCCATTTTCCTTGGAATCCAGGCGTTTACCGGCGTGGCACTTGGCATGGTCGAACCGAAGATCTGTGCCTATCTGCAGCCACAGATGCGGAAATGGTTGATTCGCCTTGGGCTTGAAGAACCTGAGGAAGAACATAAAGAAAAAAATTAAAAAAGGAGGAAAAGCGTATGAGGAGTGGGTTTGCCACAGGAATACAGCTGATCAGTAACAGTTCTGAGGATGTAGATTTCTATATCCATGAACTGTACCCGGTTCATTTCTTTGGCACGACGGTATATATTACCACCACCCATGTCTGCACTTTCATTGTATTGCTGGTGATTGCGATTTTGGCAATCTGTGCCAGACGAAGTGTACTGAAGACGCGGGATAACCCGAGCAAGTTAGCTACGGCAACGGAGCTTGCAATCGAGTCTCTGCTCAAGTTTGTGAATGGCACGATGGGTACGGAAGTCGGTAAGCATTATATCAATTACATCGGAACCTTGTTTATATTTGTGCTTTTTTCGAACATATCCGGTTTATTTATGCTTCGGCCGCCAACTGCTGACTACGGAACGACGCTATGTATCGCTCTTGTATCATTTGTCATGATACAGTATGCATCCATTCGTTACCAGAAATGGGATGCGTTTAAGGGACTGTTCGATCCGATATTCCTGTTCTTCCCGATCAACGTGATCAGTGAGTTTGCTACACCGGTATCACTGTCGTTGCGTCTGTTCGGTAATATTCTGGCAGGAACCGTTATGATGGCACTTTACTACGGCATGCTGCCGATATTTGTAAAGATTGGTATTCCATCGGCACTGCATGTGTACTTCGATTTGTTCTCAGGTGTGATCCAGGCATATGTATTCTGTATGCTGACGATGACATTTGTAGCAAATAAGCGAAATGTAGAAGGGTAATAAGATTTAATATTTAGAAAAATGGAGGAATTATTTCATGAATGGTATTACAGGTGAAACAATAATCAACGCTGCATCCGCAATCGGTGCAGGTATTGCAGTTTGTTCCGGTATCGGTCCTGGTATTGGTCAGGGTATCGCTGCTGGTTATGGTGCTTCCGCAGTTGGACGTAACCCAGGCGCAAAGGGTGACATCATGTCAACGATGCTTCTTGGACAGGCGGTAGCCGAGACAACTGGTCTGTATGGTCTGGTTGTATCACTTCTTCTGATGTTCGTTAAGCCTTTCAAGTAAGAACAAAATTAGGAGGAGTAAAATATGGCAGGAATTGCAAATATCGCGCTTCTGTCAGAGGAGACAGGCCGTATCTTCGGTCTGGATGCGCAGCTTCTGTTCGATATACTGGTACAGGGACTTGCGGTATTTCTGCTCTTCATCTTTCTGACTTATGTGCTGATCAATCCGGTGCGCAAGGTGCTCGAGGACAGACAGAACAAGATCAAGGATGATCTTTCCCATGCGGCGACAGACCGCGAGGAGGCAGAGAAGCTTCGTGCAGAGTATGATGAGAAGATCAAAAATGCGAACAGTGAAGCGGGTGAGATTCTTTCTTCCGCAAGAAAACGTGCGGTAAAGAACGAGGAGAACATCATTGCCGAGGCAAAGGAAGAGGCAGGACGCATTATCGACAGAGCAAACAGTGAAGCTCAGCTTGAAAAAGAACGTGTGAAGGATGAGGTGAAACAGGAGATCATCGGCGTGGCAACCGCGATGGCAGGAAAGTTCGTTGCATCCTCTCTCGATGAGAGCACACAGGCTTCTCTGATTGATGAGACGCTGAAAGAGATGGGTGATGATACATGGCGAAACAAGTAGAAACAACCTATGGAGATGCACTTTTGGAACTTGCCTTGGAAGAAGGCAGTCTGAATATGCTCTACGAAGAAGCGCAGGCTCTTGTGACAGTGTTACAGGAAAACGAAGAATTGCTCCGCATTCTCAAGCATCCACAGATTGACAAGGACGAGAAGCGGAAGATAGTGGATAACATTTTCAAAGGACGCGTATCGAAGGATATGGTCGGATTGTTCGGCATCATGGTTGAGAAAGATCATGGCAGCAAGATTGTAGATGTGCTTCGCTATTTTATCAGACAGGTAAAACGAGTAAAAAATATAGGAGTTGCAAGTGTGACAAGTGCGGTTGCACTTACCGATGCACAGAAGGCATCGGTCGAGAAGCGTCTGCTTGAGACGACAGATTTCGCTTCGATGGAAGTAACCTATACGGTAGATGCATCCATCATCGGCGGACTTGTGATCCGAATTGATGACAGAGTGGTTGACAGCAGTATCAAAACCAAGATTGAGACGATGTCAAAGGCACTCGCACAATCATAAGAAGGAGGTGTTCGTGTTCCATGAATTTAAAACCGGAAGAGATTAGTTCCGTAATCAAAGAACAGATTAAGAACTATGAGACAAAACTGGAAACATCCGACGTTGGAACGGTTATCCAGGTAGCGGACGGAATTGCACGTATTCACGGTCTTGAGAATGCGATGCAGGGCGAACTTCTGGAATTCCCAGGTGAAGTATACGGCATGGTTATGAACCTGGAAGAAGACAATGTAGGTTCGGTTCTTCTCGGTGATCATAAAAATATCAACGAGGGAGATATAGTAAAGACAACAGGACGCGTGGTGGAAGTGCCTGTTGGCGATGCGATGCTTGGTCGTGTCGTAAATGCGCTCGGTCAGCCAATCGATGGCAAAGGACCAATCGCAACCACGAAGTCAAGACAGATCGAGAGAGTAGCATCGGGTGTTATCTCCCGTAAGTCGGTTGACACACCGCTTCAGACAGGTATCAAGGCGATTGACGCCATGGTTCCAATCGGAAGAGGACAGCGTGAGCTGATCATCGGCGACAGACAGACCGGTAAGACAGCGATCGCGATCGATACGATCATCAATCAGAAGGGGCAGGGCGTAAACTGTGTCTACGTTGCAATCGGTCAGAAGGCATCGACCGTAGCAAATATCGTAAAGACGTTGACAGAGTACGGCGCAATGGCATATACAACGGTCGTTGCAAGTACCGCCAGCGATCTGGCTCCATTACAGTACATTGCACCATACGCCGGATGTGCGATCGGTGAGGAATGGATGGAAGAAGGAAAGGATGTATTGGTTGTATACGACGATCTGTCGAAGCATGCAACTGCTTACCGTACACTCTCTTTGCTTCTCCGTAGACCACCAGGTCGTGAGGCTTATCCGGGTGATGTATTCTATCTGCATTCCAGACTTCTGGAGCGTGCAGCGAAGTTGTCGGATGAACTCGGTGGGGGATCGCTTACAGCCCTTCCAATCATCGAGACACAGGCAGGTGATGTATCTGCGTATATCCCGACAAATGTTATTTCCATCACAGACGGACAGATCTATCTGGAGACAGAGATGTTCAACTCCGGTTTCCGTCCAGCCGTAAATGCAGGTCTTTCTGTATCACGTGTTGGTGGTGCCGCACAGATCGGTGCCATGAAGAAGCTTGCTTCCCCAATTCGTGTGGAGTTAGCACAGTACCGTGAGCTTGCCGCATTCTCCCAGTTCGGTTCCGAGCTTGATGAGGATACGAGAAACCAGCTTGCACAGGGTGAAAGAATCAAGGAGATCTTAAAGCAGCCACAGTATAAGCCAATGCCGGTTGAAAAACAGGTTGTTATCATCTACGCTGCGACAAGAAAGTATCTGCTTGATATCGAAGTAGACCGGATTCTGGAATTTGAGAGTGGATTGTTCGAATACATTTCTACGAAATATCCAGAGATCTTCGACAAGATTCGCGAGGAGAAGAAGCTGTCCGACGAATTAGAGGACGCTTTGAAGAAGGCAATTACGGAATTCAAGGAAACATTCTAATAAATAGAGCGAGGAGGTTGATCTTTCTTGGCATCCATGAGAGACATTAAGCGACGCAAAGAAAGCGTCCAGAGCACGCAGCAGATCACCAAGGCGATGAAGCTTGTCTCTACAGTTAAGCTTCAGAAAGCCCGCGGGAGAGCTGAGAGCAACAAACCATATTTTAATATGCTCTATGATACGATATGTTCCATCCTTGCAATGACGAAAGAACCAAACCATAAATTCCTGAAGGAAAACGGCAGTGACAAGAAGGCGGTCATCGCGATCACATCGAACCGTGGACTTGCCGGCGGTTACAACAACAATGTTGTAAAGGAGATTGTTGCAGCCGGATTTTCGAAGGAGGATACCTATATCTATGGTATCGGAAAAAAAGGTATTGAGGGCTTGACCAGAAAAGGTTACAGCATATATCAGGATGAATCAGAAATCATCAATGCACCATTGTTTGACGATGCGACCGAGCTTACGAAGCAGCTTTTGACGCAGTATTCCAAGGGCGAGATCGGTGAGGTGTACATCGCATATACGAATTTCAAGAATACCGTGACACAGGAAGCAAAGCTGATGAAGCTGCTTCCAATCCGGGAGGAAGATTTCATCCAACAGGCGAAGCCAATCAGTGACGATAAGCTGCTGATGAACTTCGAGCCGTCGGAGGAAGAAGTCTTAGACCAGATCGTGCCGAAATACATGTCCAACATTATTTACGGTGCGCTGTTAGAGGCGGTAGCCAGTGAGAATGGTGCGAGAATGCAGGCGATGGATTCCGCGACAAGCAATGCGGAGGATATGATCGGAAGCCTGTCACTCAAGTACAATAGAGCAAGACAGAGTGCAATCACGCAGGAGCTTACGGAGATTATTGCCGGAGCCGATGCAATAAGTTAAAGGAGATTAAGGAAATGGCAGATACAAATGTAGGTAAGGTTACCCAGATTGTCGGTGCCGTTATCGATGCGAAGTTTACCGAAGGTAAACTGCCTGAGATTCACGATGCGATAACGATTGCCACAAAGAGTGGTGACACACTGTACGCCGAAGTATCCCAGCACTTAGGGGATGACACCGTTCGTTGTATCGCGATGGGACCGACAGATGGTCTTGTACGTGGTATGGAAGCGGTTGGTACCGGCGCGCCGATTACTGTACCTGTCGGTGAAGCAACACTGGGACGTATGTTCAACGTGTTGGGACAGCCGATTGACAATAAACCGGCTCCAAAGGTAGATACTTACCTTCCAATCCATAGAAAAGCACCAGAGTTTTCAGAGCAGTCAACGGAGACAGAGATTCTGGAAACCGGTATCAAGGTCGTTGACTTGCTTTGCCCTTATCAGAAGGGTGGTAAGATCGGTCTGTTCGGTGGTGCCGGTGTTGGTAAGACAGTATTGATTCAGGAGCTTATCACAAATATCGCGACAGAACACGGTGGATATTCTGTATTTACCGGTGTTGGAGAGCGAACAAGAGAAGGAAATGACCTGTATTACGAGATGATCGAATCCGGCGTTATCGAGAAGACAACAATGGTATTTGGTCAGATGAATGAACCGCCAGGAGCAAGAATGCGTGTTGGTCTGACCGGACTGACGATGGCAGAGTATTTCCGTGATCAGGTTGGAAAGGATGTATTGTTGTTCATCGACAATATCTTCCGTTTTACACAGGCTGGTTCGGAGGTATCCGCGCTGCTTGGACGTGTGCCTTCTGCCGTTGGTTATCAGCCAACCCTGCAGACAGAGATGGGCGCATTGCAGGAGCGTATCACTTCGACAAAGAATGGTTCTATCACATCGGTACAGGCAGTCTATGTGCCAGCCGATGACCTGACAGACCCTGCACCTGCAACTACATTCGCGCATTTGGATGCGACAACGGTACTTTCTCGTTCCATCGTAGAGCTTGGTATCTACCCAGCGGTAGATCCTCTGGAGTCTACATCCAGAATCCTCGATCCAAGAGTGGTTGGTGAGGAGCATTACAAGGTGGCACGTGGTGTACAGGAGATCCTGCAGAAGTATAAGGAATTGCAGGATATTATCGCAATCCTTGGTATGGATGAGCTTTCCGAGGAGGATAAGATCGTCGTTGCCAGAGCAAGAAAGGTACAGAAGTTCCTGTCACAGCCATTCCATGTAGCAGAGCAGTTTACAGGACTTCCTGGTAAATACGTTCCACTGTCAGATACGATTCAGAGCTTTAAGGAGATTCTGGAAGGTAAGCATGACGATATTCCAGAGAGCTATTTCTTAAATGCCGGAAGTATCGACGACGTACTTGCAAAGTGCAAGAAGTAAGGAATCAATAATTAGGTGGTATACATGGCAGAAAATAAAATGATGGTTCGTGTGATCGCGCCGGAACGGGTATTCTATGAGGGGGAAGCATCTTTCCTTGAGTTTAATACGATTGAGGGCATCATCGGACTGTACCCAAAACATATACCTATGACTGTGGTTGTTGCACCGGGTGTCCTGAAGATTCGGGAAGATGGTGGTGACAAGGAAGCGGCATTGCATTCCGGTTTCGCGGAGATCCTTGGCGATTCTGTCACGATTCTGGCAGAGTCGGTCGAATGGCCGGATGAAATTGACATTCATCGTGCCGAGGAAGCAAAGATTCGTGCGGAGCGCCGCATCCATGACAACTCACAGGATATCGACCGGGCGGAACTCGCGTTGAAACGTGCGATGCTTCGTTTGGAGATGACGAAGAAAGTGTAATTTATAAAATCCTTGGATAGCAATCATTCATGGAGGATATAGAAAAACAAAAACGCATCGGAGATAGAGAATCCTTGCAGTATATAACGATTTGCAGATAAGAAGTTGTATGTGTTCTGATTTAGATTGTTTTAATGGACGCAACCGCAGCTAATTCGCCATCCGTGGCTCAGTAGCTGCTTGCTTGAACGTCCTGTTCAAGCATTGCTGAAAGCAAGCAGAACACGAACAACTTCTAATCTGCAATCGTATCATATACCGCAAGGATTTCTATATCGCAGATGCGTTTTTCTTTTATCCACATATAAAAAGAATGATTGCTATTACAGGATTTCTTTATACACTCCTGATATCGTCTTTGTACTTTGGAAAGTAAGTGTTTTTTGGGGAAATTGGTAAAAATGGAAGAAATACCCCAACCGGAAGCTAAGATAAGGCAAGCTGGTTGGGTGAAAATGCCAAAATTGGAGGAAAAGCACCAACTGGAAGCTAAGAAAAAGCAAGCTGGTTGGGTGAAAATGCCAAAATTGGAGGAAAAGCACCAACTGGAAGCTAAGAAAAAGCAAGCTGGTTGGGTGAAAATGCCAAAATTGGAGGAAAAGCACCAACTGGAAGCTAAGAAAAAGCAAGCTGGTTGGGTGAAAATGCCAAAATTGGAGGAAAAGCACCAACTGGAAGCTAAGAAAAAGCAAGCTGGTTGGGTGAAAATGCCAAAATTGGAGGAAAAGCACCAACTGGAAGCTAAGAGGAAGTAAGTGGATTGGGTAAAAATGTCCAAACGGGAAGAAAAACTCCAACCGAAAGCTAACAAGACCATACGGCAGATGCTACACAGATAATTGCGATGTAAAAGGAATAATATAAGAGTTGCGGATCTATAATTTTCATATAGGGTATCAGATAGTAAAAAGGTACTCATGAAAGATATGATATGTTTGCAGTTTTAGAATTAATTAGTGCCCCTTCATATATAAGCAATGCTTGAACAGGACGTTCAAGCAAGTTGCCACTGAGCCATGGATGGCGAATTGGCAACGGTTGCGTATAGTACTAAAATATAAATTAGGGGCACTTAGTAATTCTTAACTGCAATACATTATATCTTCATGAATACCTTTTTCTATGATACCCTATATGAAAATTGTATAGTCCCAACTCTTTATCAAACTATAATATCGCAATTATCATCCGTGAAGCATCAACTAAACTTATCCATAAACTTCCCGAACTTCTCAATCTTACTCATCGTATCATTCCGTGCAGCTGCGGAACCAGTCTTTCCTTCGGAAGCTGTCTCGCTTGCATTCTGTGGGCTGCTGACACCAGCCGAACCACCTGTCTCCAGTACTGGAGCAAGCCAGATCTTACCGGAACCACGGTATACATTCACCAGACCTTCGCCGGATACGGCAGAACCCATCAGCGACTTGGAAGACTTCTCAACTGTGAATTCAAGGGAAGTCGACCATGCGATTGCCATATTTCCATCAATCTTCATTGTATCGTTGTCGAGTACGACTTCGATGATCTCATTTCTAGGAACGATACTTTCCAGAGCACAGATACCTGTACCATTCAAGCTTAAGTTGAACAGACCTTCTCTGCCGAATACAGCCGAAGAGAGGTTGCTTCTTGCAACGATTTTCTGTGTAACGGTGTTGTCGCAGGCGAGGAATAATCCATCATCTAAGACGACACTGCCACCCCATTCCTGCAGATTTGTGAGCAGGATGTGACGATAGGTTGGCTCTAGCATAACCTGTCCATAGCCAGTGTAGATTGGCTTGGCAATCGTCTCCTTTGTGACAGTCGCTTTCGCCATACCACTCAAGAAACCACCAACACCTTTGACACCGCTTTCCATCTGTACCTGACCGGACATCCATTGCATGGCGCCTGCCTGAATGGTGTAACCATTTCCGTTCAGATTAAGCAGAAGCTGGCGCTTGTTCACATTCATGCGGGACATGTAGTACTGCAGCTTCGATGTCGATGGGCTGACACTCATATCCTGTACATATTCCAGTACCTGCATGCCACCTAAAGCAGAGGTAACCTGTACGTTTGAGTTATTTAATAAGCTTTGATTTACCATATATGTACCCTCCCCTTATGCGGTTGGTGCCATCAGGATTGAACCGGTACCGCGGTATACATTGACCAGACCTTCGCCGGATACGGCAGAACCAATCAGTGTCTTGGAAGAACGCTCGACTGTGAAGTCCAGACTTCCTGACCATGCGATTGCCATGTTTCCATCAATCTTGACTTCGTCATTCTGCAGGTTGAACATGATAAGCTCCTGCTGTGGAACCGGGCTTTCTAATACAGCGATACCCTGTCCGGAAAGGCTCAGGTTGAATAAGCCTTCTCCACCGAGAGCCGCAGAGGAAAGTGTCTTACGGCTGACAACCTTATGCTGCAAGGAACTGTCGCAGGCAAGGAATAAGCCATCTTCCAGTACAATCTGTCCCCACTGAGCAACGTCGACAAGCAGGATATGCTTGTAGGTTGGCTCTAACATGACATAGCCCTGACCGGTGTATTCTGGCTTGGACATCGTTTCGCCGGTTACGGCTGCGCCGATTGCCTTGCCAAGGAAATTGCCGACATTGACACCGGACTGCATGGATACATTTCCGAGCATCCACTGCATCGCGCCTGCCTGTAATTTGCAGGATGTGTTGTTCAACTCGACTAAGACCTGACGGCGGCGGACATTCATTTCTGCAGAAAAATATGCCGTTTCCGCGTTGTAAGGAGAAACTGACAGATCCTTCTGGTGCTCGAAGACACGGAATTGTCCAAACTGATTGATGCACTGCATGTTCGCGTTGTTGAAAAGATTGTTAATACTAAACATAAATACCTCCCCTTAACCGGTCGTATAGATTTGCGGTTCGCACAAGACCGGTTATTCTTATGATTGTTCAGAATCCGTTGCCGCCTTCGACAGTGAAAATGTAAATTCACTTCCGACACCCTCGGTGCTGACGACATTGATATTCTCGTTGTGTGCTTTGATGATTTCTTTGGTGATCGCAAGTCCGAGTCCGGTGCCCTGCTTGTCCTTGCCACGGGAGCGGTCCGCTTTGTAGAAACGCACCCAGACACGGTTTAGGGAATCCTTCGGAATACCACAGCCCTCATCCTTCACAGATACAAAAATTTTATCATGTTTCTCTGTCAAAGTCACGTAAATTGACTTGCCGTTCGGCGTAAATTTAATCGCATTATCAAGCAGGTTGTAAATGACCTGCTCAATCTTCGTTTTATCCGCATGGACAACGGAATGCTCCGTGTGGTTATTTAACCGAATTGCAATCTGTTTCTCAATGCAGCGTCCCTCAAAGGAGTTGATCGCGGATAAGACAAGCTCGACAATGTCGAAATCCTTGCACACAAGCCAGATGCCATAGGAATCGTAGTTATTTAACTCCAGAAGACTGGAAGTAAGTTTTGTCAGCCGGTTTGTCTGCTGCACGACGATATCTAAGTAATGACTTTGCTTCTCCGGCGGGATCGTTCCATCCTGAATCGCCTCAATATAGCCTTTGATCGAGGTGAGCGGAGAGCGGAAATCATGCGAGATATTGGAAATAAATGCCTTTCGGTAATCGTCCAGCTTGGAAAGCTCCGAAGCCATATACTCCAGCGTGGACGCAAGCTGTCCAATCTCGTCATTGGAGTGAATATCCATCGGTGTGTCGAAATTACCAGTGGAATATTGCTCTGCCACAGAGTTGATCTTCCGGATTGGACGCATGACCTTACCGGAAATGATACCGAGCAGGGCAAAGGAAATGATAATCATAAACAGATACGGTGCATAGATCAGTTTAACGATTTTTTCCTGAATATTCTGTAATTGTTCCACAGTGGAATGAATCAACAGCATGCCGTTTGGCTGGTTGTTGATATGGATTGGAATGGCAACAGAGATAACATCGCTTTTGAATGTATCATAAAAAGTGCCATTAAAAGATTGTGCTGTATAGATATCAAAGTCCGGGTCAACGAGGAAAATATTTTTAGGGTTATCCGGATGTCCGTCTGCATTGGCAAATCCATAGATAATACCTTTTTCGTCGGTAACCCAGATACTGGCATTCAGCTTGTCGCTGTAATAGCGGAGACTTTCCTGCAAATCATCTTCGGTGTAAACGCCCTGCACATAGCCTGCGACTGTCTGATCGGCAATCAAAAATGCTTCGTTTGTCAGTACCTCTGTTCGGTCATCGACAAGCATGCTTCGCGTAACATGGGAAGCATAGAGGACGATAAATCCAAAACAGACCGTGAAAATAATTAAAAAACTTATGAAAATTTTATCAAACAGAGAATGGCGTAATGTCATGTTACTTTACCTCGAATTTATAACCCTTGCCCCAGACAGTGGAGATCGACCAGTTGTGATTCTCGTTCAATTTTTCGCGCAGACGCTTGATATGCACATCTACGGTCCGGGAATCTCCAGCGTATTCGTAGTCCCACAGACGGTCGAGAAGCTGGTCACGCGTAAACACCTGATTCGGGCGTTTCGCAAGGAAATACAAAAGCTCCAGCTCTTTCGGTGGCATTTCCACCGATTCACCGTCCAAAGTTACGGTGTAGTTTGTCATATTGATGAGCAGGCCGTCGTACTCCACGAATTCGCCCTGATGATCCGTAACTTCCGCGATACTTGCAGGCACTGCAGGTGTTGCAACCGGAGTCATAACAGTACGGCGTAAAACCGCCTTGACTCTTGCGACCAGTTCGTTGGAATCAAACGGTTTGATCATATAATCATCGGCACCAAGCTTTAAGCCAAGCACCTTGTCAAACACTTCCCCCTTTGCGGAAAGCATGATGATCGGTGTCTGGCGTGTCTTGCGGATTTCCGTGCAGACTTCATAGCCATCAATATCCGGGAGCATGATGTCGAGTAAGATCAAGTCGGGATTGAAGGTGGCTGCAAGTGCAAGCGCGTCTTTGCCTGTGTATGCGATTTCAGTTGCAAAGCATTCCTTTAGTAAATACAGGGAGATAAGCTCTGCGATATTTTCGTCGTCATCGACGATCAGGATTCGTTGTTTCTCCATGTTCCCCTCCAATAAAAGTCTGTAGTGTGGTTATAAGTCGTTTACAATTCGACGATGGTAACGCCATATTCGCCCTCGCCGAATTCACCGGAACGATAGGACTGCACCAGTGGATGTTTCTTTAAATATTGCCAGATGCCCTTACGCAAAGCCCCGGTTCCTTTTCCGTGAATGATCGTGACACGGGAAATATGTGCCAAGACAGCATCATCCAGATATTTATCAATCTCATAGCATGCTTCATCGACTGTTTTACCCATGACGTTCAGCTCTGGAGAGAAGGTCATAGATTTGTTCACAGATGTATGATCTCCACCTGCGCGTTTGCCGCTGTATTTTTGCTTTGTACCATTTACAGAGACTGTGCTTTCCGGGATGATCAGCAAGTCGGAAATCGGCAGCATAGAGTTCAGGATACCCATCTGTACGCATGCAATGCCTTTGTTGTCCGGCAGTTTTGTGATCGTACCGCGTGTTCCCATGCTGAGTACCTGCACGGTATCCCCGATATGGAAATCAGATGCTTTGTGGTTCGAGGTCTGTTTCTTCGTCTCGGATGCACCGGATTTCTCGTAATCTTTGATCCTGCTTCGCAGCTTGCTGCGCTGTTCTTCCATCGTACGCATGTCAGCTTTGTGAGGGTTATTGCGCCATTTGTTGTAATCGCGGATCGTCTGATCTGCCACATCCTTGGCGTCCTCGATAATATCTCTGGCTTCTTCCCTTGCTTTTTTCAGAATCTCGGCTTTCTTCGTATCGAGATTTTCTTCCTTCTTCTGCAGGGATTCCTTCAGAGATTCAATTTCCTGTTTATATGCCTCGATTGCCTTTTCGTCCTCCTGCATGGATCGCTTGCTTGCTTCGAGATCCGCGAGCAGGGTTTCCATGTCGATGGCATCGCTGTCAATCTGCTCCTTTGCGGAGTTGATGATATAATCTGGCAGACCAAGCTTGCTTGCGATTGCAAATGCGTTGGATTTGCCTGGAATACCAATTGTCAGACGGTAGGTCGGACGGAGCGTTGCCACATCAAATTCGCACGATGCATTTTCTACTCCATCGGTGGAAAGCGCGTAGGTTTTCAATTCGCTGTAATGTGTCGTTGCCATGCAGCGGGCGCCCATGCTTTTCAGATAGTTTAAGATGGAAACTGCCAGTGCCGCACCCTCGACCGGATCGGTTCCGCCGCCCGGCTCATCGAACAGGCATAGTGTGTTCGGGGTTGCATGCTGCACGATATAGACGATGTTGCTCATGTGAGAGGAGAACGTCGACAGATTCTGTTCGATGCTCTGCTCGTCACCGATATCCGCGAAGATATCGTCGAAGACAGCCAGACGGGATTCCTCCATTGCCGGGATATGCAGACCTGCCTGTCCCATGAGAGAAAACAGTCCCAGTGTCTTTAAGGAAACCGTTTTACCACCGGTATTCGGACCGGTGATAATCAGAAGATTATACGTCTCGCCAAGCCGGATATCGACGGGCACAACGGTGTGTTTCTCCAATAATGGATGACGTCCCTGACGGATATCAATAATACCGTCGGTATTGAAGATTGGTCGTGTGCTGTTTGTAGCGCGGGCGAATTTTGCCTTTGCAAATATAAAATCCAGATCGGTCAGTAATTCCAGATCATAGGCAATGTCAGAGACATAAGTAGCTGCCTGCGCACTTAAGCTTTCCAGTATTTTCTCGATTTCCAGTAATTCCTCGTTCGCAAGTTCCTTGATCTGGTTGTTCAGATTGACAACTGCCATTGGCTCGATGAAAAGCGTGGAGCCAGTCGAGGATTGATCGTGAATCATACCAGGGAATTTCGAACGGTATTCCTGCTTGACCGGAATACAGTATCTTCCGTTTCGCATGGTAATCAGAGAATCCTGCAGCTGGTCACGGTTTGCGTCACTTTTGATAATCTTATCCAACTGCTGATGAAGCTTGTCATTTGTAAGTCGGATTTCCCGGCGGATATTCTTCAAGCCGGAACTTGCATCATCGGCGTATTCATTTTCCGATAAGATACAACGGTTGATTTCGAATGCGATGTGCTCCAATGGCAGCAGCATATTAAAACGTTCGGTCAGGGAATCGAAGGTAGTATGTGAAACAGGCTCCTGATTCCGGCTGGCGAGTGCTTCTGTCAGATCAGAACCGTCGCCGTACTGTTTAGCTGCTTTTGCAACCTGTAAAACGGCTGCGATGTCCAGAAGTTCCTTAGAAGTAAGGGTACCCTGTACCTCCAGCCGTTTGATGGATGCGCCGATATCGCATAAACCGGAAAAGCTGATATTTCCATGACGGTTCAGACGGTTCAGCGCATCATTTGTCTCTTCCTGTAATTTCCGGATCTGTTCGATGTCACGCTGGGGTTTCATGCGGTCCACCCGGCGCTTTGCCATAGGAGAGGTCGCATATTCTGTCACCATAGATAGTATTTTATTAAACTCTAGTATGCGTAAGCTTCGTTTGTTCATGGTTTATTCCTTTTATAAAAGTATGTTAGGCTTGATTAAACGCTTTCTTTGCATTGATATGAAGAACCAAGCCGATAATGGCACCGACAAATGCAACGATACCGCCAATCAGAAGCAGATAGAAACCAGCGCCATACTGAACCATAGAACCGTAATCGGAAAGTTCGCTTTTTGCGCTCATAGTTTCATAAATTGCAAAAATTCCCTGAATCAGGGTCAGGATAATATTCAATGTATTTACTCGCAGCATAGACAGTGCAATGATCACGATTGCAGTGATCAAAAAGATGACGCCATCTTCGCCGTCCTTAAATAACGACATGGAGTCACTGTATCCAAAAAGGGAAACAGTCAGGAACGGAAGAAAGACGGAGATCAGACAGAGCAGGCTTCCGCCCATCACTGCAAAATGTCCGGCATTGAATTTCCGCTTGAATCCTGCGCCAGATGGGGCATAGGCAGCAGAATTTGCATATGGCATCTGATTGTAATTTGCCTGAGGCTGCTGGTATTGTGCCTGATTGAAGTTTGCCTGAGGCTGCTGGTACTGTGGCTGATTATAGTTTGCCTGAGGCTGCTGGTACTGTGCCTGATTATAGTTTGTTTGAGGCTGTTGATATTGCATTTGGTTGAAATCTGCCGGCTGGGAGATCGCTGCTCCGCAGGTAGGGCAGGTTGTAGTGCCGTCTGTAAGTGTTGCTCCACATGTTGGACAATTCATAGAATCACGCTCCTTAAAAAATAATATAAAATTAGGATAGCATATATTTAGAAGACTTACAAGAAATCGACTTGACTTTAGTACATATATTTACTAAAATTAAAGACAGCTGGACGATTCAAAACAAGGACTTAGAGTTTATTGCTCAGTCCAAGTATATAGTCGGAGGAAACATGATACAATTTGCACAGGGATAGAAGATGGCGGATTGGCAATTCGTTGGCACCGCGCTCATAGCGCGCGTACATTGTCTGGGATGTGCCAAGATAGTTAGCGACATATTCCTGTGTGTAATCATGATCCTCTCTTAAATTTTTGATTCGTTCAATATATTTTTTATTATCCATAATTTCACCTTGCTTACACAATAGCATAGTAAAGAAATGTACTATCCTAATTAGTAAATATTTTTACTAATTATTGTACGCAGGGCAAGGAGATAGCATGTATATGGAGAGAAGAAGAGGAGGAAAAAAGATGAGAAGAACAAAGAGATTTGCAGGCTTTGCGCTGGCAGCGTGTATGGGCGTAAGTTTGCTGGTAAACGTTCCGGCAGGAACGGTGTCGGCGGCTGAACCGACAGAAATGGTAACCTCGCCGGTAGCAAGTGTGGCTGAAGAGGAAGTACCGGCTGCCACGGGAATGGACGCAGAAGCTTTGGATGAGGCGCAGGAAGTTGTATATGATGAGAGCGAAGCGGATGCAGATGGTTTTGTGTGGTACGGAACCACGATTGTAAGGTATGTTGGCAAAGGCGGAGATGTAAAGATCCCAGAGAAATGTACAAGTATTGGAGACATTGGATTTCAGGGATGTAGTAGCTTGACAAGTATCGAGATACCATCGGGTGTAACGCGTATTGGATCGCTTACATTTAATGACTGTAGCAGTTTGACAAGCGTTAAGCTTCCATTGGGTGTAACAAGCATTGATGTGGGTACATTTTATAACTGTAGTAGCTTGACAAGCATCGAGATACCGTCGAGTGTAACGTATATTGAAGATTATGCATTTGAAGACTCTGCTCTAAAAACAATTTACGGCACACCGGGCTCGTATGCGGAGACATATGCAAAGACAAATCATTATGAATTTATAGATGTTGCAAATAAACCAAACACAGGGAACACTGAAAATCCGGGAGTGACACCGGATGTTACCACCTCTTACCGCACTCACGTCCAGTCCTTTGGTTGGCAGAACCCGGTTACAAATGGTGTGATGAGTGGAACATCTGGTAAGGCAAAGCGTCTCGAAGGTATCGAGATTTCCGTGAGTGGAAATAAGAACCTTGGGATTCAGTATTCTACACATTGTCAGACATATGGCTGGTTACCTTGGTCTGCAAATGGTGAGATGAATGGTACGACGGGAGAAGCAAAGCGACTCGAAGCGATCAAGATTCAGTTGACTGGAGCGGATAAGGATAAGTACGATGTATATTACCGTGTACATGCACAGTCTTACGGCTGGCTTGGCTGGGCGAAGAATGGAGAAGAATCTGGAACAGCCGGATATGCAAAGCGTCTGGAGGGAATCCAGATCGTGCTTGTACCGAAGGGCGGTTCAGCACCCGCGAATAATTATAAGGGTATTCAGTCTGTGAATACAAAGGCTTATATCAAGAGATAATTATGTAATTACAGAATAAGAATAAACAAGGTGGAAGGTGTACTTTGATAACGAAGTACGCCTTCTGTTTTTTTAATTACCGGTAGTATAAACAAAATAATTTTTGCTCTCAACCCCGCATATTTCCTCACTTTTTCTAAATGTTCCAAACTTACGCTTTACATTTCCATAAAACATGTGCTATGGTGGATGTGTTGTCGAGAATCGTTGTTCTGGCGTAGTTCGGTAACAGTCGGAAATACTCTTTTATATATTCATTTTCATCTATGAAATTATCCGTTATTTATTTTTTAGTAACAGCAGATTGATTGAGAAGCAAGCAGGAGTTTTTTGCTTGTAAAAAAGGAGGAGCGTATGGGAGAAGATAAGAAATTGAACATCCGTATCGGACAGGTCAAGGATGTCAACAACCGGCAGGTATTCAGCAATCATGTACTTTGTGCGCAGTTTCTGCGCGACTATGCAGATTTGGATATCTTAAAGAATGTCCAGCCAGAGGATATCGAGGATGTGACGGACAAGTATCAGGCATATCTTGGAATCGAATTTGAGACGGACACCGTGAAGAAAATCCATCTACCGGAAATGCAGAAAGATATGCCGCTTTATATGGTTTCCCTTATTG
>CAVGQQ010000058.1:0-19848 GCA_963631525.1 bacterium
GGTTGCGACACATGTTATAGCAAATATGATGGCAGTAATAACAATATAACGTTTCTTCCACTTTTCCATATACTCATCCTTTCTTAGTTTCTAATTTTAGTAACTCTCTTATATTATGTTAGAAAATATATCTACCTTATTCGACAAATTCTTTTATAATATTATACCACATTTTGGCGTATACTCATCTATAAATATGGGTAAGTATTTTTTACTCACCCATATTTATATTATCGGCTCTTGTTCGTGCTAACGCGAACCATATCTTCATAATACTGACTATCCTTCTCCTCTTCAATCTCCGCCTTCTCTAAAAAATCCATATTATCAAAAGGCCTTGGAAACATGCCATTTCCCAAGGTTTTATCAGCATTCCCGTTTTTCTTTTAACATTTGTTTCAGAATTGTTAATTTGCACGACATTCCTGCAATTCCGAATATTGCCAAACCATTTCCAACTATTGTATAGTGGACATAGGAATAAGAACGGAGGACTGCTTATGAATTACGCATTTACAAATGGAAAGATTCTCGACGGAACCAAAGACATGCAGGTGCAGACTGGGCTTTGCATTCTCGTACAGGATGGCACGATCACCGATATCGTACCGGATACAACCGATCTTTCTGGCTACAAAATCATAGATTTACAGGGACGTTATATCATGCCCGGACTCATCAACATGCATGTGCATCTTGCCGGAAATGGAAAACCTCAGAAAAAACAGCGCGACAATGAAAAGCTCGTAAAGAAGATTATGAGCTCTTCCCTGACACGTGCCGTCGCTTACAAGATGGTTGCCGGATTTGCGAAGGATGAGCTGCTGAGTGGTGTCACGACGATCCGGACGGTCGGCGGACTTGGAAACTTCGACACCCGTCTGCGGGATGAAATCGCTGCCGGAACCAAAGTCGGTCCGCGTATTCTCGCCGCCAATGAGGGTATCTCGGTTCCTGGCGGACATATGGCTGGTTCCGTTGCAATCGCCGCTGCCTCCATCCCGGAAGCACTTGCGCACCTCGAACAGTCAAAGAAAGAAAACGTAGATCTCATCAAACTCATGATTACCGGTGGCGTGTTAGACGCCAAAGAAAAAGGTGTACCGGGTGAGCTCAAGATGTCGCCGGACATGGTGCGTGCCGTCTGTGACAAAGCACACGCCGACGGATATATCGTTTCCGCCCATGTAGAATCTCCGGAGGGTGTCCGCGTTGCTCTGGAAAATGGCGTCGACTCGATCGAGCACGGTGCGAAGATGGATGATGCGATGATCGAATTATTCAAGGCACGGGGTGCATTCCTCTGCACAACGATCTCACCGGCTTTGCCATATGCACTCTTCGACCGCTCTATCACAAACGCAACCGAAGTGGAACAATATAACGGTAATGTCGTATTTGAAGGAATCGTAGATTGCTCCAAGAAAGCACTGGCAAACGATATCCCGGTTGTACTTGGTAACGACGTCGGCTGTCCGTGGATCACACAGTACGATTTCTGGCGCGAGCTTTATTACTTCCACCAATACGTCGATGTCTCGAATGCATTTGCGCTGTACACGGCGACCAGACGAAGTGCCGAGCTTGCCGGAATCGGTGATATCACTGGTTCGATTGAAAAGGGAAAAGCAGCCGATCTGATCGTGACTGCGAAGAATCCTCTGGATGATCTGCGCGCCCTCCGCAACGTAGAGATGGTTGTGACGAAGGGCACGATCATCGATCATCCGAAGATCAAAAAGAAAAAACAGGTGGAAGCGGAACTGGATAAATTCCTGTAACCAGTTCGGCTTTCCACCTGCCGTATTTATCTCTGTATATTTTCACGGATCGCATGAATGATTTTATCTTTGTCCAATGGCTTTGCCACATGGGCATTCATTCCTGCTTCCATACACCGTTCTGCGTCTTCCTTGAACGCATTGGCAGTCATCGCTATAATCGGAACGTTCTTAGCATCCGGGTGCGCAAGTGCCCGGATTGTTTTCGTGGCTGTCAGACCGTCCATGATCGGCATCATGATATCCATTAAGATCACATCATATGTTCCTGCCTCAGATTTCTCGAAACACTCGACTGCTTCCTGACCATTTACAGCATGATCTACGATTGCTCCGCAATCTTTTAATATGAAATCCGCGATCTCCATATTCAGCTCATTGTCTTCCACCAGCAATATCCGCAAACCGGAGATATCCTCGTTGGAATCATCTTTCTTCTCCTCATGCTTTGCCTGATGATCCAACTGGAATGGTATCACAACGGTAAAGCAACTGCCCTCTCCGAGCTTGCTTTCGACTGTGATGGTTCCACCCATTTTCTCTACCAGCTGTTTTACAATCGGCATTCCAAGACCGGTTCCTGCATAGTTGGAACGGGCGGATTTGTCTGCCTGTACAAACGGCGTAAACAAATCATTCTGTATAAATTCTTCCGTCATACCAACGCCGGTATCCCGTATCCGGAACTCACACGTGATCGTATCCTCCGTTTGCTCCAGCGTCCGCATACTCATGTGGATCTCGCCGTTCGGCTTGTTATACTTCATACTGTTCGAGAACAGATTCATCAGAATCTTCTTCAGGTTCAGTTCATTACTCCAGACATTCACACCAGTATAATCATCATGTTCCGCTGTGATAACCATGCCTTCCGCCTCTGCCTGGAAGGACAGTGACGTTGTTACCTCTTCACATACCTGATCCAGATTGACAGATTCGTTATTTACAACGATCGTCTCTGTCTCCAGCTTCGCCATATCCAGAACATCATTGATCAGCGATAACAAGAGCTTGGACGATGTGTCAATCTTATCCAGACATTCCTTCACCCGCTCCGGATCATCCCCGCTTTTCCGTATGATCATCAACATTCCAATGATGCCGTTGATCGGTGTCCGGATGTCGTGCGACATATTGTTTAAGAAGGTCGTCTTCGCAGCATTTGCGCTTTGCGCCTGTACCAGAGCTTTCTCTAATTCTTCCTGTTTTTTCTTCCAGCTCATTGTATAGCTCGACCGCCTTTGCTTTCGCCCGGTTCGCCTTGTTCAGGAAGATTAAAACGATAATCAGAATCACCAGAAACAGTCCTGCAAAAACAGACGCAACAACCGACAGATTCTCTTTGATAAACTGACCGACTGTAATCTTTTCTGCAGTATAATCGTATGCAACAACGGCACTTGTGAACCGCGCAGACTGTGTCGTCATCAACGTTTTATTTAAGATAGAAAGCAGTATCGTATCCTGTCTTTGCACTGCAAAGGATGCATTTCCCGGCTGTGTCAGGAATATACTGTGAAGCTTCCGGTTATCCACGTACTTTATAACCTGACTCGAACGGACAACCATGCAGTCTGCCTCTCCGTCTTTCACCGCTTCTTCTACCTCTTTTAAGGAGTCATATTCTGCAATGTTCCAGTCGGGATAACAATACGAAATATACTGCTTCAATATCAGATTGTCATTTTGCACAGCGACTGTATTTTCTGCATTTTCATCGAAATAATCCTGCGAGGTGATCGCTGCAAAATTAAACGTCCAGACCGTATCTGATAAAATGTATCCGTTCTGCTCGGCTGCATACGGATTCTGACTGATATGGGAAATCATGTCGATCTCATCATTCTGAAGTGCCTGAAGCTGCTCTTCCCTCGAATCATATCCAATCAGTTCAAACTCCAACGTAGCGTTCTGCAGGCAATTTTCTGCATAGCTTACATAATCGCTGATCACACCATTTAGCGCGCCACTTGCAGAATCATATACACTGACTCCGGCATCCCCGTTTAAGTATCCAATTCGGATTTTCCCGTGCCCCTCAAGCCAGTCCAGTTCTTCCTTGGATAAAACCTCAATGCTCTCGGAAGAAAGATATTTCTTATACAGATCATTCTCATAAAATGGATGATCCATCTTCAGCTTCTGCATTGCATTATCCAGCTCGACTTTGAGATCCATGCAATCCTTACTGATTGCGAAATAATCCTGCGAACTGCCAAACGATACGACCGCGGATATCCCCTGCTTTGCAAATTCCGGCGTCTCCGTCGACAATACACCATCGACCTCATTGTTTTTGACCTTATTGAACGCATCCTCAAGTCCATTGATATACACATGCTGTGTCTTTACTCCATGCGCTCTTTCCCACTCGGTAAACAATGTCTCATGCACACTGTTTTCAAGCATGGCAATCTTCTTCCCATCCAACGACGAAATATCCGACGCGGACAGTTCCACCTTCGTCAGATCTGCGTACAGATAATATTTTTCTTCGCCCATTGGCAATTCCGAGAAAAGCATCGACTGTGCACGTTCTTCTGTATAAGAAATTGCACCCATCATGTCGATTTCGCCCTTTTGAAGCATCTCCAAAAGCTCTGACCAATCGCCCTTTACATATTCGTATTTCCAGCCTGTATAATTCGCGATTGTCTGCTCATACTCATAACCATATCCGCTTTTTTCCCCATTTTTACCTGTGATATGGTACGAATCTTCATACCAGCCAACCCGGATGGTTCTGTCCACGGCTACCTCTGCATAAGCAGGAATCCGAAATGAGATCAAAACCAGAACCATGCTTAACAGTAAAAATATTTTCTTATGTCTTCTTCGCTTATCCATAACGCCTCTTTCGCTGCAATTTTCTTTAATATCCAAGTGTATCATTTACCATGATTACATGGATTCTTCCCTCGTGACGGGAATATCTTGTAATCAGGAACTGACAGCAGAGTGTATCCGGTGATTTGCAATCGGAACATTTACCTGTCACCTTACATGGTGTCTTCACATCAAACCGCTGGGCGTTCGCCGGCGCTGCCACATTTCTCGCACGCTTCATCGCCTCGTCAAGATCGGAACAGACTTTATTCATACCTACAATGAACAACACCTTCTTTGGTCCCTGTGCAATGCAGGATACACGGTTGGAATTTCCATCGATATTTACCATGATACCGTCGTTCGTCATCGCATTGGCGCTCGATAAAAATACATCTGCATCATATGCTGCCATCAGGCTCTCGCGCGGTGTCATATTGGAACGGTCAATGTAATTATAATTTCCTGCCTGTAAAGCATCGATCAGTCCGATCTCATGCGCACTCTGACATCCACCCATAGCGACGGAGCTTCCCTCACCGATCACTTCAAGTGCCAGCTTCACAGCCTCTTCCTTGTCTGCCGCATAATAGCCAGTCATGTTCCGGGAATTCAAGCCCTTGATAACCGTCTGTGCCAGAATCTCATTTCTTTTTCTCATATTCTCGTTCATGTCGTCCTCCATTCTCTAAGCTTCCACCTGCTTAAATCCTTTACTTCTCCTGCACTTCTTTCCCACTCACATGCTCGATCTCGATTTCAAACATCTGCGTGTACTTTCCGTTATCTGCAATCTCGTCGACAACCATCTGCTCGGTCGGGTAATATTTCATTGCAAATTGCTTCAGCTTCTCCATCGCAAAAGCCTGATCTGCAATCAGATGGCATCTGCCAAACACAACCGCACTCTGCACATACGGCGCCCATTCCAGATCCTTGATCGTTTCCTCTCCACATACGGTAAAACAGATCTTATCAGATTCTTTCAGTGCATCCACTTTATGTCCGGCTTTTGCTCCATGAAAATAGATGCGTTCCGCTTCCTCATCATAGAAATAGTTAACCGGAATTGCATACGGATATCCATCATCGCCGTTTACTGCCAAAACTCCTCTTCGTGCACTCCGAAGAATTGCTTTTGCATCTTCCACCGAAATCGCATTCTTCTTTTTTCTCACTTCCCGAAACATGATTGTACCTCTCGTTTCATATATGTTTATTTGTATAGCAACGATATAAAATCCGCGCTTTCCCGTATCATTTTACCACAAAATGCAAATCACGCACAATTTTTTCATTCGACCGCCTTTTTCTTACGTCCATAATGAATCCAGTAGTACACCGCATTCAAAATAATTCCAAATACCGTCGCAACCGGCGCGGCAAGTCCGATCATCGTGAGGCTTGCATCCGGCTGGATACTCATATAATAAGCGAGCGGCAGCCGCACAAGCAGTGTCTGCATCAGTCCCTGCGCCATAACCCAGACCGTCCGGTCGTGTCCATTGAAATAGCCAACCATACTGAATAAAATCGCCGTTACAATCGTCTCTGGCGCAAAACCTTTCAGATACTCGTACCCACGCTGAACAACCTCGGCATCCTTCGTAAATATCCCGGTAAGCAGATTTCCCTTGAACAATATAAATACGAACACGATACACCCAATTGCAAGTCCGATTCCGATTCCGGTAAACATGGCTTTCTTCGCCCGCTTCTCATTTCCGGCACCAACATTCTGTGATACGAAAGATGCCATCGACTGCATCAACGCACTCGGAATCAACATGGCAAAGCTTACGATCTTACACGCCACACCATATCCGGAGGATGCCATCAATCCAAGCCGATTGATAAATGCACAGAGTGCAAGGAATGATATCTGTGTCAGACATTCCTGCAAAGCGAGCGGAAGTCCAACCTTTATGGCACGCTTGCAATTCTCATTGATACTGAAATCCTTCTTCGTGATCGTAAATGGCAGTTGCTTCTTGACAAGCATTACCAATGCGAATACGACACTGACCGCCTGCGCAAATACAGTCGCGATTGCAGCACCTGCGGCGTCCATATGGAAGCCTGCTACCAGCGTCAGATCACCGACGATATTAACCACACATGCAACCGCTACGAAGATCAGCGGTGACTGGCTGTCTCCAAGTCCCCGGAAGATCGCCGCAAGTACATTGTAAGCAACAATAAAGAAGATTCCACCGCCGCAGATACGCACATAGACCGACGTTGCTCCAACTGCTTCGTCCGGTGCCTGCATCAGCACGGAAATCGGGTGTGCCAGCGTGATCATCGCAACAAATAACACAGCTGAGATAATCGCAAATACAACCGTTGCGCCACCGATCAAAGGACCGATCTGCTGTGTATCCTTCTCCCCGATATAACGCGCGATCAAAACGGTAATACCCATTGCAAACTGTGTCACTACAAATGTCACCAGATTCAGAACCTGACTGCCTGTGGATACTGCCGAAAGTCCTGCAGTCGTTCCAAACCGCCCTACCACGAGCAGATCGACCGCGCCATACGCCGCCTGCAGGATCAAGGCACCCAGAATCGGCATCATGAACCGGACCATCTTCCCTAATATATTTCCCTGTGTAAAATCTGACTTTGCACTACTCAATCTCAACACTCCTCTCACTCATCACGTTGTATAATTTCTCAATTGTCTGTATCATGCAGTCTGCCTCTTCCTCGGAAATGCATTCGAGGTACGGGCAAAGCCGGTCATAATAATTCGTGTCGTATTTCTCCGACAGCTCTTCTCCTTTTTCTGTTACCTGCACATAAGTGATACGTCCATCCACGCTCGATGTCTTCTTCGTCAGATAGCCTTTTTTTACCATCTCCGTTACCGTGCGTGTAACTCCCGGTCTCGGCAGCTGCAGGTAGTCACTGATATCTGAGATCTTCACCTGCTCCTGCCTGCGTTTCAATATGTGGATCACATCAATATACTGGACATACGCCGGCGCTACCCCCTCCGGTAAAGGGGGGAGTAGTTCCCGAACTCGTTTTGCCTGATAGCAGGCATCTAACATCCGTTTGATTTTATCTGGACTCATAGGCACTCCTTTTCTTTCACATGATTTGTTCGACTTTATATCTATGCATTAACTGACCGCCTTGTCGGTCCCACCAAATAGTTACCTTTGATAATTACCATAAGTAATTATATGATCCATTATTAGAAATGTCAACCACATATTGTCCTGCATTCATTTTTCTTCTATAATGATTTTGTTATATGAAAACGAACGGTCGATATCGACTTGGAATACAGAAATGGAGAATTATAAATCACACATGTTAACACCAGATTATTTTGACAAATTTACCTGTACGGCGGACAAATGCCCGATCACCTGCTGTCAGGAATGGAAAATCGCGGTCGACGCAGACACGAACCGCCGCTGGAAGAAGCTTCTTCCGCCGGATACCGTACCAGAGTGCCGCAAGAATTTAAGTGCCTACACGACGAAGAAGGATGGGCAGCGCGTAATCGGATTAGATGCGATGCACCGCTGTCCTTTCTTAAATGATACCAAGCTGTGCCGCTTAGTTTCTGCCTACGGAGATTCTGTACTCTCAGAGACATGTGCAACCTTCCCACGGGAATATCATACCTTCCGCGACCACAAGGAAGCGATGCTCATGCCATGCTGCCCGGCAGTGATTGATCTGTGGAGGGATGAACCACAGGATTTCCCACAGGTGTCTGAGCCGGACGCACTCTTTTTGATCCGTGCTTCGGTTATAAATCTGATTCAGGATACGAACATTTCGATCGAAGAAGCTTTGCTAGAAAGCTTCTATGTCCTGTCTGAGCTGGCGAAACATGCACCAGTCACCGTAGCAACGGTAACGGAATATTTCTCCCCTGCTTCACTGACAGAGCTTCGTGCAGCCATCCGCGACGTAGAACTCCCGGTTGCTGACACATGGACGGAATGCAATGAGCTGTTGCAGGATTTATCTGTGAATTATATCGAAGAGGGCTTGTACGCCCCTTACTTAAACCCGTTAATTGCGCTGGCAGAACAATTTACTGCACCAGACGATCAGGGACTCACTGCCTTTCACTGGCAGCTACATGCTTACGATATTCTGTTTCGCAATTATATGGCAAACGAAATATTCTCTGACCTGCTTATGCCAGAGGATACGATTGACGATATGCTGTTACATCTCGAATGGATTGCTATGGAATATGCATCCATCCGGCAGAGCCTTTTTCTTCTCTGCTCTGCCGAAGGAGCAAATGATTTTTCTTATGAAACCGTCCGTGACTACATCGTGATTCTGTCACGCATGACCGGTTATGAAGATGCGGATATCCGCGAATATCTCGAAAATAGTTTTGCATCCCCGATCTGGGACTGGGGATATTTTGCGTTGGTGGTTGGGAAATAGACTCTATTTATAAATTACATACTGCATACAAAGGTATATTTTCCATCCATTCCTGATTCATGTATTTAAGCGTAGAAAAACGAACAGCTCTTTCTGGATGATATTTATCACAATACGCCCTTAAACTTTGAGAATGAATATTGGTCTCTGCCTTTACTTCAATTGGTATTATATTCTTTCCCTTTTGAATCAGGAAATCCTGTTCAAAGGTAGCTTTTTCTGTTCCATAATAATATGGCGTATATTCTGTATCAGAAATCAATTGTTGCAATACATACTGCTCTGACAATGCTCCTTTGAATTCAATAAAAATATCATTTCCTTCTAATATTGACTCTGCTTCCAGCTCACTCATTGCGCCTAACAATCCTACATCAATTACAAATAATTTATATGCATTCATACTTTTATATGCTTTTAATGGCATACGTGGTTCATTTACACGGGAAACTTTATACACTAATCCACAATCGATCAACCATTGAATTGCAATTTCATATTCACTGCTTCGCGCTCCTTTTTTGATTTGTCCAAAAAAGAACTTCTTATTTTCCTTGGCAAGCTGAATGGGTATAGAATCCCAAACCATCCTTATTCTTGGCAATGTATGTGAATCAATATGCTTTCCAAAATCTCCTTCATACTGTCTTACAATGTCGTTTTGAATCTGACGTACTTCTCCATAATCCTTATGCATACGAAACGCATCGACAACTGCTGGCATTCCTCCGACATAATAATAATTTTTTAACCAGAACAAATATTTATCTGAAAAGTTATCAATCAATGTATAATCCCTCGTATCAAGGGCTTCTGATAATGCCCCTTCGTCCATCGCAAATAAAAACTCCCGAAAATTAAATGGATACAGATCTAAAATATCTACTTTTCCAACTGGATAAGACACACCATCATGAATTGCCACACCCAACAACGAACCAGCCGCTACGATATGATATTCTGGTGCCTCCTCACAAAAATATTTCAATGATTCAAGAACCTTAGGAGCCTCTTGTATCTCATCCAAAATTATCAACGTATCTTCCGGTGTAATCGCAACGCCTGTCTCTATATTCAGATTCATAAGTATTCTTTTTATATCAAAGTCAATCTGAAACACATCATTCATACGTTTATTATTATAAAAAGATACATATGCCACTTTCTTATAAAAGTTTTTTCCAAATTCTTTCATCAGCCATGTCTTTCCTACCTGTCTGGCTCCCATTATTATCAATGGTTTTCTATTATCTTTTTCTTTCCAATTTTGGAGTTTTTTCATTGCAAATCGAAACATATGGGACACCTCCTTTTATTTTTAATTAGTATATCACATTTTTTCCGACCTATGCAATTATATAAAATACATTTTCCCCGACCTTTATGTGGTTATTTAGCACATTTTTTCCGACCTTGATAATCAAAAAACAGGAGCATATCAATAACTTTTGCTCCTGTTCTACAATTTCTGTTTCATTCATCAAATTTATCTGCGCTTACATTTACTTTTTCTCATCCAACAGCACAACGCCCTGCGCCGGATTCTCCTTGATGGCTCCAACGACCGGATGTGGCACATACATCTCTTCCAGATAAGCCACGTCCTCTGCGGAAAGCTTCACATCAAGCGCACCTGCTGCATCATCCAAGTATGCTGTCTTTGTTGCTCCGACGATCGGTGCTGTCACCCCCTTTGCCCACTGCCATGCAAGAGCAATCTGTGACATCTTACAGTTGTGCTTCTCTGAGAGCTCATGTACTCTGGCAACCACCTTCATATCCTGTTCTTCCATCCGGTCATACTTTCCACGTGCGACACGGTCGGTCTGGCTCCGCAGGGAATCTGTATTCCATACCGGTCTTGACAGATGTCCGGCTGCAAGCGGACTGTACGGCATCAATGCAACATTCATCTGCTTACAGATTGGGATCAGCTCGCGCTCATCCTCCCGGTACAGAAGATTGTAATGATTCTCCATCGTAGCAAATGATGTCAGCCCCCGCTCCTTTGCGGCAAGCTGCATATTATAAAACTGATATCCATACATCGCAGATGCACCGATTGCACGCACCTTTCCAGCCTTCACAAGACCATCCAGTGCTTCCATCGTCTCCTCGATCGGGGTATCAAAATCAAACCGGTGAATGATATACAAATCCAAATAGTCGGTTCCAAGCCGTTTGAGGGAACCATCAATTTCCCGCTCAATCGCTGCCTTCGACAATCTGCCCTCATTGAAATACACCTTCGATGCAATCACAACCTTATCACGTGCCACATTCTTTTTCAGTGCCTGTCCCAGATATTCCTCACTGGTTCCTGCGGAATAGCAGTTTGCAGTATCAAAGAAATTGATACCAAGATCCAACGCATGCTTGATCACCTTCTCGCTTTCCTGCGCATCCAGTGTCCAGTCATGCATTGTCCCTGCTTTTCCGAAGCTCATGCATCCGATGCAAAGCTTCGATACTTCAATATCGGTATTTCCAAGTTTTGCGTACTCCATGTATAAACCCTCCTGCGATCCTAAATGTTTTATTTTAACTTACTGTATTGCTCGTCTGTTACCGGCTCGCACCACTCATTGGATGTCTCCTCGCCCGGTACTTCCACTGCCAGATGGCTGAACCAGCTATCCGGTGCAGCACCATGCCAATGCTTAACCTCTGCCGGAATATTGATGCAGTCGCCCGGTTTCAATTCGATGGCTTCCTTGCCCTCTTCCTGATAATATCCACGTCCAGCTACGCATACAAGAATCTGTCCGCCACCGCTCTTTGCATGATGGATATGCCAGTTGTTTCGGCAGCCCGGCTCAAATGTGACATTGAAGATTCCAACCTGACTGGTGGATACCGGTGCCAGATAGCTCTGTCCGATGAAATACTGTGCAAATGCATCGTTTGGCTGTCCGATCGGGAATACCATTTCCTTTGCATGTGCACGCATAGCAGGATCTTCGTAAGGCAAATCGCCCTCATCAACATCCCAGACTTCCTTTGCCAGATTGAATACTGCCCAGCCATTTGGCCATCCTGCATAAAATGCTACATGTGTGATAATTGCAGCGATTTCCTTCTGTGTCACGCCATGCGCTTTCGCATTCTGCAAATGGAATTTCAGGGAGGAATCTGTGATCCCCTGTGCCATAAGTGCAACTACGGTAATAATGCTTCGCGTCTTGACATCAATATCCTCGTTGTTCCAGTTCTCACCAAATAATACATCATCATTAAAATGTGCAAACTGCGGAGCAAATTCTCCGAGTGCATTTCTACCTGCTGTCTGTGTAATCTTTGCCATGTTCTTATCCCTTCCTAAAATTCTTTTACCAGTTCTTCGATTTCTTTTTTGTTTGCATGATTGAGCAGCTTGCCCTCGACAAACTGTGCGCCCGGTGCGGATGGCTGCAACTCCTTTACGGTGTTTCCGAATCCGCTTCCGCCGGATGTTGCGAACAGCACGATCTTCTTACCTGTGAAATCGTATTTCTCCAGAAATGTATTGATGATCGTTGGGGCTACATACCACCAGATTGGGAAACCAAGAAAGATTTCATCATACTCTGCGATCTTTGCGTCGGTATCTGTGATTTCCGGACGGATCTTCTTGTCTGCCATTTCCACGCTGCTTCTTGATTTCTTATCCATCCAGTTTAAGTCTGCCTTTGTGTAGGCTTCCTTCGGGGTGATCTCGTACAGATCGGCGCCGGCTGCCTCTGCTACCATCTTTGCGACGTTTCTTGTAATTCCACTTGCACTAAAATATGCGACTAATTTCTTGCTCATTTTTTGTCCTCCTACTTCTATTTGGCGGGCATATAGTGATAGTGTATCGTCTGTATTTCATTCCAGAAATATCAGATGTATTGTAACTAAGAAGAGCTAAATGTTCTGATATACATATAGATACCGAACGCAACCGCCACACGGGTATTGCCCCCTCGCTTCGCTCGTCGGCAGATTGTCGGGCGCATCCTAAATATGAATCTACGATTCATATACGCCCTCCGCTCGCCATCCGTGGCTCAGTGGCGGCTTGTTTGAACATCGTGTTCAAACATTGCTGGATAATTACAGAACATCAAGTTCTTCTAAGTTCCAAACATATTCATATTTCTGAAATGAAATACAGACACATACACAAATCACTATATGCTCCGCAATACTATCAACACTTACTAAAAAAGGTGTAGGATTTTTCTTCCTACACCTTGATTATAATTTTTGTATTGTATTATGTCTAATACTTACATCGAATGTTTTATTATGCCCGAAAGGCATTGATCTCATCAATAAATTTAAGGACAGCTTGTGAGTATGGAATGTTCCTGCGCCATGCAATCACAGTGCTCGCCGTGATTTCCGGATACAGCTTTTTCTGCACAAGCAAATCGGATCGCCAGTACCTGCCAGCACCCTCGATGGAAATCGGATAACCGAGTCCCTGCATCGCCATGATTCCTGCATTTGTGCCGAGATTGCTCGTAAATGCTATGTTCAGCTTCGCAAAATCCTTGCCAAACCAATTCGCAAGCTCGCTTTGTACACCCGACCGTTCCGGCAATATCAGCGGCAACGGCAATAAGTCCTCTTTCGTAATATATGGTTTTTCCACCAGCGGATCGTCCGGTCGCATACCAACAACCCAGTGGTCGCTCTCCGGGAAACGGATGTAATCCAGTCCCTCCCGATTGACCGGCTCCATGTAGAGTCCGATGTCTACCAGTCCTTTGTTCATCATCTCATAAATTATATCTGCCGTTCCAGTATGTACCCGAATCTGAACCATTGGATATTTTGCACGGTACCGCTCACAGATCTGTGCCAATATCTCCACTGCCGCAAACTCACCACATCCAATCGTGATCGTTCCATCGACAACCTGACTTTCCTTGAATTCCTCCCGGATCTTGTCTTCGAGATCGATAATTTCAAGTGCTCGCCGCTTGAGCAGGATTCCCTCGTCGGTCAACGTAACATTCCGCCCGCCCCGGTTGAATAAAGCGGTTCCAAGCTCTTCCTCCAATGCCGCGAGCTGCCTAGACAGCGTTGGCTGTGTGATATGTAATTGCTCCGCCGCTTTCGTGAAGCTCTGCTCCTTCGCCACGGTCAGAAAATAGCGTAATACCCGAAGCTCCATTTGCGTTTCTTCTCCTTGCTATACAATGAAATAATGTTATTGCATAGTATAACACATTGCATGCTCTACAGGCATTACTTTTTCTCCATCACGCAGATTTTATTTGAAAAATTCCGCACAGCAGGCACTTTCCCAAGTACCTTGTAGATCGGCATCAACACCTTCATTCCTTCAACCAGACTGACATCACGCTTGTTCTTAAAACGTGGAATCACCTGTTCCAATGCCGCACCATTTTTTACGCCCCACGAAAACTTCGCCGCACTCTTCTCGATGGATTTCTCCTTGATATGCTTTACTACAAACGGTGACATCGTCTCCACAAATACGACTGCCTTCGGGAACCGCTTGTCAAGAATATCGAATATCTGCTTGACATCTGCTTCGGACAGATACATTGTCAAGCCCTCAATGATCACCAGCACCGGCTCACCGTGATATTCGATGTCATCCATATAGCTTGCGTCCATTGCAGATTTCGCAATCTGGAAGATTGGTCCCTGCTCCTCGAAGAAACGGCTCCGGATTTCCATTGTCTCCGGTAGATCGATATTATACCAACAATCGTATTTTCCTTCCATCCGATAGCATCGTGTATCCATACCGCATGCAATGTTCAGGACAACAGCATGTGGATAATGAGACAGAAAATCTCCGACCAGCTTATCAAGCACGATCGTCCGCGCGATTACGCCCAAGCTCATCGCCTTGTCGCTTTCCGCCTTGGAGAAATCATAATCCAGACGGGATACGACCTCGATTGCCCGCTCATCGTAGATATGATGGTTCGGCTTCTTCGACTCCTGCGCTCTCGCATATAATGTCTGCAGCATTGTCTCTGGAACTCCCTGTACCTGTACTTTTGTTTTTTCGTTCATGTGATTGCCTCGCTTCCTTTTATTCCTTTTGCACTTACCTGATTTTTATGTGCTTTTCTTTTTAGACATAACAGTTGTTACGATTTGTTATGTTATAAAAAATGAGCTCCACAGCGGTCAACTGTGAAGCTCATTTAAGTCCTGTATTAATTTTTCAGTTCCACCGGCGGCATAAATGCCGATCTTCTCGGTCAAATATAAACTATGTTCCATATCATAATTTCCCTTCAATATCTCTAGACATCCATCCAACCGAACCTTCGCCAGTATCGAAATAAGTGCCGGATCTGGCGGTTCCAGCATCCTGCTCTTGTAAAACGTCTCGATTGCCTGCTCCATCATCGACTCGATCACCGAGCGATACTGCTCATAGCAGCTTCCCTGCACCTTCTCCATCACGAGAATCGCTTCGCGCCGATGTTCGAGCACAAACCGCATCATCTGCACATCCAACTGTGCCCCATTCTCCGGTTCTTGCAGTTCCTGCTGCATCAATGTCTTCTGCAACAGCTCATACTGTTTCATCAGCGGCTCTAAGATTGCCCGAAGCAATGCTTCCTTATTCTCAAAATGAAAATACATCGCCCCTGTCGTGACACCCGCACGTCGGCATATCGTCCGAAGGCTCGCTTTCGCGTAACCATTCTCATAAAATTCCTCCAGCGCCGCCTGCTTGATCTTTTCGATTGTCTGTTGTTTTTCATCTACCATAACACTCGTTATGTTAGTCTGTTCTAACTCATTTGTCAAGTCTGTTTTTCGGTTTTCACAGTCTTTTTGCCAATGTTAATTTCCGTTGCTTGCATCCGGCATAACCGCTTCGTATAATGATACTGTGCTTACCACATAGGAAAGGGCGTGAAACAATGATCCACGAGAATATCAAACATTTCCGAAAAGAAAAAGGACTTAGTCAGGAAGAACTGGCTGTTAAGCTGCATGTTGTCCGCCAGACTGTGTCCAAATGGGAAAACGGTTTATCCGTTCCAGATGCCGATGTGCTGATCCGTCTCGCAAATGTGCTTGACGTATCGGTCAGCCAGTTGCTCGGAATCGAAACAGAACAAAACAATCATCAGGCACTTGCCGATCAATTAGCCGACCTGAATGAACAACTGGCTCTGAAAAATCAGCAGGAAAGAAAGCGTCTTCAGGCAGGCAGAAAAAGAGGTGCTATTTTATTTCTTTCATTCTTAACGATGCTAATTGCATTGATTGTGAAAAATGAACTCGTATCAATCCTGTTAACTGGTGTATGCATGATCGGCGCAGCCATTATTTTGTATTGTAATCTGGCTCTGCTAACAACCGAAGCTACGGATGATTTACGAATTGGAACCCTGCGTGTGACCACACTTATCAATATTGGATTTTTAATGATTGGTATTCTCGTTGCCTGTCTGACAGCACTTGATGTTATAACGTTTTCTGAAAATGGTGAGAAAATATTTGCAATGGCATTTATAAGCTGCATCATGCTTGCGGCTGGTATCCTATGTCCAAGACTTCCCTACAACCGGCACACAGGGCTACGACTGCCTTGGACCATACAGGACGAAGAGACATGGAAAATTGCACATAACATTTTAGGTCACATCTCACTTCCCATTGTCCTGCTGTACATTGCCTGCACGTGGACAATTCCGGATTTTAAGCTTGTGACATTGGGTGCTATGATACTCTGGATCGGGATTCCGGGTGGTATTTCCGGCGTATACTATCTTAGGAAATACCACGGTCATCTGGGATAAATCAATCTGGATATTTGACCAGATCATATAATTTTCCATATTTGCCTAAATCACGTACACCGTCAAGCTGCATGCCAAGGTGCATGTATTTATCGCATTTTGACTTCGCATCTGTCTCCAGAAGCACCGGAACCTGCAGCCGGTTGCCTTCTGCGTAGGCAAGCTCCATCACTTTCCGCA
The DNA here is from genome assembly GCA_963631525.1 of bacterium. Classification (GTDB taxonomy): domain Bacteria; phylum Bacillota; class Clostridia; order Lachnospirales; family Lachnospiraceae; genus Coprococcus_C. Next base: position 16,991 of record CAVGQQ010000058.1, read on the forward strand.
TATAGCCCTGCCCCTGATATTGTTCCGGTACACAGACCATGCCGACGAATATATAAGGTTTCTTCTCCTTTTTCATCCGATCCTGCAGCGACGTTCCACCCTTGGAAACTACCTTTCCCATCTGGATCAATTCTTTCAGGCTCATCGAATGAAACAATGCTTTTACAAGCTGCATGCTCGCTCCAAGTTTCAACTTCTGTCCCGGCACCTTATAAGCGATATAACCCTCGCCCCGCTCGCTTATCGTATAGAGCATACCTCCTTCAAATGCCATCCGCACATACCCAGAAATATACGTTGCGACCGCATCCTTGCTGCGGTAAAATGCGCCCATGCCGACTTCTTCTCCATAATCATAATATCCAAACGCATGCCCGATCTGCTCTGCTACCTGCGCATCTAACTTTGTTACCTTCATGGTTTCTCTCCCCTTCTTTTTCCCTGATATACTACTTTTATTTTCACCCATCTGGTGAGTTCAATTTTGATAGTTTTGTAGGTTAGTTTCATCTAACCAATTCTATCATAGCCTTATAGAAAAAGGAATACTTTTGTATATACCTGACAAAAACTATCAAAATAATGATTGCTGATTGAATAAAACAAAGGAGTCAACATCTTGTGATAAATACCATCACCAAGATGTTGACTCCTCTTATGATTTTCTAATCTAATTATATTTTTTGTAGTTGCTCTGCATCCGCTTACATTGGCTCACAGAGCTTCTCCTCAAATTTATCTACTTACATCAGCTTCCGGAACATTTCCTCGAACTGCTCCAAACTTGCCGGTCTTGGGTTGCCCGGCGCACATGCATCCGCTGCAGCAGATTCACACAGGAACGGAAGATCTTCTTCCTTCAGCTTCTCCAGCTTTGTAGGGATTCCTACATCAATAGACAACTGCTGAACCGCATCGATTGCAGCCTGTCTGTAGGTTGCCTGATCCATGCCAGTCGTATCAATTCCAAATGCTTCTGCTATGGATTTGTACTTTTCTCCTGTATATTCTTTGTTGAACTCCATTACGATTGGAAGCATCATCGCGCAGGCTACACCATGAGGTGTATCATATACCGCACCAAGTGTATGTGCCATAGAATGTGCAATTCCAAGTCCTACATTCGAATATGCCATCGCTGTTACATACTGTGCAAGTGCCATGCCCTCACGTCCGTCTGGATCATTCTCTACCGCTTTTCTCAAGTTCGCCGCAATCAGCTTAATTGCCTCCAGATCCAGACAATCTGACAATTCCCATGCCCCTGCGGTTGTATAACCTTCGATTGCATGTGTCAGCGCATCCATTCCTGTTGATGCAGTCAGCCTCTTCGGCATCGATGCCATCATATCCGGATCAACTACGGCCACATCCGGGATATCATTCGGATCGACACATACAAATTTACGCTTCTTCTCTACATCCGTGATTACATAATTGATGGTTGACTCTGCACCTGTACCACCAGTTGTAGGTACTGCAATCGTAAATACCGTCCGCTTTTTCGTCGGTGCAACGCCCTCCAGAGAACGAACATCTGCAAACTCAGGATTGTTGATAATAATACCAATTGCTTTTCCTGTATCCATTGAGGAACCACCGCCAATGGTAATCATAAAATCAGCTTCCGAAGCCTTGTACGCATCGACACCATGTAACACATTTTCAATGGTCGGATTCGGCTTGATATCAGAATATAACTCATATTCTATGCCATTTTCCTTCAGCAGATCGGTCACCTTCGCTGTCACGCCAAACTTCACCAGATCCGGATCAGACGCTACAAATGCTTTCTTAAATCCCTTTGATTTCACAATACCCGGAATCTCATTGATTGCGCCATGTCCATGATAAGAAATTCCATTCAATACAAAACGATTCACTGCCATAATTCATTCTCCTTTCGATCACACAATTCCTGCCTGTATACAAAATTCATATAAAAATTATGTGAAATTTGTATAACAAATTGCTTATTTACAAGAATTATTGTAACACATTCAACAAATTATAGCAAACCTAAGAATGTTCGAAATCCCACAGGAAACCCTACAGAATCCTATATATATTCGAGTATTAACAAGCAGATATTATCTGCTTAATCTCTTCTAGCGAATCCGCAAAATAAATGCCCTGCTGCCGCTCCGGTGTCGAGAGTCCCATCTCGATCATATACGCAAGCAATGCTTTCAGGCTATCATAATATCCATTCAGATTATACAGGATGCACGGCGCATTCAACTGCTTCAACGACACCTTCGACATCACTTCCGCAATCTCCTCCAGCGTTCCTGTGCCTCCCGGAAATGCAATAAATGCATCCCCCAGTTCGATCATCTTTGTTTTCCGCTCCGTCATATCTTTTGTGACTATAAGTTCCGTCAAGCCGTCATATTGCAACTCCGCATCCATAAAAAATTTCGGTTCCACACCTGTCACTGCACCGCCAGCCTGCAGGACACTCTCTGCAATCTCTCCCATCAGTCCGGATTTTGAGCCGCCATATACCAGTGCATTTCCGCTCACACCGATCCACGTTCCAAGTTCCCGCACTGCCTGCTTCAGGCTCGCATCCTTTCCTTCGAAGGCTCCTAAGTATACTGTGATGTTCATGTTTTTCCTCGCTTCTGTTTTAGATTCTGAATCATATATTGATATTAATTATAACATCCGTATTTTTCATTTACAATTCCATTCACAGATTCCCAACTTGGGCTTTTTCAACCACATTTCCGTCCGAACCCCCACCACATGGGCGTGGCATCCAGATTTCTCCTCCTTACGCCCATATCTTGCTCATAAACGGGAGTTTGACACTTCTTTTTTCTCTAGTTTTATACAAATCTCTGATTTAAGCC
>CAVGQQ010000059.1:0-19561 GCA_963631525.1 bacterium
GAATTATCCTATAATTCCCCAAAGCAGAATGAACAGAAATACAAGTTGGGATTGGGTGGTGAGATATAAAAATATGCAGAATCCCAGCAAATCTATGATATCGTGAAGATGCAGGCTTGCCATCCTGAAAAAATGGGACTATAATCTCATCTGGAAAAATTCTAATATTTCATAAGAAAAAGAGGCAAAAAGCATGAAAGACGGAAGAGTTGTACTTAGAGGAGAGGCAGCATTGTTGCTTGCAATTATTATAAACAGTATGGGAGTTTTACTTATGCTCCAGTCTGGTTCGGGAATTTCTGCAATATCAAGTGTGCCGTATGCATTTAGCGAGGTATTTCCGAAGCTGACGCTTGGAACATGGACATATATATTTCATGGACTTCTGGTAATCACACTGATGGTTCTTAAGAAGCGATTTGTTCCATCCTACCTGTTTAGCTTTGTTGCAGGGTTTATGTTTGGTAAATTGATGGATCTGCATGAATTGTGGATAACAAAATTGCCGATTTCAATTCCACTTCGAATCGTTTATTTTGTAGTGAGCTATGTAATACTTTGCTTTGGTATCGCGTTGTCAAACCGGTGTAAGCTGCCGATCATACCAACCGATCTGTTCCCAAGAGATCTGTCAGAGATCATTCATAAGCCATATGCGAGAGTAAAAATCACGTTTGATGTCACCTGTCTGCTTGTTACAGCGTGCATGACATATTTTGCGCTTGGAAAGATATTGGGGCTTGGAATCGGAACCGTTGTGGCAGCATTTACAATGGGAAAAGGTGTTGCGATTGCAGGAAACCTGATCGACAAAAAGATGACGTTTGTATCATTTCTTCATAAAGAACCGGACATTGAAGAGTCCGTAACCGTATAACCAAGCATGGACAGAAGGTGGAATTATGGTATTCAAAACAGTAGGTAGCAAAACAGCGCCGGTCGTTCTTTTCTTCCACGCAATGGGAGTAACCGGGGAAAGCAGCATGCCGGTTGCAGAGAATATGGCGGATAAATTTTACTGTGTTATGCCGACGTCAACCGTGTATTGTTACGGACAGAAATACCGCAGTAAAAGAGATGAAGTACAGCAGATTGTACGATTTCTGGATGAGCAAGGAATCAAAGAGATCGAACTTGTAGTTGCGTCTTCCATCGGTGCGGATCTTGCAATGGTGTTTCTGACGGATGCGAAAATACCAGTCAGACATGTATTTTTTGACGGCGGGCAGTTTGCGCAGATTGGAAAGGCGACACGTAGGATTATGGTTCCATTCCTGTATCTGGCAATTAAAAGCCTGTACTGGTCAAAAGGAAAAACATTGAAGAAGATCATGTGGTGCGATGATGAAACGATTAAACCTTATTTTATAGAGGCGGGAAAGAAACTGACATATGGAAATCTGAGAAGGCAGATGAAAGACAGCTTAGAAGATAAACCATTCCCGGAACTGCCGGAAGAATTGCAGAGACATACATTCTGGGAGTTCGGAAGCAAAGAAGATCATTTCAAATACAGAGATGCAGTTATGCAGACCTATAGATATGGTAATTTCCCGGTGTTTGAGGGATTCAACCATATGCAGTATCAGATTCGGGATCCGGAAGGATTTGCTAGGATGCTGGAAACGATCATAGAGACTGACAGTATCTTTTCAGTTCATTAGTTCCGGCACCAGATTGCTGTAATATTTTGTTTTGCCAGATAAGACTTCATCATAGAAGTTCTGCTTCCAGTCAATAAAGGAAACAGCTTGTTGCAATTTTTCAATAGACTGAAGCAGAGCTTCGCTCTTATTTTGCAGAATGATTTTTCTTTTTGGAATAGACTCTTCTCCTTCAAGACAAAGGGAAAGATATTCTTTCATTTCAGCAATACTCATGCCACAATTTTTCAGACAACTCAAACTCTGAATCCATTTAATATCATGATCGTCAAACACACGATGATTTCTTTTATCTCTCTTTACATTTGGGATAAGTCCCTCGTTGCAATAAAATTTCAAATTTTCATAAGGCATGTTTGTTAATTCACAGGCTTCTTTCATGGAATACATGGCATTTCTCCTAAATACATAAAATTTCAAAAAATACTTGACCGGTAGTTACTACCGGATGATAGGATTATAGCATAATAGAGAAAGTGAATCAACAAGGAGGAAAAAACAGATGGAATATATTACATTAAGCAATGGTGTCAAAATGCCGCAGCTTGGCTATGGCGTATATCAGGTAACAAAGGATGCGTGTGAACGGTGCGTATTGGACGCATTGGAAGTAGGATACCGAAGCATTGATACTGCCCAGAGTTATTTTAATGAGGAGGAAGTAGGAAAGGCGATTGAAAAGTCAGGAATTGACCGGAAGGAAATATTTTTAACTTCTAAGGTATGGATTGAACATTTTGGATATGAAGAATGTAAAAAATCTGTGCTGGAGTCTATGGAAAAGCTGCGTACCGATTATCTGGATCTGATGTTGCTGCATCAACCATTTGGCGATACTTACGGTGCATGGCATGCTTTGGAAGAACTATACAAGGAAGGAAAACTTCGGGCAATCGGTATTTCCAATCATTATGTAGATCGTATGGTAGAATTTGCGAACTTCACAACTGTTAAGCCAATGGTAAATCAGATGGAAACGCATCCGCTCAACCAGCAGAAAACATTAAAAGAATGGGCTGACAAATATGATATCCGTCTGGAAGCATGGGCACCATTTGGCGAAGGAAGAAACGGACTTTTTGAGAATGAAGTCCTGAAAGAAATCGGTCAAAAATACGGAAAATCAACAGCACAGGTAATGCTTCGCTGGCATATTCAGAGAGGTGTAATCGTAATTCCAAAGTCGGTGCATAAAGAACGAATGATTGAGAATTTTAATGTATTTGATTTTGCACTTGATGAGGATGATATGAATCAGATTTCACAGTTGGATACAGCCACGAGTGCATTTTTCTCACATCAGGACCCGGCAATGGTGGAATGGTTTGTAAAAATGGTTGAAGAACGAAAATCACAGCACGACAGCAGCAAAGAAAAAAAGAACTGGTAAATATGGGGCAGCCAAATGGGTTGTTACCGGAGGGCAAATAATTTGCCCTCCTTTTTCCTTTTTACCATGTCAGCGAGAACTCTACTAATTCCGGAGTCTCTGGTTTTCCAATCAGAGGTTCCTTTTTATCCAGAGCAGAAAGCTGTGCCATTTCATCGGCAGTCAGCGTAAAATCAAACAAATCAAAATTGTCTTTGATATGTGCTGGCTGGGTGCTTCTTGGAATAACGGCAACCCCCTTCTGCGTCAGGAAACGAAGCAGTACCTGTGCGGGAGTTTTATCATACTTCTCAGCGAGTGCAAGAACCGCTGGCTCCTGAAACATTTCGTTGCGGTTGCCCTGACCAAGTGGTGCATAAGCCATGTGTGCAACCTGCTTTTTATCCATCCAGCTGCGTTCGGTGTTGCGCTGGCAGTACAGGTTTGTTTCAATCTGATTGACAGCCGGGATGACTTTATTGTAAGCAATCAGATCAAGAAGCTGGTCAGGTTCAAAGTTGGATACACCGATTGCACGGATTTTTCCTTCCGCATGTAGTTTCTCCAGTACACGCCATGCCGCATAATAATTGGCGAAAGGCCAGTGTAAGAGCAGAAGGTCAATATAGTCGGTTTGCAGATTTGCGAGCGACTGCAGGACGGTCTGTTCCGCATTTTCATAGGATTTGAAATTCACCTTTGTGACGAGAAACAGCTCTTTCCGGTCAATGCCACTCTGTCTGATACCTTCGCCAACTTCTTTTTCGTTGCCATAAGCTTCCGCTGTGTCGATCATCCGATAGCCAGTTTCAATAGCTGTTGCAACAGCATTTTTACAGGTGTCTCCGCCAAGCATGAATGTGCCAAAACCGACAAGTGGCATCTGAACACCGTTATTCAAAGTCAGATATTCCATATTCTATCCTCCGTTATTTTATTTGCTTAGAGATATGCTCTATGCTACAATTATTCTAACAAGTTCGTGTAAGACGAAGTCAAGAAATTTTTTGAGGTGGGCGAATTGAGGTGAGCGCGGGTATGTACTATACGATTAAACAAATGGCAGAGATGTTCGATGTCACGGAGCATACATTACGTTTCTATACGGACAAAGGATTGCTTCCGTGCGAGCGCGACGGTGGCAACCGCCGGGTATTTAACGAGGAGTCCGTCAACTGGATGCAGGGCATCAAATGTTTGAAGGGCTGCGGTGCATCCATTGAGGATATTCAGGAATATTGCCGATTATGTCTGCTGGACGAGTCAGAGGAAAATCTGAAGGCGCGGTATGCGATCATATTAAAGCAGCGTGACGCGGCGTACAAAAGGCTGGAGGAAGCGAAAGCTACCGCGAAATATATGGATGATAAAGTGGCACATTATGAGAGTATCCTCGCAGGCGTGACGCCGGATGACACGAATCCAAAAAACTGGACGTCAGAGAACCGACCGAAACATTGAGATGGTAAATTGAGGCGATGAGGGGGGGAGCAAATGAATGCTTAAACAGGAAATAGACTTTTGGTAATAGTCGCAATCAGCTTAGCCATATAGCGATTACTCTGCTTCATATCGTTGTCTAACCATTCATAGATTGCAGACAGATATCCGTCGTCTCTGATTTCAGCTGGATTCGCAAGGTAATTTATCAGACTGTTCTGTAAAGTGGATTTTTTCAGTTCCGGCTTCAATAGCTGTTTCATAATACCAGCATTTATGGTTTATAAAATCTAAAGTTTCCTGTAATTCAGCCATTTGTGCTTCAACAATGCGTTTCCTTTCTAAAAACATTTCATAGCGTTCTTTTAATGAATCGTCACCCATTTGCATCCACTTGGAAAATTGTCGGATGTCCTTAATTGGCATACCTGATTTTTTCAGGCATTCGATCACATGCAGCATTGCCATATCTGCATCAGAGAAAATACGATAACCGGAGTCTTTGCGTTCCATAAATGGGAGCAACCCCTGCTTATCATAGTACCGTAATGTGGTTGGCGTCACATGCATGATTTCGGCAGCCTGTTTGATTGTATATGACATATAAAAACCTCCTGATCGTAATCTTCAAAATTTCAAATAAGTATATTGACCTTAACCTCAAGGTTAATGTTACTATGATATTGAACAGAAGTCAACAATTTCAAAAGTCTGAAAGGAGACAAGCAAATATGAGTTATACATGGAATCTTCCAACAAAAGTTTTATTTGGAGCAGGAAAAGTAAAGGAACTTGAGAAAGAAAATATGCCGGGAAAAAAGGCCTTACTTGTGATCTCAAATGGAAAATCCGTAAAAGAAAACGGTGCACTTACAGCAGTAGAGCAGGGACTGACAGCCGCGGGAGCAGACTATGTTATCTTTGATAAAATTCAGTCAAATCCTTTGGAACCGACAATTATGGAGGGGGTATTGTGTGCCCGTGAGAATGGCTGTGATTTTATTGTAGGCTTGGGCGGCGGTTCTGTATTAGATTCGGCGACGATTATTTCTGCGATTGTACCTCAGAAAGAGGGTAGAGTCTGGGATTATGTTCAGGGCGGTACAGGCGGAGGAAAAACACTGACAGAACAGCCTCTGCCTTATATTGAAATCACAACCAGTGCCGGTACAGGAAGTGAAGTAGACTGCTGGGGTGTTGTAACAAATCCAGACACGCATGAGAAAATCGGTTTTCAGGGAGGTTATCCGGAGCTGGCTATAGTTGATCCGGAGTTAATGCTGTCCGTACCTCCAAAGTTTACGGCATATCAGGGATTTGATGCACTGTTTCATAGCGTGGAAGGATTTTTGTCAAAGTTCTGTAATGAAGCAGCAGAAATGATAGAACTTACAGCTATCAGAAATATAGCAGAGTATCTGCCTCGTGCTGTGAAAGACGGACAGGATATAGAAGCAAGAACAAAGGTTGCATTTGCAAATACCATGAGCGGCTATTCGATGGAAGTATGTTCCTGTGTCAGCCAGCACGCAATGGAACATGCGTTGTCTGGTTATCATCAGGAGCTGCCGCATGGAGCAGGACTTATCATGATTTCTAAGCAGTATTTTACACGATGGATTGATGAGCATGTCTGTGATGAACGTTTTATAGAACTGGCAAAGGCTATGGGAACCGCAGATGCAAAGGAGCCTATGGACTTCATTACTGCGTTGGAAAAACTGATGGCAGAATGTGGGGTAGATGAACTGAAAATGAGTGATTATGGTATTCGTCAGAAAGAATTCCCGCAGATGGCAAAAGATGCAAAGAACACAATGGGAGGATTGTTCTTCTGTGACCGATTTGAATTGACAGATGAGGATGTAGTTCGTATTTATCAGAAGTCTTATCGTTAAGGAAGGTACAGGTCTATGAAAAAATATACCATAATATCGAATCTTCTATTGCTTATGGCACTTGTACTTGCTGGATGCGGAAAATCTGATACAGCAAATCAGGATAGTGAAACGGTAATATCAGAACAAAATTCAGAAGTAGAAAGCAAGACAGGTGATACAGAGACAATCGATGAACAGGAAAATAATTTACAGGACACTTCCACAGAGCAGGAGGTTGATATGAAGAATATTGTACTTGGTACTGTACCGGATGGATATTATAGCAAAGCAACACAGCAGGGTACATTGGAAACTTTTACATACGACACAAAAGACTATATCGGAACTGGAGAAACAATTCAAAGTCACGCAACCGTTTATCTGCCGTATGGATACGATCAGAATGATACAGATACCAAATACAACATGTTATACCTTCAACATGGCGCTTACGGAAATGAAAGAACATGGATGTATGAGTATGGTGATAACTTCAAAAATATGATCGACAACATGATAGAGGATAAACGGATTCCACCATTGATCATTGTTATGCCGTATCTTCCGTCCGGAAATGACTGGTATCATGATACAACTCCGATTTTCTATTCTGGTGAATTGAAGAATGATTTAATGCCAGCCATAGAAAGTTATTATCATACATTTGCAACGAGTACGACGGAGGAAGGATTTGAAAAGTCTCGTTCCCATCGTGCATTTGGAGGTTTTTCTGCTGGAGGAACCACTACATGGCATGTATTTCTTGAAGGAATGGATCGTTTTGAATATTTTATGCCTATGAGCGGAGGTTTGACGCTCGGAGGAGATGGTTCAACGGATGTGGAGGACGCCACTATGATTGCAGATACAGCGGCAGCTTCCGGATATGGTAAGCGTGAATATTATGTATTTGCTGCAACGGGAACGGAAGATGTTGCATATCAGGGTTTAACAGCACAGATGGAATATATGTCAACACTGACAAATGCGTTTGACTATACGGACAAGGGATTTGCAGACGGTAATCTGATGTATTATACCGTGAAGGGAAATCAACACGATTATCAATATACTTATGAATATGTTTTTAACGGATTACAATGTCTGTTTTCATGGTGTGAGTTGTAGTATTGACTATGAAATTTAATAGTGACTTATAAATTTGCTAATATCTTCCAAAACAAAAGCAGATTCGTTAACATGAGTGTATCAAATGATTTATATAGATATGAAACAGGAGGTATATTTTATGTTAAATGAATCAGTAATCAATGTATTAAAAAATGGTATGTGGGATCTTGCTACCTGTGCAAATGGAGAGCCGAATGTGGTTCCGGTTGCATTTAAGGATGTTACAGAGGATGGCAAGCTGGTTGTAGGAGATGTGTTCCTTGAGACAACATTAAACAACATCAAAGCCAATGATGGTAAGATTGCAGTTTCCGCATATGATGCGCAGAGTCTGGAAGGATATCAGATCAAAGGAACTGCTGAGTATGTGACCGAGGGCGAAGTGGTCGATACATTTAAGGCTATGGTTGAGAAGATGTTCAATGGTGCGGCAACTGCAAAGGGTGCACTGGTGATTACCCCTTCCAAGGTGATTGTCACAACACCTGGAGCTGATAACAAAAAAGAAATTTAATATACGGGGTACTAATAAATTCCATAGTAACTTCAAAAAATATCACCTTCAGGCTATAATGAAACAAAAAAGCTTGAAGGTGATTTTTTATGGCAAAATATAAGAAAAAATTGGACGATGATATACGATGCCCGCTCGAATATGGACTTGCGATATTTGGAGGTAAATGGAAGTCACGAATTATATGCGTACTGTCTGCGAATGAAAAGCTGCGTTACAGTGAGATACACAGGGAAATGTATAACATTACGGATGCGGTTCTGGCGGCAACATTAAAGGATCTGATCGAAGATGGAATTGTTGACCGGAAATCTTATGATGAAATTCCGCCGAAAGTGGAATATTCTTTGACACCGAAAGGAAAATCCGTCGTCCCTATTCTGCAAAGTATCTGTCAGTGGTCGGATATTTTTTATAAGGAAGACGGAGAAAATGAAATGGTACAATGTCAGAAATGTGATTACTATAGATAAGGTATTTGGAATGATTTGGAATGATAAACATAAAAATGCTTGACGATATAGTTCGATTATGTTAACCTACCAACAAAGCATAAGTTTCATATAGTAGCTGATAAACAGTTACTTTCTACGAATAGTCAAATTATTTATTCTTGAACATTCATGCTTTTAAATTCAATTCATTTAATTTAAGATGCAGGGGTATTCAAGGAAGATAGTTTAAGGCTATGTTTGCATATGGAATATTTTCGGCTTTTTTGCTGGAGCGCAGAGAGGATGTGCAGAAAAGTATGATGTTTGATCTGACATATGAAAAGCAGATGGAGAATGCGAAACGGGAATGGTATAACGACGGTGTGGAAGAAGGTCGTGCAGAAGGGTATTCATCAGGAGTTGCAGAAGGACGCGCAGAAGTGTTAGAGGTACAGGAAAAAATATGAGTGATAATCAGAACAACAATCCTAAGGGAATTATAATTGGAATGCTTTGCTTGATCTGGGGACTTGGATCGATTGCAGCGATGCTGTTTTGTTCCAAACTGGAGAATCATACGGGAATTCTTCTTGTGCTGCTTGGACAGTTTTTTCTTGTGATCGGCTTGATCGCTGTAATCTGCAACAGGAAAGCCAAACCATATCCATTTATTCTATTGGTATTTCCGCTTGCCGGGATAACATTGCTTGTATGTGGAATTTGTATCTTGACAAAAGGAGAGGTTGTTTTGGCGATGCTGGATCAATATGCACCATACATATTGATTTGGATATTCCCGCTTGCCGGGATAATTATGATAGCAGGTACGCTTGGGAAAATCCGGTACCTGAAGCAGGTATGTACGCAGGAGACTCAGGCAAAATGCGTCGATATTGAAAGTGCGTCTGCCGCAGGTGCACATAAGAGAAAGCATGTAACGATGCCGGTTTACAGTATCTCCTATAACGGAGAGGAGAAGCTTCTTAGAAAAGGCATGTACACCAATCTGAATCACTTTGAGATCGGAGCATATTATAACATCCGGATAAATCCGTCGAATCCGGATGAATATCTCGATGAGAATAACAGAAAAGGAAATAACTTGATTTTGATACTTGGTGTTGTACTGCTTGTCGTGACGCTACCGGTGATCGTATATATGTATATCAATGGAATTTGAGACAAATAAAATAAGATGGAAAACGGTTGTTGGAATAGTTTTATTCAGATGAATTTACCAAAAATAATTTGAATAAAAACTTTATTTTGGTACTTGATTCATAAAAATCAATCTGTTAGAATACACATATAAAAAGGGAGTAGCTTGCCGGTCGCGGTTCACTTCTTCGTCAAGACAGTTATTAAAACATATAACTCGGAAAGTGATGAAATAGCGAGACTTTTACTGTTTGCGCAGTAGGAGTCTCTTTTTTTATACCTACTGCAAAATAAAACAAAGAAAGAGAGGTAGAAAGGATGTTCTTGAAGGTTGTTATTTTGTTGGTAGGTTTTTTGTTTCTTGTAAAGGGGGCAGACTGGTTTGTGGAGGGGGCGGCGAGTATCGCGAAGAAGCTTGGGATTCCGCAGCTCATCATCGGTCTGACGATTGTAGCGATGGGAACAAGTATGCCGGAGGCGGCGGTCAGTATCACGGCGGCGCTGCAGAAGAATGCGGGAATCACGATTGGAAATATCGTGGGAAGTAATATCTTGAATATTCTGATCATTCTTGGTGTGACAGCGGTGATCACGAATGTAGCAATCCAGACTTCAACGTTTCGTTATGAGATACCATTTATGATGGTAGTTACGATCATACTGCTGGTATTTGGAATAACCGGTGGGGAAGTGACATTCGTAGAAGGTATTATTTTCTGGGTTTTGTTCCTGTTATATCTTGGTTATCTGTTTGTGATGGCGAAGAAAGGAACCAATGAGGAAGAAGGCGAAACAAAGGATTACCCGGTATGGAAATGTATTCTTTTCATGGTAATCGGAGGTGTGCTCGTTGTAAAGGGAAGCGATTTCGCGGTCAGCGGAGCATCTGCAATCGCACGGTATTTCGGTATGAGTGAGCGGTTTATCGGACTTACGATTGTAGCACTGGGTACCTCACTTCCGGAGCTTGTGACATCTGTCACAGCAGCACGGAAAGGAAATGCGGGAATCGCAATCGGAAATATCGTGGGCAGCAATATTTTCAATATCCTGTTCGTAATCGGTACAGCTGCACTCATCTGCACAGTACCATTTGAGAGTAAATTCATCATAGATACGATCATTGCGGTTGTAGTTGGTGCGATCTTGTGGATCGGAACATATAAGCATAAGGAGCTACGGCGTCCATGCGGCATCTTCATGCTGCTATGTTATGTGGCGTATTTCGTGTATCTGTGTATGATGTAAGGATAAGTATTGGGGGGAAATTCTTTAGGTTTGACATTTTCTCCCCAATAAAAGTATGTATATAGCAAGCTGGTTGGGGGAATTTTTTGGAATTAGAAAAATTCCTCCAATGATAATCGCGAATCTGGCAATTTCAATGGATAAAAATTTCTAATTTCAATAAATCCCCCAATACCATCCATACACATGATAAATAGTTGGGTAAAAAAGTGGCAATCAGTAAAAATTCCCCAACAGCGGCCGTCAATATCAATAAATTCAAACAAAACCACTCCGCAACAGTCATCCATATCAACCAATTCAACAAAACCACTCCCCAGCAACAAAAATTCAACCATTTCATGCAAAAAATCACACCATACGAATGAAAAAAGAAAAACATTCGTAAAACCTCTTGACAAATAGGTTAGTTAGAACTAACATATATGCGAATGAAATAATAAAAATATTCGTATATAGCAGGGAGGACGCAGAATGTTTATCGAAGGAAAAAATCTGGTAAAGAAATACGGAAGGGAGAAGCGACGGTGTTCGCGCTTGATCATGCCGAGTTTGGAGTAGAGAAGGGTGAGATCGTTGTAATCTTGGGTCCAAGTGGAAGTGGTAAAAGTACACTGCTGAATATACTTGGTGGTCTGGATAAGGTGACTGAGGGAAGCGTGCTGGTAGACGGAACTGATCTGGAGAAGATGTCTGCCAAAGAGCTGGAGCTGTATCGGAGAGAGAAGCTTGGATTCGTATTCCAGTCCTACAATCTGACGCCGGATCTGACTGTGCGTGAGAATATTGAGATGACAGCGGAGCTTGTACAGGAGCCGCTCAGTACTGACACACTGATCGAGGAGCTGGGACTGAAGAAGTATGAAACACATTTTCCAAAGGAGCTTTCCGGTGGTCAGCAGCAGCGTGTCGCCATTGCGCGGGCAATGGTAAAGAAGCCGGACATCCTTCTCTGCGATGAGTTAACCGGTGCGCTTGATACGAAGTCATCAAAGGATGTATTGCAGCGTGTACAGAAAATGAATGATACATATAAAACTACAGTCGTGATTATTACACACAACCTGAACATCGCCGGAATGGTAGACCGGATCATCAAGATCACGGATGGCAAGGTTGTATCCAATCAGAAGAATGCAGACAAGAAACGAGTAGAGGAGATGGAGTTGTAATATGACGATCAATAAGAGAGCTGGGCGCAGCATAAAGAAAAACATCGCGTTTTATATTATCAGTATTATTCTTACGATGCTGACATCTATGGTAATTGTCGCCGCTGTGTCAACCGGACACACACTGACAAAGGTTGTAGATGATTTTGTGAAGGACTATAAGGCAGAGGATGCAGAGTTTGTCACCTATCAGCCATTGTCCGATGCAGATATGGAGAAGCTGGAACAGGAATATGATGTGATACTGGAATACAGTCAGTATAAGGATATAAACGTGGAAAGCGGAGACTTGAAAGGTGCCACGATCCGTGTATTCCCGATGCCGGAGAAACTGAATCTCTGTGAGGTGCGGGACGGACACGAACCGGGCAATGGGGAAGCACTTCTGACACAGGATTTTGCGGATGTGCATGACATCAAGGTTGGAGATACGATTTCCTTTGGGGCGTATGATTATAAAGTATCTGCCTACACGACGAAAGCAGATTATATCTACATGCTTGAGAAGCTGTCCGGCTATATTGACAGTGAGAAATTCGCACTTGCCGTAGTCGATCGCAAGAAGTATGACAAGATCAATGCGGATGAGACAGGCTATTATTCTATCAAATACAACAAGGATAATTCCAAGAAAGTGCGTGAGAAGTTAAATGAGGATTATGTGATTGCAAGCTATATGGCGGCAACCACGAATACGCGAATTTCCATGCCGGTCAACGAGGGAGATGCCGTTACGAACATGGCGACCATGTATGCGCCAGTTATGTTTATCATTATTATCACACTCGTCGTTATGGTACTTGGAAGAAATATCAGACAGGAACAGTATCTGCTTGGAACATTTCTGGCACTCGGATTTTCCAAGAAGCAGATTATAAAACATTATATGCGGTATGGTGTATTGCCGGGCGTCGTTGGAAGTGTACTTGGCTTGATCGTGTCCGTTCCACTGACCGGGGTACTGTGCAAATTCTATATAGAATATGATTTTGAAAAGCTTACTTACACACCGACTTATAATGTACCGTCGATCGTTGTAGCGCTGGTGGTACCGACCGTTCTTTACTGTGCGGCTATCGCAATTCAGGCGGCAAAGCTCTTGAAGAAGTCACCGGTCGATTTATTAAGAAACACAGGAAAAGATACGAAGACAGTCGGCGTGATGAAGAAGAGCCATGCAAAGACACAGACAAAGATGCGGGTGCGGAGTGTGATCGGACATCCGGGAAGAAGTATTGTAACAGCACTTGGTGTGGCTGTCGCAGCATTTTGTATTCTGACAGGATTTATTATGAAAGACAGTCTGGATACGCTGATGCATGGAGGACTTACAAGCTCTATCAAGTACGAATATCTGTACCGGCTGAATTCGTTAGAGGAAGGCACGCCGGAGCAGGGCGAGGCGTTGTTCCAGAATTACTATGAGGTAGAGGGAAACACAGTACAGCTTTCTGCACAGGGAATCAGCAAGGATTCGAAATATTTCCCGGACAAGACGGACAGTGGCGACGTGCTTGATCTGGACAAATATTATCTGACAAGTGCGGCTGCACAGACCTATGGTATAAAGACGGGCGATATGCTTACCTTCAGTAATATTGCAGACCTGAAAGAGCATAAGGTAACGATCAGTGGCATCGTGACGGACAACACGCATTGCTATCTGTACACAGGAAGAGAAAATGCGACAGCGCTGGCAGGTGTAGACAGTGATGCCTATAACTGCATTATTAGCAAAGATGCATTGTCACTCGACAAAGACCGCGTGGCAAGCGAGACAACGATGACTGTCACGGCAGACACGATGGAGAATATGATGGGACCGATGCATGCGATCATGGTTATATTTGAGATCGTAGGTGTTGTGCTTGGTGTATTTGTGCTGTATCTGATTATTAACATGATCGTGGCAGAAACAGCAACCAATATTTCGGTTATGAAGGTGCTTGGTTTCAGCCAGAAAGAGATTTCAAACCGGGTACTGAATGTCAATCACATTCTCGTATGCATCGGATATCTGATTGGAATCCCGGCTGCATATATGTTTGTCAAGGTCGGTTATTCAGATACAATCGAGAATTATGGTATGCTGTTGTCACCGGTTCTCACAGCCAGAACCTTGGTGATCGGTTTTGTACTTACATGGGTAGTCTATGAGATTTCCCTTTTTCTCCAGAAGAAAAGAATATCAAGGATTGACATGGTGGAGGCTTTGAAGGAAAATAACAGAAACGAGTAGATTTCTTCAGAAGCTTTTTGGGAGGATACAGATGGCAAAACGGGTATTTACGGAGGAAGAACGGGCAGAGTTTAGAGAGAAAATGCTGGATGCAGGGTTTGACCTGTTGAAGCAGTATGGAATGACACATATGTCGGTTGCCAAGATCACGGAGGCAGCCGGCATCGGTGTGAGTACGTTCTATAATTTCTTCTCGTCGAAGGAAGAATATGTGTATGAGGTCATGCAATACCGGAGAAGAAAGATTCCAGAGCTGATCCAGATTGCATTGAACGGAAAGGAAAAGGCTGGTCCGGCAGAGACGCGCATGTATCTGAAAATGATGATTGATGAGCGGTACAGTGTATTTCCAAGTCTGACACCGGAGGATGAGAAGCGTCTGCTGGAGATGCTTCCGGAACAGGTAAGACCGAATCAGCAGAAAGAGACGGAGACGGGAATTCAATTCTTCCAGCATATGGAAGGTATCCGCCCGGATGTGAATATTCCACTTGTGGCGAATCTGATCAAGGTCTATGTGCTTGCCGCAGAGGGAAAAGAGATGCTGCATCAGACGGTGTTTGAAGTCACGATGGAGCGCATGCGGGATCTGATCTTGTATGAGATATTTGGAAGAACGGAATAGATATGAGATTGGAGGATGATAAATGAATACACGGAAATTAAGAGATATTGAAGTGTCACCGATTGGTATGGGATGCATGGGACTGAGTCACGGTTATGGCGAGATTCCTGATCGGGAGTACAGTATAGAAGCAATTCGTAAGGCGTATGCATATGGCTGTACTTTCTTTGATACAGCAGAAGCATATGGTCCGAACCTGTTGCAGGAAAACCGGGGACATAATGAAAAAATCGTGGGTGAAGCTGTGCAGGCATTTCGTAACGATGTTGTGATAGCAACCAAGCTGCATCTTGCTACTGAAGAAGCTGCAGCAACAAATGTGGAGCAGGTGTTGCGGGAACATCTGACTGCTTCTTTGAAGCGGCTTCAGACTGATTATGTAGATCTTTATTATCTGCACCGGATCAATCCGGATATTCCTGTGGAGGAAGTGGCAGAAGCAATGGGAAAGCTGATCCGGGATGGGTTGATCCGTGGATGGGGCTTGTCACAGGTCGATGTGGATGTGATCGCGCGTGCAAATGCGGTTACACCATTATCAGCAGTCCAGAATATCTATTCGATGTTGGAACGTGGCGTGGAAGAGGCTGTGATTCCTTATTGTCAGGAGCACGAGATTGGTGTGGTTCCGTTCTCACCAATCGCAAGTGGATTTTTGTCAGGCAAGGTGACGGCAAGCTCCGATTTCTCTCATAGCGATGATGTGAGAAAATATGTACCACAGCTTCGCAAAGAGAATATGGAAGCAAATCAGCCGATTCTTGATCTGCTGGAAGATTATGCAACACGCAAACATGCGACGAAGGCGCAGATCTCATTGAGCTGGATGCTGCACAAATATCCGAATGTTGTGCCGATTCCGGGCTCGAAGAATCAGGAGCGTATACTTGAAAATCTGGGAGCGTGGAATGTGACACTTACAGAGGATGAATTTACTGCACTTGAAGCAGCACTCGCACAGATTCCGGTGCATGGACATCGAGGGTTTGTGGAACAGCAGGGAAGCAGTATGAAGAACTGGAACCGGAAATAATTAAGCAGGGGTTAAATGATTGCTTGTCTGCAACAGAATCATTCTATGGCAAAAAAATATTTGAAAAAAAATAATGTATATGTTAAAATGACTTCAATTTAAAGTGCATTTTAAATTGAAGTCATTTTAAGGAGGAATTATGAAGTATATTCATCGAGAATTAGAACGAAAATTCATAAAAATGAATCATGCATTCAAGGCAATTCTGGTTACGGGAGCAAGACAGGTTGGAAAGACAACAATGTTAAAATATTTAGCAAAAGATGAAGGAAGAACATTTGTCAGTATGGATGATCCCAGAAATCGAGAATTGGCAAGGAAAGATCCAAAATTGTTTTTTCAAATGTATAATCCTCCGATTTTGATTGATGAGGCTCAGAAAGCGCCAGAATTGTTTGAGTGTATAAAACAAATGTGCGATGATACGGAAGAAACAGGCTTGTTTTGGTTAACAGGTTCAGAAAGTAAGAAATTACTGAAAGAAGCGGGCGATTCCCTGGCAGGTAGAATCTGTATACTAAAGATGTACAGTCTGTCTTGGAAAGAAAAGCAGGGAATTGTGAATGTACCCCAATTGGAGTATTCATTGGAGGACTTGTTTGCACGCGAAAAAAAATTTGCGGAAAGCGATATAAATCAGGTATATGAGCATATATGGCGTGGAGGAATGCCAGGTACATTATCCTTTGATGCGGAGCAGTTGTATAGTTATTATGCATCGTATATAGAGACGTATCTTATGCGGGATGCGGTAGATGATAATGGAATAACGGATGTAGAAGGATTTCGTAAGGTATTGGCGGCAAGCGCTGCATTTGTAGGAAATTTGATAAACTATTCTGATTTAGCATCAGCGGGTGGTGTTTCTGTGCCAACTGCAAAAAAATGGATTAAGATACTTCAGAATATGGGAATTGTATTTCTTCTTGATACCTATGCGAATAACGAATTAAAACGATTGGTGAAAACACCGAAACTTTATTTTTGTGATACAGGCTTAGCGGCATATCTTTCTATGTGGACAACAAAGGATGTTCTTATGTATGGTGCTGCAAGCGGACATTTCTTTGAGAATTATGTAGTGGGTGAATTGTTGAGAAACAATGCATATGGAGAAAATAAAGTCAATATGACATATTATAGAGATACAAATCAAAAGGAAATCGATGTAGTGATAGAGGAAAACGGCGTGCTTCATCCAATCGAGATAAAAAAGGCAACGAATCCTGAGAAGAAGATTGTAAAGGCGTTTAATGTGTTGAAGGTATCTGGGAATAAATTAGGAAATGGGTTAATCATATGTATGACAGACCGTGTATTTCCAGTAGATCAAACCAATATTATGATTCCAGCAACAATAATTTAGACATTCCGATCAATATTTTCTTATTAACAATTCTGAAACAATTCATAGACAAAACTCTAACATTCGAGTCCTATAATATCCCCGATTAAAGAAGGGGAGACACATGGATAAAGAGGAAAAAAAGAAATTCAAAATTCCATATATTAGGGTGAGATATCAGATCTGTCTGTATCTGGTCACGATCGCAACCGGCGTCGCTGCAATATTATGCACGGGAAATGTAAACATATCACTGGTTGTCAGATCGGTGATCAGTGCAGCGGCGTTTGTGCTTTTGTCGCTTTCGACTTTTTATATTTCAAAATATTTTCGACACGACATAAAAGGGATAATTTCAAAATACAGACAAAAATATTCGATACTCGAATATTTGCATTCCAATTACCGGGAGCGGACATTTATGTTTGCTGTGCCGGGATTCGCTATGAATTGCCTGTTTGCTGCATTTAACATATTTATTGGGATCAGACAGGTGTCTGCATGGTATATCTCACTTGCGGTGTATTACATGATGCTTGCAATCATGCGTTCCCGGTTTTTATATTTTGAATTTTTTAACCGGAAAAAGAAGAGGGAAATGGCAACCGAAGTGCGGGAATGGCAGTTATTTTTGCAGTGTGGCTGGATTCTTATTTTCATGAGCATTGTATTGTGTGGTATGGTCATTCTTATGGTAAGCAAGGGGGCAGGAAAAGAGTATCCGTCCTATATTATTTATGTGGTTGCAATTTACACATTTTCAAAAATGATTGCAGCATCCGTGAATATGGTGAAAGCAAGAAAACATAAATCTCCACAGGTAATAGGGATAAGGAATATTGGCTATGCGGATGCGCTTGTGTCGATGCTGTCGTTACAAACAGCGATGTTTGCTGCATTTGGCAAAGGGGACATCCTGTTGCGGACAAGGATGAACGCAATCACAGGCGCATGCGTCTGCGGTATGGTTATTATCATAGGAATTCTAATGGTATGGAGTGCAGGAAGGAAGTTGAAGAATGATGGAAAATAATGGTTTAGAAACAGAAAAAATAACAAAATTGATAAGAAAGTTTGCAGTCCCGGCAATCACAGCGAGTCTGATTGGATCGGTGTATAACATTGTGGATCAGATTTTCATTGGACAGAAGCTTGGAACAGTGGGAAATGCAGCCACAAATGTAGCGTTTCCGATGGTGATGCTGATGGTTGCCATTGCTATGACGATTGGAACAGGAGGAGCATCCAATTTTAGCTTATACATGGGGAAACAGGAGAAGAAACAGGCGGGGCAGATTGTTGGAAACAGTGTGTCGTGCATGCTGATTTTCGGTGTTTTGCTGGCAGTGGTTATGCTTGCTTTTTTATCCCCATTGATGATGTTTTTTGGAGCCAGAGGAGAGATATTGGAACTGGCGCAGAAATATACAGGGATAACGGCGATTGGAATTCCTTTTTATGTAATGGGAACAGGATTCAGCATGTTTATACGTGCAGATGGCAGTCCGCGGTATGCGATGGTGTGCACGATTTCCGGAGCTGTGATAAATACGATTTTAGATCCTGTTTTTATTTTTGGACTGGATTGGGGAATACAGGGAGCTGCGCTTGCGACGATTATAGGGCAGATCGTGAGTGCAATCGGTGCAATTTTATATCTGCGGAGATTCCAATCGTGTAAGATTGAACGAAACATGTTTCGTATAAAGGGACATATCGTAAAAGAAATTGTTCTTTTGGGTATACCATCAGGAATCACACAGTTAACGGTTATGGCGGTACAGATTATCATGAATAATACGCTGGGGTATTATGGAGAACGGACCGTGTATGGAAGAGAAATCCCACTTGCGTGTGCTGGAATCGTGTCAAAGGTCAGCAGTATCTTCAATTCAGTTATTATGGGAATCAGTCAGAGCTGCCAGCCAATCTTTGGACATAATTATGGCGCTGGGAATTATCGGAGAGTAAAAGCAACTTATAAAACGGCTGCGTGCATTGTTACCGGGGTTTCTGTGACAGCATTCCTGTTGTTCCAGCTTTTTCCGAGACAGATTCTTCAGATATTTGGATCAGGAAATGCGCTTTATTTTGAATTTGGAAGCAGATACCTGCGCGTGTTCATGTTCTGCATTTTTATCAATGGAATACAGATCTTGACATCGAACTTTTTCCCGGCGATCGGGAAGGCAAAACAGGGCATTTTGTTATCGCTGAGCAGGCAGGCGTTCTTGCAGGTACCGTTACTGTTGATTCTTCCGTATTTCTTTGGAATGAATGGCGTGCTTTTTGCTGGGGCGATATCGGAT
>CAVGQQ010000060.1:0-19288 GCA_963631525.1 bacterium
GATACTCTGCTTGCAGCCACCGGCTCCATATCAGACAAATATCCATCTTCTGTATACACTTTCACGATCGAATTGCCTTTGCCATACAGAAGCAAATTCATAACTATAGCTTCTATAAAATTCTGCCGCGTCATGGTACTGCACGGGTTTATATCAATCTTTCGTGACAGCTCATTGATCACACGCTCGTCACCCCGTTCGGTGTTCTCCATGACGTGAATCGTCATTGCTCCAACCACTTCTGCAATCTTACGGCAGGCTGCTACAATCTCCGGGTTCTGGTCCAGAGATGTATAACCATCACCGCACAGGATGTCATATGCTTCCGAGCTTCCAATCAGCACCGCCGATCGGGTTCGTCTTGCTTTTCTTAGTGCCCGCTGTATCACGTTATTCTTTTTACTCATCTTCATTCTCACCTCCCCACCAGCTTTTTGATTTCTCGCTCTTTTCGAGCGAATTCAAATATCTGACGCACGCAAACACGCTCGAATCGAACAAGTCGATACGTGCCGTCGGTTCTATCTTCTCAAATTGGATCATGTCGTCTGTCTTCTCAATCGCATGTACATTCTTCACGCAGTACTCGTAAGCATCTGAATGCAGGTAATACAACGTTCCATCTTTGGCAGATTTCTCAATATGCCGGAACCCCTCCGACTTCACGTAGAAATACTGTGGCTGATCGACTATACGGAACCCTTCCTTTTTCATCTGGATAAAGTACTCACGTGCAAACTTCTTATCGTGACCAACCTGCTTGATCTTAAAGCCTTTGCTCCGCATCTCCTTGAACCAATTCACAATATCTCCAACGTTAACCGTCGGCGTGTTGCACATGGTCAGCCATCCATCGTCCCGCCAGCCAAACAGCGGTATGTTGTCTTCATCTGCTTTCCTTGCTGCTTCCACAACCGGGAAGAATGCATGCGTGATAATGATATCCACGCCCTTGTAATGTCCGAACAGTGCCACTGCCGTAAGGTCATGCAGCTTCGACAAGTCGGCACCACCGTACCAGTCGATTTTCAGTTTTGCAAGTTCTTCGAGCGTCCAGCTATACTTTTTATCAGAATTTTGGAACTCTTTTATATCAAAATATGCCTTCATCGCCGTGGTATATACATTCAACTGGCGGCTTAGAAAATCCTTCCGCTGTTGCGGATCGTTCTGTGCCTGTATGGAATCGTTCATGATAGCTTCCGGCCGGATTGTCACACCATATCCCGGATTTGCCTTTTCATGCTGGATTGGATTGGTAAAATCTACATTTCCCTTTTCGTCCTGGTCGGCACGAGATACAAAGCAAAACAATGTATCGTCCTTCACTATGCCATCCAACACTTTGTTTGCATATTCCAACCGGCGATAGCAGAATGAATTCATGTTGTCGCCTGCGGTTGTGATACCGATCATCAGCTTGTTTGTGTATGCCGCCATTGCTTCTTTGAACCTGTTATACTGGGATGCACGCTTGAACGCATGCACCTCATCCGCGATGGCTATGTTACAGTTGAATGAATCCTGCGTGTCCGGATTGCTGGCAAGTGCTTCGATGTACAGGGAACCCTCTGGCTCTTCATTCTCGTTGTAAAACGTGTACTCGATAGAGTGCTGTGCATTGTTATTCAGTACTTTGAACTCGCCTATCATGCCCCGGTATCGCAAAGTATGCAGGATATCGTCGAAGCTCTGCTTTGCCTGTTTCAGCGCCGCTGCAACAATATAGATCGTCGCTCCTGATTTACGCTCTAATAACCCCAGAGCAAAAGCCAGCGCCGCTATAAAAAGTGTTTTCCCCTGCTTTCGCGGGACAAAAATAAAGGCCTCTTTGTATCGTCTGATCTGAGTACCTTTATAGTAAAAGCCTATTAAGTTATATACGATGAATATCTGCCACGGCTGCAATATCAGCGGTGTATTCCGCAAGGAATGTCCTTGCAGGTCCTCGCCTTTCACATGCACCATTACCCGCTCGATGATGTTGATCACAAAATCCGGCTCTTTCGTGTGCAACTCAAGATCATCGCATTCCAGATCCGCCAGGAACCGTTTGCACTCTCGTACATTGTTTCCGGCAATGATCTTTCCAGCGACCACATCTTTCGCGTAGCGGATTGCCGCCTGCTTGTATGACTTAGCCGCCAATGTCCCGCAGGATGTCGCCTAAAGCCGACACCTTTTTCCCTTTGATTGCTGATTCATCAATTTTTTTCAGCCCTGCCGGTGTGAGCCCCAGATCTCTCCAATACGAAAGTGCAGATGTGTTCATATCGCCCCAGCTCACTAGCAGTGGATTTTTGGTCATGTTGGTACTTCCGTTTTTGTTCGTATGCTCCACTACAGGTTTGGCACCGTTTTCGACGTATTCCTGATAGATTTTGTCACGCTCTGCAAGTATATTTGCAAGCGTATCGATCATCGGAAGGAAAGCATCGCGATACGTGCCAACCGCCTTGGTTGCTGATATTATTCGATTTTTCCATGCTGTCTTTTTCACCCGGTTTCCCCCTTTCTCAAAAAATCCCGCGTACTTGGAAATGCTTCCACCCACCGTTCTATCCTCCGGCGCTCCAAAAGCGCTAGAGAGGGGGGAGTCTGCTGCCATATCGCTTCTTCATACGCATTTGTAACTGTTTTCCTGTCGCTGTAAGCTCGTGTGAATCCCGATCATGCATGCGGTTATGACACTTCTGGCATAGCGTGATCAGGTTGCAGTCGTTGTACCGCTCATCCGGATACTGTTCGACTGGGTACACATGATGCACATGATCTCCTGATCTTCGTTTACCATATCGCTTACACTCTTGGCACTGGTAAGCGTCTCGTCGCAGAATCACTGCACGTTTCTTCTTCCATCGTTTGTCGTTATACATCATTCGCTTCATCCTCTGATTTCTTCTGCAGAATGTCGATTGCTTTCGTAATCACTGCCGGAAGCTTCACGCCCATGAGCCCGGCATTCTCGACCAATGAGATTGTCTCGTTCGCTATAAAAGCAATCACGACCGCATCACGGATATAATTAGTGCCGATGACTAAATCTAATCTATACGCTACGATCACGAACACAAGTGTCATGCACTTTCTGCATAAGCCTTTCCATCCAGCTTTGCTCTCCAAACTGCCTGTATCAGTTTTTGGACTGTTCTTGAATACTCCAGCAACAATCAGCCCGGATACATAATCAATCGCCATGAATATGAGCAGGGTTTTAATACCTGCATCCCATCCGCCAAATACGGATGCTATCGCTGATCCAATCATTCCTACTACTGTACATATCGCCTGTTTCATCGTCTCTCCTTTCCAACGCAAAACAGCAGCTATATGGTTTCCATACAACTGCTGTTCTCCGTTTCTCTCAACTATCTTATGCTATCATAATATCATTTAATTTGTCCCCCGAGTACTCCACTTTCAGTTTTTCTTCTATTTCACTTTCTTAGATAACAGATAGTAGAACTTCCGCCGACTGCGATAGTATAATGCACGCGATGCTGGCATCCCACGCGCTTCAAGCGCCGGATATGTGCACTCAGCATCTGTTACTCCCGCAAGGATATACTGTGCAAGTTCCTTGTTTGCCTCCACTGTCGTATCTTCAATCAGTTTGCATCGCTTTCTTAGTTCTGCTGCCTTGATTGCTGCACTTGCTGTTGGATTCGACAGTCCACTTCCTGTTGCTCCGGTTTCATGCGATCGAAGTCCCCGCAATTCTCGAATCTCTTTGATCCAATCCGGATACTGCATACAGTAGTGGTACAGTTCCAAGAATCTATGCTTCCCAATGTTGTAGCTTGCAACCGAGTTTCTTTGTCTCACCTTGCTCACGCTCCTTTATACTTTCTGTGTGTACTCCAGACATATCCAGCCTGCACCGCTTTTCAGCTTTCCCCATTTCTGCCCGGATACTGTCTTTTCCGCCACAATCGTATATACGCCCTTGTCCCGGATTACTCCGGTTATTGCATTTGCTGTACCTGCATCCTTGCGTATATTCAGCGCCGATGCTGTAACCTTGACTCTATATGTATCTGCCTTTGTCTGCTCTGGTTGGACTGCTGCCTGCTCCGGTGCCTTTGTTTCTTCAGCTGCATTCTGTTCTGTCTTCATTCCCAGCGTCGCAAGGATTCCTTTTGCATATGCTACACCAAATGCGCGGCACTTCTCTTCTGTATCTGCTTTTGCCGCATCAGCTTTATTATCTACAAATACACCCTCGCAGATAATCGCCGGACATTTCGTCTGTCGAATAAATCCAAAATAATCACTTCCGTAGGCGTTCTTTTTTGTCTTTAAGCCACGGCTTTTCTGCCCGATCTTCACAACTTCTTTCTCTATGTTCTGTGCAAGCACCTTTCCTTTGCCGCCATTCACACTGTGCCATACTTCGAAGCCTTCTCCGCCGCCTGCATTATTATGTATGTCAAGAGCCAAATCCGCGCCCCAATGATTGCACATTGTTGTCTTTTCGTTGATTGAGCTATCAATGTCTCCAGTTCTGCTAATCAATACATCTACGCCATGCGCTTTCAGATAATCGTGACATCCCTTTGCCATCTGCAGATCAATATCCTTTTCCACCAAATACTTCACTGCTCCGGGATCGCTCCCGCCATGTCCTACTCCAATATATACTTTTGCCATCTTTATATCCTCCAATCATATACTCTTGCATTTATAAGTTTCTGCCCTTCCGGTTCCCCGGATTCTCACCCCCTTCCTTCTTTAGATTTATGATATATTTTCTTAGTGCCAAAACAAAACTAGTATTTACTAGGTCTTACAGGTAATTCTTCCCGAAGATCTCCCGGAAGCTCTTATCTGGATAGTGTTCCTCAAAAGCTTTCTGTGCAGCTTCATGTAATATCTGCATATAGTCGCTGTTCTGGTGTACCGCATCCGGTCCTGTCCGGTGATGCTCCGGGCACAAGTAAACCTTCAAGCCGTATTTTTCCGATAATTTCCTATTCGGTCCTCCAAAGCAATGATGCTCCTCAATCGTATAGCCCTGCTGCCATGTCCCAAGCAGATCACACATGTAGCAACATCCGTCTTTGTTCTGCATGATAGATCTACTCATCGTACACCACATCCTTACTTACTTTTTTTGTTACCTTGATTGTATCCTTATTCGTCTTGCTGATCGTGATTTTAACACCTCTTCCATTGTCCACTGTTATCTTCACTATGTTTCTCCGATCAACCAGCTCAACACACTGTTTCAGATACTCGCACACTGCCTCATCCGTCTCATGGATTGCCAGCTCGATGTTGTCCTTTGCCCGCTCCTGCCGTTCTCTCGCTCTTTGGTGTATCCGTGCTCCAGTGCAGTCGCACATCATGATTGCATGCTCCTCTGCCTGCTCATCTGGTATCTCTTCGCCAAAGAGTACAATATTCATACAGTACTTACATGTTCCTTTATTTGTCATTGTTTTCTCCTTTCTTACTTTTATCCATTGTGCTTCTCCATTATCTTCAGCAGACTCTCAATCCCATCTCTAACATCCAATGCCGTCTGCTTCGCCATGCTGTAGCTTCTATTTTCGAAATATTTGTACAAGTCTTTCATGTCATCCCAAAGTTCTTCCAGCGTTTGCTCATATTCTGCTGGCGCTGGAGCATATGCATCTGTCTGCTGTTCTTCTGTGCCTTCTTTCTGACTCGTGCTTTCCTGATCAGCTTCCGCTGCATTCTTCACTTCTTCTGCATCTTTTTCCAGCACTTCCGTATCAGGATGCATCTCGACGATCACAGGCTTTTCATACTGCTTCTTCGGTTCTTCTTTCTTCACCAGCTTAGCAACCGTGACTTTGCTTTCTTTCCGCTTCGCCGGCTTCTTCTCTTCCTTTTCCACTTCCTTCTTCGGCTCTGGCTTCGGTTCTTCTTTCTTTTCTTCCGGATACGGATCCTCATATGTCCTCGCCCAGACATCTTCGATCATCTCATCCGGATATCTGCGCGCACAGATTGCAGATGCGGCGCTGCACAGATCTTCCCAGCTTACCTGCTCATTTTCTCCTGTACGCATATTGACTATCTTGATATTTGATGATATCGAGCATGTCATCATCAACTTTCCAACGCCCGGTACTCGCACGATGATCACTCTCGTCTCATCCGGTGCAATGATGTCCATCATCTTGTCGATATCATAATCCGGATAAATCACACTCGATAATCGCCGGAAGTCGTCTGGTATGTCATGTAGCCATGCTCTGACTACCTGCGTCAGCAAGGTATCTTCTCTTCGTTCCTCTGGCTGTCCTGCTGCCTCGATTGCAAGCTCGATATCCGTCACTCCCTGCTCTGCATCGTACTCCTTCTTGATCTCACGGATTTCTGTCTTCGACAGTTCCTCTGGAATCGTGTCTACAATCGCCTGCGGCAATGTCAGCATCTCTGCCAGCTTTGCCATGCCGAACCCATGATATCTTTCAGCAAGGACGGGTGAATACCCACCCTCGCTGTACCGCTTGTTGATATTGATATATCTTGATACGACGTCCTTTGACAATCCGTACTCTACTGCCGCAAATTCCGCCACAGTTCTGTATCCGCTCGATGCCAGCACATCTGTATCTTCTGCCTTTCTAAGCAGATAACCAATTTTCACAAAACCATCTGCTGCCTTATTCAGTTCTGTATCAAGTTCTTTCTTAAATGTGAGATACTCTTGTGAATACTCATTTGTTCTTTCTGTCAATTCCAACATTTACACCGCCTCCATTAAGTCTTCAGCAAGTCCTTCCAGCACTCGCGTATTATTCTTTTCCTGCAGTTCCTTGATATTTGCTTCTCTAAGAATCTTTGATTGCTTCGCACGTGCATGATCTTCTTTGCTCATCCGCTTCCGGATTTCCTTCTGCCATTCTCTTAGAAATGGTTTCACTTTTTCTAGCTCCGGCTCTTCATCATACGCACCCCTGTGCTGTCTGATTGTCCCTCCCGGTTCAACCTCAATCGTGTAGAAAGACACGTCCGGCTCTTCGATCTTCCGAAGAAAGCATATATATGTCTCATGCTGTGCAATCCGGTCGAAATACCGGTCTGACGAACTAACACAGTGATGAAGGTTTCGTCCCTCACACACAATGTCATAAATTCTTGCAGGTACAGTAATAAAGTATTGCTCCCCGGCATATTCGAATTTGCCCTTGATCTCCTTTAATACTTCTTCTGCTTCCGGATACTTTTCTGAATAGTTCTTTGCATCCAACTCTGCGCCAAGTATTTCTATCTCTTTTACAGCTTCGTCATGTCTGCGCTTCAACTCTCTAGGCTTATAAATCAATGCATCCTCAGTTTTCTTCCCAAGTTTCTTACACATCTGTATGTAGTCGATATACTGACTCATTATCACCTTCAGACTTTTTCCCGGATATGACTCTTTTTTCTGCCGTTCCAAGTAATTAAGTGACTGCTCAAGCGACATATAATCAAGCATGCATCTAAGATCAACCGGATCGATATTCTCACGCCTTACCCTTTTTAATGCATTTTCACTGATTTTCTCTCCTGTTCGGTCACTGTAGCGCATCCACTCCATTACAAGCTCGCCGCCATCGCAATCACGTATTCGGTTGATTTTCTGTCTGTCATTGATTCCGAATACCTCTTCGATGGTGTTTCCGTTCAAGTACAAATTTCCATAATAGCTTGAAGCCCAAATAGAGATCTTCTCACTTGATTCTGTAAGCATATTGTAGAATCTTCCTCGAAACAGCATCTCCGCGATTTCTTCATATCTGCTTTTCTTTGTTACCATCATGTTGTTCCAGTTGCATTGGACCCCTGCTGCCGCCATCTGCGTGAACAGTCTGCTCCAGCATTCATATTCGGTGTCTTTAAATGCTTCTTCGATTCCGCCATCGTATAAATATCCTGTGTATTCCCTTCGGTTCGTCGGGTTTCCCTTGTTGTCAAAGTATGTGTCATTCCATTGTTTGTAGTAAATATCAACCGTTTTCTTCTTTGAAGATTTCGCAATATCCATATCCTCTGCTGATCGTTTATACAGAATAATTCGAATATCCTCGTCCACATCTATTGATTTTCTCCATCTGGTGCCGGGATAAAAGCAGATTTCTGCTTGATAATGCCTTGCAACTCCAATTTCTTTACCCATCGGTTGAATCAGGCAGAAATGCACATGCTTCTCAATCTTCTTTTTTCGCGATAAATACTTAATCTTACTGCCGCATTCCGGACATGTGATCATGTCATTGTTTCGTGGCTTCTCTTTCAAATCAAATTCCTTCCCACAGACACTGCACGACCACTTCTTAGTCTCTCTATTTTTCAAGCACCAGTTTTCTCCGCCTGTTGCTCTTTCATCTACCCATTCCAACAGATCCTCCGGTTCTTCTGGCACCTGATTCATAAGATCCTGTACACGTTGCAATCTTCTGTCCTCTGCTAATTCCCGCTTATCTCTGTCACGCTCCTGCTCCATGTCGTAAATTTTGTCAATTACATCCGTTTTGTAATATCTCCTGCTGCCCGCTGCCTCAAGGATCTTGTTCAGTTCCTCTGTATCCTTTTCTGACATACTTGTATTATCTATGTATCCCCAATATCCGTATGCTCCACCATTTTCACCGCTATAAGCAGCTGTTACCTTCTCGACATGCCACACGCCTGTATCTGCATGCAATGTCTCATGTTCATAATTCTTCGGGTTAAAACAATGTCGAGCCTTCAACACCCCATCCTTGAAGATATTCAACACAACGATTTCTTTCACAATCTGTAATATTGTCCAGTATCCTTTTTTCTTTTTGCATGCCGGTACTGTCTCTTTTTCTATCGCTTTTTTAATCATACCTAATCCTCCATATGCACCTGTCTATCTCGGTCAATCGTTAACCACTTTCCAGCAAGCTCTTTCGTTACCAGTATCAGTTTTGATGCTATGATGCCATCTTTGTTTTCCACAAGCAGACCGAGCATGCTTCCCTCTGTACCTCTGACACGCGGACTGCTGCCTCTCGCGATTGCAATATGTTCTGCTGCAAATGCTTCCGCCTCATCCAACTTCACTGTTACGCATTCTTCTGATACTTTCCAACCATACCGACGTGGATGCATGATGATATATCTCATCGTATAGTATGCAAACAGTTGTGCATCAAGCTCCTGCACTAACGTGATCTCTGTCGATGCAATCCGGTTCTGACCATCTTCGTCAATATCTCCTGTTGCTTCCACGCGAAAGAACCGGCTCTTCGACCAACTATAGTATCTCAGGCAATCCGGCGGATATTCACAGCAATGGAAGCCCGAACTTGCGGTCTGACTCTTTTCAACCTTCTTTGTCTCTCCTGGTACAAAGTGACATGTCTCTTTCTTTCCATCACCCATAACACTCTTCAGATCAGGTGTAAATCCTTTGAATGCCATCATCAGTCAACACCTCCCTCATAGTACGTATGCATCAACTGCTTTCTCTCCGTCCGCGTCGGGATCCCGATAGAAAACTCATGTGATCCTATCATGTTTTTAATCGTTGTAGTCTTCGCCACGATTTCCTTGTGTACCACCGCACGGTTTGTATAGCCTGTTTCGGCCGTCAGTGCAATATATCCCGCAAGACTCTTCCCTTTCCGTCGTACCGCGATTGCAAAGTTCTTGTCTCTCATGATCTCTGCTTTCAACTCGTCCACCCAGTCTCCGAGTATTCCTTTAACATCCAGATGCTCCATTTCCACATCCAACTTCCCGACTGCCGCCAGTTCCGGTGTGGTCAATGTATCAATCAGACCATCGATATAATCCTCCACGTCGTCTTTATCCAGTCCGTTTTCTTCCGCAAGTGCTTTGAGTGCGTTGACGTCGCCCTCCTGCAGTTCTGCTGCCGCAAGGCGGTTGATCTCCTCGGCACTGTCCAACTCTCCAAATTTATCCCACATCTTTCATGCCTCCATTCTTCATCTTCTCCTGCATCCAAGCCTTCCACTCGTGCGTGTCCTCGGATACATCCCAACTCTCATTTTTATTGAGTAAATACTCGACTTTTTCCCACATTTCTGCATTCTTGATTGCAACACCTCGTGCCGACTTCCAGCCGCTTTTCTTCCAGCCCCCAAGCCAATCATTTTTAAGTGTCCAGAATACATGCTCCGTGCGTGTGTGAATATGCACGGTACATCCTTTCTGCATTCGCTCCAGCGCCGCAATGAGCAGCGTCAGCGTAATGATATTCGTATTGCAATGTTCAAAATGCATCACATCGTACACGATCACAGGCTCGCCCTTGTATAGCATCTGCTTTCCGTCCTCATATGCTTCCATCACATACATTCCGTCGGCTTTCGTGGCGCGCGGTGCAATCGTCGAAGTCTCAATATATATCCTTACTTCCTGCATTTTCGCCTCTTCCTTTCGTTGCACCGGTGCAACTTCGCCAAATCGTCGCCCGGCGCTCGTATCACTCTCTTGGTCTGCTGTATCTTTACTTCCGTGTAATAGACATAGCTGTACCCTGTTACTTGATTTATGCCAATTCGAATTGATTTTTTATCTATGTAATACCCCGGACGGGCTACCGGTCCATCCGTGATGATCTTCTTCATCGTCCGCCGGACATACGCTTTCTTCTCCGGCTCTGGACGTATTAAGTTCCTGCTTGATGAAAGACTGGATGCACGCTTGATCTCTTCCGGATCAAATATGCTTGTCTGCTCAAGTTCTTCCGGAAGCGGTTTGCACAGGTACGATGCAAGTTGTCCAAAGCCTTCCTCATCGCGAACCGGTTCGCTATGATGTGACAATCCCGGCCAGTTCTTTGCTATCAGCAGTTCTGTATTCCATATCCTATTGCAGATCAGATGGATATGGATACCGCCCCGCTTGCCAATCTCTACACGCCTGATCCACTTCCACTTCTCGCCATGTGCTGCATAATCTCTCCGCATGCGCTTATCAAACAGTGCCAAATCCTGCTTGACCGCATCCATGCTTTTTCGCGTACCTGCTGGATACTTCAGCGTGATCCAACAATCGCCGGGTAGGAAGTTCGCTTTCAGCAGATGCCGATACTTGTTCTCTTTATTGATCTGATTCTGCCGCTTCACCTGTTCCGGTGTCGTTTTCTTCCGCTTCGCCCGGTGCTCGCCTTTTGCTCCTATATGTCCGGCGAACTTATATGCATGCTCTATGGAATTTTTGAAGTAGTATGTATGTTTTCTGTATGCCATCTAAAGTGTATCCTTGTCCCTAACTTTAATATGCTTATACTGTCTCAAAGCGAGCTTTTATCCCGCTTTTCTTGACGATATAAGCTTTGTGTGATACACTCAAATTGTTCAGATTCGAGGTATTACACCTGAGCCGGTTTTCAGCCGGCTCTTTTTCTTTTCAATGCAGCTTCTCCGGTCGACTCCTGATAATAGGTGCCATCCTCTGCTACCCAATACCGATACCGGTCGCCATTCGCGATCCTGCTGCCTATATACAGGCATCCTGCCGGTGGTTCCATTCCTGCGAAGCTTTTCGCACTCATATATGCCTTGTGCATGATCTCATCCATCTTCGTCACTTGTACGCCACCTTTCTTCGGTCTGACGTCTTGCTCTTCACGATGATGTGATCTGCGCAGTCTGCTTCGACATTCCAGTTTTCCCAGCGCAAGCCGTTTCGCACCATGATTTCTTTTTGCTTTCGCGTCGGCTTTGCCGGGCGCTTCAGTTTCTCGTCTTTCAGTCTCATCTTCTTCCTCCGTTTCATTCGCAAGTGCGATCAGCTGCTGCCAGATTGTTCCAGCTACCATGATCCAGAAGCCGTATATCAGCCCCATCCACAGCAGCACTGCACCTTCCACCATCGCGATCGTCGCCAGCTTATATGTTGTTATGATCATCTTGTTACTCATCCTCTCATCCCTTCTACTGATATTCTGCCTGCAGGTTCCCCCATCCGATCTGCCGTGCTACTGCCGTCGGATTGAATGCCGGCACTTTGCGTCCTGCTTTTAGATCCTTGCGATATCGAAGAAAATCCACAAATGCAAGGTAGTTGACGTACGTCACGCCGCAGCCATCAAGTATCGTGTAGTTTCCATAGCGTCCCTTCTGCACATACTCGTCAATCTCTGCAAGCCGGTTCGATACTGTTCGCGCCGATATATCCAGTGACTTCATGATCTGCGCTTTCGTCACATACGGTGATGCGCTAATGTATTTGATTGATGTTATCTCCATGCTCCTCACTTCCTTTCTTTCCATATCTTTCTTCTGCGAGCTGGTTATACTGTTTCAGTTTTTCTTCCAACGTCGCGCCGGATATCACTTCTTCCCGGTTGTACCGATCTACCATATATGCAAGTTCTTCCCGCCTATCTTCCTTACCATATTTGATCTCATAAGTGATTGTTTCGCTTATTCCAAGAAAAATAGCAACCGTATAAGCGTTCTTCAGCTTGTACTCTTTTCTCTTTACTTCATCCATAGTCCTCACTCTCCTTACTAATTCAGTTGGTGACAAATTGTCACCGACTCAACTGGTTACATTTTGTCACCGGTTCAACTGCAACACCTTCATCGGTGTTACATATACATTTCCAGTCAATTTCCCATTAAATGGTTCACGCAGCGTATCGCCCTGTACCACAACTGCCGGTATTCCGTATAGACTTAACTGTACATAGCACATATATATAGCCTTCCAGTCCAGATCCTGACATGTGACACACAATCGCTCTTGGTAGTTGATTCCATCGGCTTTCAGTTTTTCTGCTATCGCAATGATATTTCCACCAGCACCACAGGATGGTTCACTTACCCGGATCAAGGAATCTTCTGGAGCTTTATATGTTTGTGCCATAAGCTGGCACACATGATACGGCGTGAAGAATTGTCCAAGTCGTGCATTTGATATCTCAAGATGCATATAGATGTATCCAAGAACATCTTCCATTTTCTCTTCACACGCTCTTGTGAGCAGGCTGCACATTTCCGACATCTGCATCAGTTCGTCCAGCGTATATTTGCGGGATAGCTCCATGTACTCTTTTTCGCGTGATGGATAGTTATTGATATCTATCGTGTTACTAATTGCGATTGCCGTCATCTTTACCCAGTCCGCAAATACCTCATAAACTGAATACCGTCCTGATATCTTTTGAATTGTCGAAATAATCTCTTTTTTATAGTCCATATTCACCTCGCATATTTGTCATAAGCATCTTTGACTTCGGATTCTTTTATGTCCAGATAGATCTGTGTTGTCTCTATGCTGTTATGTCCCAATATCCGGCTCACCTGCTCAATCGGCATACCAGATCGAAGCGCCATTGTTGCACCGGTTCTTCGGAATTTATGTGGGTTTGCCTGAATATTGTTACTTTTTCCCACTTTCCTAACCATGTACTCGATTGTCCCAGCTCCCGTGTGTCCTTCATCGATATTGTCCGGATTCTGATACCACTTGCACTTTTTTTCTTTCATCTTCCCGATATCCTTAACTGCTACCATGCGCGGGAACAAATACGGATTATCGTCACTTCTTAATTGCATATAGTTCTGAATCGCAATCTGAGCCTTTGCATTCAAATACACTGTTCGATCCTTCTGTCCTTTACCATGAACTATGAGCTTGTCACCCTCGATTTCGTCTATTCTGATTTGAGCTACCTCGGATACCCGCGCCCATGTCGATACGAGGATTTCATAAATTGCTTTGTTCTTCTCGTCTTTGATACAATTGCGCATCGTTTCAAGCTCCAGCTCCGTAAATGCATGCTTTTTCTTTTTTACCTCTTTAATGGCATCGATCTTCACCATCGGATTTTTCAACCGGATTTCTTCCTTCTGCAACCAGTCAAAGAAGCTGCTTATGTTTCGGCGTTCATTATTTATTGTGACATTTGATACTTTGTCCTTTGCCTGCCGCTCTGCAATATATAGCCGGATATCATCGGCATCTACGTCCATTGGTGACTTCTGTACTTTATTAAAAAACATCTCGCAGGTACTTTTGTAATACTGAAGTGTCCTGTCTGTGCATCCCTTTATTTTCTTCGCGATCAGAAACTTACGAAGCAATATTTCTGTCTCATCTCCCTTGTATATAGCCACATCCGTCGACTTCATGCTCATGTCATACCTTGTCAGATTCATATACAATACGTTCTTCAATCTGGTTGCACATTCCTCTCCAATATCCGCATACATGGATATCACAATCTCATTTACGAAATCGTTTTTAATCTGAGAGTCATCTGCCATCCTATCACGCTCCCTTCTTCAATCGTTCCCGTTCCGCAACCAAGCTGTCTTTCGCCCGATTAAGCGACCGAATTTCCTCATTTATCTCCTTTAGCTTCATTGCCCTCTGGAACATATCTTTGAAAATTATGAGTCCAAAGCTCAGATACAGCTCTGCTACTTCTTCCTTACCTGATGTTGTGCGAATTGCCGGATGCCACATGTATACGGTTTCGATCAGCTCGTACTCTTCATCTGTGACAGAACCATGTATCAGGTCCTCGAATTCAGTCTTCATCATCTTTCTCATATCCTCCAATCTGGACTTCATCTCTGTGTCCCATCATTGCCCGGATATGCTTATTAGGCACATCCGCCATCACCATATTCTCAAGCAGCTCCATCTTTGCTGCCTGTAACATCAATTCGTAATATTGTGACTGTTTAATTGTGATTTGTGCCTCTGGTGTAAATACATCAACTATTCCCATCTTCTACTTATCTCCCTTCTGCTTATAGAATGTCTCTGTAAATTTTTTTTAACAGACGCCCCTTCTGCTGCCTCTCATCCGCTTGACTATTTCTCCCACAGCTTCTATACTTTCCCTACAGGTTCCTGCCAGAACCGAGTAAATATGAAAGGGGGAAAATTCTATTTTGTCGCCGTTTAGGACTGATACAGTGAAAACGCGTTCCCTTGCTTGTGGAAGCCCGAAGTCCCTTGCGTCAAGTATCTGATAATTGCTTGTATATCCCAGCTTTCCCATTTCCGAAATATACTGTTCGAAATTCTTTCGATTGTAGCCGTTCAATACATTCTTTACATTTTCCCAGATAACATATTGCGGTTTCCACTCTCCCATATTTTGAATGATGTGTATTGTTTCCCACATCAAGCTTGATCGTGTCCCGCTTCCTTTGTCCGCTCCTTTTCCTCTGTTTATTCTTCCAGCTTCCGCAGTTGCTTTCCCTTGATGTCCTGCAATGCTCATATCTTGACACGGGCTGCCGTGTATCAAAATGTCTGGTTTAAGGTTCCACCCTACCACTGATTGTGTTTTATATTCCAAGTCTTCCGCGAACATTGCGTTGTATGATCTGACCGCATTTTCGTCTATTTCCACATAGTCGATTGCTTTTGTTTTTATTCCCAAATTGCGAAGCGCGCAACGTGGTGAACCTATCCCGCCGAATAGTTCCAGTATTTGAATACTTTCTTCCATTTCTCTTCCTTTCTTCGTAAGTGTTTCCCCGCCACATTCCGTGGCGGGATTCATGATTCAAGATTTTAGATTTCGAAGCAGAGCGGGACGGCAAGCGCAGTCGAAGCGTGGCTGGAGTTGGCATTACCACCGCTGCCGACAAGACAGAAGTCCGTCGTGTTCGACGCGTACGGGGAATCGCACCAGTACCAGTCGGTGTCCTCTCCGTCGTTTCCGACTTTCTTCATTCTGTTGCGTCTATCCTTGTAAAGTTCGAACTGTTCTTCGCCTTCCACATGTTCTGCGAAAATCTCGCGTCCGTGGATCTCATATTCTGACGGGATCCACAACTTGTCTTCACATTCAACGATCTTCCCGTCCACATACTGTCTTCTTTTTGTTGTTGCGATCACTTCTTTCAGATCCTCTGGAAGAGTGTTGAAAACTTCCGTGTTCAATCTTCTTCGAAGATCAGATTCAGCCCAGGCGACGTAGTTTGTTCTTCCCTCATTCATAGGCATTTCAGTTGCCAGACAGTCTTTTGATACAAATGTCACGCGTTTTCCGTCCTCTGATACTTTTACAACCTGCATGAAGACGATTTCGCCAGTTGTCAGCTTCAATTCAACTGTATCGCCCTGCTGCAATGCGATTTCCCCTGCTTTCACTCCTTCCGCAAGTTCCTTCCATGAAATTGACTGTTCATTCTTTGTGATTAACTTTGCCATGTTCTTTTTTCCTTTCCTTCTTTTTGATTTATTGGTTCATGCCTTCTGGTGTCAGTCCTGTTCAAAATTAGCATTCATTATTCGCTCTTTTATATTTGTGTTTGTTGTAAAAATTGGAACTACTGGATGTTCAACTTGATGATCCGAAATCGGCACATCTTCACTTGATTTGGGATTCCGACCATCCAGACAATTTCGTTTAATCATTGCTGTACTTCTTTCTGATTCAGAGCAGAAAAACTTCACTTGGGAATCTATGTAATTACATATATTCTTTTTATATAGATTCCCTTTGTGCTTCAGGATTTCTTCCCTAACGGGTGGACTGAATTCAAATGCTACGCTTGATATCTGCTTTGATATTGCCGGGAGAATCTTCTTATACAAAATTGAATCCATCATGTTCAAATCTTCTGTATGCTTTGAATCGCTCATCTTCCTATTCTCGCCTCCTTCCCTTTACCCTGCTGCCTCCTGATGTGGTCTACATGTGTAGTAAGACGACATCAAACAGAAAAAACACGATAATTGAGATATTTTTCTAATTTTTTTCTTTTGTTCTGTTGCGTTTTAACTTAAAGTTAATATTTAGGGTAAAAAAATATTATCCATCGAAATATTATACAATCGAAGAAGCATTTCAAGTTGTGCGGGTTTTAATTTTATCTTTCCCTTTTCCCAATTTATAATGCTCTGCTTAGATACATGCATAATCGACGCGACTTCACTTTGTGTAAGTCCAGCATTTACACGAGCTGCAGCTAATGTAATTTTTAAATTATTCACTTTTTATCCTCCTCATCAAATTTCCCGTATAGCCGATAGATCAGCTTATTCTAGGATATCTCTACCCTTTTCGCATCTTCAAAAGTACCAGCAATGTTGCCAGATTTAATACAATCTGCACAACGTCCAACACTATATTCATCGCAAGCACCGCCTTTCCTCTTTATTCTATCTTGACAATGAGCTACATTCCGAGTATTCTTTTCATTAAGGGGAGGTTTCCCTCCCCCATCTCAATCTCTAATCAAGTAACTCGCTGAGTAGCTTAATTACTGCAATTATAAGATTGAGGATTGTTGTGGCAAGTGCGATACCGCTTATATCGCGCTTGCTTTCTTTTTTTCTCTTCTTCTTGCTCATTGCTATGTACCTCCTATTTTTCTATCCCCTTGGGACAATTTTATTATAAGTTAACTTAAAGTTAATGTCAATACTAAAAGTTAATTTTTTTTACTTTTTTTCTTGCTTTTAGTTATACATACGATTATACTATAGAAAAAGGGGGTGAATATATGCCTTATGAAGAATATGAGAAGAATATAAATAAACAATTCTCAAAAAATCTAGTATATTATTTGGAAAAGAATGATTATACCCAGTCCGATTTTGCATCAAAAATGAATGTAAGCACAGCTACTGTTTCAAATTGGTGCAAAGGTATAAAACTTCCACGAATGGATAAGGTCGATCGTATGTGTTCAATTTTTAATTGTTTTCGATCGGATCTGCTGGAAAGCAAAGGATTTTTACGTGACAAAAAAACCGCTTCTTCTATTGTTATTCCAGTTCTCGGACGTGTTGCTGCAGGCATCCCAATCAATGCAATAACCGAAATCATTGATACAGAAGAAATATCTGAAGAAATGGCAAAAACTGGCGAATATTTCGGTTTGAAAATCAAAGGGGACTCCATGGAACCGCGTATTTACGATGGAGATGTCGTTATCGTCCGGCAACAGGACAGCGCAGAATCCGGTGACATTGTAATTGCAATGGTAAATGGTGATGATGCAACCTGTAAGCGTTTGATTAAATATGCTTCCAGCATTGCTCTAGTATCGCTTAACAGCAAATATGAACCTATGATGTTTACGGATAAGGAAGTTATAGAAAAGCCAGTTCGTGTAATCGGTAAGGTTGTCGAACTAAGAGGGAAATTATAATATACAAAGGGGGATACCTATATGGCAGTATGTAAAAAATGTGGTAAAAAAGGACTATTTCTTCATGTAAATGCAGAGGGATTGTGCAAGAAGTGTATTGGTCAACAGGAAGCTTTACTTGCTGGAAAGAAGAAAGCTGTATTAGCTCAGGGAACGGATTATATTAAACTTATAGTTTCACTATATAATTCTGCGGATAATTACCACGAGGCCGACGATTTTGATCATGCTATGGAACAATGCACACAAATCCGAGAGACAATCAAAAAGCTTTCCGAACTCGACTACTTAAAAAATATTATGGATCAGAATATCAAATATGAGATCATTCATAAAGACGATCCTACATACCCGAACAACATAATAGAAAAACTTTATAAACTTATTGATAATTGTGAGAAATATATTATAAATACACATGAAATTGCCTTGAAAAAAGCTACGTTTTTACCAACACTTGAATCTATTGAGTTATACCCTATCGAGTTATCAAGTGAAAAAATAAAGAAAAATGCATTAAGCAATATTGAAGATATTACATTCTCTTCAATAACAAAAAAATCCAACTATGAGCGGCTAGGTTTTTTCACCGTTGTTGATGTGGAAACAACCGGACTTACTGCAAGTAGAGATGAAATTATTGAGGTTGCCGCTATACGCTTTGAAGAATGGATTCCAGTTTGTAAATTTGAGACTTTTATTAAACCTAAAAAAGAAATAACTCCAGAAATTACTGATATAAATGGTATAACGAATGATATGGTTGCAAATGCTCCAAGTATTCAAGCTGTGATACCTGCACTTTCTGATTTTATTGGAAAATCCGCGATCGTCGGACATAATTTATTGTTTGATATAAAATTCTTATACAAAAACGGATTGGATTTCTTTGAAGTCAAGCGGAAATATTATGATACCTTGGAACTTGCTAAAAAAATTCTCACAAAAGCGAAATCATCGTATGATATTTATGGAGATGTAGACAATTATAAACTTACCACTCTTTGCGATTATTATTCAATTAGGGATAATCACTATGCGCATAGAGCTGCATCCGATTGTCTCGCTACTGGATATTTATTCAATATCTTTGTGAAAGAACGAATTGGCATTGATGAATAATCCTGTTGCAGCATCTAGCTACAATAAATAAACAATATAATACACTTAACCGGGTAGCCGGGGGACGTGCTCTCATC
>CAVGQQ010000061.1:0-19010 GCA_963631525.1 bacterium
GAGTGAATTCTGGTGTTATTAGAGGTAGTAAATATGCTAGTCTCATGAAATAATAAAATGTATCTTATATATATGGATAAATGATTGAGTATATTTCCAATATAGAAATCAAAATTAGAATTGATCTATTTGCTTGAGAATATATAAAGATATAATGTTTCACGTGAAACACTGTTTGCAACATATGCCTCGCATACATGCCATACATACAATGAAAATAAAATTTGAAATATATAATTAAAGATATCTATGACTATTCCAATATGAATAACTGATAAACTAACAGGTGACAAGTAAAATATATATTTGGTTGCTTTTGATTCTAAAAATAACTGTAACGTATAAAAAATTATAAAATAACAATAAATTCAATTTTATAAATTTTATATACATGCATATTTTTTATGAGTATAAAGAATGAATTAAAATTATTATCTATTT
Source organism: bacterium (assembly GCA_963631525.1). GTDB lineage: Bacteria > Bacillota > Clostridia > Lachnospirales > Lachnospiraceae > Coprococcus_C. The sequence goes on from CAVGQQ010000061.1 coordinate 442, forward strand.
ATATTGAGTATGTGTTAATAAATATAAAATAAAAATTTGATATACAATTATGAATATGTTTCACGTGAAACACTGGTTATCCACACATATGAACATCAATAAGTGTGGAAAAGTATATAATATCCACCAACTTATACACATAATTGTGGATAAAAATCGATTCTAAAAACAAAAAATGTTGATAACTTCGGGCAGAATCATATATATTGTATTTATAAAATTGGAGATACAATATAGAGAGGTTAGAGGAGATTAAAACATAAGGATATGAAATATGACGATTTCATAAAAATAAGTCGGATGATTAACTCATCCGACTTACTTAATTTCTTAGTAATTATATATCAGTTTCTATCACATAGGATGTACAATGAAATTACATCTGCTCTGGACAATCAATACCAAGTAATTCCATTGCATCTTTGATTGTCTTCTTTGTGATATATACCAGTGTAGCACGTGCGTTACGCACATTCTCTTCCTCTACATGAATACGGCATGCGTTGTAGAACTTGTTAAACGCCTGTGCAACATCCACTGCGAATCTGGCAACGGCGGAAGGCTCATAACGCTCAGAAGCATCCTTGACAACCTTCGGGAAGCGGTTGATCTCTTTCAACAGTTCCATTGCTTCTACATCTGTTAATACACTGTAATCAATATCTGCCGAAGGTGTAAATCCATCCAGCTTCTTTAAGATACTGCAGCATCTTGCATGTGTGTACTGTACGTATGGACCAGTTTCACCATCGAAGTTCAAAAGCTTCTCCCATTTGAAAGATACGTCTTTGATACGCTGGTTATAAAGATCATTGAACAATACGGCACCAACACCAATTTTCTTTGCTGTCTCATCCTTGTCTGGAAGATCCGGGTTCTTCTCATTGATGATCTCTTTGATCTTCGCAATCGCTTCGAGGAGAATATCCTCGGCATAAATAATATTTCCGCTACGTGTAGAAAGCTTGGCACCTTCCAAGCTGACAAGTCCATAAGGAATATGCACTAACTGATCCTTTGCCCATTCATTTCCAAGCAATTCGACAACCTTGAATACCTGCTTGAAGTGAAGCTTCTGTTCCTGTCCGGTTACATACAGACATTTTACGAAGTTGTAAGTTTCTTTCCGATAGAAGATCGCTGCGATATCACGCGTTGCGTAGATGGAGCTGCCATCATTCTTTAAAATCAGACATGGAGCCATATCATAAGCGTCCAAGTCTACAATCTTTGCACCCTCGCTCTCTGTCAGCAGATTTGCATCGGTCAGTCGTTTTACAACATCGTCGGTCTTATCACGATAGAAGCTCTCGCCGAGGTAGTAGTCGAAGTCCATGCCAAGCAGATCATAGGTACGCTTGTACTCGATCAGACTGATATCCTTGAACCATTGCCAGATCTTTAAAGCTTCCTCGTCACCATGTTCCATCTTTGCGAACCATGCACGCGCTTCATCGTTTAACTCTGGATTTTTCTCAGCCTCTTCGTGGAACTTCACGTAGAGCTTCATCAGTTCGGCAACGCCGTCCTTCTTGACCGCTTCTTCGCTTCCCCATGCCTTGTATGCAACGATTAGTTTACCAAACTGTGTACCCCAGTCACCGAGGTGGTTGATACGGATCACCTTGTAGCCAAGCTTGGAATAAATCTTATACAGAGAGTTTCCAATGATCGTCGTACGAAGATGTCCAACGTGGAAATTCTTTGCGACGTTTGGAGAAGAATAATCGATACAGATTGTCTGTCCGTTTCCTTCAGTAGAGCTTCCGAAATCATCAGCCATAGAAGCAGTTACCATGGATTCAATGAACAATTCTTTTTTTACAAAGAAGTTCAGGTATGCACCCTGCACCTGAATCTCCTGCAGGAAATCCACATCTCCGATTGCTTCCTTGATATCATTGGCAATCATCTGTGGGGCTTTGCGCATCGTCTTTGCAAGGCGGAAGCAAGGAAAAGCGAAATCACCAAGCTCCGGTTTTGGCGGAATCTCAATCAGGTCTGCAATTTCTGCTGCGGTTAACCCTTCGACGTTTGCAGCAATCAGTTCTACAATCTTGTTTTTCATAATATATAAACTCCTTTATTGTTGTTTGCTTTTATTGTTGAATCGGAAAACTGAATTTTACTGTGGTTCCCGACATGACATCCCCGGAGATATCCAGCTTGCCGCAGAGCATATACAGGATTTCTTTTGCTTTGTGCAGGCTGCTGTACCAAGGACTGTCCTCCATATAGGTGTCCTTGATGCCGACACCGTCATCCGTCAAAATGACCTCTGCCATATTTGGCGTCAGGCTTGCCTGTACGGATACATTGGATGCATTTGCATGCAATGCAATGTTATCAAAAAATATTGCAATCAGCCGCATGAAGTTAATGTTGAACACTGGATGATAGCTGATGTTCGGATCTGGTGTTTCGACAGATGCGGTGATTTTGAGCTTTGTATTTTTTTGCTTGAACTCGTTTAAATAAGCTTCGAGCTGTTCCTTTAACGGTTTGTCGGAAGAAGAAAAGCTGTTCCTGTTTTCAGCAATTTCATCGACTGAGTGGGACATCTGCTTTACGTTGTGCAGGATTTCTTGTAAGGTTAATTTGGCACGCCCGACATCTGTTCCAATCAGATAGTTGATCATATCCAGCTTGTTCTGCATAGCTTCCAGCCCGGTTTTGATCTGCTTGTCAAGAATCGTCTGTGTAAGTGCCCGGTCGTATGCATCCAGCATTAAGATATTATAGCCATGAGAGGAGATATCTTCCTTGGCGTCCTCCTGAAGAAATGTGAAACCGTAGTGGTCGGTATGATCCGGATCATCGGTTGTGTAACGAGGTTCAAAAGAGGTAAGTGCATCTTCTGCATTGTTCAATGCTTCGAGATATTGACGCAGCTTGTTCAACTGCAGTTCCATACCGCGTAGCTTTAACGTCAAGGTCTCTTTTACGGATTGCAGATCTTTGATCTGTTCCTGAATAATCTTGTTGCGCTCGGTATCTACGCCATCATTTGTGACAGGAGAAAAGACACTTTTTCTGGAGTTGGTTTTGAAGGCGTAAATGTCCTTCGTCTTGTCCAGCTCGTCAATCTTAATGTCAATCTCAAAAATCTGTGTTTTGAGATTCTGGATATCCTCCAATTGTGACAGGAAGGATTTATTGAAATAATCCAGCATCATCTGATTGGCAGATTTGATTTTCTTAAAATTCTCTTTTGATTCTTCCATAGTTGAAGTACCTCTTTTCGTGGTGCAGGGTTTCCCGTTACCGCCTGCGGGAACGGGAATTTTGTTTCCGCTTCCGTGGCTCGATTACATTTGCATAGATAAAAAGTCCAAGAATACATGCAACGACGATCGCTGCGATTATATATTTCAAATAGCTTTTCTTTTCTTTGATCAGCGCTGGGCGGATACCGCCATTTTTGTATGCCTCCGCTACGGCAACATCATCGTTCGAATTGACATAGCCGGAATAGCTGACTGGAAGTGTCAGACAGGTTGTGCCTTCATAGGAGACTTCCAAAGTGCCGATATAGCCCTCATCCAGACGGTCTGCCGATGGAACAAAGTTCATTTGCAGCTGGGTGCGGTCGGCATTATTCGCAAATATAAATGGCTGGTTATTGTCAACAGACAGGTGCATCGTGCCGAGATTTTCACATCCATAATAATCATTCAGGAAGTTCTGTGCGGTTGTGGCAGCCTCTGCATCGAATTCGTAGTCGGACAGCAGTGTGGTGTTTGAATAGTTGTTGAACACATAGTTGAACAGCGCAATGCTGTCGGTGTAATTCGTTGCGTTGTCCGGGGCGCCCATAGTCACACAGATCAACTGCATATCGTTTTTTTCAGCCCAGACTACAAGTGTACCACCTGCATCGTCGGTATAACCGGTTTTGCCACCCTGACATGCCGGGTAATAATATTCGGAATTGTTGAGCATCATCCGGTTGCCTTGTGTGAGATAACGCGTCTCATTGTTCATGTTCGTTGGCGGAATCTCATGATAGGTTTCGGATGCATATTCACGAAAGGTTTTGCTTGTAAGCGCCTCTTTCGTGATCAGCGCCATATCGTATGCCGTTGTATAATGATCCGGATCGTGCAATCCGTTTGCATTCGTAAAATGGGTATCCTTGCAGCCGAGACTTTGTGCTGTGTCGTTCATCAACTGTACGAAATTCTCCAGAGAGCCGGATACCTGTTCTGCAATCGCCCACGCTGCTTCATTTGCTGACATGAGCATGACGGCGTAGAGCGCATCGGACATACTGATCTCTTCGCCGACATCGAGCGCGATATGGGAGCTGCTACGGTCGATGCCCCAGACGGCAGCGTCGCTCATCGTGATCGTAGAGTTCAGATCTCCGTTCTTGATGGCGAGATACGCGGTCAGGATCTTTGTGATACTTGCCGGATATTGCCGGGTGTGGGAATTCTTTTCATATATGATCTGTCCGGATTGTGCATCCATGATGATGGCAGACGTGGACGTGATCTGTGGAAATCCCGTCGTTGCATTTGCATCGGATGCAGTTGCGGTGCTTGTCTGTGCAGCCTCGCATGGAATACACATGCTGAGGAACAGCACGCACACTATTATATAGGAAATAATTTTTTTCGTTGCTTTGATCATGCTATAAAATCCTTTTCTGTGAAAGATTGACATTATCTTCTTAATTATCATATAAAACAGGGAAAAAAACAAGAGATAAAATGCAACATTCTTGTGAAAATTTAAAATAAATGCTAATATAGAAACATTATAGATGGACGAGGTAAAAAAGATGAGATTACGAAACGTAAAAGGCTCCAGAGAAATGATCGCCACAAATGATTTTGTTGTGCATGAAGAAGAGACAATGAAGGGAAAATGGCATGCATTTTTCGGAAATGAAAATCCGATTCATATCGAAGTGGGAATGGGAAAAGGTCGTTTTATCATAGATATGGCAAAGCTGCATCCGGAGATCAATTATATCGGTATTGAGAAATATTCGAGTGTGCTTGTGCGTGCAATCGAAAAGCAGACGGTCGAGCAGCTTCCAAACCTGGTGTTTATCCGGATGGATGCGGAGGCAATCGAAAATGTATTTGAAAAGGATGAGGTTGCCTATATCTATCTGAACTTCTCTGATCCGTGGCCAAAGGATCGTCATGCAAGACGGCGTCTGACATCGGTACAGTTTCTGAACCGGTATGTGAATTTCCTTGCGGCGGATGGAGGACTTACCTTTAAGACAGACAACCGTCCGTTGTTTGACTTCTCACTGGAGCAGGTAGAACTTGCCGGCTGGGAGATGGTGAACTATACGTTTGATCTGCACCACAGCGAATATGCAGAGGGAAATGTCATGACGGAGTATGAAGAGAAATTCTCCGCGATGGGAAATCCAATCTGCCGTATGGTCATCAAGCCGCCCAAAAAGAAATAACAAAAATGTGTAAAAAAAGAGATTCCGGTGCATACTATGGTAGTAAGATACATGCCGGAGTCTCTTATGGGAAGAAAAAAATGTGGTTTTAAGCTTACCAATGCAGTGTACTCGAATCCCTGCCTGAATCGAAAACTGATGAATCTTGGACGCAATATTCATACGGTATGTTGTATTCTGAACCGGCTGGAGACGATCAGCGCATGTAAAAAGTTAAGGAAATAAAGGGTTTGCGGGCTTTTTGAAAAAATTTTGAAAAAAATGTGAAAAAAAGCTTGCATTTTGTAAATGAATGTTGTATACTCCATATTGTTCTGATGAAGAACACATGGTAAGTGAAAATTCACTACGGGCCGCTAGCTCATTTGGTAGAGCACCTGACTCTTAATCAGGGTGTGCGGGGTTCGAGCCCCCGGCGGCCCACTCGTAAAAGCATCGGTTTTGCAGAAGAAGCTGCGGAGTCGGTGTTTTTTTTGTATTTTCGGTTTTATACAGATGAAATGCAGAGAATCATGCAGAATTTACAATGTAAGTGCAGAAAGCGTGTAGAAGATGATTTATGAAAAGATGATTGAAACTGAAAATTCAGATCTGATGCGAACCGCATGGAAGGATTACCGGCAGACTTTGACCAGATATGTCTTAGAGGGGATAGAGAGTTATTACCGGCGGGCACATCTGGCAAGACACGGAAAGCTGCGGGATCAGGCGTTTGCTTTGGCAGCGGATGTACCGTTGGAAGCGAAACCTGTGGTTGCCATCTGGGGGGCCGGACGATGCAATGATCTGGATCTGGAAATGCTTGCGCCCTATGTGCGGTTTGTGCTGATTGACCGGACGATGGAGGATATACAGGCAGCACGGGCGCGCTACGGATTATCAGAGGCGCAGTGTGCCTGCGTAGATCTGGGATTCTGGGAGATCTACGAGGAAGAGGAACGATTTTTTGAGACATTGCTTGCGAATGGGGATGACCTGCATTTATCAGAATATCTGCGTCAGGTCATGGAGTCAGTATCAGAACAGCAGCCAACATTTGCAGAATTTAAAGACACATTTGATTTTAGTGTTGTGTGCGGGCTTGCCAGTCAGTTAAATGCGCGATTTGCAGGGCTTCTGCAATTATATGGAAAGGATTTGCACAGGCTGCCAAGGACGGCTGCTATGATGCAGGAAATGAATGTGCAGGCTGCAAAGCGGCTGATGGAAGCCATTATGACGACGACAAAGTCTGCTGTTTTTGCGGCGAACGAGATCTATGCTGCATTGCCCGCGCGGGAAGAACGGCTGGCAGAATATGCCCAGATCTGGACGGAGGAATGGGAACAGATTCTGACAGCACAGACAGAATCGCAGATCCTGCCGGAGGATGTAGAAGGCATTACCTGTCAGGTTGCAGGCAGCCGGGAATTTGAACTGCATCTGATGCAGGCACAGAAGGCAGGGGAGCTTGCTTTTCGGCACCGGAGTGGATGCGTCTGGCCATTTTCGGAAGAAAAATATTATTTTATGGATGTTTTGACGGCATATTTCATAAATAAAGAAATAAAATAAAAAAATAACTTTCATAAGTTAGGAAAGCCTTTTTGAGGGGCTGTTTTGTTGAAAAAAGAAGGTTCGTATGGTATCATAACGGAGATTGGATATAAATAGTATTATTCCGAAGAGGGTATCTATGAAATTATATGTAACAAGACATGGACAGACACAGTATAATATAGAGGTTCGGATCTGTGGAAGAGCAAATGTGCGATTGACGGAAAAGGGAATCTCACAGGCACATGAGCTGGCACAGAGCATGCAGGATACAGATGTGGATCTCATCATTTCATCGCCGCTTGTGCGTGCGAAAGAAACGGCAGATATCGTCGGTGCGGCAATCGGTGTACCAGTAGAGGTGGATGACCGCCTTGCAGAGCGTGATTATGGCGTGATTGATGGAACCTATGAAGGAACGCCGGGATTCATGGAGCAGTGGGTACAGTTTGGTTACCAGTATCCGGAGGGTGAATCGCTGCTTAAAGTTGTACAGCGTGTGTATAATTTTCTGGATGATATCAAGCAGCGTTACGCAGATAAAAAGGTGATGGTGATCAGTCATGGCGGTGTATGCCGGGTGATTAACTCGTACTTTGAGAGTCTGGATAATGAAGACTTCTTCAAGTTTAATCTGGGGAATTGTAAAGTTCTTCAATATGAACTCTAAAAAGAAGAATATGTAAAATATGTAATAAAATAGTCACAATCTAGCATAAATTCCTTGAATGAACGAGGGGTTTATGCTATTATTTTTTTATCACTTCTTATTAGAATTAAGAGGGTTATGTAGGAGGGAAGATTTATGAATTGTACGATGTGTGGAGCGATTATACCAACCGGACAGACAAATTGTCCAATGTGTGGAGCTCCAGTTCAGGCAGAGCAACCTGTCGATAATGCACAGCCACAGCAGTCAGTACAGCCACAGATGGGATATCAGCAGCCAATGGGACAGCCGGTACAGCCACAGATGGGATACCAGCAGCCAGCAGGACAGCCGGTGCAGCCACAGATGGGATACCAGCAGCCAATGGGACAGCCAGTAAACCCACAGATGGGATATCAGCAGCCACAGCAGCCGATGGGAGGTTATTATCAGCCTAGAAGCAATAGCGCAGCAGCATTTGGTGCAGGAATCAATGGATATCTTGGATATGTGAAGGAAAATCCTATGAATATCCTGAAGATCGTTGGAGCATTTTTTGTGTTCCTTGCAACTTTAATTCCTTGGGCACATGCAACTTACTGGGGTGTCACAGAGCACTGGAATCTGTTTAAGGCAGGTGGATTTAACCGCTTTATTGCAATCATTGTGTTATTACTTTCATTAGTATTGATTGCATGGGAAGTTGCAGATTTTATTCCTGTTCCACAGATTGCAAATGTGAAAGCAAAGTTACAGGCGATTCCATACTTTGAGTTTATTCTTCTTGGTGTCATCTTTGTATTTGTATTGATCGCAACAATTCGTCACGGTTATGCACATTCAGATGGTACAACAGTTAATTTCAGGGAGTATGGTATTAAGGTTGGTATTTCAGCAGGTGTGATTTTTGCATACCTTGGTGTGATTGCTGCCGCAGCTCCAAGAGTGTTGGACAAGCTTGGAATCAAAATCGGAAACAAATAATACATAAGTAAGAAAATGGCTGTCGAGCCGGTATGGTTCGGCAGCCATCGTTGTATATGATGGTCTGGAGGGTGATAGAACATGGTATGTAAGGAATGTGGAAAAGAGATTCCAGAGGGTGCGCTTTACTGTGAGTCTTGCGGTGCACCATTGGAAGAACCGATCGTCCTGAAGGTATCCAAGGAAGATATCAAGCGGGCAGAAAAGGAAGAGAAAGCAAAAGCAAAGGAGCGGGCGAAGCTTGCTGCAAAAAATACGGTAAAGCAGGTGCCGGAGAAAAAGCACCATCGTAAAGCTGCAGATACGAGCAAGGCAATCGATATCGTTGGATATTTCCAGTCCATCGGTGGGGATATGAACCTGCTGCTGGCGTTTGCCGGTTCGATTTTGTTATATCTGGCACCATTTATGAACTGGATCTGGGAGAAGCTTTTTGATGTGAAGCGTAAGGCGAATCTGTTTGAGATCGGAATGAAGAGTTCGATGGTAGAAGAAGATGGAAGTATTCTGGCGATGGGAGCAACCATCGTGCTGGTGCTTGGTATCATTGCGATCTTAGTCGGAGTCTGGATGTTGTTGTTATCCGCTTCTGATTATATCAAATGGCTGCGGAAATATGCGGCAAATCCGATTATGCGGTTTGCACCGATCCTTGTTATGCTTGTTATCTTTATTATCGTGATGAACAATAAACATTACACGCAGTCGCTGCATGTGTTAGAGGACAATGTCCGGCTGGCAAAAGAGCTTGGAACTTCATCGAATTATGATGCCGGAAGGGGACTGGGACCAGTCTTTTATGTAGCGGGTCTTGTGATTTATACTCTTGGAACGGTTGGAGATTTTTTGGAGCGGAAGAGAAATAATGGATAATCAGTATCAGAATGGAAAAAATCAATTTGTGACAGCGAGTATGCTGCTTGGCATTCTGTCAGCAGTCTTGCTGACGGTAAGCTTGTTTGTACCAGCCATTGATCTGTCAGCATATCACGCGCAGGTGCAGATCCGGTATAGCATTATGAAGATCTGTGAAAATGTGGGGTTGATCTCTGACATGTGGCGCGGAATTCCGATTGGAATCCTGATTGCCGCGGTGGGGATGCTTGTGTTATCCTTTGTCAGGATACCGCCGCTCAAGGCGATACCCTGTATGATTGTTGTGTGTATGATTATCATAGCGCTTGTAGATATGGGAAATGTAACGGCATGGATCTCTAAGATGCTTGCACGTTTCATCTCTTCTCAGGTATCATCCGGTTCCTCTGTGTCCGGTGCGACGATCTGGAAGAGCTTTCAGGCAGGTATCTATCTGCTTGCAGCGGGGCTGGTGAGTGGTATCGCCAGTTGCTTTGTATCCAATCATCAGGCGTAAATTTATTCACCCGTGATACCGTCGATTTCCTCCTTGCAGTGTTTACCATCTGCAAGGAGTTTTTTTAATGTTTCTGCATCGTTGTTTTCCATTGCAGTTTTGTATTCCTGCAGGGCTGTGATGAAATAATCAAGTTCTTTAATCAGATGCTTCTTATTCTCTAAGAAAAGTTCCGTCCACATCGTTTCGTTCAACCATGCAACACGTGTCAGATCTTTGTAGCTTCCAGCAGAAAAACCGTCGTGATTTTTCGCGGTCGGACTTTTCACGTAAGCGTTGGATACGACATGTGCCATCTGGGATGTAAATGCGATCATTGCGTCGTGACGGTCTGCGTCACAGATCGTAAATTTACCGAAATGAATCGGAGACAGCAGTTTCTTTGCGCGTTCGATGGATTTTGTATCGTTCAGATCTTCCGGTACAAGCACCATAGAAGCACCGTTGTACATCGTCTTTGTGCTGTATGCATAGCCGGAGAAATGGCGTCCAGCCATCGGGTGTCCGCCGACAAAAGTAAAGCCATATTGCTTGGCGATTGGGTAGCAGGATTCGCAGATCAGCTCCTTTGTACCACAACAGTCGATGACCATCGCATCTTTGCGGATATAAGGTGCCATCTTCGTCAGATACTCGATGCAAAGCTGCGGATACAGACAGAGCAAAATGAGATCACAGTCTTTGATATTTCCTTCGTTTAATTCGCCATCAATGGCTTTATCGTTATACGCAGCCTGAATCACTTCCTTGCTGCGGTTATAGGCGAGAACCTTGTGTTCGTCGTTGTCACTGTATGCTTTTGCAAAGGAACCACCGATCAGTCCAAGTCCAACAATTCCGATTGTCATAATATACCTCCATGCTGTGACTGTAATTCAAATAAGTTTTGTATGATTGGCACAGCTTCAATCATCGACAACAGTATAACGCTTTAACGCGATAAAGTAAAGCGGAAATTTTAAATGTATAACGCTGGTAAAACGTGGCAACACTTCTAGTACGCAGCAGGCACAGATGCGAAGCTGCGGAAATACCTGGAAAAGGGGAAGGACTATGAGCACGAAAAAGAAGTTATATATTGTTGTACTTATCTGGGCAGCAGTTGCGCTGCAGATCTTTATTACGAAGCGGATTGACCGGGAGAGTCAGATGGTGACACAGGTTATGAGCGATGGCGTGGAAAATGTGACGACAGCAGAGGTAAAGCTGTATGCAAATTATGGCGATGAGACAATGACCGAAGCTGCACGGGAGAAAATCCTGCAACGGGTCGGTGAGAAGCTTGGAATCGTATCGGGCTATGATATAGTAACCGGAACGGAGGGCGAAAATACTTCGACGACATTTTTGAAAAAGGGTGAAAATGGGGATACAACCATCCGGTTAATCACGATGCAGCAGACAAACGCCGATGGCTCAACTACACAGGAAAATTATCTGATGACAGAGATCGCACTGAAAAACCAGTCGACAGAAAATATCTACCGATGCAAGGAACAGCTCGATCAGATCTACGCAGATCTTGGGCTTTCCGGCAGCAGTAATCTATATCTGTGCAGTCAGGAAAAAGGGCGGATGACCGAGGATGAAATGCAGAAAGCAACGGCAGATTTCTTCGATACCATGCATGCAAAGAAGCGCAATGAAATCGAATTACAAGATACGCTGTGCATCTATGGATATAGTGACAATGTCCCGGAATACGTCTACCAGAACGACCATAAGGTAAACGTAAATATTGCATTTACGTATGATGAAAGGGAAGACATCACATATATCCATCGTGGATTGCCATTCATAGATAAATCATTTTAACAAAAAAATACGCGTAGTCGGCAACCCGACTACGCGTATTTTTAGTAGGAAATAATTTCGTATCCATTTTCTGTGACAAGTACCTGAATCTCCCACTGCGCAGATGGAAGACCATCTTCCGTGTAAACTTCCCAGTCATTTTCTTCGTCGACGAAGATGTCTGGCTTGCCCATGTTGACCATCGGCTCGATCGTGAACATGAAGCCCGGTACCATAAGCATTTCAGTGCCTGCTTTGGAGTTGTAGCTGACCCAAGGCTCTTCATGGAACTCGATACCAACACCGTGTCCACCGATCTCGCGGACAACAGAATATCCATTTGCGTAAGCATGATCGTGCACTGCCTGACCCATATCGCCGAGGAAGCCCCAAGGTTTTACCTGCTCCAGACCTTTGAGCATTGCTTCTTTTGTGACATCAACGAGCTTCTTTTTCTCCGGGCTGACATCACCGATACAGAACATACGGGAAGAGTCTGAGAAGTAGCCGTTCAGGATAGTAGAGCAGTCTACGTTGATGATATCACCGGATTTCAAAATGACATCTGGTGAAGGGAATCCGTGGCAGACCTGATCGTTGACGGAAGTACATACACTGTATGGGAATCCTTCGTAGTTTAATGGTGCTGGAATACCGCCCATATCGGTTGTCATATCGTAGACGATCTTATCGATCTCTGCGGTGGACATACCCTCATGGATTGTTTTCTGAATCTCATCCAGTACTGCAATGTTGATTTTTGCACTTTCTTTGATCTTCTCAATCTGCTCTGCATTTTTGATTAAGTTATGAGTAGGAACGATGTGCCCCTGATGTGCAATCTTTGCAATCTTATCATCAAAAGCTTCATGACAGACTTTGTATTTTCTGCCGCTGCCACACCAGCAAGGATCGTTTCGGTTAATTTTCTTTGACATGATTACGCCTCTTATATTTATATTTGTGGTTTTACGCATAGGGCGGAAAAAACCACATATATTTTAGCAAAATAGTTTCGTTTGCGCAACCTGCGTAGATGAAACGTTTTATCATCTGCAGGGATTTGAGACAGAAAGCGGATGAAGAAATGGGGGATCATGGGGGATAATAATGAGAGAATGTTGAATAAAGGGCGAAGCGGGAGGCAGTTTATGATTTTGGTTTTGGTTGCACTGGCGTGTGTGTCATCCGGGTGTCGCAAGCAGGAGGTGCGGGAACGACAGGAGCTGGAGTTTACGGTGTGCGCTGAGACAGAGCTGCCGGATGATCTGCGGCAGATCATAGAGGAGAAGAAGCTGCATGCGTTCCAGATGAGTTATACGACGAAGGAGCATCTGTATATCGTGGTCGGATATGGGGAACATGACCGCACGAATCTGTGTGTGGTGGTGGAAGAGCTGTATAAGACCGACCGGGCAATCTATATAAAGACCGATCTGAAGACCGAGGCTGAGATTTCTGGTGTGGCATCGGGGACAGATTCCGACACGCCTGACGGGCAGACAGGGACATCTTCGATGTATCCGTATATTGTAATCCGACTGCCACGGCTGGAGCTGCCGGTACTGAATGTATCGTAAATGTGGCTTCTGTATGCGCGGAAAATATTTACGGGAAATTATCATAATTCAGGGGACATCGGAATACATATAAACCAGAGGGTAAGAATCTAGTTTGGTGGAGGGAGCTATGGAATTTTCGAAGAAGGAAATACATACAAGCGTGTTGACGCAGTCCAAATATTCACAGATAACAGTCGATGATGATTTTACGATACCGGATAGTAAAGGCGATATGGAAAAAATCGTTGCCAAGGAAGGACATATTCTGCTGGAATCCATGATTCCAGAGGATGGAAAGGTGCGGATCACCGGAGCGGTCTGCGTGCGTGTGCTGTATCGGACCGGGGGCGATATCCCGCGGTTGTGCCAGTTCCAGAGTGAGATTCCATTTGAAGATGTTGTGAACTGTGATGGCGTGTCTTCCTCCAGTCAGGTAGATTGCCATAGTCAGTTGGAGGACCTGACGGTGAGCATGATCAATTCGCGCAAGCTGGAGGTGCGCGGACTGATTGGAACTAGCGTCAATGTGTATGAAGAAATGTGCATCGATGCGGCGACAGGGATTGAGCAGGGGGAAGGCGTCGCCTGTCAGTACCGGGACGTTACATATAGTCAGGTCGTGCTCGCCAAGCGCGATGTACTGAAGGTGCGGGAGGAGCTGGAAATCCCACAGAACAAACCGAATATTCAGGAGATTTTGTGGCAATGTGTCGCGCTTCGGAACATGGAGACGAAGGCGGGCGATGAGAAGCTTCTGGTGCGTGGAGAGATTGAAATCTTCATCTTATATAAAGGGGGCGAAGAACGTCTCCCGGTACAGTCCATTTTCTCGGTGCGGTCGCTCTATCGTGAGGTGCCTTGCAGTGGCGCGACAGAGGGCATGGTGCTGGATGTCGATTATGTGCTTGGCAAGGGGGAGATCACGATCCGGCAGGATGCAGATGGAGAGGATCGTGTGTTTGGCTGTGACTATAATATCGATATGAATATCAAGCTGTATGAGGACTGTTCATGCCGGATGTTGTCCGATGTGTATTCGCCGAGCGCGGAGCTTGTACCGCAGTTTGAGGTGATGGACTATGAGAATCTGCTGTTACGCAATGCAGCGAAAGCAAAAGTGTCCGCCAGAAAACAGATCGGTGGAGATAAGGCGAAGCTGCTGCAGATCTGTCATGTGTATGGCGATGTCGATATTGATGACGTTGTTGTCGGGGAAAGTGGGGCAGAGATCACCGGTATCGTAAAATGTTGTGTGTTGTATATTGCAACCGGAGATGATCCGATGAGCAGTGCTGAGGTGGAGATTCCATTTTCATATACGGCGGATACAGTACCGCTTGCGCAGGAAGATTCCGTGCGTATCCATCCGTGCATCGACCAGCTTACTGCGTCTTTATTAAATAGTGAAGAAATCGAGATCAAGGCACAGATCAATTTGAACATCTCTGTCTTTGCAAAGGGCGAGAGTCAGGCGATGACGGATCTGCAGATCCTGCCGATCGATGAGGCAAAGAAGGCGGCACAGCCGGGCATCGTCGGGTATGTCGTGCAGAAGGGCGACAGCATGTGGAGTATCGCGAAAAAATACTATGCGTCGATTGATGCCATCAAGCAGTTGAACAATCTGGAGTCTGATTATGTATCGGAAGGTGACCGGCTGCTGATCGTGAAATCTTAGATCTTCCTATAATATAAAGTAAATAGAAAACCACGGAAATCCATGTTGCAGATGCGGCATGGATTTTTTATGGTCACAAAATCAATATGTCCGGCGAAGGGATATATATTCCATAAATAGATTGAGAAGAACCGTTTGCGTTGGTATAATAAAAACAGATTGTTTGTAACGGGAGGCTTTCAAGGATGAAAACGTTAACGAGAAATGCATATGCAAAGGTGAATCTGGCACTGGACGTTCTGCGCAGACGCGAGGATGGATATCACGATGTCTGTATGATCATGCAGAATTTGTGTTTATATGATACATTGACATTTACGGTGGAGGATGCGGACACGCTGACAATCACACTGGCGTGTGATAAGGCATTTGTGCCGTGTGATGTACGCAATCTCATCTACAAGGCGATCGCGCTGATGGGGGAGACCTATCATCTGACCGGGCATGTCCATGTCGAGCTGGTGAAACGAATTCCGGTCGAAGCAGGTATGGCAGGCGGCAGTACGGATTGTGCCGCGGCATTTCATGCGATGCGGGAGTTGTATGGACTGGACGTCAGTGATCAGGAATTGATGAAGCTCGGTGTAAAACTGGGGGCGGATGTGCCGTATTGTATCATGGCAAAAACCGCGCTTTCCGAAGGTATCGGTGAGGTGCTGACAGAGGTGGCACCACTGCCGGATTGTTTTGTCGTTGTGGCAAAACCGGCAATATCGGTCAGCACGAAGATGGTATATGAGAATCTGCACGCGAACGAGCTGCTGCACCACCCGGATGTTGCAGGTATGGCAGAAGCGCTGAAGCAGGGCGATCTGTCTGGTGTGGCAAGCCGCATGGAAAATGTGCTGGAGACAGTGACAACGAAGCTTTATCCGCAGATCGAGGAGATCAAGCAGACGATGAAAGAATCCGGTGCCGAAAATGCGATTATGAGCGGCAGCGGACCGACGGTATTTGGTTTATATACAGAGAAAGCAACCGCAGAGCAGGCGGCAGAAAAAATCCGGCAGCAGTACGGACTTTCCGAAGTATATGTGACTCAGCCGTGTTAGAGTTGGATAAAAATATTTGCAGAATTGTGAGAAATAATCATACTTTTTGAGAAAAATACTCTGGTAGAAATGAAAAATATGCTTGAAATATTTGTCTGTGCATAGTAATGTATATTGTATACACGATAAAGTTATTTTGATGTATATGGGGAATGAAGAAGGTAATGGGAATCTGAATGGATAAGTTTTGACAGGATGGCAAGGAGGTAGCAGATATGAAGTTGGATATGAATATCGATGAGTATCTTCCACTTCGGGAGGTTGTATTTCATACATTACGCAAGGCAATCATACAGGGAGAGCTGCAGCCAGGAGAGCGTCTGATGGAGGTAACGCTGGCGAACAAGCTTGGTGTCAGCCGGACGCCGGTACGTGAAGCGATCCGGATGCTGGAGCTGGAAGGTCTGGTTGTTATGATTCCGCGGAAGGGTGCGGAGGTAGCGAAGATCACGGTGCGCGATCTCAAAGATGCATTGGAGGTGCGTCTGGCGATTGATTCGCTGTCGGTTAAGCTTGCCTGCGAGCGGTTGGATGAGGATGATAAGACAGAGATAAAACAGGCGTGTGTGGCATTTCGTGAAGCGGTGAAATCGAAGAATGTACAGGCAATCGTGGAGGGCGATGAGCGTTTCCACAACACGATCTACCGGGCATCGAAGAACCAGAAGCTGATCACGATCGCGATGAATCTGCGGGAGCAGGTGTACCGATACCGGTTTGAATATGTAAAAGATTTTTCGTATCATGAGAATCTGATCCGGGAGCATGACCAGATTACAGAAGCGATCCTGAAGAGCGATGTCGAGACGGCACAGAAGATTATGAAAGAGCATATTTATAATCAGGAGCAGATCGTGATACGGAATTTGCAGAAGGAAGCATAAGTAAACAGGAAGACTAGAGAGAGGTGCAGAGCACCTCTTTTTTTATGTAATCAATCATCATGCAAAAATTGCATCTGATTATGCAAAAATGGACAGATGAATTGTAATGAGCAGGGAATTATGCAATACTTGGGGTTAACGGAAAAAAACTTCGATTCGCGGAAAATGAATCGAAAAACTGTTATGCAGACGGTAGAATGAAAAAAAATACATTTGAAAGAGGTAACAAAATGAGCGAAGAAAAACTATTTGATGTGAATTGGGATCAGAGAAAATGGGAGACACCTACGAGCGCACAGGATATGAAGCTGTACAGCTATCCACCGAGAACGATACGGAATATGTCAGTTCCGGGATTTCTGACATGGCTAGTGCTGTTGCTGGCATCGATTGGCGGTCTTCTGTATACCGCATGGATGACAGTGACTGGAGACTATGAGGATGGAAAGGTAAACACGATACTGGGAGTCGTAAGCTTTGTCGTGCTGCTTTGCTGTCTGATTTACAAGACGAATTATAAGAGAAGGCTTATCACATATACAGATGTGTTACATGCGGTGCTGATTGATAATGCCAAACATGCGTATGTTGTACATTTGAACGAGGATGCTTTTCTGGGAGCAACTGGATTGGGAGCATATAGAGTTCAGACTGTCTAGGCGCAGGGGGTAAGTGTAACACATGTCGGACAGGCAATGGATAGCCGGGACATGGAGCAGAAAGCAATCAAGATGATTCAGCATAAGGATTTCCTGTTGAAGCGGATTCAGGAGAAGCCAGTTTTTCAGGAGATGATCGAGAACGGTACCTTTGAGCAGGTAGCTTTGCCGGTTGAGAAGATTCTGAAGTTCAAGAATCCGGGTGCCTGTTTCGTAGTTACGTATGCGTATAAATGGAACGGCAGTGAATATACAGACACGGTTCGTTTCTATCATTCTATGCAGGATTATAAGGAGCTGCTTGCATATTTCAAGGAGCGGTATGAGGAGTTATAGAGAATGAAAAAATGGTATATCATGCTTGCGATTGCAATGCTGTTACTAAGTGGATGTGGAAAACAGGTAGAGTCAGCCGAGGCGACTACGGAGGAATCCAATACAGAGGAACTGGAACCTGCCACGACAGAAGCATTGGAAACAGTGACACTGAAAGATGCGGAAATCGGAGATATCGTGCAGATGGGAATCTACGAACAGGACGGAGATACGGAGACAGAGGACCCGATCTGCTGGGATGTGCTGGATAAAGATGGAGATGCAGTGTTGCTTATATCCCATGATGTGATCGCCTATCAGAGATTTTCGGATAACCATAAATGTGTGATATGGGAGGATTCCGAAATACGGACATGGCTGAATCAGGAGTTTTATGCAGAGGCATCTGCCCTTGGGCGAAGACCATCGCGGGCGGTTTTGCAGAAGCGGAAAGCGATATTTACAGATCTTATAATCGAGGAGATTCCAGCGATGTATCCATATTCCCGGCATCTGCCTGATGGTACGGAGCGGTTACCGTGGATGCTGCGGTCAACGGGTATGAAGGATTACACGATTTTGGTGATTGGATACGACGTGGGTGAATAGTGTCGAAGGGAGGACGAAATGTCTCTAAGTCGGAAAGAAAA
>CAVGQQ010000062.1:0-18191 GCA_963631525.1 bacterium
TTATAGCAGAGCCTGTGAAAGCAGGGGATTGTGGATAAAAGTACGGAAACTCAAGGCCTATATGGGTTGACTTTGCTTTGCCGGAAATGTTATAGTTAATAACTAAAATGTAGTTTCATAACAAAAGACATTTATAGAAAGAAAATTTGGGAGGTAATCTATGAAATTGAAAAAGAAAGTGTATGGAATATTAGCAGCGGTACTGTTGCTGGTGACATCTGTATTTATCGGAACGCAGGGGGGACCTGTAAAGGCAGAGACCTTGAAGGTATCCATAAACGGAACTGAATTGCAGGATGGTAAATACTATGAATTTGGAGGATACAGAGGAAGCGGAACGATGAGTGAGTGCGACCCGGCTGCTCTGCCTTCTTCATATATATACTATAATGCCGGTGTTATGGAAGTATACAATGATGTAAAGATATATTCAAATGGAGGGAGTTCAACAGAAATCCTGAAAATTGAAAACGGAACCCTGACGCTGAAAGGGTCTGGCAGGTTCTTTTTGGCAAACAGTGAAGATACGGAAGCATTGATTACAGGAACTGCGGATTCATCCATTATAACGGATGAATATACCGGAAATATTGTGCTTAACGGATATGGCGGAAATGCTCTTATAAAAGGACTTTCTTTGGTAGATTTAAAAACCACCGGAGAAATAGCACTTAGTAGTAATGATGCAACAATGGTCGGTAACGCATTCATATCTGCCGGCTCTGTTAAGCTTGAGGCAAGTGATTTTGCCTTCTACCTGTCGGACGGAACGGTGAAGCATATGATCGAGGCAACGGATGCACAAAACGGAGAAATCAGCCTGATAAAGACCGATACTCTTGATTGTTTGAATATAGTTAACGAATATACTATAAATGCATCGGAAGCTTTTTTCAAAGCAAAAGATGTGTTTGTGTCATCCAATGGAACCACCTCAAATCGAAGTATATTGTTTACAGGTGAAGCAATCGCAGAAGGTAACCTCAAAATAGAAGCAAAAAGTGGTGTGGAGCTGAATGCACAGAATACCGCAGTAAACGGTAATCTTAATATAGATGTAACAGACGGCGGCAGTGTAAAAGTAGTCAGTGAAGGGGGAACTGTGTCGGCTGGAAATACAGAGATTCAGGCACCTTTGTCAACGGTTCGGCTGCAGGCAAATGGAAATGCTGCGGTAATTGAAGGAAATGCAAAGATAAATGCAGAAAGAATAGCCATGAAGAGTGCAAACAATGCAGCAATTGCAGGTAATGCAGAGCTTCAGGCTCAATATGGGATTGAGCTTATCGGAGCAGAGGGATATTCGGTCATAGCGGGAAGCAACATTATACTGAATACATCGGGCAACGAGATTTTAATAAGCAGAACAGGAAGTGCTGCATCTGATACTCCATCAATTATTGGAGGAACCCTTCAGACCCAGAATGATGTAGTAATATATGAGGATGGCGGAACAAGATGGGTACAGGTACTGGCAACCGGTCAGATATATTATGCAGATAATTGTGAACATCCGATTATATTAGGATATTCGGGGCGGTGTATGGTGTGTGAAGCCTCTAATATTGAATATGCAGAGCTGATAGGAGCAGATGGTACCTCAAAGAGAATGCTGAACGGAGACCTTGGCGGAGGGGGAGCATATAATGATTTTCGATACTTGGAGGACGGAGATACCATAAAGCTTACCCGGGATTTGTATGCAAATGGAAGATCTGTGACAATTGCTGACACAAAAGCTGTGACGTTTGATTTGAATGGACATACCTTAATTCTGGGTACGCTATCGGCAGAAAATGAGCTTACAATTGCAAATGGTAACTACAAAGGGACGATTGCAAATGCCGGTGTGAATCTTACAAGAGTATTGACCTTTCGGAATGCAAAGGCTACCCTTGGAAACCTGCAGTGGATGACGGATAGTGGTGTGAAGCTTGAAGAAAGTGAAATTACGATAGCAGGAAATAACGGCTCCGAGCAATGCTGGTTAGAAAAGCTTACAATGGATGAGGATTCAAAGCTGGTGTTACGCAATGTAGGTGGTGGTATCGGAAATTACGGTCATAACACATTGGAGGAAAGCCTAGGATCCATTCAAAAATTCCTGCCGGACGGTTATTCACTTGTACGGAGAAAAAAGAACCCGGCAGATGCAGATTTTAGAAATACAATTAATAATGCAAACGGCGAAATCGCCCAAAGCATAGTGCTTCGTTATCGAAGAATGACCGATGCTGATTTAGCGGTTACACTGAATCCGACAACATACACCTATGATGGAACCGCAAAGGAACCGGAGGTGCTAGTGACCTATGAAGGACAGACTCTGGTAAAGGGAACGGATTACACAGTTGCTTATTCAAATAACACCAATGCCGGCAATGCAGTCGTAACGCTTACAGGCATGGGTATATATCATGAATCGGCACAGGTTCCATTTACAATAGCAAAGGCAAGTCAGGCAGCACCAACCGGACTGGTTGCAGTAAACGCAGGCAAGTCAGGGGCTCAGGACGGAGCCATTGAAAATGTGACTACAACTATGGAATATAGTATCGACGAGGTAAATTGGATAAGCGTTCCTTCAGGTACGAAGGTAAGCGGACTTGCAGCAGGTAACTATTATGTGCGGTATGCAGAGACAGGAAATTATCTGGCATCTCCTGCTACAAAGGTAGTGATTGCTGCACCGGATGCAGCTACAACTACAACAGAAAGCGGTTCTACCTCGGATGTAACCACTACAGGTGCAAATGGTACAACAGCCGCTGCGGATAGCACAGGAACAACAACAGACGGAAAAACTGCAAAGAACGTAAAGACCGGAGACGAAGCACCATTTGGAATGATACTGCTTCTGATGTTTTCAGCTGCTGGAATGTCAGTTGCAGCAGTCGCAGGCAAAAAGAAGCATCGTTAATCAGGAAGTCAACAATAAGGTTTGTAAACAACAAGATTATAAAGACAGATGGTAGTAGTTTAATATACCATCTGTCTTTTTTTGCCTTAGATTACTGGACATTTGGAAGATGGCTACCGGAGGTAGCGAAAATCTATGAAAGCGGTTTGCTCACAAAGCGATTGGATAATAGGATTTCCTCTGTCCTTTATGGTGGAATCGTGGAAGAACTGATGTTGCGGTTATTTGTTATGTTCTTGTTATCATTTATACTCTGGAAATTGTTTTTTAGAAGATGTAATAATAAACAGATTCCAGCAGGTGTATTCAATCATCAGTGCAATGCTGTTTTCCGCAGGACATTTGCCAGCTACTGCTTCAATGTTTGGAGAATTATCCCCATTCCCCATGGGGTGGTAGTTCGTTGCTTTGTACTAAATGGAGGACTCGGATTGGTGTTTGGGCGAATTTACCGGAAATATGACAAGCTAAAATTTATGGTGAGATATATGAAACTTAGAAAATACATGAAAGAAGATTCAGAAACTATATACAGTTGGATTTTGTTCTATTGGCAAAATCGAAACATATAAAATAATCATTATCTATGCTACCACAGATCTTCCCGAACCCGGATGGAATCCTCTTCTGTAATCTGACGGATCACCTTACATGGATTTCCTACTGCCAGCGAATACGGTGGAATATCCTTCGTCACGACACTGCCCGCGCCGATCACACAGCCTTCGCCGATCGTCACGCCACCGGTCACAACGACATTGCTTGCGAGCCAGCAGTTATCACCGATCGTAATTGGCTTTGCGTACTCATCATCGTATGCCGTACCATCTGCCTTAAATTTGATGTTGCGCTCCTGATGACGGAACGGATGCATCGGTGTCACAAGTGATACATTCGGTCCGATAAACACATTGTTACCAATATGTACCGGGCAGGTATCTAACACCGTAAAATTAAAGTTTGCAAATGTATTTTCGCCAATCGTCGTAAATACCCCATAATCAAAATAGATCGGTCCCTGCAGATACACACCTTTCGCACAGTCCGGAATCAGCTCATGCAGCATCTGCTCACGTGCTTCCTCCTCCGTATCTGCGGTCTGATTATAGTTCTGACACAGTTTGTGTGCCTTTGTACGAATAGCAAGTAACGTCTCATCCGACGGATCGTAGATCTTACCTGCCAGCATCTTTTCCTGTTCTGTCATAGTATTTTCTCCTCCTATGGGTTATATTTTGATTCGTATTTAATTTCCCGTTTCATGCCCAGTCTGTCACGCAATCATTTACATCATAGTAATATACAATCCTACAAAAAACAATCATCAATTCATGCGTTTTTTTACATTCATTTTACTTTTCCGACGTTATAGGGTATAGTAGGTTTTGGTTTTATCAAAAGATATTATTAAAAATAAGAAGAGAGAGAGAATTTTTATGAACAATCGAGAGTCTTTTACGAGCCGTCTCGGTTTCATCCTTGCCTGCATCGGTTCTGCCGTCGGCATGGGTAATATCTGGATGTTCCCGACACGTGTATCGCTGTACGGAGGTGGTTCTTACCTTATTCCGTATTTTATTTTTGTTGTGCTGATTGCATCCACCGGTGTGATCGGTGAAATGAGCTTCGGCCGTGGCACAAAGTCTGGTCCGATCGACGCCTTTGGTGCTGCCTGTGAATCCCGTGGCAAGCGCAAGGTCGGTGAAGCACTTGGTTTTATCCCAGTGCTTGGTTCACTTGCTATGGCGATCGGTTATACTGTCGTCATGGGCTGGATCTTAAAGTATATGATCGGAACCTTTACCGGAAGCACACTTGCACCGGACAGTGTCGATTCCTTCGCTGCATCGTTCGGCGGTATGGCTTCTGCATTCGGCAACAATCTGTGGCAGATCGTAGCACTTGTGATTGCAGTTGTGATTCTGATGTTTGGTATTGGAAATGGTATCGAAAAAGCAAATAAGATCATGATGCCGGTATTCTTCCTGCTGTTTTTGATCCTTGCGATCTACACGGCATGCCAGCCTGGCGCGATTGACGGTTATAAGTATATCTTCCGTGTCGAGCCTTCTGCCCTGGCAAAGCCGGAGACGTGGATCTTCGCTTTGGGGCAGGCATTTTTCTCCCTGTCCGTTGCCGGAAACGGAACCCTGATCTATGGCTCGTATCTGCCAGACAACGAAGATATCCCTGCTTCCGCTGGACGTGTTGCCTTATTCGACACAATCGCAGCGATGCTTGCTGCACTTGTAATCATCCCAGCAATGGCTACAACTGGCGCACAGCTTGACCAGGGTGGTCCGGGGCTGATGTTTATCTTCCTGCCTAGCTTATTTAAGTCTATGCCAGGTGGACACATCGTAGCGATCATCTTCTTCGTGGCAGTCTTCTTCGCAGGACTTTCGTCTCTGCTGAACTTATACGAAGCACCAATCGCAACCGTACAGGAAAAGCTTCACTTAAACCGCAAGCTCTCCTGCCTTGTCATCGGTGTGATCGGTGTGATTGTATCAATCTGTATTCAAGGAATCGTATCCGACTGGATGGATGTCCTGTCCATCTACATCTGCCCGCTTGGTGCAGGTCTCGCCGGTATCATGTTCTTCTGGGTATACGGCAAGAACTATGTCGAAGAGCAGGTCAACCTTGGCCGCGGCAAAAAATTTACAGACAAGTATGTACCTGTCTGTAAATATCTGTACTGCCCGATCTGTATCCTTGTGCTGATCCTCGGTATCGCACTGGGTGGAATTGGTTAATTATTCTACTTTCGTTCCTAATTCCATCGTGGCATTTACAAGACGGCAATACTGCACCTGCGGATTGTCGTCTTCTGTATATGTTTCAAATACCCCCTGCACAACAACGGATGTATTTTCTGCGGGGTATTCATCCGGATACACGTGGGAACCATCGCCCCACACAAACTCCAGTCCCTGCGCACAACATGCCGTTGCATCCTGTATCACACAATAATGATAATATTTTGCGGTTGGTTCATAATAGGATGCATAATAATCTCCCATGATTCGAAATGTCTTTCCGCGATAACTGTCCGGATCGATCATAAGCTGGTACACTGTCGCATATACCATGCTCTTACTCATAGTTGTTAAATCATAATCTACGCCTGTTTCTGTCTGGCTGCCTGTTTCCGTTGATATCGCAGTTTCCGTTCCGCTCGTCTCTTCCATTGTTGCGGCTGTCTCAGTTGTTGCTTCTGTTGTTCCCTGTTCCGTTGTAGCTGTTGTTTCCGTTTTTTCTTCTGTCGTTACCTGTTCCGTCGACTGCTCCGGGATTACGGATTCTGTCGTAACAATCAAATTCGTCCGGTTATTATCTCCACAACCACTCAGCAATCCAAGCATCAATACAAGGCACGCTGCATATGGCAGCTTATGGATACCTGCTTTTCCCCTTGCATGCCCAATTCCACATGCCAGCAGGAATGCTATCATGTCCATCATTACGATCGTTGATCCAACCGGTGTTCCAGCGAGTATTGATACAAAGATTCCTACACAGGCACACACAACAGAAATTCCAACTGAGCAGATTGTAACGCTCCTAAAATTGCGGAATATCCGCATCGCAGAAAGTGCCGGAAATATTACAAGTGCAGAGATCAAAAGCGATCCAACCAGATTCATTGCAAGCACAATCACAACGGCAATCAAAATAGCAAGCAACGTGTTGTACAGATTCGTATTCATTCCGGTTGCCTTAGCGAATGTCTCATCAAATGTAACAGAAAATATCTTATTATAAAACATCACAAATGTTACTACGACCACTACGGACAACACGGCGCATAATCGAACCTGTCCGATCGTCAAAGTCAGGATTGACGTGGATCCAAACAGAGTACTGCACACATCTCCCGAAACATTTGGACCTGTACTAAATACATTCATAAGAAGATACCCTATCGCAAGTGAACTTACAGAGATCATCGCAATTGCCGCATCTCCCTTGATTTTCGTGTTCTGTCCGGTTCGAAGTAACAACACCGCACAAACAACAGTAACCGGCAAAATCAAATACATGTTATTACTCAGTTTCATAACAGAAGCGACTGCCATTGCACCAAATGCGACATGAGACAGCCCATCTCCAATATATGAAAACCGCTTCAATACAAGCGTAACTCCAAGCAAAGAAGAACAAAGTGCAATCAGCACACCGACTATAAGCGCATACCAGACAAACGGATACTGAAAGTAAAACTGTAATTTCTCTATCAACGCTCTTCACCTCCAACCATCTGCAGATAGGATCGCCCTACCTTACTTGCCAGATAAGCCTCTCTGGTTCCAAAAAAGCATTCCGCACCAATATGCAAGATATGACTGCCATAACGGACTGCAGCCGCTATATCATGGGATACCATCACAATTGTGATATGTTCTTCCTGATTGAGCTGCCAGATGAGCTGATACATGTCTGACGTACCTGCCGGATCAAGTCCTGCTACCGGCTCATCCAGAATCAGAATTTTCTCTGTTGCACATAATGCTCTGGCTAACAACGTCCGTTGCTGCTGTCCTCCAGACAGATCACGGAAGCACCGGTTTGCAAGATGGGAAATCTTCATTTTCTCCATCATCTTCTTTGCATATTTCTTTTCCTGTTTACGATAAAATGGATGCATACCGCAACGGTTCTGGCATCCTGACAGAACGATTTCCCATACAGATGCCGGGAAATCTCTCTGAACCTCTGTCTGCTGCGGCAGATATCCCACCTCACGGGTGGAGATGCCCTCGCCGAAGGCAATCTCCCCGTCCAGTGGCTGCTGCAGGTGCAGAAGTGTACGCATCAGCGTGGATTTTCCTGAACCATTTTCACCAACGATGCATACATAATCTCCCGCATTCACAGAGAATTTCAGATTGCGCAGAATTGCTTTTCCATCATATCCAAGGCTGACGTTTTCACAAATAATCTGAGCCATCTTTCTGTTCCCTCCTACTTCAGTGCCTGCTTCAGAATTTCAAGGTTACTTTCCATCGTGGAAAGATACGTGGTTCCATCCTTCACATCCGCAGATGTTGTTGACTGCATGGAATCCAGCACCAGAATCTGCTGATCCTTGTCCTCTGTATTATCAACAACTGTCTTCGCGATTTTCTGATCAGATTTTTCTATCGTTAGCACAGTGTGCAATCCAAGTTCGTCAATCTTACCGGCAAGAAACGTGATTGTTTCAAAGCTTGCTTCCGTCTCTGCAGAGCATCCGACAAACGCAGCGTAGTAGTCAAGGTCATAATCATCCACCATATAACGGAACGGAAACCGGTCTGCAAACAAAATTGTATGCACTGTACTGTTGTTCACTGCATCCTGATATTTTTCATCCAATTCCTGTAATTGATCGAGATAGTTGTAAAGGTTCTTCTCATATGTTTCCTTGTTTTCTGGATCAATCACACATAATTGTTTTTCAATCTCCCGACATTCCAGTTCCGCATTTCTTAACGACAGCCAGACATGTTCGTCATACTCCACTTCTTCCTCTTCTGCATCTTCATCTGTATTTGCTACATCTTCATGCTCCTCTTCTGCCTGCATGCCTTCGACAACTTCCTCTTCTTTCGCATTCTCGCCCATAACATCCATCAGATTGATCACACGCTGATTTTCATTTTGGGATTCTTTTAATGCGTCTTCCACCCATGCATCAGATTCACCACCAACGTAGATAAACAGATCACATTCTGATATCTTCAATATATCCTCTGCGGTCGGCTGATAACTGTGCAGATCGACACCATTATCCAGAAGCATCGTAAGTTCCACATTCTCGATCTCATCTCCAAGAATTGCTTTTACCCAGTCATATTCTGGGAAAATCGTTGTTACGATTTTCAACTTTTTGTCTCCATTCTGCGTCGTTTTACCAGAGCAGGCAGCCAGACCAAGAACACACATTACTGCTACCAGACAACAAGCAAGCCATCTATTCAATTTTTTCATGATAAAAACCTCCATTATTTACACTTTGTATCTAAATTTAAGCACAAAAAAACACAGGGTATCTGGACACACCCTATGCTGGTCTTTATCAATTATTCATTCGTACCTTCTGAGTAATAAGGGATTTCCACACAAGATTCGAAAAATTCCCGGCAATCAGACCGATTGCCATGATTAATACAGCCAGAGACACTACAACTTCTGCAAAACCATCGCCAAGTGTCTTTAACGCCTGTTCTGCCTGATGCATGCAGGCACAGATTGGACAATCCCGATCCACACAATGATGATCCTGCTCCTTCGTTACATAGAAAAGAGAGAAAAATGTCACTACTACAAATATAACGCTTATTAAAAGTGCAAGTTTTTTTCTATTTTTCATAGCGATAAATCTCCTTTCCAATGTATTGCTAATTACAAATACTTTTCATGTATTCTATTGCAAGCAGCCTATATTATCATCCAGCTATCCACATTTTTAGCACAGGATAGTATATTTGTCAAATCCATATTTTCCATCCACGCGTTCCTTTATCGCTCTGCTTCCATCGCAAGCTCGGTCTGTCGTGTGAGTTCCGCATCACTTATAATGGTGATTCGTCCTTCATCATATTGCTTCTGCACCCAGTCGTATACACGGCGCACGAGGGGCGATTTTTTATCGACTGGCGACATGCCTTTCTTCTTACGATACTGGTTGATCCAGTAGCCGACTCCAGCGATACCGGATGTGCTGTTAACCGATACCTTTGGTGGACGGTCAAGCAGCGTGTCGGTATCAAAAATGTTATAAATCTCATGGTTTTTGAGCATGCCATCGGCATGCATACCGGCTCTTGTCAAGTTGAAGTTCTCGCCGACAAATGGTGTCATCGGTGGAATGTCGTGATCTCCGGGAACTCATAGCCTAACTCCATACATTTCTCAAGTGCCTTGCGGTCCTTCTCCGAATACACAAAGAACTCGGTCTGACGGATCATGCCGTTTGGTCCGCCAAGCTCATGTAAAAGCTTGTAGATGTGCACCATCTGCTCCATCGTGTATGGTGCACGCGACTGCTGCCCGTCGCGAAATGTCGTATCCGTGATGAAGATATCTTCCGGCATATTTTCAGGCACCCGGCGATAGTTAAATGCGATCTTCGGCGTCTCCGTATACGGGAACATCTCTCGGAAAAGCTCCGGGGATTCCACGTCCTGTAACTGATAGCTGTATGGGTCCTGTTCCAATTTGTTTGTCTTGTTGCTTAGTCTGATTTCCTGCATATGCCGTCCTCCATCCTTCGGATGTTTCATCCAATTTTGTTGCACTCATTATAAGCACATGCTATATTATATGTAAAATAGATAATTTTGATAGTAATAATCGAATTTACGAATAATAGGAGATTTTTATGGATATCGAAGCATTAAATACGTTCCTGACACTTGCCAATACGAAGAACTATACGCGCACCGCCGCACAGCTTTTTGTCGCCCAGTCTACCGTGACAAACCGTATCCACGAGCTGGAAAAAGAGTTGAATATTGCACTGTTCACGCGCAACAACCGCAGCGTAGAGCTGACTGTGGAAGGGGAACAGTTCAAGGACTATGCAGAGAAGGTCATCACACTGACAAATGCGTCGCTCTCCGAGATCAGTTCCTTACACAAATACGAAAACCACCTGCGCATCGGCTGCTCTGATTCGATCTACGAAGGACATCTGGCACCGATCATCTTAGAGCATCGAAGACAGTTTCCATACGACGCCCTGAAGATCACGATTGGTCTTTCCAACCTTCTTATGGAGCAGCTACAGAACGATATTTTCGATGTGATCTTCACCTATCTTCCTATGAAAAAATCATCCTATCACTGCGAGGTTTACAAGCAGGATAAGATGATTTTAGTGACTGATTATTATAATACGATGTATGCACGCGGCATCACGAAGCAGGCGTTGATTGCCGAAAATTATCTGATGTGCAACTTCGCCCTGCAGAATGTCGGACAGTTCATCCGAAATCTATTTCCGCGCTATCACCAGTTTTCATTGGAAATCGATGACTGTTCCAAGATCATTCCTTTTTTGCTTGGCTCGGAAAGCTACACGTTCCTGCCCGCGGATACCGCGCGTCCATTCTTAGAGACAGGCAAGCTCCGCGTCATTCCTCTGCTGGACTTGGAAACGCCGGTCATCAACAGCTACATGATCTGTAAGAACAGTAAACGGGAACTGTGCCAGTCGATTTTTATGTAATTACATGTCACCACGCGCCAGCGTGATGACATGCGCACGCATCAGCATACTTCATTATACCATGTCGCCTGACGACTCCATATAGTTTTTGTATATTCCCCATTATTGTGGTATTTTCCCTTTTTTATCATATTTGCCCCAACGCGCATTGATTGATTATAAGCTTTTATGGTAAAATAGACAGAATACAAACTAAATTAGACAGGTATGGTACATTTATGAAAAAAGAACAAACTCGAACATCGTTCAAAAGCCGCTGGGGATTTATTCTTGCATCGGTCGGTTCCGCAGTCGGCATGGCAAATGTCTGGGGATTTCCAAATAAAATGGGAAGCAATGGCGGTGGAGCTTTTCTTCTCATCTATTTATTGTTTATATTTTTGTTCAGCTACGTCGGACTTCCGGCGGAGTTCGCAATCGGGCGCTGGTCGCACACCGGAACGCTCGGTTCCTATGAAAATGCATGGCGTTCGCGAAATGAGAAAATTGCGCCTGCAGGGCGTGCACTTGGCTGGCTGCCACTCGCGGGTTCCCTTTGCATCGCGATTGGCTATTCGATCATCGTCGCCTATGTATTGAAAGCATTTGTTGATTCTGCATCCGGTCTTTTGATGCAGGTCAATACGTCCGAATGGTTCGAATCGTTCTCCATGACGGATTTCTCGGTTGTGCCATTCCATATTATTGTTATCATTGGTACTTTGCTTACATTATTGCTAGGTGCCAGCAGCATCGAAAAGAGTAACAAGATCATGATGCCGCTCTTCTTCTTGATCTTCGTCGTACTTGCAGTGCGCGTGGCTCTGCTGCCCGGTTCAGCAAGTGGGTATGAATTTATGTTTATTCCAAGATGGGAAGCATTGAAAGATCCGACTGTCTGGATCACTGCGATGGGACAGGCGTTCTTCTCCCTGTCTGTGACCGGAAGTGGTATGATCGCGTATGGCTCCTACCTCGACCGAAAAGAAGATGTCATCGCGGTTTCAAGACACACTGCCATTTTCGATACGATTGCTGCCTTAGTTGCCGCGCTCGTTATTATTCCGGCATGTTTTTCCTATGGTGTGAACGTTGACGCGGGACCAAGCCTGCTCTTTATCACATTGCCATCCATCTTACAGGATATTCCGCTTGGACAGATTTTCGCAATCATCCTGTACGCGGCAATGATTTTTGCTGGTGTGAGTTCCCTGCAGAACATGTTCGAAGCTGTTGCTGAATCCCTTCTGCACCGCTTTCCAAAGCTGCGTCGTACTGTCGCGCTCGGCATTATCTGTGTGATCTGCCTTGGTGCCGGAATCGGCATGGAAGCTATTACCCGCTGGGGTACATGGATGGATCTTGTCTCCATCTACATCATCCCAATTGGCGCAACGCTTGGTGCACTTTCATGGTTCTGGATTATGAAGAAAGAAGATTTGTTCGCAGCAATTAACGAAGGCGGCAAGAAACCGCGCGGAAAGCTGTGGTATTTCCTTGGACGATACCTATATGTGCCAATCGCGATTATTCTGTGTGTGATTGCTCTTGCGATGAAAGTGGCATTTTAAATGGGTTGAACAGGCACAATTTCTACATAAGGACTTATTGCATAAAAAACGGATGATCGAACAATGTCAACCATCCGTTTTTTGTTTCCACCAGCTTACGCCATGCCATTTGCAGTTTTGTATTTGTAAATCATCTCCGCATGGTTCTGCTCTTCGATCTGGATATCTGCCAGCAGCTTCCGAAGCGCGGTATTCGCAAATGCAAACACATCCGTGTTATATTCACCAGACACCAGCTTCTCTGTTCCGATACAATCCGTCGCAAGAAATGCATCATGCTGCTTGTCCTCGGAATTATCCAATGTACCATACGTCACCTTTGGCTCGTAGTCTTTGCCCTGCGTGTCGTTGCAATCACATGCCGGCACCGTACCATCTAATACCTGCTGTAACGTATCGTAATGCTTCTGCTCTTCCTTCTGAATCGTCTCAAACAGACTCTTTAACTCCGGATCCTTCGCCTGTGCAGCGTATTTTCCATACTTTTCCACGCAGCTCTGCTCCTGTGTCTGTAAATCCTGAATCAGGGTACGTTCTTTCTCTTTTAATTCCATTGCTTTGACTCCTTTGATTTCGTCTTATTTCTATCGCAATGGTATTATTGACAGAAGAATTTGTTTTTATGCTGATCGTTACGCAAATTTATTTCTAATGCATAATAATAATTCAAGTTCCAATTGACAACTAAAAATTGCCACCGTTCCAGCCCCAGTTTGCAACCGCCTGATACTTCACATAGACATGATCCGGTGCAATTCCAAGCACTTCCTCGAAAATCTTGCAGATCTCGCCGGTCAATTTGGAGAACGCAGACGGATTCTCGTTTCCGTACACACTTACCTCCACCATAGCCATCGGCTGATCCTTTGATCCCCGGAAATACAGCTTATACTCTGGTTCAAATCCAACCATAAGCCAGCTCTCTGACTTTCCCGGAATCGCTGTAATCGCCTGTCCCAGTCTTGACTTGATTTCCTGCTCCTGAGCATCACTCAGTGCTACGCTGATTTTTGAATTAATAAATGGCATTTGTTTGTCCTCCTCTTATTCGTCCTCATCCGGTATTCCCGTATGAAGAAATTCGTTCCACTTCTTATTGATCTCTTCCAGTTCCTTCTTCTCCATGATTCGGTTCCGGTCATCCAGAATCGCCAGCATCTCATCCGCCACATCCTCCAGTCTTGGATTCGAATACCGATACAGATATCCCATCATCCGTGTCGCCGTAAAATCTGTATTCAGATTCTTCGTCACAATGTCCGCAAATTCCTCTGGATATCCAAGGCGAAGCATGACGTTATAAAGTTGTATGCTTTGTGGAGATTTTGGTTTCATTGTGTGTTATAGTCCTTTCCGTACTTTTATCAACTTTTCCTTCCACTCTGTTTCCTTAAAGCCAACCAGCACCTTATCTTCATCCACAATCAATGGCCGTTTCACCAGCATACCATTCGTCGCAAGGAGCTTAATCTGTTCTTCCTCACTCATTTCTGGAAGCTTGTCCTTTAACTTCATTTCCTTATAGAGCATACCGCTCGTGTTGAAGAACTTTTTAAGCGGAAGTCCGCTTCTTTCATACCACATCTTTAACTCCTCCGCCGATGGATTCGCTTCTACGATATGGCGCTCAATATACGCGATCTTATTTTCATCTAACCACTTCTTTGCTTTCTGACAAGTAGAACATTTGGGGTAACATATAAATTCCATTGTGCATCTCCTTATATCTTAACTTTATTTCACAAACCGCAGCTTACCCTTACTTTCCCATGTAACCTCACTCACCTGATATGGCGTCTCGCCATCCATATGTATCCACTGCGGTGTCTCCGTCACCAGACGCATCTTCGTACATCTATGGTTTGTAATGTCCTTAAACAACAAATGTTTCTTGAAATAAACAAGTACAACTGCAAGAAGCAGCTTCAACCTTGACATGCCTTTCACAAGACAGACATCCAGCTTCCCATCGGTCGGGTCCGCATTCGGGCAAAATGGAATTCCACCGCCCTCATACATATGATTCATACCCACAACAAAGAACAACGCTGGAAGCTTCACCACCGGTGCGTCGTCAAGATAGAGCTTTGCCCGCACCGTTTTCTTCGCAAATATCTGCTTTACGCCGATCAGCACATACACTAATTTGCCAAGATGAATCTTATTTAACACCGTTTTCAACCGGCTTCGGCTGACCTCTTCACAAATATTCGCATCGTAGCCAACGCCAGAACTAATTAAAAATCGCTTTGCGCTGCTTCCTTGATGGTTCGTTGTCACCTCTCCATAATCAAGCGCAATTTCTTCCGGCTGTTCAAGCAGATGCGTAATCGCCTGCTCCACATTCTTTTCCAAATGCATATTTCTTGCGAAATCATTTCCAGAACCTGTCTGAATGCACGATAACGTCGTATGCTCAAAATCCTGTATTCCGTTTAAGACTTCGTTTAGCGTTCCATCGCCACCTACAACCAAAATGTTTGTATCATTTACCGTTGTGAGCTTTCTTACAACCGCGGTTGCTTCTCCCGGTTTCCGTAACACATGCACTCTATACGCAGCATTTCTCCGGTCTAATATCGCTTTTATCTTCTTCCACGCTTCCAGTCCCTTTCCGGATGAAGACGTTGGATTTACTATTATCTGATACATCTTTCTTTCCCTTGTGCTCTTGTTATAACATCTAATAAGTCTTATTCGCACCAACCAAAGTCATAATTCCATTTACAATCAGCAAAGCGCCTGTCGCAATAAATGCCCACGCAATCGTTCCACTCTGATTAAAGAGCAGACATGCACCTGCAACAACCATCAATCCCGGCTTGAAATATTCCTGGAACCGCTCCCCGGCTGTCAGATTGACCGGCATCGTCTTCTTGATGGAAGAAATCTGCAGAAGTCCCATCAGGATGATTCCTGCTGCCAGAATATAAAATGCAAGGCTTGCAAATATCCATCCAAAGACTAAAATACAGACACCTGCCACCATTTTTACGATACCGAAATTCACTAAACCTGCTGTAAAATCAACGATCGCGCCAATAATTACGAATACTGCTAACACGGTAATTGCGACACTGATAATCTTCCCTTTCATGATGATCAGCAAAGCTCCTAACAGAATCGAACCGAGCGCGGACGCTACATTTCCTTTTTGATTCATTTGTACTTCCTTCCTTCTATATCATTATCTCCAAATGTGATCTCCATCAATTCACCTGCTATCTCTTTGCTCATGACTCTCATAATACTATCATCTAACTTATCCTTCGCCAGCAGATTAATATTTCCATACCATACTACTTCCTGGTCAATAACAGCAAAACGGTCGCAATATTCTTCTACTGTTTTTATATAAAAGCCAGCTTTACGCATATCTTCATGCAGCTGCATCCAATATGCTGCATCACCAAATCCATAGGAATCCGACATCCATGTAACTATTGTAATCTGAACTCCTGCCTCCTGTTTTTCCTTTAGCATGCTAATTAATTCATAAACTTTTTGTCCACTGATGGCTGGGCTGGAAATGATTATATTTTTATTGGCATCAAGTAGATCCTTATGGAAAGTTTCTCTGTAATTATCTCCCTCATATATTGCATTAACCATCTGTTTATCCGCTTTCAAGCCACTAGAAAGCTCGTATCCAATCTGTTTATATGCCTTCAGCCGCTTCATATACATATTATCAAACATGGGAATATGATTATCCACATAATCATATATTATTACATTTTCTTTACCTGCATAATCACGATTCAATCGTCCTGCATACTGTTCAACTACACCACGGAATGATACAGGTGTTGCCATAAAAAGTGTATCCAGTCTTGGAAAATCAAAGCCTTCTCCTACCAAAGAACCTGTTGCTACTAATATCATAGACGCATCATTATTAACCTGACGCATCTGCTCAAGAATTTTCCCATGTTCCTTTTTAGAATTATTACCAGTCATAAGAAACACATAATCAGCATAGCTTTTCAAACGCTCGTACAATTTTTCCGAATGATCTTTGTATCGTGACAAAACAACCGGAGTACGACCTGCTGATACGCAGTTCTTCACATCCTCAATAATCTGCTCATCCCTCACATCATTATTATGAATAATCTCATATGCTTCATTAGGATGCATCTTTCCTGTTATCACACCTCTTGGAGGTACAGTCCTTGTAAAGCGCGGATAAACAAGATGCTGTATCCCCTGCTCCTTAGCTTTTTCTTTTGCCGTATAGCTATACCTTATAGGGCCAATTAGCATATAATTGATTTTTTCCAGCCCATCTCCTCTTTTCGGAGTTGCTGTCACACCATATACATACTTTGCTTTCACTTCTTTTAAAACATTGGCTATTGTTTCAGAAGCAGAATGATGGCACTCATCAACCAGCACTAGTCCATATTGATTCAACAGCTTATGATACTCTCCCTTTTTGCACAATGAACCTGCCATAGCAATATCTATAATTCCAGTCATTGAATCATGTGCTCCCTGCAATGTTCCAATCAGACTTTTTCTTTTCCGTACCCTTCCTGTCTTAGTTTCATAGGTTGGAAGTTTCTCATCAATATCTAAAAATTTCTCCAATGCATCTTTCCACTGCTCTATCAATGCAGAAGATTCCAGTATAATCAATGTATTCACTTTCTTTTGTGCAATTATTGCACTACTGACCACAGTTTTACCAAATGCAGTTGCAGCATGAAGTATTCCGTTATCATATTTTATCAACTCTTTTAATGCCTTATCCTGTTCAAGACGCAGTTCACCTTTAAAATCCACATTAATATTTCTTCCCTGCTGACGCTCATCTTCGATTTCACAATCAATATCTGCCTGTTTTGCCTTTTCCTGAAGTTCATCCTGCAGTCCTCTTGGTATCTGGATATATCCGCTCAGATGGTCTTTTCCAAGATATATCCATCTTGGTGTATCATAATTTGATGTCCCTATTGCCTGATTTTTATAGAAAATAGGATTACTGATTGCTGCCATTCTGCGGACTCTGTTCTGCATAGATGCTTTCAAATTCGTATTGTCCACATATATTCCATTTGATAATGTAATATGTATCTTCCCATCTACATCATTTTTATTAAAATGTTGCATTCTGTTCCATGGTTTTTCCCTATCACTTTCGTCAGCATTTGCAGCAATATCCTCAATAGGATTTGTCCATTCTTTTATTTTTTCTTCTAAAAATTCCTGCGATAGTCTTGGCTTGCTAAATAATATTCTCCATTGATCAGGATATGCATTCCAGTTGCCATCAATAAACGCACTATTTCCATCCTGCAAAGCCTTCCCCTGCAACGGCAATGCAATCAGATTACCAAGTGAACTATTATCTGATGACGAATCCTGTGCAGGCAGCATTCTGTCATAATATTTAAAAGATTTTAAATCAACCTGTTCTGCACCCTTATCAAGCAATGCAAATCCAAATTTTCTTACCAATGAAGCAGCTATCGGTTTATCAAAGAATATCCATATATGT
>CAVGQQ010000063.1:0-18077 GCA_963631525.1 bacterium
ATTCTTTAGTTTTTGTTGTAGCCAATGTACTTCAGCTAATAAATGTTCGAGTTCCTTTTGCATTTTTTGTACGTCCATAAAAACCTCCATTGTTAAATAAAATAATTATAGTTTTTGAAAAATGACTAGGAACACGACAGGAAACTGATAGAAAATGTCCCTAGTCAGAAAGAAGAAAAAGTGATCTGGAGAAGTAGATTCCAGCTCAGAAAAAGTGTTATGACATGACATAGTTTGATGCAATTATGCATGTTTTGTTATAATGTTCATTATGTAAAAAATAATGGGTAAAAATAAGAACATATAGATGGATTCACTTTAGAAATTAAATGAATTAACCATGCATAGACAATAGCATGAATGATGTTGACTTGTAAAGGACATTTTGAGTAGAAAATGTAAGTTTAGAAGATTTGCACAAATAGAAGCGTGAAAATGGTTGGGGGATAATGGAGAAAATATAAGATTTGCACTAAACGAAAAACGTGTGGTGGAGATGAAATTAGAGCAAAGCAAGCTTAATTACCTTAAATGAAACTCTCAATTATTTGGAGAGGGTTGGCTGCATGGATGCCGACATCATACAATATCCAGCTATATTACAATCGAATAACATGGAAACATTTGCATCTGAAATTCCACCGATGGCATACACTGGAATAGAAACGGCATTGCAGATTGACTTCAGCCAGTTAATACCTCTTCCCGGAAGCCCTTTTTTGCAATCTGTAGTAAATATATGTCCTGCAGTGATGTAGTCCGCACCATGCAGTTCTGCGAAGATAGCGTCCTCAACACTGTGGATAGAGGTTCCGATCCTTTTGATGTGTGGATATATTCTTCGGAAATATCCGGAAGATGTTGTTATAGATGCGGAAGTATCCTCATGAATCAGGTCATTATCTGAAGTTATAACAGAGGTAAACATGGAAAACGGCAGGTGCAGATCTGTACCGAATTCCTCAGCAACCGCAGGAAAATTGTGTACAATGATGCGGGAAGGCGTTATGTTGATTCCATCGGAGCATATAGATTTTGCAGGAATGGAATTATCTAATATTGAGTTATTTGTGAGCGGATTTTTTGGAAATGCAAAATTATTGGAGGTCAGGTTAGTTGCGGAGAGTTTAGAATGCTGCGCAGAAAAAATATCAGCGATAAATGCATGGTATTCTTCTTCACTTAGATCCTTTTCACGAACCAGAAATTTATCATAAGAATCATTATTTAGAAGCGCACGAATCTGGCGGGATAAGCAGGTGAGAGGTGTGTCCTCTGCACTTGCTAAGCCTGCCTGTTTGTATAATTCATAGCATATAGTTCGATTTGTTACTGCGATTCGTGTTTGTGTCATCATATTCTGTAATCCTTTCGAGGATATCATTTGATAATTGTGTATATTCCCTAATCTTGGTCGGGCTGTTATAGCATAAATTGGGGAAAAATTCATATTGTAGGAAAATTCCCCAACAAATAGGCGATTCGATCATGGCGAATTGGGTGAAAAATTGAATAGTTCAAAATTCCCCCAATAAATAGGCAACTTGGTCATGCCAAATTGGGTAAAAAATTAAATGGTTCAAAATTTCCCCAATAATTAGGTAATTAGGCTATAGCAAGTTGGGGAGAAAATCTAAATTATAGGAAAACTCCCCAACCAATAACTAATTAAGCCATGATTCTACATGTCTAAATTAGAAAAGCAACCGTCTAATTATGATATTCCTCTGTATACAAGTAGTCGTTCAATACCGGCTGCATGCCCTGGGCGCGGATGGCATCGTAGATATCCTCAAAGCTACGGCTGTCAGCAATCTCAAACTGTTCATCGCCGGAATCTGTCTCATCTGTGGATTTGGAACTATTCTCACCTGTCTGGCCAGCATCCCCCTTTGCACCGTCGTGTGCTTCGTACTTTTCCTTGTGGTCACCGATACCGGTTGATACACCTGCGGAAATTTTCGTTGCGGCGATACGGATGATGCCGTCACGGAAACGCGCTTCCTCACGGGAAGAAACGGTAATTGCTGCAAATGGCAGGAACAACCGGTAAGCACATAAGATCTGGCAGAGGACATTTTCGTGGACATCCTTTGGGTTGATTTTGTCGTTGTTGATGATTGGGCGCAGACGCGGACAGGAAATGGACATTTCTGCATGCGGGTATTTCCGCTGTAAATAATATACGTGCAGGGCTGTCGCAAGCGCATCTGTGTGGTAATCATCAAGTCCGAGCAAAGCGGAGAAGCCAACGCCACGCATGCCGCCGCGAAGCGCGCGCTCCTGCGCGTCAAAACGGTATGGCCATACACGCTTGTGCCCCATCAGATGAAGCGTCTCATATTTGTCTGGGTTGTAAGTTTCCTGAAAGACAGTGATGTAATCAGCACCGCACTCATGCAGATAGTGGTATTCGTCAGTATTGACCGGGTAGATCTCCAGACCGATATTCCGGAAATATTTCCGCGCCAGCTTGCATGCTTCCCCGATGTATTTCACGTCGCTTGCGGCACGGCTCTCGCCGGTCAGCATCAGGATTTCCTCGATGCCGGAATCTGCAATGACCTTCATTTCTGCTTCCATTTCTGCTTCGGTAAGCTTCTTTCTGTGAATGTGATTGTAGCAGTTAAAACCGCAGTACACACAGTAATTTTCACAATAATTCGCAATGTATAATGGTGTGAAAATGTACACGCAGTCGCCGAAATGTGCTAACCGCTCCTTCTGTGCAAGGACAGCCATTTCCTCCAAATGAGGAAGAGCAGCAGGGGATAAAAGTGCTTTGAAATCCTCAATGCCACAGTGTCCCTGCTTCGCATTTGCAAGGGCTGCGCGCACATCTGCGTCAGTGTAAGCGTTGTAATCATAGGACTGCATGGCTGCACGCACCTTGTCCTTGATATCTGAATCCAGCACTTCCATGCCATCCATATATTCCATATGGTTGGTGCGGGATGCTGGGTTTTCCTCCAAGTCCTTCTTGCGCTTTTGCGCTTCCGGGGAGAGGTAGGAATTATCTATCGTATATTCTTGTTCCATTCGTTATTTGCCTCCTATCGCAAAAATCCAGTCAGAGGATCGGAAGCGGCACCGCCCTTGTCGAGCACGCGTCCAGGTCCAGCCAGATATGCTTTACGACCGGCGATGATCGCATCCTTAAATGCGCTTGCCATCATCGGGATGTCGCCTGCTGTTGCAATCGCGGTGTTCGCCATAATGGCAGCAGCACCCATTTCCATTGCTTCACAAGCCTGTGAAGGGCGTCCGATACCGGCATCGACGATGATCGGAAGGTCGATTTCATCAATCAGAATCTGGATGAAATCTTTCGTTGCAAGTCCCTTGTTGGAACCAATCGGCGATGCGAGCGGCATAATACAGGCGGCACCTGCATTTGCCAGATCACGGGCAACATTTAAGTCCGGGTACATGTATGGCATAACGACGAAGCCTTCGTTCGCAAGAACTTCGGTCGCTTTGATCGTCTCCTGATTGTCAGGAAGCAGGTATTTGGAATCGCGCATGATTTCGACTTTGACGAAATCAGTGCCAGCCATTTTCCGGGCGAGGCGGGCGATACGGATTGCTTCCTCTGCGTTTCTTGCGCCGGATGTGTTTGGCAGTAATGTCACGTTCTTCGGGATAAAGTCCAGAATGTTTTCCTCTGGCTTTGTATTGGCACGGCGCAGGGCAAGTGTGACGATTTCGGCGTCAGCGTACTCTACAGCTGCGCGAATCAGGTGGGAATTGTATTTTCCGGAACCCAAGATAAAGCGGGAATGAAACTCATGTCCGCCAAGCATGAAAACATCGTTGTTATTTTCCATATTAGAAACCTCCGATTTATAAAATGTAGTATTGGTTGTATCCGCATCACAAAAAAGCAGATTTTAGTAATATCAAAAAAGCCACGCGAAAAAACCACACCCGTGGTGATGTGCCCCTTCGCGCAGCCATATATGACAAACACTCTGCTACTATTATAGACATTATACGGAATATGTCAAGCTGGAAGCAACCGGGAGTACAAGCAGAAACAGTTGTAATTTTAAGCCAAACGTAATCAGGATTGCACGCATATACTTTCCCACGGATATTCTCAAAGAAACACATACAAAAATACAGCATGCCGCTCCGCGTTTGTACATATAATAAAACGAGCAAGAAAAGGGTTGTTGTACATGAAAGTATTTCCATATATTTTGGCGGCGGTTGTCTGTGCAATCGTGGTGCCATGCCTTGTCACGTTCTGTGTCAATGGAAGGCAGGGCGATGGGACTGCCTCGCTCGAACGCATTTCAACCGGGAGAGATGTGCTGGTGCAGACGAAGACTGGAAATGAGTTGGTCGATGTGGAAAAATATATAGCACATATCATGCCGGGAATCGTGGATGCGAGCGCGGATGACAGCTATATGCAGGCGCAGGCGGTCGCGCTGCGGACGAAGGTGTATTATGCAATGGGGGACGCAACCGTGATACAGGCGTCGGATCTGGAATTTCAATATTATACGGAAGAAGATTATATTGCAAAATGGGGCAGGGAGAATTACAAATCCGTCAAGGCACGTTATGAGCGTGCGGTGATTGCCACCAAGGGAAAAATAATCGAGCAAAAAGAAAATAATTAGAACCGTGGATGATAATCTGAAAAATTGTACAGCCAGAAGTATATATGAAAATAATTGAATAAAAGGAAAATAATGTGTCCATACTAGCATTAGCAAATCAAAAGGAGGCAGAGTATGGACCGATTCAAAGAATTTTTGCGGACAAAGGGACTGTATATTGCGATAGGCACAGGCGTTCTGGCGTTCGTTGGTCTGATGGTAATCTATAATTACAATACTTACAAAAGCGAGTTTGGAGTAGACAAGCAGACGGTGGATCTGAATGCGCCGGAGGTAACAGAAACAACGGAACAGGTTGCGGAGACAAAGGTGGAGATGCCGGAAACCGCGGAGGCAAATTCCGACGAAGCAGTTGCGGGCGATACCGATGCAGACAATCAGACAGCCCAGGAAATAGCTGCAAATGAAGATGCACAAAGTGTGGATACAGAAAACAGCGCAAATGAAAGCTCACAAAATACCGATACGAAAAACGGTGCTGCACAGGCAGATGACAGCAATTCGGAAACAGCAGAGACAAGCAGCGATGGCGTAATCGTCAATGAAGACGGTGTGGTCGTTGCAAATGCCTACAACGAAGGCGGCGCGCTTGTATGGCCGGTGGATGGAAAGGTCATCTTGCCATACAGCATGGACACAACTGTCTATTTCAAAACGCTTCGTTCTTATCGTTGCAATCCAGGTATCCTGATCGCCGCAGATGAGGGAGAAAATGTACTGGCAGCCTATGAGGGCGTTGTCGAGTCTGTCAGCGAGGATAAAGAGCACGGAACGACTGTGACCGTAATCATGGGAAATGGATTCAAAGCAATTTACGGACAGTTGATGAACGTCACTGTCGCCGAGGGCGATACAATTACAACCGCGCAGAATATCGGCGAGGTTGCACCACCAAGCAGCTATTATACCGAGGAAGGTACACATGTATTTTTCGAGCTGATGAAGAATGGTGTGCCAATCAACCCAATGATTTTAATGCAGTAGCATAGATTGTTGGGTGATTGTTGGGTAGAAAATGCAGTAGAATGAAAAATCCCCAGTTGGAAGCTGGATAGGAAGTGGTTGATTGGGGAATAATTTCATATAACAAAAAATTCCCCAGTTGGAAGCTGGATAGGAAGTGGTTGATTGGGGAATAATTTCATAAAACGAAAAATTCCCCAACCGGAAGCTGATTGAAAGCGTAAATGGTTGGGGAATTTTTTGTTTTTAACTATATTTTCCCCAATATGGCAGATTTAACGATCTTCAATATTGGGTGAATTGTTATGATTCTGTTATATTTCCCCAGTCCAGTAGATTTAGCCATCTCTGATATTGGGGACATTATTATGATTCTGTTATATTTACCCGGTTCGACAGGTTTAGCCATCTCTGATATTGAGGAGATTGTTATGAACCGGCGATTTTTCATCAATTACATTTCATTGGCTACATTGTCTGCGCAGTCTTCACATAAGCCGGTAAACAACACAGATACGCCATCGACGCGGCATGGTGAGATCTCCGAAGCCTGTGTGATCAGATCATCCTCAAAATTCATATGGATATCACGCACGGCACCGCATTTCGTGCATAAAAGGTGGGCATGTGGGTCGGTGCAGGCATCGTAGTGATCGGTTTTTCCGTCTACATGCAGACGCAGAATTCTGCCGGATGCTGCCATCTGGTTTAAATTCCGGTAAACCGTACCGAGACTGATCGTTGGGAGGTCGTTCCGCAAATACTGGTAGACAACATCCGCAGTCGGGTGATCGGTTCTGCCAGTCAAAAAGTTTATAATTGCTTCTCGTTGATGACTATATTTGCTTGTTGCCATAGATACCTCCGTTGCTTTATATACTAATACACTCTGAACTATATATGAATTAACACACTCTGCACATTATCTGTATACGAATAGTATTTCATACTATATCATAAATAGTAATAATTCTTATTATTCAGTATAGAGAAAAAACATCATTCTGTCAACTGGTAAATTAGGAAATAAACTATGTTGGAAATAATTGCCAAGACTGTAAAGATGTAAAAAAATAGAAAAGATTATCAGGACTATAAAAATGTAAAATTAAACAGATTGCAAAATGTTACCGAAATATGCATAGTTTGTATGCAAAAATTCATAGAAAAAATTATATAAAACGAGGAAAAGAATCTAGTAAAAACATAGAAAATCACAAGTATTTGGAAGTATTTGACTGATTTCGATTGACATAAAATTCCATCATTGTTATAGTAGATTTATG
The DNA here is from genome assembly GCA_963631525.1 of bacterium. Taxonomy (GTDB): domain Bacteria; phylum Bacillota; class Clostridia; order Lachnospirales; family Lachnospiraceae; genus Coprococcus_C. The sequence continues at coordinate 6,881 of CAVGQQ010000063.1, forward strand.
TGATTATTGAATAAACATTTACCTATTTAAAGGAAGAAAATATATGAATTTCGGCATGATAACCGATGAATTAAATATGCAGGAAACGAAGCAGGTCATTCATTCCATTTTGAATGCTGGTTGCGAGGCAAGCATCGTCATCGATCGATCTACTTTTGAGATTCTGTACCAGAATGACAAGGCGATTGACATGATGGGAAATCGTGTCGGCATGATCTGTCATGAAGTGCTTTGTACGAAGGAAACTCCTTGTATGGACTGTCCGATGCAGCATATCAAGACGCAGGCGCCGCTGGTGCGGGAGCGTTATGAGGAGCTGCTTGATGGTGTGGCAACGTGGCGTTATCATGATATTGCATGGTTTGACGGCAGGGATGCTGTGCTTGCAACATTGGTGGCACTCGGCGATAACGAGCAGGTAGTCATGCAGAATATGATGGAGCAGGCGGTCAAGCTGATGAACCATACACCAGATGAGGTAGACAAGCTGACCGGCATTTCAAACCGGATTCGGTTTTACGATCAGGCACAGGTTGCAATTCAGGATTTGTACAAGAATTACGCGATTGTCCTGTTAGATATTGAGCGTTTTAAGAATATTAACGATATCCACGGTATTGCGGAGGGCGATCAGGTGCTTCGTTTTGTAGCGCGGGTATTGCAGGAGACGTACGGCAATCAGAACAATTACGCAAGATTGCATTCGGATATGTTCGTCTTTTATATGAGCTATGATAAAAAAGGCGAGATCATTAAAGAGATTGAGAAGCTGCGCAAGAAGATCAGCAACAATCCATTTAAGTATGATATTGTAACAAAGTTCGGTATTTATCTGGTGGACGATCGAAGCATACCGGTGAATCTGATGTGCGACCGGGCGATGATGGCAGAGCGTACCGTAAAGGGCAATATCATGAAGTTCTGTGCATTTTATGATGAACATTACCGCGAGGAGATGCTGCGTGCCGGACAGATTGAGCAGGATATGGAGAAGGCGTTGACGGAGCATCAATATCAGATGTATCTGCAGCCAAAGTACCGCCTGAAGGACAATTCCCTGTGTGGCGCCGAAGTGCTTTGCAGATGGCAGCACCCGGAGAAGGGCTTGATTCCGCCGAATGATTTTATTCCGCTGTTTGAGAAGAATGGTTTCATTTTGAAGCTGGATGAATATATGTGGGAAGAGGCGTGCAAGAATATCCGCCGCTGGCTGGATCAGGGACGTTCCGTTGTGCCGATATCCGTGAATATATCAAGATATCATATCCAGCACAACGATCTGGAAAAGGCGTTGATGGAGCTGATCCACAAATACGATCTTACACCGGATATGCTGAATCTGGAGATTACAGAATCTCTGTTCTTAGACAAGCCCGAGGAGCTGAACCGTGTGCTTGATCGTTTGCAGAAGCTGGGATTTAAGCTGGAAGTGGACGATTTTGGTTCCGGATTCTCCTCATTGAATCTCATACGAAATATCTCGGTTGATACAATCAAGATCGATAAGGAATTTCTTGACAGTGAGATCGCTTCGGAGAAGGGCAAGATCGTGGTAAATCACACTATCGGTATGGCGAAGGATCTGCATTTGCAGGTGATCGCGGAAGGCGTCGAGACAAAGGCACATGTGGATTTCCTGAAGAATTCCAATTGTGATATCGCACAGGGATTTTATTTTGCAAAGCCGATGCCTGTACCAGAGTTTGAACGGATTGCTTTTTAGAGCCGCTTATTAAAAATACGAATACTAGCTTGACATATAATATAGGGCTGTTGTATATTTTCTGTATGAGAGTCACTTAGCAGATATGCAAGTGCAGTTATAAAATGAAATGTAAAAGGAGACTAATAGTATGTTAGAAAAGTTAAAGGAAATTATTGCAGACCAGCTTAGCGTTGATGAGAGCGAAATCGAACTTTCAACATCTTTCAAGGATGATCTTGGCGCAGATTCTTTGGATCTTTATGAGCTTGTTATGGCTTTGGAAGAGGAGTATGGTTGTGAAATCCCTGCAGATGACGTAGCAGCTATGGCAACTGTAGAGGATGTTGTTAATTACCTTAAGAACAACGGTATCGAGGACTAATCGGGACTTAGAACCGAATTTCTACATATGAGGGCATCACCCAGCGGGTGGTGCCTTTTTTAACTTTAGATTTAACTTTACAAACAAAGTTAAAAAAGTTAAAATGAAGAAAAAAGGGGTGAAGCGTAATGCAGTATGGAATATATAATAAAATATTGGAAGAATTGCAGATGCTTCCGACCGGTGGACTTACATATAAAAAAATAAATGGAAAACCATATCTATATTATCAGTGGCGTGAGAATGGAAAGCAGCGTTCGCGCAGAGTAAAAGAGGATGAAGAAGAGATACTTGCGGCACAGATTGCCCGACGTAAAGCCTTGGAGCAGCAAAAAAAAGAGCTTGAGTCAGAAGCCGAAGAAGCCAGCGGTCTGGTTCGTGAGGCATCTTCCAGTTATCAGCCAGAATCATATTGGTGCTCGGTGCGTTTAGGAGAGACGCTGAACCGATTTGTACAGCCGGTGAAGAATTGGGAAAAAAGGGAGCAGTATGAATCGCTGCACGATTACATTTATGGAACTGTTTCGGATCGTGTGTATATTCTGTATGGACTTAGAAGAACGGGAAAAACAACGCTGATTCGTCAGATCATCTCGGATATGGATGATGAGATGCGTGAGAAAACCGTCTTCCTGCAGATGCAGGGGACAAAGACACTGGCGGATGTAAACCACGATTTGAAGCTTTTGGAGCAGAGAGGGTTCCGATATGTTTTTCTGGATGAGGTAACTCTGCTGGATGATTTTATAGAGGGAGCTGCCCTGTTTTCTGATGTATTTGCGGCAAGCGGAATGAAGATCGTTTTATCCGGTACCGATTCTCTGGGGTTTGTGTTTGCACAGGACGAAGAGTTATATGATCGCTGTATTACCAGCCACACAACCTTTATCCCTTACCGGGAGTTTGCACATGTGCTCAGAATTAACGGGATTGATAATTACATCCGGTACGGAGGAACAATGAGTCTTTCCGGGCAGCATTACAATACAACGGAGAGTATCTTTTCTTCGGAGAAGCGCACGGACGAGTATGTGGACAGTGCGATTGCAAGAAATATCCAGCATTCCCTGAAGAACTACCAGAATGACGGTCATTTCCGTTCTTTGCGGGAATTATATGAGAAAAATGAGCTGACAAATGTCATCAATCGTGTGGTGGAGGATATCAATCACCGGTTCACGTTGGAGGTGTTGACGCGCGAGTTTGAATCCTCTGATTTCCAAATATCTGCAAGGAATCTGCGGAAAGATCGCAAACAGCCGACGGATATTCTGGATCAGGTCGATGTGAAGACAATCAATCAGAAGTTAAAAGAATTATTAGAGATTCGGAATCGGTCGGAACAGACCGTTGATCTGCAGGAGTCGCACCGACAGGAGATAAAAGAGTATCTGGATCTGCTGGATCTGACGGTGGAGATTGAGGTTCGATGGATGACAGATTATAACCGGAAAGAGCTGCGGACGGTGTTCTCCCAGCCTGGAATCCGATATGCGCAGGCGGATGCTTTGATCCAGTCGCTTATGCAGGATGAAGCGTTTCGGAGCATGTCTTTGGATGAACGAAAACGCGTGACAGCACGGATACAGGATGAGATCAAAGGACGGATGATGGAAGATATCGTCTTACTGGAAACCAAATTATCAAAGCGACAATGCGAAGTGTTCAAATTGCAGTTTGCAGTTGGAGAGTTTGACATGGTTGTATTTTATCCGGAAGAGGCTTGCTGTGAAATCTATGAGGTGAAGCATAGCAAGGAGGTTGTGCAACAGCAATGCCGGCATCTGCTTGATTATAAGAAATGTGAGGAGACAGCGTTTCGCTATGGTGCGATCCGGGGAAAATATGTGATCTACCGTGGAGAGGATACCTCACTAAAGAATGTGTTCCCGGAAGCAGAAGAGGATATCACATATATGAATGTGGAAAATTATTTAAAAACATTATAAGTGATTACATACAAAAACAGCGGCTGCACATCGTGTAGCCGCTGCTGTTTTATCTTTGAATTGTTTCGCCAATCATCAATTAGCCAAGAACAACCTCAACCTTGTGAGCCTTGCCATCGCCAACAACAGGGATTACATTTCCGTCGATAGCCTTGCCATCAACAGTCATGCTCTTAACACCCTTGCATACGTGATCTGGGTTCTTAACCTCGATATCATATGTGTCGCCACGGAACTGACGGGAAGCCTTCAGACCATCCCATGCAGATGGGATAGAAGGATCAATCTTCAAACCGTCGAAGTCAGGCTGTACACCAAGGATGTACTGGGAAATAGCTACCATGTTCCAAGCAGCTGTACCTGTCAGCCATGAGTTCTTACCCTGACCGAAGTTCTTGCCTGTCTGACCGATATCAGAACCAGCATCCTTACCACCGATCATCTGTCCATATACATATGGCTCTGTCTTGTGGATATCAGACGTCTCTTCTGTAAATGCAGGAGCGATCTCTGAGTAGTACTTGAATGCCTGATCACCCTGACCAGCGTAAGCAGCCGCACAGATGATCCATGCATTGTTGTGTGTGAAGATACCAGCGTTCTCCTTGTATCCACCCGGATATGTAGAGATCTCGCCGTACTGGATGTAGTACTTTGTATAAGCAGGGTTGTTCAGTACAAGACCGTGCTTTGTATTCAGTCTCTCATCGATGGCTGCAAGTGTCTTCCTGTCACAGCCCTGATCCTTACCGATCTCAGACATGATTGCGAAGCCCTGTGGCTCGATGAAGATCTTACCTTCTTCACATTCCTTAGAACCCATCTTCTCGCCGTTTGCATCGTATGCACGGATGAACCAATCGCCATCCCAAGCGGATTCCATGATGTTTGCTTTCATCTTATCGATCTCAGCCTGAGCAGCTGTAGCTTCGTCATCCTTGCCGAGGTGCTTCAGGATAGATACATAGTTAGGTCCTGCATAGGTAAAGAGTGTAGCAACCATAACAGACTCAGCAACCTTAGAGTAGCCACCTTCAGCAGCAAACTTAGGGTTTGTATATGTCTGGAAGCTCTCACCTGGTGTGTCAGAGTAGCATGACAGGTTGATACAGTCATTCCAGTCTGCACGCATTGCAAGTGGAAGTCCGTGAGGTCCAAGGTTATTTACGATCTTGTAGAAGGAAACCTTCAAGTGATCAAGCATTGGCTTTGCCTTAGACTCATCGTTATCATAAGGAACCATCTCATCGAGGATACCCCAGTCGCCTGTCTCCTTGATGTAAGCGGAAACAGAAAGGATCATCCACAATGGATCATCGGAGAAGTCACCACCGATATCGGAGTTACCCTTCTTGGTAAGTGGCTGATACTGATGGTAGCAACCGCCATCCTCAAGCTGAGTAGAAGCGATATCAATAATTCTCTCTCTTGCACGGTCTGGAATCTGGTGAACGAAACCGAGGATATCCTGGTTTGAATCACGGAATCCCATACCACGACCGATACCTGATTCGAAATAAGAAGCAGAACGTGAAAGGTTGAATGTAACCATACACTGATACTGATTCCAGATATTAACCATACGGTTAACCTTGTCATCTGGTGTGTCAACATTTAAGATGCCAAGGAGATTATCCCATGTAGCTTTCAGCTCTGCAAGACCAGCAGCAACCTTCTCAGGTGTGTTGTACTTGTCGATCATAGCAAGAGCCTTTACCTTATTAATCGTCTTACCATCTGCTTCGAACTTCTCTTCAACAGGCATCTCTACATAACCAAGGATGAAGATGAGTGTCTTAGACTCGCCCGGAGCAAGTGTGATCTTCTTGTAGTGAGAAGCAATTGGTGACCAGCCATCTGCAAATGAGTTATTTGCTACGCCAGCTTCAACTGCCTGTGGATTGTGGAAACCATTGTACAGACCGATGAATGCATCACGATCTGTATCGTAACCATCGATGGTATCATTTACAGAATAGAATGCGTAATGATCACGTCTGTCTCTGTACTCTGTCTTGTGGTAGATGGTAGAATCCTTCACCTCTACACGACCAGTACTGAAGTTTCTCTGGAAGTTTGTGCAGTCGTCCTGTGCATCCCACAGACACCACTCAGCAAATGAGAAGAATGAGAATGTCTTCTCTGCGTTGCTCTCATTTGTCAGAACTACCTGCTGTACTTCTCCGTCGTAATTCTGTGGTACGAAGAAAGTTACTTCTGCCTTCAGATCGTTCTTCTTACCTGAGATAATGGTGTAACCCATACCATGACGGCACTCGTAAGCATCCAGCTCTGTCTTCACTGGAGACCAGCCTGGATTCCAGATGGTGCCATTCTCATTAATATAGAAGTAACGGCCACCCATATCAATAGGTACGTTGTTGTAACGGTAACGAGTGATTCTTCTAAGACGAGCGTCTTTGTAGAAGGAATATCCTCCTGCTGTGTTTGAAATCAAGGAGAAGAATCCCTGTGTGCCTAAGTAGTTGATCCAAGGATATGGAGTTCTAGGCGTTGTAATGACGTACTCACGATTTGCGTCATCAAAGTAACCAAATTTCATGTATAATACCTTCCTTTCATAAAACACTGCCCTCATTATATAATAAAAATAGTCAAAGCACAACAAAAATTCTCGCATTCATGCAACAAATTGCACAAACAGAAATTGCACGAAATATATCGGAAAACTCCCTATTTACAAGGATGAATACCAATTATGACAGATTAAGTGTCAATTTTGCAAGGTCTATTGCAATTCATAAATCGCTATACTATATTTTTGAAGATGATTGGTAACAAAAGATGAAATTTCCGGGCGTGGCGTCCGGTGACAGGGAGAAATGGGAAACATGGGAGAGAAAAAATTCAAAATCCAACACTGGCATATTGTCGCAGTGATGCTTATGGTGTACGATACAGTTGTAGTAAATTTTGCGTATGCGATTGCATTGTGGCTGCGGTTTGACTGCCGGTTCTCAGCAATCGATATTAAATATCTGGAAGCGTGGATCGCATATATACCGGTTCGAACGGTTATCACGCTGACAGTCTTCTGGCTCACAAGTATGTACAAACGAATATGGAGGTTCCTTGGCATCCGTGAATTGCTGCCAATGACGAACGCGACATTGATCGCAGGACTGATCAACCTGTGTGGAATCACGATCTTCCTGCAGCGCATGCCGATTTCCTACTATATATTAGGATTCGTTTTGGAATATGTATGCGTAATCGGACTGCGGTATTCGTATCGTATCTTTGTCACGGAGCGAAACCGGGCACATGGCAAGCAGGTGGACAATGTCATGGTTATTGGAGCCGGTGCGGCAGGACAGACGCTGATGCGTGAGATCCAGCGGTCATCAAAGCTTAACAACATGCGTGTGAAATGTTTTATTGATGACAATAAGAACAAGAATGGACGTTTTATCGAGGGTATCCCCGTAGCAGGAACAAGAGACGATATATTTGCTGCTGTTGAGAAATATAAGATCAATCAGATTATCTTTGCGATTCCAACGGCAACAAAGGATGAGCGTCGGGAGATTCTTAATATATGTAACGAGACAGATTGTGTTGTAAAGACCGTGCCAGGTATCTACCAGATTGTGGATGGTGATGTGAAGCTGAGTAAGCTCCGGCCGATCTCTATGGAAGATCTGCTCGGAAGAGAACCGATCAAGACAGATCTTGCCAGTGTAACCGGCTATATCGAGGGCAAACGTGTGCTGGTAACCGGTGGAGGCGGCTCGATCGGAAGTGAGCTTTGCAGACAGATCGCGGCAAGCCGTCCGGAACGACTTATCATCTTTGATGTATATGAGAACAACGCATATGAGATTGAACAGGAATTACGACATAACTTCCCGAAACTGAATCTGACTGTACTGATTGGATCGGTGCGTGACAGCCGCAGAATCGAGAAGGTGTTTGAAGATTATAAGCCACAGATCGTCTATCACGCAGCTGCGCACAAGCATGTACCTCTTATGGAAGGAAGTCCTTGCGAGGCGATCAAAAACAACGTATTTGGTACTTATAAAACCGCACTTGCGGCAATCCGAAATCACTGTGACCGTTTTGTGCTGATCAGCACAGATAAAGCGGTCAATCCGACAAATGTCATGGGTGCGAGCAAGCGTATGTGCGAGAAGATCGTGCAGTCGATGGACATGGTACAACGGCAGGGAGCCTATCATTTCATTGAGTACAGCGGACACAATGAAGATGGCGACGAACTTGATTTTCAGGAGGCGGCAGCTACGACAGAGAAACACAGAACCGAGTTTGTAGCGGTTCGTTTCGGAAATGTGCTTGGCAGTAATGGTTCGGTTATCCCGCTGTTCCAGAAGCAGATCGCGCATGGTGGTCCTGTGACTGTTACCCATCCGGATATCATCCGGTACTTTATGACGATTCCTGAGGCAGTCAGTCTGGTGTTACAGGCAGGCGCATTTGCCAGGGGAGGAGAGATCTTTGTGCTGGATATGGGAGAAAGTGTGAAGATTGATACGTTAGCCAGAAACTTGATCAAGATGTCCGGGCATGTGCCGGATGTTGACATCAAGATCGAATATACTGGACTTCGTCCGGGTGAGAAACTCTATGAGGAAAAGCTCATGGCGGAAGAAGGTTTAAAGCGGACAGAAAACAAGCTGATCCATATCGCAAAGCCGATGGATTTCGAGTATCAGGAGTTCCTTGATGGTCTGCAGGTATTGCAGCATGAGGCAAATGATAACAATGAAGCACGCATCTATTCGCTTGTAAAACAGCTCGTACCAACGTATATTGGTAAGCAGACAGAGTAACTATATCTATCCGCAGATTATGTCTGCGGATACTCGCATATTCACAGAAGAAGCAATCGTCGCCGCGTGCGCGTTGCAGAATCGGTGATGCCATACAGAAGATAAGAATCGGGGATGAAAAATAAAGAAGCCTTCCCGAATGGCGAAGCATACCCTTTTTGGAGGAACCCTTAATGTACTATGTAATCTGGACCCTGACTGGCAAAGAGGAAATCGTACGTGACGAAATCCTTGCGCAGGTTGGAAAAGACAATTGCAAAGCAATCCATATCCTCACGCGGGAGCGCAAGCAGAAGTTCCGCGGAGAGTGGCAGATGCGGAAAGAAAAGCTTTTTCCGGGGTATCTGCTGATCGATCTGGAAGAAGCGCAGGTGGAACCCGTGCGGCAGGCACTCCGAGGCGCAACAGAGCATGCAAAGGTGCTAAAAAGTGGTGAGGAGTTCTTTCCACTCTATGAGCAGGAAGAACGATTCCTACGTCGTATGACTGGCGACACGACAAATGTTGTGATGTCAGTTGGTGTGATAGAAGGGGATCACATCATTGTAAAAGAGGGACCACTCGTAGGTATGGAAGGAAAAATCAAGAAGATTGATCGCCACAAACGTATGGCAATCTTAGAGGTAGAACTGTTCAACCGGGTATCCGAGATGAAGGTTGGACTGGAGATTGTGGAGAAGATGGAATCTGAGAGCAGATAGAAATTGCGAATCCTATGGTTGTAAAAGCGTTCTGGATGGGATAAAATAATAGTAACAATGTGGAGCCAAACAACCAAGAGGTGGGAATAAATGGGAAGATTTGTGAATCCGGACAACGCAGCATTTGCGGTGGCGGTAAATTCAGAAATATATATCGATAAAACAGGACTTCTGGAATATACGAACAAAGTGTTGAACACGAAGCAGGCAATGATCTGTAACAGCCGTCCGAGACGATTTGGAAAGTCGATTACAGCGGATATGCTGACGGCATATTACAGCAAAGGCTGTCAGTCAGCAGATATGTTCGCTGGGTATCAGATTGCGTCAAAAACGGGTTATCAGACACACATGAACCAGTATGATGTGATTCATTTTGATGTGCAGTGGTGCATCACTCCGGCAGGCGGAGTTGAGAATGTTGTAGCATATATTAATCGGGAGACTACAAGAGAATTACAGGAGCAATATCCGGAGATCATAACGGATGATTCCATATCTTTGCCGGAAGCAATGTCGCGGGTCTATGCAGCAACCGGCAATACATTTATTGTTATTATAGATGAGTGGGATGTTTTAATCCGTGATGCCGCTATGAACCAGGCGGTGCAGGATGCGTATATCAACTTCCTGCGGGGCATGTTCAAGGGCGTGGAGCCTACAAAATATTTAAGCCTTGCATATCTGACAGGAATCCTGCCAATCAAGAGACTGCAGACGCAATCTGCATTGAATAATTTCGATGAGTTCACGATGCTTGCCGCTGGTCCGCTTGCACCATATGTTGGGTTCACGGAAGAAGAAGTAAAAGGATTGTGTGAACGTTATCATCGGGAGTTCACAGAAGTGCAGCATTGGTATGATGGCTATATACTTAACGGACATCATATCTATAACCCCAAAGCGGTTGTCAGTGTCATGTTACAGGGCGAGTTCCAGAGTTATTGGTCACAGACAGGAACGTATGAAATGATCGTGCCGCTAATCAACATGGATTTTGATGGACTGCGTACCTCTATCATAGAGATGTTATCCGGAGCTTCCGTCGAGGTTGAGGTGCAGAGCTTCCAGAATGACATGGTAAGTTTCGCAGGAAAAGATGATGTGCTCACGTTGCTGATTCATCTCGGATATCTGGCGTACAATCAGAGAACACGGATGGCGTGGATACCGAATGAAGAGATACGGCAGGAATTCCTCTATGCGACAAAGAAAAAAACGTGGAATGAATTGCGGGAGTTTGAAAATGCGTCTATGGAACTGCTGGATGCGACGTTAGATATGGATACAGATGCGGTTGCGGAAGGAATCGAGAAGATTCACGCAGAGTACGCATCGGCAATCCAGTATAATAATGAGAATTCACTCACAAGTACAATTACAATCGGATATCTGGCAGCGGTACAATATTACTTCAAGCCAATCCGGGAATTCCCTACAGGCAGAGGATTTGCAGATGTTGTCTATATACCAAAACCGGAATATGCAGGATCTTATCCACTGCTGGTGGTAGAGTTAAAATGGAATCAATCAGCCGATACCGCAATTAAACAGATCAAAGAGAAGCGGTACGCAAAGGGCTTTGAAGCATATACCGAATGAAGAGATACGGCAGGAATTCCTCTATGCGACAAAGAAAAAAACGT
>CAVGQQ010000064.1:0-18038 GCA_963631525.1 bacterium
AAAAAAAGAAGAATCTATAGCGGACACATTATTGAGAGCCGCAAGAAACGGATCTGTAGAGCTGCTTGTAGATAGTTTGGATGAAGCTACGATTAAAAAATTAGAAGATAAAGGATTCGTTGTACGGGAAATATATTTCTATATAAGCGAGGCACATTATGAATATCGAATTTACTGGGGAAAGGAGGCACAAGATGGCACAGTCGGAAAAGATGAAACAGACGCTGGATAAGCTGGAAGCCGGCGTTATGGAGTTTTTTACAAGCGAAAAATATATTACATATCTGCAGGTGATGAGCAAGTTTCACACGTACTCTGCAAATAACCAGATTCTGATCGCGATGCAGATGCCGGATGCAACCGCAGTCGCCGGTTACAATTCTTGGATACGCAATTTTGATCGTCATGTCAAAAGGGGCGAGAAATCGATCACGATACTTGCTCCGTCGAAAATGAAGATCAAAGTTGATACGGACAGGACAGATGCAGATGGCAAGGTAATACAGGAGGAAAGAGAGACAATCACTTTTCATTCGGTCTCCGTGTTCGACGTGTCACAGACGGAAGGAAAACCGTTACCGCAGATCATAACAGAATTAACCGGTGATGTGAGCCGCTATAATCAGCTGCTTCACGCTGCAAGGCAGGCTGCACCATATCCGATTGAGATCAGGGAGGTGGAGGGGAGCGCAAAAGGCTGGTGCAATTACGCACAAGAAAAAATTGTCATTAAAGAAGGAATGAGTGAGGCACAGACATTAAAGACAGCATTTCATGAAACAGCACATGCACGGATTCATGGTGGCGATACGGATAAAAGCCGGAAGCAGAAGGAAGTGGAGGCAGAATCGATTGCATATGTGGTATGTAACCATTTCGGGCTTGATACATCTGATTATTCTTTCGGTTACGTCGCTACGTGGGCTGGCAGGCAGGATATTAACATCTTAAAGCAGAGTATGCAGACGATCAGCCAGACAGCCAAGGCAATCATCACAGATGTTGAGCGCGCGATGGAAGAGCCGGAGCTTTCAGTCAGTGGGAAGTCTAAGGAAGAGATTGCCCAGGATGTTAAGAATGCATTCGCGGATCAGGGACACCCGGAGGCATCGGTCTATGTCGTAGACACCCGGATCGATGGAGATAAGGAGCGTGTAACTGCAGTGGCAGCCTATAAGGGAGAGGAAAGCGAGTATAGCATGAAGCAGATGTTAGCAGACAGCCTACCGGAGCTACCGGGTACAGCCCTTTCTGTCGTCCCGGTTAATCAGGATGAAGTGAAGGAGCAGGCAGGATTTTCTAGGGATATGACGGACACAAGCTGGGCGATGGTTACGATTTTAACAAGTACAGAGCCGGACAAACTTATGCCGGGAAGTAATATGAATATTTATGAAGCAGCCGTGAAACTAAGATCGCTGGAAAATGGTTTGCGGCTTGCCGGAGAAACCGGATATGTCCGGTTGTCGATCGAATGTACATATCTTGGCATGACGCAAAAGTTCATTGACAGCGCAGAACTAGGCACAGGACGTAAGAACTTCATTGATTATCTCGATATTTCGCCGGATCTGTGCACATACCTAAAACGGCATGTACAAATATTGGAAGTCATGACATTAGCCAGAAATGAGAATGCGGTTGGAAAGACTGGCACGTTACGACAGCAGCGGTACGAGGATATGATCTATGAATGGGCGGAAAACTGCAGACTGGCGCTTAATTACCAGAGTAATCCACAGATACCAAAACCGCCAGAATATGATTCAAAACTTATACGACAATACGAAAATTGGGAGGTGACAAGAGGATGATTTTTAATGCAGAAGAAAATGAGCTGCTTGCATGCTATATGCCGGTGGATGATCGATTAGCGTTGATCAAGTCTATCGTAAAAGACACGGCAAATATGGATGAGGATATCCGGCTGATCGCGGAAAGCGCAGTTGATAAGCTTGCGCGGATGAGTGATATGGACTTCGTTCACATGGCATTTTTGCATGCAGTGTAAAAAATGGAAAGGGGGAGGCTGAATGGCGTATGTGTCAAATGAAGATCTAAAGCGGGCACGAGAGATGGATCTGCTCACGTACAAACAGAGTTACGAACCGTGGGATCTGGTCAAGCTGAAAGATGGCTATTATCAGCTTAAAAGTCACGACAGTCTAAAGATTAACTACCATAACGGAAAGTGGCTGTGGAACTGGTGGAGTCAGGGTGTAGGCGGAAGATCTGCACTTGATTACTTAACGAAAGTAGAAGGACTGAATTTGGTTGATGCAGTCGGACAGATCCTTGGTCAGACCGCAATCAAAGAGCCTGTGATTCCGCAGGATGTACCAAAGGAAAAAGAACAGGGCTTATATATACCGGAACGGTCAAAAAACAAAGATATGATCTATGAATATCTCTGCGATCAGCGAGGCATCGATCGTGAGATCGTGAAGGATTTCGTAGATCGAGGTGAGATCTATCTGACCAATCAGCATGCCAATATTGCTTTCGTCGGTCACGACGCATACGGCAATGTGAAGCTTGTTGCGCTGCGTGGAACGAAAGGCGAGTTTAAGAATACAACAGCCGGCTCTAACCGGCGGTTTCCATTTCAGGCGCGCGCGGAAGATTGGGACGTGAGAAATAGCGTGGTACATCTTTTCGAGGCACCGATTGACATGCTGAGCTATGCAACGTTAATGAAACAGATGGGAGTTGATTATAAGGGGCACAACATGATTGCCCTGTGCGGGATCTATAAGCCACGCGAAAATCTTGAGGAAAGCAAAATCCCGGTTGCGCTGCAGCAGCACTTTAATGAGCTTCCGTACACGAATACAGTGTGTCTGCATCTGGATAACGACGGACCAGGGAAGCTTGCAGCGAGAGCACTTTCGATAGTGCTTGAAAAAGACGGCTATAAGGTATATAACCAGCCGCCGCCGGAAGGATACAAGGATTGCAATGACTACTTAAAAAATGGCGCGCCGATTGTGCGTGCGAGAGAAGAAAGGCAGGTGATACGAAGTGAATAGGAAGAGACAGAAAATGGTTCAAAAGCATATTGAAGTTACAGAATACGAGAATAAGGCACTCAAGGCTCTGGTTGAGCGAACCGGGTACCGGAAGGAAGCACATCTGATCCGGGATCTGATCATGAATACTATCCCGATCGAGCTTCCAAAGGAAACCTTCGATGCGCTTACAACGGAGCTGCATAAGATCGGAGTCAACATTAACCAGATTGCGCACGTAGCGAATGCGACCGGACTTGTGAATGCGACTGATTTTGCAGAACAGGCAAAAAAGCTGGATGAATTAAGTTTTGAGATCAGAAAAATGGTCTTAGAGCCATTCCAGCGCCGTGAGGTCGAAGATCTGGTACACGATCTGTCATGGATGGATTTTGGATCATCCGAAAGAAATGAGAGAAGTATTGAAATAAAGCATGAACTGGAAGATATGCTTAAAGAAAAGGACAAGGAGAGTACTTAATGGCGGTTACGAAGATCTGGACGATCCATGAGGGCTCAGACATTAAGCAGGTAATCGATTACGCAGCCAATGAAGGTAAGACAGTCTTAAATATCCATGTGGAGACAGATGAGACATACAACCAGCTAGAACGACAGCAATTTCAGGATGTCATTGATTATACAATGGCGGGATACCATGACGAGAATGATGATATGGCAAATGTGATCGATTATGCAGCGAAAGGAATCAAAACGGAGCAGAAAAAGTACGTATCCGGCATTAACTGTTCACCGGAATATGCCAGAGACCAGATGATGCTCACCAAGACACATTATCATAAAAAAGGCGGCATCCTGTTATGGCATGGATACCAAAGCTTTAAGCCAGGCGAAGTAACGCCGGAGGAAGCGCATAAGATCGGACTGGAGCTTGCACAAAAGCTGTGGGGCGATGATTATGAGGTGCTTGTATGTACACATCTTGACACGGCACATATCCATAATCACTTCGTTATCAATAGCGTTTCCTGGCGGACAGGCAAAAAGCTGGATGTGCGCTGGAAAGATATGGCCAGAGAATCCGACCGGTTGTGTCGGCAATATGGAAAAAGTGTCGTAGAAGAACCAAAAATGAAAGGAAAACATCATGCAGAGTACCAGGCAGAGCAGGAAGGACGACCAACATGGACGACAGCTATCAAGCAGGATATCGATGAGTGTATTGCAGAAAGCCGGAACCTGCAGGAATTTTTCGCTGCGTTAAAAAGCCGGGGGTATACGATCAAAGCAAATACAAAATATTTCACGGTAAAGCCACCGGGGAAGGAGCGGTTTGTCCGGATCGATCGACGGCTTGGAGAAGCATATTCACTGGAAGGAATTGCAAAGCGGATCGGGGAGCGTATCCATGCGCAGGGATTTTCACAAGGTGAGGAATCTGCAGGAGCTGCGGGAACACAGGAGGAAAAAAGGAAAACAAAGCGAACATATGCAGAGCGACCGCGATACAGAATCACTGGATTTAAGGCACTGTACATTCGTTATTGTTACATGCTCGGATGTTATCCCGGAAAGCATATGACGGCCAGACAGGTTAACTACCTGTACCGGGAAGATCTGACGAAGCTTAGAAAAATCCGATCCGAAACAAAGTTCCTGTGTAAGAACAAGATCGAGACGCTGCAGGATCTGGTTGACGTGGAATATGAGCTAAAGCAGGACTTGAAGCGATACCAGAACGAAAAGCAATATGTCATAAACCGGCTACGGTCGGCAAGTGGAGATGAAAAGCTGGCACTGGACGAAAAAAAGAATTATCTAAATGAAAAAATTAAAGACTGCAGAAAAAGGTTGTACTGGTGTAAGGATATCAAAGAGAACAGCCAGAAGATGAAGGATAAAGTACAAAGAGTAAGAGAGATGGAAAGGGGGCGTGAGCATGAACAAAAAGAGCGAGAGTTGTAAGTTGCAGGAGGACTGCTTCGCGTATCACGAAAAAACGGATCGGTGCATAGCATTAAATGCACTGTACTGTAAAAAAGAGCAGTGTGCTTTCTACAAGCAAAAATCAGGAAAGAAGGGATAAGTAATGGAAGGATCAAGAGAAGCTGAGATGATCGTGACTTTTGCGCTTGAGGGTATCAATTACGCTTGTCGATTATCAGGTGCATTTGCAAAAAATATCGCAGCAATGATAGCCGCAGTCGCAAAAACGCCGGGTAATTCGCCCGGTAAAACACGGATGAAGCAGCTTATGCAGTCCGGCGAGCCGCTTGATTATTACGTCGTGCCGGAAGCCAAGATGAAGGAATTTGCACAGCTTGCGAAAAAGTACGGTATCCAGTACTGCGTAGCAATGAATCAGGATGGTGCCTATGATCTTGTCGTCAAGAAAAGCGACAGTCCGAGAATCAACCGGATTGCCGAACATCTGGGAATCGGACAAGTCCAGGGCGGTATCAATATGGATGTGAACGAAGAAGAAAAGGCAAATGCTACGAATATAACCCCGGAGCAGGAGCTGATGCAGGACATGATGAGTCCTAATAAGAATGAAAGAGAACACGACGAAGTAAATTTCGGACAGGAGCTGTCGGAGGAAGAACCAGCATTCGGCAGCTCATCAACCAGTTTTAATCAGCGCGAAAGTGTGATGGATCAGGTTAACAACTATCAGCAGGCACAGGAAAGCGCACGAGACATGTTCGCCGGAGCGAGAGGTTTGCGAGAAGCATCCATGAGTGATCTACCGGATGGAGCAGAGCCGATTGTCGTCGATATCGGCTGGGACAGACCGGTGACGAGATACAATGAGAATGGCGAACAATTATTCCGGGGCAAGACTGCAGAGCAGATGAATGACGTCGACAAGATCCAATATATGGTCGATCAGGAGATGTTTGTCAATGGAAAATTATCAGAGGATTTCATAAGACAGATGTATGTATCGGGATACAGAGTTGACGAAAACGGAATTGTATCACGGGATGACGGCGTGAAGCTTACGAGTAAGGAACGTCAGATGATCGCGGATATGATGCGTGAACCGGAACGAGGAAGAACAGCAGAAAAGTCAATGCTCGACACTGCAGCAGCAACTATTAAGGAGGTGAAAAATCATGAAACTAGACAATAAATGGCTTGGACAAATGGCGAAATGGACGTTATCTGATCCCGCAGCATTAAAAATGTATCTGGATATTATATCGAAATGTCCTGATTATTCGGTCAATAATCAGCTTTTGTTGATGTACGAAAGTCAGGAGCGACCGTTTACGATGCTAAAAGCTCAGGATACATGGGAAAGACAGGGAGTTACGATCAACCAGACAGCCGTTGCATATTCCATCTGGGAGCCGGATAAGGATGAGAATGGAGAGGTAATCTATCTTGAAAACAGCCGGGAGCCAGCCGGATATCATTACAAATATATGTATGATGTCAACGACACCAATTACAGTTATCAGCCTGTTTCGCCAACAAGCGAGCAGGCGCTTGAATCATTACTTACTAGAAACGAAATTCCAATCAGCGTCGTGGATGAAATAAAAAATGTAAGCGGCGCACGTGCGATGTACTCCCCGAAAGACAAGGTAATATATGTTGTCCGGTCTGGGAAGGTTCCCGCAGACGAATTTTTTACTGCGATAGCAACTGAGATGGGACATGCCATCTGTCATAGTCAGATGAAGGACACAACAATGACTTATAACCGGGCACAGTACCACTTTACATGCTGTACAGCAGCCTATGCGCTTGCAACCAAGTACAATGTCAGTACAGCTGCGGTAAATATTGACAATCTTCCTGATCGATTGATCAAAATGGGAGAACGTGCAGCGAAAAATGAACTGACACGCCTCGCCCGCATTAATAAGACAATCGACGGAGATATCCGAATGCCAATGGAGAAGATATGTATGAGAGATGCACAGATGGAGCAGGAGGTCGATCGCCATGCTGCAGGAACGTAGAAAAACGATGGTGCTTGTACTGGTGTTGACATATCCGTTTGTACTATACGGATTGATCCGGGCGGCACCTTTTATAACACACAATGGTTTAAGTTATTTTATCGATAATCTGGAACGAGATTTAAGTATGCATCCGTTTCGGATTTTTTTTGTTGATCAGACACCAAAGATCGTGCTGATCGGGACTGCAATATACTTCTTTATAGGGGTTATGATTTGTGATTCATTAAAGAACACCAGAGATGGTGAAGAGCAGGGATCATCCCGATGGGCGACAATCCAAGAGATCAATCGAAAATATGCTGCAAAAGAAATAGTATTTCCCGGAGTTCCAAAAGAGATGCAGAACATGATTCTTACCAGTCAAGCAAGAATTGGATTTGATTTTCACCGTCATGGAAAAAACGGAAATACAATTATCTTCGGAGGCCCCGGAACATGGAAGTCTCGAGGTTATATAATACCGAATCTAATGCAGATGAACTGCAACTTTGTTGTCACGGACCCAAAAGGAGAGCTCGCAAAAAAATGTGGGGATATGCTCAAGAGAATGGGATATCGAGTCATTGTATTCGATGTGTCTAAGCCGGAAAAATCTGCATGTTACAATCCATTTGTATATTTCCGAAATGACATGGATGTGCTCGATTTTGTCAACAACTTTTTTGCTTCACAGGAGCAGAAAAACACCCAGAAAATGGATCAGTACTGGGATGAAATGGCGAAAAACTTGATGATGGCTTTTTGCTTTTTGTTATATCACGAAGCGCCGGAGGAAGAGCAGAACTTAGCGACAGTTTTGCAACTTCTTCATGCTGCGGAAATTTCAGACGAGGATGGTTTTATGTCGCCGGTTGACATGATCTTTGCAAAGCTTGAAAAAGAAAAGCCGGGGCACATTGCAGTGGGTTACTATAAGGATTATCACAAGGGCGGTGCGAAAACACTGCAGAGCATTCAGTCTACTTTATCGTCCAAGTTAGCGTATTTCAATATGGAGGCATTACAAAAGCTTACAATCACAGATGATATCGATATACGAAGCTTTGCTACACAAAAGACAGCATTGTTCTGTGTAACGCCGGACAGCAAGGCGAGCTTAAACTTCTTGATTGGCACATTATATCAACAAATGTTTCAACAATTATATGATCTTGCAGATGATGTATACGATGGACCATTACCGATGCACATTCGATTCTTAATGGATGAGTTTGCCAATATTGCTTTACCGGACGATTATCATAAGATTTTATCAACAGCTAGATCTCGTAACATTTCGTTCGCGATTGTGCTGCAAGATAAGAGCCAGATTGAAAAGACTTTTGAGACATTGCATAAAACAATTCTGGGAGACTGTGCAGAATGGTTGTTCCTTGGCAGTAACGAAAAAGAGACTTGCGAATACTTCTCAGCATTGGCCGGCAAAGAGACGGTCATGTCAAGATCAACCAGTCAATCGCATGGTGTAAATGCAAATTATACTGTGCAATATACACCTACACAGCGAGATTTAATGACACCTGACGAAATGCGAAGAAAATCGAACAAGCTTGCAATCTTGATTATCGAAGGTGAAAATGCTTTAAGGGACGAAAAGTACAATATGAATCAGCACCCTAATTATTACATGATTGCCGAAGGTAAGAATTTGACAAGAAAGGAAGATCCGGCGAAGATCTACGACTGGGGTAGCACGAAGCAAGCAAAGGCACATATGGAATGGCAGTGGAATATCTCCAAGAAAGACAGAGATAAAGTTGTCCGGGTGGATGAGATTGAAGCAGATGGCGTAGTAATGAGCGAAGAAGAGCTGCTGGATAAACTTGCAGCATAAGATTTGAACAGGAGGAAAAAAATTATATGGATAAAAAAATGAAAATGAGAAAGAACATGATCTTATACATGTTCGGAATGTTAGCAGTCTTCATGGGCTGCTTTTTTTATACCCCGGAGAAAGTGAAAGCTGCAGAACCGCAGGGAGCGCAGATCAGCACACAGGTACAGACAGTAGCATATAGCAGTGACATTCCGGAAAAAGCCAAAGAACCAATCGAAAAAGGGAAAAATTTTGTCGCCTATATAGTAGCTTCGTTAGGGTTCGTTATTTTGTTGGTAGGCCTTGTGATGGAGGTTGTAGCTTGGTTCGGACATCAAAATGACCTAAAGATATCTGGATTGATTGCACTTGGAGCCGGTGCATTGCTTGGTAGTGCAGGAACAATCGCAACTTGGCTTATGAGTTAGGAGGGAGCCCGCCTATGAACTGGATATTAGCGACGCTGCAGGCGTCGATTGCATTTTTCAATGCGTGGATGAGCCAGTTATATGATGTGCTGATGCTTGATCCCATATCGTACCAAAATGGTACGATATGGACAACCGTCAGCAAAATCTATGATGCGCTTATGGGACCTGCAGTGTCTATATTAATCATCGGATTTTATATCGCACTGATTCATGACAGCGGCGAATTTATAAAGACCAGACATGCCGGATCGATTGTATGGACGTTCCTTTTGCTATGTTTTACAGCATCCTTGCTACAAGGAGGGAAATATATTTTGCTGTTAATTTTTTGGTGTTTTAAGGAGATCATGCAGGCGGTTACCGGACCGAATGGAACTAATTTTCTTGACTTGTCATGGGTGGAACTTCCCCGGCAGGTTCAGCTTGCTACGGCGGGGCTCGGAGCAACAAAAGCAACACTGTTCTTTATTGTCACGTTGATTTTTGCACTTGTGATTCTGGTATGTAGTTTTACGATCATTATGGTTGTATATGGACGATTGTTTAATATCTATCTTCATCTCGCGGTTGCGCCACTTGCACTTGCGTGTGGTGCTGCAGGACCGTTTCGGAGCACGTTTGTATCATACCTGAAATCGTTTGTTGGTGTGTGTCTGCAGGGCGTTTTCATCGTGATTGTCTGTATGGTATTTTCCGCTTTTGCGAATAACTTTGATTTTAATACCGTGCAGACATCCGACCAGCAGATAGTTGAATTACATGCAGATATGACAGAAGAAGAATTTGAAGATTGGTGGGAACAGTGGACCATGTCAAGAAAAGATCGAGAAGCGAAAAAGGCAGAAGTACTCTGGACGTACCTGTCGCAGATGCTTTTCCTGTATCTGATTATGGCAGGCACAATAAAAGGAGCAGATAACTGGATTCACCAGAAGCTGAATTTATAAAATACGATATGCCACCATGTATCCGCGTGGTGGCAGGAAAGGAGAGTTATGTATGTTAGAAGCAAAACCAAATAAAGAGATACTAAAGATAAAAACATCGATGCTTGGATTTACGCCGGGGCAGATAGCAAGTGTAACGGGCGGTCTGATTGCCGGTTCGATCACCTACTTTGTCCTCCCGGTACCGGACTTTTGCAAGATACCGGTGATTGCGGTAATCGTTGTCTTTATCTGCAGCTTTGGATTTGTTAACGTTGACGGGATGAACGTGTGGCAGATTGTAAGAGCAATGATTTCGACATGGCGGATGCATAGGCATCCGCTTGTGCTGAGAGGAAGGAGGGAAGATTATAATGGCAGTGACAACAATAATGCAGAACGATCTGTCGCAGGACAGGACGAAAATAACAAGAAGTCAGGACATCATACCGATTAAGCAGATCTGCGAAAACGGCATGTTCAGGCATGCCGGGAGCAGATGGAGCATGACATATGATCTGAGGGATATCGATTATAATTCTGCAGGCAATGAGGATCGGAAAAAGGTATATGACAGCTGGAAGGAATTGCTTAATTCGCTGGACAGCTCCAAGGCTTCGATGAAGATCACGCTTCTTAACCGGCGCATGAACAAGAAAGACCGGCTCCAACAGACGCTTTTACCGACTACAGTGGGAGATGGGTATGATCATATCCGGACGGCGTATAACCGGCTGCGATATGACGACATTGAAGGTGACAAGGGATTTATCCAGGATAAATTCATCACGTTTTCTACGGAAAAGAAAAATCAGGAAAAAGCGGAAAGCTATTTTGGCCGGATGGAGCGGGATTTAAATAAAAAGTTTTTGACATTCGATTCCGGGATTAAACGACAGAGTATCTACCGGCGAGGGGAAGTGCTGCACAGCTTCCTGCATGCGGGAAGGGAATCGGAATACAGCTTTGCATGGGATCCGGACAAAGGTGCAAGAACAAATACAAGGAAGTTTATTGACCGGTTAGCACCTGATATGTTCCGACCGCATGCAGATTATTTTGAGATGAATGATATGGTTGGGCGGAGCATGCTGCTTCGTACGTGGGGGACAAGTATACGGGATGACTTTTTTACAAGACTTGCGGATGTGCATACCAATCTGGTTGCAACAAGCGATATCGTCGCCGTATCCAATTCAGAGGCAAGAAAGCTGATTGAGCGAAAAGACGACAGCGTAGAGACAAGTGCAAACCTCTGGTCCGGCAAGCGGAGCGTACGTGAGGGAGCTGCAGAACGTCTTCCAAGACAGATAGCAAAGGACAGAAAAGTAATCGATGCATATAACAATGCGATGGACTACGATAATCAGAAGATGTTTTTGGTACAGGTAATCGTGTGCTTCCTTGCGGAAGATATGAACCAGCTTGATGAATACACGGAAAGCATTCTGGATGTGGCAGGTGACTACAACTGCGAAATGTCATATATGTATTTTCAGCAGTTAAAAGGGCTGATGGATGCGCTGCCGTTTGGTGAGCGGACAATTCAGTATCTCCGGGACTGCGACACAGATACCACCGCGATCATGCTGCCGTTCAACTCTGTGCAGCTTAACCAGAGCACCGGGATCCCATACGGAAAACACGAAGAAACGAAACAGCAGCAGTGGGTTGACCGGACAAAGCAGGGATCCGGGCATGAATGGATCCTTGGAAAGACCGGCTTTGGAAAATCTGTTGATGCAAAGCTGAAGATATTATATGAAGTGCTTTTGACCCAGGGCGACAGCATCATACTTGACCCAGATGGCGAATATGCGCCACTTGTTTATGCACTTGGCGGGCAGGTGATTGAGGTCGGCGTGGATCATATCAACGTGGCCGATATATCCGCAGATTACGGTTATGTTGATGAGAAGAGGCAGGATAATCCGATCAAGAAAAAGAGCAACCTGATCTTATCCTTCATGGAAGCGATTCTGGACGATGGTGCTAAATTTGGAGAGACGGAAAAATCCCTCGTTGACCGTGCCGTACGTACGCTTGCCGATGGAGTAATGACTGGGATGTATCTGCAGATGACGCTTATGGATATCTATGAGATGCTTCTGCAGTATCAGGAACCGGCTGCAAGGCAGCTTGCCCTTGCGTTAGAACGTCATATAAAAGGATCCTTTAATTCCTTTGCACAGCCTACAAACGTTCAGATTCAAAGCAGGCTGGTATGTTACGACTTGACTAACTTAAATGATCAGGAAAAAGATGCCGGCATGATTGTAGTACTGGATCAGATCGATCAAAGACTGATTCAGAATCGGAAGCTTGGAAAAGCAACTTACATAACATTCGATGAGATGGACTACTTCTTCAAACATGCTGCAGCAACGCTCATCATCGAAGATTTCTTTGAGCGATGTCGTAAGTATGGAGGTTTCCTTCGTGCCATCGTGCAGAATGTAACGAAGATCCTGCAGAATCCGGCCGCGTCTACGATGCTAAAAAACTCGGAAAATGTAATCATGTTCAAACAGGATCACCTGGACGCAGTTCAGCTGGCTGATATGTACAGCTTGTCCGGAATCCAGATCCGGAAGCTTGAGTCAGCAGAACCCGGACACGGCGTGGCGAAGATAGGAAATGTTATTTTCACTCTCGACGATACGATTCCTGAAGATAACGAAATTTATCCTCTGGTAGAAACTACGGTTGTTAAAAGTGCATAGGCGGTGATGATATGCTTGTAAATACACAGAGAGATACTGATATCGTGTCTGTCTCTAACCGGACAGAACCGGAGGAAGAAAAGGAAAGCCGGACACGGGAAAAGGCACTCGAACGAAATAAAAAGAAGCTGCAGGAAAAAAAGGAGGCGGTGACGGAATATCCGGACATCGCCGATGCTCTGCATGAAAAAATTTTATCCATCCAGCAAAGGACAGAAAAAAATTCGGAGAATACTGAAGAATCCGGGAACTATGTTGTAACAAAAGAAAAGACACCAAAAAGAAAACCTGCAGATGAGGTATTATGCGTTAATTCAAAAATAGCAGGAACAGTGAAAGAGAGTGTACAGGAGTTTGCTAGTCTTTCGGATGCGGAATATGCCGGGCGTCAGAACCGGTCAGATAGTGATCCGGACTATGCTGGAATGAGTGTAGTTCGAAGATCTGCGAAAGCGGTGTCTGGTTTTGTGCTGAAAGAAATACTGCTGCTTGTAAAAGCGATCGCGACAGCCGTTGGAAAGCTAGTACTTGTATCGATTGCCGCGGCAATTATTGTTGTAACAATCGCTGCCGGTGTTCTTCATTCCATATCCGGTACAGAGAGTGGAGTCGAGGATACTGCAGCACAATATGAGTATCACAGCTACAATCAGCATAATTACACCGGGCAGGCAAACAAGGCATGTGGTGTGACAGCTGCAGCATCAGCTCTTCGGAGCCTGGGGCTGCAGATCACACCGGATATGCTGGAAGAACACAATAATGGTCATGTAGGGCTTTGGTATGGCGCGGATGCCTGGGTAAATAATCATTACCCGGTAAAAATAACAAGAGGGATGGTATCTGCAGATACGATCGATGAGGCACTGAAGCATGGATCGTTGTGTGTTGTATATCTACATAATAATTGCGATGTGAGTTCCGGGAGTAGCCAATGGAATACCGGAAGAAATGTATCTGGAGGCGGGTGCCACTGGATCACTCTGATTGGATATACGGAAGCCGGGTTGATAGCAGCGCTGGATCCGGCGGATGGAACCGGCAATGAGGAGTACTGCAGGGCGGAAAACTGTGAGGGCGGCACGACTGATAAAGCAATATCTATGGAAGAAGTCATGGAGAGCTGCAGCAATGTCTATGTGATCACACCGACAGAAACAAGGACAGATAACGAGAAGCTGCTTGCAGCATTGATTTATAGCGAGGCAGGAGCATCCTACGAGGATAAGCTTGCAGTAGGAACCGTAGTTATGAACCGATTGGATATGCAGTATGGCGGAGCACTGACACTAGAGGATGTCATATACGCGCCGAACCAGTTCGCAGGAACGAACACTGATAATTTCCGTAACGCGCTTCAAAATGGCGCACCGGCACAGTGCCAACAGATCGCATATGAGATACTTCATGAAGGAAAACGATCAGACAAGATTCATTCAAGCTGCGTGTCCTTTATGGCGCTGTCGATTAGCGAGAGCGAGATGCGCAGGAGAACTGGTTGCACACAGTTTATTATTATAGATCAGCGGTTCGGCTGGTAGCGGAGATGGTTTTATTCCGGGTTCGACTCCCGGAACTCTGCTTTGATGGTATACAGGAAAGACAGCAACCTGTGTAACATTATGCAATTTGACGAGATCAGGAATCCGATCAACCGTCATTTTTTGTGCACTTTTTTCAAAAATTCAGCTTAAATATGCCAAGGGACAAGTGCGCCATTTTTTCGGCAAGACTACAGGGGCAGTCTGCGGTCATGTTCCCCCTTCCCACACCCTACCCCCTCATACCGGGATGTTTACCGGAACGAAAGAATAAGAGATAAAGATAGATAGTGGCATAATGTACAGATCGTCTGCAGGGGACTGTGCAGAAAATAGAATATTTAAGATATTTTAGTGCTTGAATGTTATAGGGTCATGAAATAAAATATATGTAGGAATCCAAGGTGTTACGAAATTCTGGTTTGATGGTGCTATCTAATATCAAAGGAGGGATGCAATCATGGAGAAAGAAAAAACATTGGTTGAATTATTTCAAGACATGCGTGAGCAATTCTTAGCCGCTCATGGACGACTTTATACTCCGCAAGAAGCTGCAATTCTAACGGAAGAAATAAGGGAAGAACTAAAAAGGGGGAAAATGTCAAATGAAAATTAAGGCTTTTGCGGTATTGGATACAAATGTGTTAGTATCTGCAGTTATTTCCAGTAGTGGATATCCGTATGATATCTTAAGGCTCATACAGTCTGGTAATGTAATTCCGATTTATGATGAGAGAATGTTAAATGAATATAAAGAAGTATTTCATTATGATAAACTGAAAATATCGGAAGAAACTTTTCAGCAAACATTTACTCTTATATTGAAATCTGGATTACTTATTCAGGATGTTGAGACTACGAAAGCACAATTACTTGATCAAAGCGATATTCCTTTTTTTGAGGTAAAAGAAAGCTCGGAAGAATTTGATTCAGTTTTAGTAACCGGTAACCTGAAACATTATCCGGAACAAAGAGACATAATCACACCTAAAGAATTTATATTGCTGTTAGATCAGATGGAACGATTCATAAAAATAGATTTTGATTACGAAAAAAATGTTCAACAGATAATAGGAGATCAGATTGCTTCAGGTAAATATATTGAGGGATATAAGGTTTTTGGGGATGAGAACAAAGATAAGTTTAATTCTGGCAGACAATCAGTTTTGAAGCTGTTAGATCAATATAAACAAGAATCGCAACAGCATAATGTAAAAGAAAGAACAGATAGAGAAATCAGATAATTATGCAGCCTATCCAGATCATATACATGGATAGGCTGTTTTTTTGTGCCTGAATTTTGTACAGGAATATATTTTCGATTTTGAACCCTTTTATTTTCGTCCAGGTTCTCGAAAAGTGGATTTGACCAGTTTTTACATTCCCATATTGAGCAAGCAGGGGATTCGTGTTCATTGTATAAATACAATGCCACAAATCCCGCTTGTTGGGGCGTTCCCCAATCCCCCAGAAAAAGATAATACGAAGTGTAGCTGCAGATGCAGCATTGGAACGATGAATAAGAAATTTACACTGAATTGTGTAAAATAGAAAAATACTTAATTTGTACATTTTTTGATTTTCGAGAACTTTGGTAAAATAAAACATGCAAGGGGTTGAATTGGCATACCCTTGCATGTTCCTTGATAAGTTCATAAGTCACAGCGATTACGTTAATCACCACGAGCCCGCTTAAGTAACTTATTAGATTCAGTTCGTTTTTGATAATATCATAAAGTCTGTTGATACAAAAATGTATGAATACGAATAGTGAAAAAAGACGATGATACAGTCGGAAAGATACTACGGAGCGATGAAGGGGTAGCTGCAGGATATAACAATATTCACATCTGAGAAGGCAGCTTTTAGAGGACAATGATACTTACCGTGGAAAAAAGCACGGTCTGTGTGGAGAGCAGATGTTGGAGGACATATGCCAGAGTGAGGGATGAAACTCTGGATCGCGATGGACTATAAATTATATATTGGTTTAGGACAAGGATAGCAGTCTGAGACCGCTATCCTTTTTCTTACCAGAAATGGTATAATAAAGTCAGGAGGAAATGAATATGAATTACCACATGGATGAGCTTCTGACAGCAAAGTTTGAGGATATGGAACGAAAGATATATTCTGCCGTTTGTGAAGCAGCAAGGGAGATGACGAGAGAACTTCTCGAAGAGCTTGACAGATACCTGATGAATACAAGAGATAAGAAACGGTATGAGAATAAACAGACCCGAAAGGCAACAGTTAAGACGGTGTATGGGGAAGTCGAATATAACAGGCACATGTATCTGGATCGAGAAACTAAACACTATGTTTACCTTTTAGAAGATAGTATGAAAATGGAAAAAATTGGGGCGGTTTCTTCCAATCTGGCGAAAATAATTAGCGAAGCTGCAGCGGAAATGCCATATCGAAAAACAGCAGAATTGATATCCGGAACAACAGGTCAGACAATTAGCAGTCATGGAGCTTGGAACGTCGTGCAACAGATCGGTAAAGAAATCAGCAGGGAAGAGGAAATTATCTTGGCTGAGATGGAAGAAGAAAGAACCAGAGGCGAGACAGAAACGCCAATTATCTTCATGGAAGCAGATGGCGTTTATTTGAATATACAGAAAAACAAAAAGAAAGCAAAATCACAGGAAATGAAGCTGGCAACCATTTACTCTGGTTGGAGCGAAGATGGTAAAAAATTAGTAAATAAGAAAGTGCTTGCCGGAATGGCAGGATCAATGAAATTCAATTCGAAAACAGAAGCACTCATTCAGAGTGTTTTTCATATAGAGGCAGATCAGGTGCGCGTGCTAAACGGTGATGGCGCAGCTTGGATAAGCAACACTTATAATCCGGAACGGATCTTTCAGCTGGATCGATTTCACATCATGAAAAAAATCCGCGGCTGCATTAAACATAAAAAAATTGCAGGAAGGATTCTTGATAAGATAATGTCCGGAGATTATGAAGGTGGTCTGCAGGATATTGAGACATACATAAACAGCATCGATGATGACCAACACAAGACAGATCTGAAGAATGCAAAGGACTTATATAGATATCTGAGTAACAACATCGATGGACTTCCGCGCTGGCAGGAACAGCTCAAAAATATGGGTGTTGATCTACAGGCTCCTGAAGGACAGATATATAAAAATATGGGTGTGCAGGAAAACCAAAACTGTAGCCTGATTACCAACCGAATGAAAGGGCGCAAGATGCGTTGGTCAGTCGGTGGAGCTGATAACCTGGCAAAGATAATCTACACTCGCGAAAATGGTGATCTCGAAAAGATCCTTGAAAAATATGATGGCGAGATTATACTTCCTGAAAATTACCAGAAAGAAATCAAGTCTTTATCTGCAGATAAAGTAAAAAAGGTGATTGGAAGAGGAAGCAAATGGGTAGATATCATGCAGGCAGGAGTGCCAGCGCTTGGAAGCCCGGTCGGCAATTACACAGATGCCCTTCGAGCATTAAGTCTTGGAATCCAAGATTGAAAATAAAATATTGTATAAAATGGCAATGAAAGGTATAATCAAAGGCAGATAAGTTCAGTTTATTCAGTTCACAACATTTTCCTTGAAATAAAACGATATTTTCAAAATTCTTTGTCAAGGAAAATGAGCCCCCACACTTCGGTAACACATTC
>CAVGQQ010000065.1:0-17888 GCA_963631525.1 bacterium
ACGCTCCCGTGCAAATTCGCATAATCATTTCCGACTGCTGCCGATACCGAAAGCTTCGGATTCAATCTTCGTATATGTTTAATCACCGAACGCGACAGATAGCGCTCTGGCAAACTTCCTTGTTCCATTCTTTCTTCTCCTTATATCGTACGTCACCACGTGATTGTTTGATGATCTGCATACACATCGGCGTGCTTCATCATGTTATCATTCCAACTCATCCTATCCAACACATACACGCATCATAATTCCTTGCGAAGTATATCCACCGTATGTGCCCCTGCTCCGATCAAATCCGGCCGCTCACACACCTTCAACTGATATGCCACGAAAAGCTCGTAGCTCTCCTCACTCAGTTGATTCACAAATGGACGGATATAATTAGCTGGTCCATCGGGTGACAGAATCTTCTCCCGCTTTAGTCCGACCGCTTCATTGTAGCTGTCGATGTCCTCGATCCGCTCAAACGCATACAGGCTGTCCTCCGCAGGTACCGTATGATACGATGCATCCAGTGTTCCATTCTTCATGCTTTCTTCCAAATGGTTCTCCTGAATTCCATATACGACCACGGCATACTCATTCATCACATAGGCGACTAAAATAATTCCACCCGGCTTCGTCACACGTTTCGCTTCAGATAGCGCCTGAATCTTCTCCTCCTTCGTCATCAGATGATACATCGGTCCGAAGAGAAGTGTCAGATCATAGGTATTATCTTCCAGCTTCTTCAGATACAGCGCATTTCCCTGCATCGCATGCACGTTGCTGTTTTTCTGCTTCAATATACCTAAGTTATGCTTCACCAGCTCCACAGCCGTCACATCGTAACCTTCCTCGCAAAGTGCCACACTGTAACGTCCGGTTCCGGCACCGATATCAATAATCTTGATATCTTCCCGATTCGTAACCTTCAACTCCTGCATCCGCACATCCAGATAATCATGAATATATTTCATCGTGATGCGGTACTCGATCTGTCCGTGTCTGGAATTTAATCGTTTTTCCTCATTGAATTTATTGTAATATTCTTCGATCTTGTTCATTTCTTTTTCAACCTTCTTATCGTCTGACTCCGTCCGGTTACTCTGCACATTTCACATATGCGCCATCCGCAAGCTCTGCGATTCGCGCTCCGATTCCCATTCCAAATACGCTGTTTTCTGTGTCAATCACCAGTAGCGGTAACTCATTTTTTCTCAAATCCTCCGCTGCCTGATACACAAGCTTTACGGGATTTCCAGGCTCTGTATCATAATTGGACTTTCCATCTGTGATCAGCACGGTGAGATGTATATCCTCTGGATATTTGCGGCGATCTGCCATCTGTACCTGTGTCGCCAGACGCAGCCCCATAGCAAGCGGTGTATTGCCTTTTGCTTTTAGCTCCCGCATGTTCTCCGCCGCAACATCCACACTCTTTGTAAATGGCAGCTTCACTGTGGCATGCTTATCTCCAAATAAGATCAGTCCCACCCGGTCGCGATCACAATACGCTTTTTCAAGCATTGCCATCACCGCACTTTTTGCAAATGCAAGGCGTTTGTTCGCGCCCTGTGACCGGCTGGCATCCACAACAAACAGCACAGTACTGTGCTGTTTGTGGCGATATCGTTTCATACGCAGATCTTCTGGTATGATCTGCCCCTGAAATCCATCTTTCTCCATGTGGCTTCCACGTTCCACGCATGTCCGAATTGTCGCCGGAATATCAATCTCCGAAAGACCGCATGTTTTCCTGTCTGCTTCGGCTGGCATCACATAGCCGCTATGCTTTTCCTTTTTTATCTTTAATTCTGCCGCACGCTTCTGTGAAAGCGGAAGCTCCAGAGATCTCATCATCTCGTCTAACACCTCTAAGATCGAGCGTTCCCTTCCACTTTGTTCGACCGGAAGAAATATTTCCTCCCGCGCATCTGCATTCTTTTGCTTCGCAGAGTCTAGTCTCCCTCCCCGGATGTCTCCGGTTCACGTTTTTCTCCTTTTCCAGATAAGATCTGTTCCATCATCTCTGGATTCATCTGCCCGTTATCCAACGGATTTTTATGCATACGATGCGGCAGTACATACTGTGCCGCTCTGGAGATATCTTCCTTTTTTACCCGTTTTCTTCCTTCATATGCAGCGATCGTCTTTGCTGTTTTCACGATTCCGATATCTGCACGATGTCCATCTGTGCCATAGGCAATACAGATCTCCGCGGACAGGCGCAGAAGTTCCCGGCTCATTGTCACCTCTGGCAAAAGTGCTCTGGCTCTGTCGATCTTCGTGCGCAGACGTGCCTGTCGCTCCTCAAATCTCTTACAAAATTCCGGTGCATCCTCTTCATAGGCAAGCCGGTTCTCGACAATCTGGATTCGCTTGTCTACATCCTCCTCTGCTGTCACATCCACAACCATTCCAAACCGGTCGAGCAGCTGTGGTCGAAGATTTCCCTCCTCCGGGTTCATCGAACCGATCAATATGAACTTTGACGCATGCGTACAGGAGATTCCTTCACGCTCCACTGTATTCCTGCCGGTTGCCGCTGCATCCAACAGCAGATCCACGATATGATCATCGAGCAGATTTACCTCATCAACATACAGGATATTTCCGTCTGCTTCCTTCAGAAGTCCCGGCTCAAATTTCTTCTCTCCGTCCTTCAATGCCGCCTCAATATTGATCGTTCCTGCAACTCGATCCTCGGTTGCATTTGCCGGAATCTCCACAATTTTCAGTTTCCGCATCAGGTTCGGGATTGCACGGACGGCAGTCGTCTTGGCAGTTCCCTTCTGTCCCCGGATCAAAACACCGCCGAGTGCCGGATTGATGAGATTCAGCACGATTGCTTCCTTCATCTTCTCCTGTCCGACAATCGCCGTGAACGGATATACATTGTCTATCTTTTTCCTTTGCATCTTACTCCTCTGCCTCTCCTTCTGCCTCTATATAAGCCTCCCGAATCGATTCTAACTCTTCCTCGGTTGCCTGATAATACCCTCGATGATTTGCTTCCATAAGGCGTTCCATCATCTTCATATACGCCCACTTGTTACTCTTTGTCATCTGTCTGCGCAATTCTTCATCCGCTGCATAACAACGCGTCATCTCCGAAAATGTCTGGCTGTCCACCGCATCTGTCGATGCCGCAAATCCCATCACATTTTCAAACCGCTTTTCAATCTGCTGCACGCCATGATAAGTATGTCGCATCATGCCCTCAATCCATGCGGGATTCAGAAGACGTGTCCGAATTCCCCGGTTTAACGCCTCGTGAATATCCTGTACCTTGACCGCTTCTCCAACGGTATCTGCCACAAGCATCACCGGCTTTTCGCCCTTCTGGTTTTCCACCGCCTTGGAAAGTCCGCCATAGAACTCATAATAATGATCCAGGTCTGTCAACTCATACTCCACATTGTTCCGTACCTGTGAGATATAATCCACATTCTGATACTGATATTTTAGCACGCTGGCTGCTGCCTCACCTCTATGCCGATACGAATACGCATACGAAAGATCCGCTGTAAATGCCGTTCCAAGCTCTTCTGCCTCTTTCCAGCTTCCATTCCGCACAACATCCGTAAGACGCGTTGCGTATTCGCCCTCCTTCGGACCAAAGATCCGACAGGACGCCATCTCCCACGCCTGTGCCTGATCCATGCCCTGCTCTTCCATCAATGTCTGCGCCAGCTTTCTTGTATTCGCTGCAAAATAATTTTCCTCGTCCGGCTCATCCAACGCGAGAATCTGCTGCAGCATTTCATTCAGGTTATCTACCAGATTTGGATACATATCCCGGAAGAATCCACATATATGGATCACCACATCCATACGCGGTCTTCCAAGTTCCTCCCGCGGAATAATCTCCAGACGGTCATCAAAGCTCGCACGGTCTGTCTTCAGACGAAGTCCCAGATAATATAAGATCTGCCCGACTGTCTCGCCCTGACTTCTGGATGTCTCCAATCCCCAGAGAATCACGGCTGTCGTATCTGGATAGCTGCCTGTCTGCTTTTTATATTGTTCCACGGCAAGCTGTGCGGCCTTCGCGCCCCGCTCATATGCCGTTTTTGTCGGAACAAGCCGCGGATCAAACTGCACAAGATTTCGACCGGATGGAAGGATATCTGGATTTTTCACCACGTCTCCCGCAGTTCCAACAGGAACATATTCCCCATCTAAGGCATGCAGAAGCCCCTGTGCCTCCTCCGCATTCATCACATGCAAACCATCCGTGATCAGACTGTTTTCATATTCATACAGATATTCCTCGATCTGCTCAAGATCCCCTGTACATCCACATGCTTCTGCCAGATGGTCAATCTGGTTCATCAGATCATCGCAGCGTTCCGGTGCACTTTGCAGGCTCTCCTGATACTCCGCAATCGTCTCCTTCAACTCCTGCAATCCGCCATACAGTCCGCTTTCCTTCAACGCTGGTGCCTGATAACTGACAAGTGTCGCATGCGTTCTCCGCTTGGCGATCATCGCCTCCGAAGGATTTCCGATATAGTAATAATAAAAATGTGGAACCTTGCCGATCAGACGGTCTGGCCAGCAGCGATCCATCATGCCATTATCCTTGCCCGGCAGAAACTCCAAGGTTCCGTGGGTTCCAAAATGAATGATCGCATCTGCGCCAAATGCTTCCCCTATATAACGATAAAATGCCTGATATGCTTTTGGCGGCTCCTGATTCCGGTCATGATAACCTTCCATGATATCTGCCTTGCTGCCACCTTCCTGCCGCAATGGCTGTAATCCAAGAAATACATTTCCACATCGAATCCCCTTCACTGGATAGTCCTCTCCATCCAGCCTGTATGTAATCACTGCCTCGGCCTCGTCACTCCACTGTGGCGCATTGCAGTTTCCATCCATCACGAACGCTTCCCGAAGCTGTTCCGCACTCAGGGCTTCCACCTGATATCCCGCCTGTTTTAACTGCTTCAACGCTTCTGCCGCCGATGCAAAGGTATCAAGAAATGCCGCCGATGCAACATTACTTTCGCCCGGCGGATAATTGTAGAACACAAACGCCAGCTTCTTATCCTGATTTTCCAGTTTCTTTAACTGCAAATATCCTTCCATCCGTGCCACAAGTGTATCCATCCG
Organism: bacterium; assembly: GCA_963631525.1. GTDB lineage: Bacteria > Bacillota > Clostridia > Lachnospirales > Lachnospiraceae > Coprococcus_C. The sequence goes on from CAVGQQ010000065.1 coordinate 5,101, forward strand.
TTCTGTGATCGGCTGCAATTCGGATACCGTCGCATCGCCCATCACGCCAATTGGAAATGTCAGGATACCACCATCTAATTCCGGCAGTAAAATGCTGATCAGGAACTCGCCCGGATTGACTGCCGATGCTTCCTGCCATCTTTGCTCTGTGATTTTCGTCAGGCAGAATGGCTTAATATATGGCACCTGCAATTCCTTCAGAATCTGCACTGCCCCATCTGCATTTCCGCCCATCGGACCTGCCCCCAGACGAAATGGCATCGTATTGATCACCGCAGATACCGGATATTTCTTCTGGCAGAGATAACCCTTTAATTTCTCCTGATCGCGATCCTCATTCTGTGAAAATGCAATCGGAAGTATGTTATGCCGCTCCTTCAACTTCTCACAAAGTACCCGGACAATCGGCAGATAATCATTTGGATATGCATGTCCATAGAATAAAACAGCTACCGTATCCTTGTCCTTCTCATATGGATTTTTCTTCCAATATTTATCCAGTACATCCTCGCAAGCAAGCGAAAATGGATCTTTCAGATAGATTCCATACCGCATCGTACAAGGCTTTTCCTTCGGCAGAAAGCTCCTGCCGCAATATCTTCGTAAAATCAGATAGAAAAACGATTCAATATCCGTATAGGTTGCCTGCTGCCAATAGTCCATCAGCAAAAATACCTGCTTCATATCCTTCGTCATGCCAAATGGCAGGACATTTCCAAGGATCATTGCCATTCTTCGTATCCGGCGCATTTTCTCTAATGCACTAGCCGTCGGCTTCTTTTTCCCCTCTGTATCCGGCTCCGGTTTGGTTTCATCTGCGGATATCTCTCCGGTCTGTGGCTTCTTCTGGGAGGACTTCATCATTTTCCCCATCGCCCCCATCGAGAAGGTTCCGAGCCGCAGATATTCGCGCAATGCATTTCCGATCACAATGCGCTGTCCCTGACAATCCTCCAGCCCACGTCTGACAATCTCCCGCAGTGCCTCCGAAACACCCATCAGATCGATCACTGCGACATCCGCCTCGCGGACTGCATTCTCCAGAATCTCCGGGTGCATCAGATATTGGTTTTCCATACCTGCTACATAAAATACCGCAAAATCAATTACATCCTCCGGGTATTTTTTTGCATATTCTTTTTGAAAGATCTGGATCTGTGAAAGTGCAGATACGGACACTGCAATGATTGTAATTTTCATCTGATTTCTCCCATTTTTTAACCGTACATTTATTTCTGGCATATACATCAGATTTTAACATTTACATGTCGCATATACAAGCCATTTCTCCACTTACCATATCTCCTCCTGCCGCTTTTCCGGCTGAAAATGTTCCTTTGCAAATCTCATATCCTGTACCAGCTCCAACGTGCCGAGATACGTCCCCTCTTTATCCCGTACCGCCATATATTTGACAAGCATACATTTTCCATTTTTGTCCATCCAGATTGGTACTTCGTCCAATGCCCCCGCACGGAACTCCCCAATAATTCTTCGCACGGTCGCTTCAATCTTCGGTGGGTGACAGGAGAATACTTCCCGGTCAATAGCCATACCCGGGCGCTTGAAATCCTTCGGTCCTTCATTGAAGAAACGATTGATATTATCCACATCCACAAATGTGATCTCCATCGGAATTGTATTCAGAAGTGCGATCAGCTGTGCAATCGTCAGATGTCCGCCCGGCATGCGGATTTCCGTCTCTGTGAGCGACGTCTCCGGCACATATTGGTTGTCCTCTGCCTTCTGCCAGATCTCCGGCTCCACGCCGAAACACACTGCATAATCCTTCTGGTCATGATAGATACCGATCCACTCTTCCTCCGTGAAATTTGCTGCACAGTTTGGAAACAAAATATTCGCTTCTTTGTAGATCATTTCCTGTGCCCGTGCCACTACCGTTGCAAACCGTGCCTGCCAATCAGATTCCTTATCATTCATCTTCGCAAGAAATGAAATCTCATCCCGGATCTCGTCGTCAACCGTCCACATCACACTTGCCGGTCCGGATATCCCATACCGCACATTCAAAACCGGATACAGAAGATCTCCCTTCTTCGCATAGTGAATCGAGATACCACGCAGCGATTCCAACGTCTTCTTATTTGCACTGCCATCCTTAATCTTTTCTTCTGCCTGCTCCAGCAGCATAGCAAGAGCACCATTCTCATTTGCAAACAGCCACAGCGGATGTCCTTTGATCTGCGCCAGTTCCCGCGTCTTTGTCTCCCGTTCTTCCCGCAACATCGACGCATTCACTGTCCTTTCCGCATTCGCGATCTGTTCCTCCCGTGTCTTTCCATGAAAGAGTGCGGCATGCACATCACACAGCTTCTGCACCTCATCAAGCGGTGTTCCCTCTGCGAGCATCTCCTGTTCCGCTTTCATGATTTCCGCAGGATCAACGTCTCGGAAGACCTCCACGAAGTCTTTCCGCACCGCTTCCAGCGGTTCCCCATTTCCAAGCCGCCTTAAATATTCCTTTAATGTCTCGATTCGATTCTTCATACGAATTCCTCCATTTATTGTTCACTTTGGAATTAGTATTGCTTATTTCGTGACAAATCATTCCACCAACAATCATCTTCGTTATCATTATAAAACACATTTTGATTGAGATAAGAAAAATAGTAAATCCCCTTATATTCGACCAAAACAACAGAGATAGTCTGCCAACAAGTAAGACCTGTAATCAGGTTTTCACGAATTGGTACATACATGCCTGCAATCTCAATATAATGATTTGTTACTACATAATCTTCCCCCGAAAACAACTGATATACCTTTTCCCGAATCTGAAAATTGTATTTCTCAAAATTTCCTTTTTCAACTGCCTTTTTTATTTTACCGTGATTGTTCATGATGATCAAAAATGGTAACCACAAGGGAATCTCTATAAAAAAGAACGTTGATATTGCATCCGCCATCGTCCGACCAGCAGGTGCCTGCGGCATAACTGACACCGCAAAGCTGGCAATCAATACCGCGATGGTAAAGAATATTTCAAGGAATAATAAGACCATACATCCATTTTTTTCATTTCGTGTGTCCTCCACCTTATTCTGTGGGCTGAGTAACATCTCTCGAAGTTTCCTATCTTCGGCTGCGCTGATATGCTGTTTTTGTCCCATCGTCTGTATGTCCTGTCTGTATTTATCTCTGATTTTTTTCCGATTATGTATCACCGGCTTGTCTAACCAGTCTGTCAAAATTTTTCTTTCATCATCGTACATATCTTATTTCTCCATATCCTGATATACAAATTACTAATCAGCAATCACAAATATCCAAAGTCCTGTTCGCGATTGCATACATTTCCCAATTATGATTATCCTATCAGTCACCACCATCTGGTTCTATCATAAAACTATCAGAATACTGTTAAATCCATGCAAAAAAATCCCGGTGCATACACACCGGGATTTGAATGCTTACTATTTAATTAACGCATCGACAAGCTTATGCTTCCAAATACTTATCAATACTTACAAGCTTCACACAAAGCACGAAGATCTTCGCTGCGGCTTCCATCTCTTCAACAGATGGGAACGATGGAGCAATACGGATATTGCTGTCTTTTGGATCTTTGCCATACGGATAGGTTGCACCAGCGCCAGTCAGTACCACGCCTGCATCCTTACACATTGCAACGATCTTCTTCGCACATCCTTCGAGTGCATCAAAGGAAATGAAATATCCGCCAAGCGGCTTTACCCATGAACCAATCTCCAAGCCCGTAAGTTCCTTATCAAACTCATTTAAGACTGCTTCGAACTTTGGACGTAAGATGTCTGCATGCTTCTCCATATGTGCCTTCAGACCGTCAATATTCTTGAAGAATCTTGTATGACGGAGCTGATTGATCTTGTCGTGTCCGATTGTCTGTACTGTCAACTGCTTCTTGATAAATTCTACATTTGTTGTAGAAGTTGCAAGTGCAGAGACACCAGAGCCAGGGAATGTGATCTTCGATGTTGATGCAAACATATATGCCATGTCTGGATTTCCAGCCTTCGCACATTCATCTAAAATATTCAGGATTTCCGCCTGCTGATCCTTATACAGATGGTGGATGCAGTATGCATTATCCCAGAAGATACGGAAATCTTCGGCTGCTGGCTTTAACGCTGCAAATCTTCTTACAACCTCATCGGAATATACGATTCCGGTTGGATTTGAATACTTTGGCACACACCAGATGCCCTTGACTGCTGCATCGTTATTTACATATTTCTCAACCAGATCCATATCTGGTCCGTCGGAATTCATCGGGATATTGATCATCTCAATACCGAAGAACTCTGTGATCTTAAAATGTCTGTCATATCCAGGTACCGGGCAGAGGAACTTGACCTTATCCAGCTTGCACCAAGGAGTCGAGCCATTCACACCATGTGTCATCGAACGGGAAACTGTATCGTACATAACATTCAGACTGGAGTTACCATATACGATGATGTTCTCCTTCTTTACTTCCATCATGTCTGCCATGAGCTGACGACATTCGCCGATACCATCCAGATCGCCATAGTTTCTTGTATCATTTCCAAGCAAGGTACGCATATCAGATTTGCTATTTATCTCATCCAGCATCTCCATAGAAAGTGCCAGCTGGGAGAATCCCGGCTTTCCTCTTGCCATATTGAGGCTGAGGCCTTTTGCCTGTTCTTCCTTGTATTCCTCCATAAGAGCGGCCTTTAATGTCAATAACTCGTCTTTACTCATATCCTTGTATTTCTTCATTTCAGCTACCTTATACCTTTCACATTTATTTGCATCGTATAAATTATGCATTTAAACCGTCTGTTTTCTATTTTATAGACATTTCTCGAAAAAAACAAGAGTTAAATAGATAATTCTCTATATTTTTTCTCTATATTCAGGAGATTTACTTTAGATTTTTTTGTTTCCAGCAATTTCCATCTGCTATTTTATATATCCATCAATAACAAAACGCTCTGCTACAGGAAATGTATCCCATCGCAGAGCGTCTGTATGTGGTTTATATGTTGTTCTGATTTATATTCTATCCGATTACTCTTCGTAAGGAAGAACTGCTCCATCGTAAGTATCGTTGATGTACTTCTTCACATCGTCAGACTTTAATACATCTACCAATGCCTTGATCTTTGCGCTGTCCTCGTTGCCTTCCTTCACTGCGATTACATTTACATATGTCTTAGCAGCTTCGGAATCGTTTGTCTCGTAAGCAAGGGCATCCTTACCTACAGAGAATCCAGCAGCAAGTGCATAGTTACCATTCAATACGACAAATGCTGTCTCATCAACAACTCTGGCTAACTGTGCAGCCTCAAGCTCAACAATCTTTATATTGTGAGGATTCTCAGCAATATCATTGACAGTTGCGTTGATACCAGCGCCATCCTTCAATGTGATGATGCCATTGTCCTGCAGAAGAAGCAAAGCTCTTGCCTCATTTGTTGTATCGTTTGGTACTGCGATAGAATCACCATCAGCAAGCTCATCCAAGGTCTTCTTTGTTCCTGGATAGATACCAAATGGCTCGTAGTGAATCTTACCTGCAACTGCAAGGTGTGTGCCCTTCTCCTCGTTGAAGCTCTCAAGATATGGTACATGCTGGAAGTAGTTTGCATCGAAATCGCCGCTTTCTACAACCTCGTTTGGCTTTACATAGTCATCAAAAACTGTTACCTGCAGATCATAGCCCTGCTCCTTGAGCTTATCCTTTGCATACTCCAGAATCTCAGCGTGTGGTGTTGCAGATGCTGCAACCTTGATTGTCTTATCATCCTCGCCGCTCTTACCGCAGCCTGTGAGTGCTCCTACTAAAAATGCACCAGTCAGTGTCAGTGCGAGTAATTTCTTAATTGATTTCTTCATAATTCATGTCCTCTCTTTCCTGTTTTTGTGATCCTTGAACACTTTTATCCAACGATCAATTACTTTATATATAAGCAGGTTTCGGTGTGCACATTCCGGTTCCCGCATATATTGCAAATTATTTTCTACGATCCAGACGATTTGCAACTAACATACCAACCGACTGGAATACCTGTACGATCACGATCAGTAACGCCACCGTAACAAGCATGATATCTGTCTGATACCGGTAATATCCGTAACGGACTGCAATATCACCAAGTCCGCCACCGCCGACCGCACCTGCCATCGCGGAATATCCAAGAATCGTTCCGATTGCGATCGTTGCACCTGTGATCAGAGAAGTTCTCGCCTCAACAAGCAATACCTTGAAGATGATTCTGCTGTTGCTTGCGCCCATTGCCTTTGCCGCTTCGATGACTCCGTAATCGACTTCCTTGAGCGAAGACTCTACCATTCTTGCGATAAATGGAATCGCCGCTGCCGTCAGCGGAACGATCGTTGCAGTCGAACCGTAGCTTTTTCCAAGCAACAGTCTTGTAAATGGAATCAGCAGGATCAATAAGATCAAAAATGGTATGCTTCGCACGATGTTCGCGATCACATCCAGAATCTTATATATCACCTTGTTGGGCTTCAATCCCTCTTTATCTGTGATACAGAGGAGAATTCCCATCGGCAGTCCAAATAAATATCCAAATACAGTTGAAACAACTGTCATGTATAACGTCTCAAGAATTCCTGTTCCAATCATGGAACGAACCTGTTCAGTCCACATTAGAACGCACCTCCTGTCTTTGTCTCCGACAACTCTTCCAGTTCAAGTCCCCGGTCGATCAGATACTGTTCCATCGCCTTCACATTCGTGGAACCATTTGGAATCTCCAGTATCATTTCTCCCTTTGCCACGCCGCCGACATTCTTGGTTGCCGCTTTCAGGATGTTGATTGGCTCCTTAAATGTCAGGATCATATTTGCAATGACCGGTTCAAATGCGGAGTTCTCTGTAAATACGATTCGTATCTTCGTTCCGTCCTGAATCTGACTTGCCGTCTGCTGATCGTCACCAGCGGTATCTCCGCCGTCATCCTTTCTGAGCAGCTCTCTTGCCACTTCTGACTTTGGATGATTGAAGATCTCCACGGTACTTCCGTTCTCGACCACCTGTCCATCCTTCATGATCGCTACCCGGTTACAGATTTCCCGGACAACTGCCATCTGGTGTGTGATTACGACGATCGTAATACCAAACCGCTTGTTGATATCCTGCAGCAATGCGAGAATCGAAGAAGTTGTCTGTGGGTCTAACGCACTCGTTGCTTCATCACACAGAAGAATCTGTGGATCAGAAGCTAAAGCTCTTGCGATTGCCACTCGCTGTTTCTGTCCACCGGATAACTGGGATGGATACGCTTTGGCACGATCCTTCAAACCTACGATATCCAGAAGCTCATAAGCTTTCTTCTTTGCCTCCGCCTTCGACTTCCCCTGAATGAACAACGGGAAGCATACATTGTCCAATACGGACTTCTGCATCAGCAGGTTGAAATGCTGGAAAATCATTCCGATATGCTCCCGCTGCTTGCGAAGCTCTTTCTCGGAAAGCTTGCTCAGATCCTTATCCTGCACGATTACAGTTCCCTCGGTCGGAACCTCGATATGGTTGATGCATCGCACGAGTGTACTCTTTCCTGCACCAGACATACCGATGATACCATATATGTCTCCGGCTTCAATGTCGAGCGTCACATGCTTCAACGCATCGATCTCGCCGTCCTTTGTCTGAAATTTTTTGGATACATCTTGTATCTGGATGATTGCCATAGACGTACTTCCTTTCCCTCGCAGGCTTTTAATTCCTACTTTTCCTATCTGATATACTATTTATTTCCCTTTCATGGTTTCAGATTATAACGCGCTTCCTCTGTTATGTCAATACAGACAGCCATACATAAAAATGATTGTTTGTTATAATCTTTTCCTATATCAACTATATCAAAAAAACTGCGCAATACTCACATTCCTGAATATTGCGCATTCTCATTCATTTTCTTAAATTATCTTATACTTGTCCTATTTGCAAAGCTTACTTTGCATCCAGAATCCCTCTTGCGATTTTTTGCTGTTCGTCGGTTGGAGGATCAATTCCTTCGAGCTTATAAGGGATTCCAAGGCGCTCCCACTCCTGAATTCCAAGCTTATGATATGGCAATACCTCCACACGGTCAACCGTCTTCAAGGTCTTGATAAACTCAGCCGTCTTCTTCAGATCTGCTTCGTCGGTTGTTACACCCGGCACAAGGACATGTCGAATCCACATATGCTTTCCCTGATCGGAGAGATACTGTGCCAGATCTAATATATTCTTATTCGAGAACCCTGTCAGCTCCCGGTGTTTGTCGTCCTCAATCTGCTTGATATCAAGCAGGAACAAATCAGTGAGCCCCATCAATTCATTGAACTTCGAGAAGAAAGGCTCCTCTCTTGTAAATGGATTGCCCGCTGTATCAATCGTTGTGTGAATTCCCTGTGCTTTTGCAAGCTTGAAGAATTCAATCAAAAAGTCCATCTGCAGAAGTGCTTCGCCTCCGCTGACGGTTATTCCTCCGTCGCCCTTCCAATAAGGCTTATAACGAAGTGCCTGCTTGAGCAGATCTTCCGGAGTTCTCGCTTCAACCTTGACACCTTTATCTAATAGCAGCTTTGTGTTCTCTTCAATTTTCTTTTCGAGTTCTTCTCGTTCCTTTTCATCCGTTGTGTCTGCATAGAGCTTTGTGTAATCAGTGACCAGATTCCACGTCTCCGGATTGTGACAGTATTTACAACGCATCTTACAGCCCTGCAAAAATACTACAAATCGAATACCTGGTCCATCTACGGCTCCAAAGCTTTCTGTTGAATGAATATAACCTAAAATCTGTTTCTTCTCCGGCATTTTCCACCTCTGACAATTTTATTTTTATAAAAAGTCCCGGAGATAGTATCTCCGGGACTCCAGTGAATTACTTATCTATCAAAAACATTTTTGACAAACTTCTAATTAAAGTGAGTCATGGAATGTTCTGTTGATAACATCGAGCTGCTGCTCACGTGTAAGAGAGATAAACTTAACAGCGTATCCAGATACACGGATTGTGAAGTTAGCGTACTCTGGCTTATCTGGGTTCTCCATAGCATCCAGGAGCTTATCCTTACCGAATACGTTTACGTTCAAGTGGTGAGCGCCCTGATCGAAGTATCCATCCATAGCGCTTACAAGCTTCTCAGCTCTCTCAGCCTCATCATGACCAAGTGCAGATGGGTTCATTGTCTGAGTATTTGAGATACCATCCAAAGACCACTCATAAGGAATCTTAGCAACTGAGTTCAGAGATGCAAGAAGTCCTGATGTCTCAGCACCGTAGCTTGGGTTAGCACCTGGAGCAAATGGTGTCCAAGCACGTCTACCATCTGGAAGGTTACCTGTGAACTTACCATAAACTACGTTAGATGTGATTGTAAGGATAGATGTTGTAGGCTCTGAATCACGGTATGTGTGTCTCTTCTTGATGTCTGTAAGGAACTCATGAAGCAACCATACACCGATATCATCTGCTCTGTCATCATCGTTACCATACTTAGGGAACTCGCCTTCGATCTCGAAGTCTTCTGCAAGTCCTGTCTCTGCGTTACGGATAACCTTAACCTTAGCATACTTGATAGCTGAAAGGGAATCGATAACATGTGAGAATCCGGCAATACCTGTAGCAAATGTACGACGTACATCTGTATCGATCAATGCCATCTCTGCTGATTCATAGTAGTACTTGTCATGCATGTACTGAATCAGGTTCAGGATATTTACATAAAGTCCTGCTAACCAGTCAAGCATCTGCTTGTACTTAGCAAGTACTTCATCATAGTCAAGGTACTCAGAAGTAATAGGAGCGTAGTCAGGACCTACCTGCATTGGCTTACCTGTCTTCTTGTCAAGGAACTTCTCATCCTTACCACCATTGATAGCGTACAGGAGACACTTAGCAAGGTTTGCACGAGCTCCGAAGAACTGCATTTCCTTACCTGTCTGTGTAGCAGATACACAACAGCAGATTGAGTAATCATCGCCCCAGATTGGCTTCATTACATCATCGTTCTCATACTGGATTGAGCTTGTTCTTACAGAAATCTTAGCAGCATATGTCTTGAAGTTGTTAGGCAATGCTGAAGAGTAAAGTACTGTAAGGTTTGGCTCTGGAGCAGGTCCCATATCCTCAAGAGTATGAAGGAATCTGTAGTCGTTCTTTGTAACCATTGAACGTCCATCCATACCAATACCACCAACTTCAAGTGTAGCCCATACAGGGTCACCTGAGAACAGCTCGTTGTATGACTTAATTCTTGCGAACTTAACCATACGAAGCTTCATTGTGAAGTGATCGATAAGCTCCTGAGCCTGAGCCTCTGTAAGCTTACCAGCCTTAATATCTCTCTCGATATAGATATCAAGGAATGTAGATACACGTCCTACGGACATAGCAGCACCATTCTGTGTCTTGATAGCTGCAAGGTATCCGAAGTATAACCACTGAACAGCTTCCTTCGCGTTTGAAGCTGGCTTAGAAATATCATAGCCGTATGACTGAGCCATAACCTTCATCTCCTGAAGACGTCTAATCTGCTCTGTCAACTCTTCTCTCTGACGGATAACGTCATCGTACATATTACCATCGCCGCAGTTAGCCTTATCTTCCTGCTTCCAAGCGATCAGCTGATCAATACCATAAAGAGCGATTCTTCTGTAATCACCAACGATACGACCACGACCATAAGTATCTGGCAAACCTGTTACGATATGTGTATGACGAGCTCTCATCATCTCTGGTGTATAAGCATCAAATACTGCCTGATTGTGTGTCTTGTGATAATCTGTAAAGATCTTGTGGAAGTTCTCGTTTGGCTTGTATCCGTACATCTCGAGTGCTTCCTCAGCCATCTTGATACCACCGTAAGGCATGAATGCTCTCTTAAGTGGCTCGTCTGTCTGGAGACCTACGATCTGCTCAAGATCCTTTGTCTCTGGATCGATATAGCCAGGACCATATGCTGTAATGCTAGATACAACATCTGCGTCCTCCTTCAATACACCACCATTGTCTCTCTCTGCCTTCTGAAGAGCCTGAAGCTTATCCCAGAGCTTGTTAGTAGCATCTGTTGGTCCTGCAAGGAAGCTTTCGTCTCCATCATAAGGTGTGTAGTTGTTCTGGATGAAGTCTCTTACGTTGCACTCTTCCTTCCAGAGTCTACCTGTGAATGATTCCCATTCCTGGTTCTGTAACATAATAGTTTCTCCTTTCAAATTATTTATATTATGTTTTATATTAGATGTAATATAAACTCTGACTGTATTATACAAAATGTTTCAAATAAAATCAATAATCCCTATCATTTTTATTGTTTTTCTTTTCGTACATTCAGCCGTCTATCCGCTCTATTTTAAAGACATTCAGCGTATCGACATCCGGGCATGCGAAAACAGCAGTACCCTTCTCCTGTCCCGGTATCTCTCCACCATAGCGCAGGATGTCCACATACGGAAATGCGACATGCATCGCCATCGGGCAGAGCTTTCCCCGCTCCGTATCAAAATCATAGGAATCGCCGATCTTATGTCCTCTGTGACATCCCTTTTCGCCTTTCTGATCGATCAGTGTGATCCGTATCTTCGGTCTTGCCATCAGTCAAGCACCTCCATGCAGGTCTCCAGTGGAATTCCTTTATATTTATCTACGTTGTCTGCATTTTTGCCGATCATGCTCTTCACAACGTCCATCGCCTCTGCTGTTGCTGTCTGCAGATCTTTGCCGCTCATAAGCTTTCCGATAAATACCGCCGAGAAGATATCACCTGTTCCCGGGAAGTGTACCGGAATCTCTTCAAAATCCACCTTAAAATAGCTTTCCTTCTTGTGGTCATAACCGACAACCGTTCTGCAGTCTGTGCCCGCGATCTTCGCACTTGTGATCACAATGGATTTTGCACCGAATGCGCGCAGCTTATCGATCATCGTACGATATTCTTCCTCGCTCACACCCTCTTCCTTATATGGAAGCTCTGTCAGATATGCCGCCTCGGTATAGTTCGGCACGATGTAATCCGCAACCGAGATCAGCTCACGCATCAGACCGATCGTCTCCTCGGTGATGCCATTATAAAGCTTTCCTTCATCACCCATGATCGGATCCGTGAAGATCGTCACACTCTTCATACAACGTCTTCTCGAAATCTTTCTTCCATGAATCATCCGATGGTTCGCCTTCCTGCAGCTGTGCTTCAGTTGTCTGGGATTCTGTGGTTGTCACAGCTTCGGTAGTTGTTTCCGTCGTAGTGACCATCTCGCTACTCACCTGAATGATATCGGTTGTATTATTGTCATTCGCATTGCTGCAGCCTGCCAGTGTCACTGCCATTGCCGCACATAGAATCCACGCTTTCTTTCTCATAGTTCTTTCCTTCTTTCATGTGTATTTTACCTTTTCGTGTGTACATATCACATCATACATCCGCCATGCATCATTTCTGCATCATTGTTGTTACATATTTATTTCTTTTACAAAAAACCTCTACAATTATGACGTGTGAAATTTCTGTGACATTTCTCTTTCCCTTATTTACAGGATATACTTTCCCATGATATGGTAATTGTGTTGTCGAGAATCGTTGTTCTGGCGTAGTTCGGTAACAGTCTATTTATTTTTATCATTTCAAATATCTATTTACTTATTTTGTTACCCGTTTACTTTTGAATTTATCAACTGTTTTATTGTTTTGTAAAATTCACACATTTTCATACCTTGTTATGGTATACTTAGGAGGAATATATTGAGTACAAATCAAAACTGATATGTAATGACCTCTTGTCAAGTACAAATTAACAGAAATCACCACAA
>CAVGQQ010000066.1:0-17641 GCA_963631525.1 bacterium
TGGTGCTCTGGGAAGACATAACTATTTTTTTATTACATTTTGCGGAAACTCAAGAAAATACATTGGATTTTTATATTTGTATTTCTTATTTATAAAGCATTTTTGCAAAGCGTTTGCAAACCTGTAAAATTTGTGTTAGTATTCAGTCATAGCGATGTTAACAGCACTTATTATGTAAAGGGGATTAGTTTATGAAAATACAGGAATCAGCCGAAGATTACCTGGAGGCAATTTTATTTCTCGGCAAATCACACGAACACGTTCGTTCCATTGATGTCGTACATCATCTTGGGCTGTCCAAGCCGAGTGTCAGCGTATATCTGAAGAACCTTCGTGTAAACGGATATATAAATGTTGATGAAAAAGGATATCTGTCACTCACAGACGAAGGCTTGAAAATCGCATCGAAGATTTACGAGCGGCATGAGACACTGGCACATCTCTTTATGTCTCTTGGTGTCAATGAAGCGACAGCATACGAGGATGCCTGCCGGATTGAGCACGACTTGAGCGACGAGACATTTCAGGCGTTAAAAAACCACTACATCAATCATATGAGTCAGGCATAGATGACTGCATGGGAATATTTATCAAATAACGTTATATTACATAAGAAAGCACGATTTGATTCTTGTCAAACCGTGCTTTCTTATTTGTATTTCCATGTTCAGTCCAGACTAAGCTTTCTCTATCTCCAGTTGCCGGGCAACCTTCCGTTTACACAGGAAGAACGCCGGAATCAGAAATGCATCTGCCATCAACCACGCAAGCGGGCTGGAGAAGCAGGCTCCGATATAGCCAAACTTCGGCACGAGCAGCATACCTGCGATACCACGGGCAACCATCTCCATCACGCCTGCAATGATGGCAAGCGATGAAAATCCCATACCCTGAATCGTAAAACGAACGGTATTTACTAATGTAAGCAGACAGTAGAACGATGATACGATCATCAAAAACTGTGATGAATTCTGCATGATAACCGGATCTTTCTCATTTAAGAACAGCATCGTGAGCTGTCCACCAAACAGCTTTACTACAATTACCATCAGTCCAGATACGATAAAACCGACAATACATGCAGCCCACAGACCTTTTCCCACTCGGTTCAGCTTTCTTGCACCGATATTCTGTCCGGCATACGGCGCCATCGTCTGTCCAAGCGCATCAAATGGACATGCAAGGAACACATTGATCTTCGAACCAGCCGTCATAGATGCAACATAGATCGAACCAAGTCCATTGACCGCCGTCTGAAGAATCACCGAACCAATACCTGTGATGGAATACTGCAATCCCATCGGGATTCCAACACCGGTCAGTTTTCCAGCCAGACGTCCTTCCAGCTTCCAGTCACCCTTCTCCATCGAGAGAATGTCGAATTTCTTCTTAATATATATAACACTGATGATACCGGATACGCCCTGTGAAATCACAGTCGCCAGTGCAGCACCATCGACGCCCATCTTGAACACGATGATAAGCAGCAGATCCAGACCAATATTGATGGCAGACGAAATCGCAAGAAAGATAATTGGCGATTTGCTGTCTCCGAGTGCACGCAGAATAGCGGCTGTCATGTTGTACAGGATCGTACACGGAATTCCTGCAAAGATTATAAATATGTAAATATACGCATACTCAAAAATATTCTCTGGTGTGTTCATCAGCGTTAAAACCGGGCGGCAGAACACGAGCATCAACGTAGTGAATATCGCGCTGAAAAATACACACAGCCACACAGAGTTTGTCACCATCTTCCGAAGCATGCGGAAATCCTTTGCACCAAAGCTCTGTGAGATTGGCACCGAGAATCCACTGCAAAGTCCCATACAGAATCCAATGACAATAAAGTTCAAACTACCGGTCGAGCCAACGCCTGCAAATGGATCCACACCCAGATATTTACCTACGATCATCGTATCAACCAAACTGTAAAACTGCTGGAACAAAAGTCCCAGAAACATCGGAAATGCAAATCCGAGAATCAGTTTCATCGGCGATCCTACAGTCAGATCCTTCGCCGGACTGGATGATTTTTTCATATCTTTTTTCTCTTCTGACATCTTCCAAATTCCTCCTGATTTCAATAGTAGATTATTACACAAAAAGAAATCGCCATAAGCAAATACAGGCGTTGCTCACAGCGATTTCCTATCATTCCTCGTTATAAGAGAACGATGAACAATTCTTTAATCCAAATGCTCTTTAATAGCAGCAAGCAGCTCGTCATACGTCTCATATGCTGCAAGCTCCGGATTGTCCTTCTTGATCTGTTCTGTACTCTTAAACAGGAAGCCTGCCTTACTAGCCTTGATCATGCCAAGGTCGTTATAACTGTCTCCGCTGGCGATCGTCTCAAATCCAATCGACTGCAGAGCCTTTACGGTTGTCAACTTTGACTGTTCACAGCGCATCTTAAATCCAGTGATCTCACCACTTTCTGCAACCTCCAGAGAATTACAGAAAATTGTCGGCCAGCCAAGCTTCTTCATCAGTGGTGTTGCAAACTGTGCAAATGTATCACTGATAATGATAACCTGTGTCAGGCTGCGAAGCTCATCCAAGAACTCCTTCGCGCCCGGAATCGGATCAATCTTCGCGATTGTCTCCTGGATCTCCTTCAGACCAAGTCCGTGCTCCTTCAGGATACCAAGTCTCCATGTCATCAGCTTATCATAGTCTGGTTCGTCTCTTGTTGTCTTCTTCAGTTCCGGAATTCCACTTGCCTCCGCAAATGCGATCCAGATCTCTGGTACCAATACGCCCTCTAAATCTAAACATACAATATTCATTGCCATAACTCTATCCTCCATTTTTTATTTTTATCATCTATTTAACCTGATGTTAAATTTTCTACTGAATTATGATATATGGGTGCATATCCTTCGATAACTTTGCCAGATACGCAAGCACCATATCTTCCGTTGTTGCAATGCATCCAAGTGTCGGCTGCTGCCCCACATGGAAGAATATCGCTGAACCTCGCCCCGGCTCCACCGGATTCTGGTTGTACTCCACAACAAACCCATACTTATAAGCTTCCGTGTATTCAATCATATGCTCTGCACTCTGCCATGTCTTTTCTCCATCAAGCTCTATGCGTTGATTATATAATTCACTGTCCGCGTCGTCAACCCAATATGTATTTTCTGTAATCTGAAATGTTGAAAGTCCGGTCTCCGGTTTTTCTTCTATATAAAATGCTTCGCCAATTGGAAATACACCTGCTGGTGTCATCCGGCTTCCCTCGTAGGATTTCCGGCTCACACCATTTGCTCCGACATAGCCCTCGGTTGTCAGTCCGGCATCCGTCCATTTTCCATCCGCATCACAGATATACATCGATATCGTCGCTTTGTCGTGATCCGCATCTACAACAACCAGTTGTCTGCAGGAAACCTCCGCCAGCTGTGCATAGCTGACCAGACTCCGGTTCAGGATTTCTGTCAACGCTTCCGGCTGTGCCTCATCCGGAACTGATGCATCTGTCTCGGTCGCATCACTGGATGTGTGCATCTGTTCCTCCGTCGGTGTTGCCACATCCCCTGCCGTTGCATCCGCGGTTGCTGTCGCCTCTGTCGTCGCCATCTGTGCGTGTTTCTTTTTCTGCTGATTGTGCGTAACATTCGCGATCACGATTCCCAGCACCGAACCGATCAAAAGTCCGATCAGCATACAGAACAACATACGCAAATTCTTCATAGATACCCCCTAATTCAATGTGATTTCAATATGTGGATTCATGCTTCCATCCAGTAATTTGAGCAATCCTGTCATATTTTCTGCTGAAATGTCAATGCATCCCGCTGTCTCGCTGACATTGCTATAATTTCCACAGATCGTAATAACGGAGCCTTTCCCCGGTGTCACGCCATCCGAAGACAAGCCATCCCCATTATGTTCAATAAAGATAATTGCATTTAACTTTCCATTTACGATATTGCTTCCGACATGATCGACACTCACATCACCTACCGTATTCGTATCGACAAGTGTGTTGTACAGCTCGGACTCTGCATCATCTACGATTGCGGCTGTGTCACTTGCCAGTTTAAAGGTCATATTATTTTTCGGATCGACATTTGCCATCACAAAGCCAAGCTTAAATGTTCCCATCGGTGTGACGCCTTTTCCCTCGCCGTAATCAGAGCCGATTCCATTTCTGCCAAGCACACACGCGACAGAATATTTGTTGACCCAGTCGCCATGTTCCCAGTTATAAACCGTCAGTGTTCCCGATGTACTTCCCGCATGTGCCGTCACTGTGATCTTCTGCGAATACTCATACGGACATTCCGCTTCCTCTGTAGTCGCTTCGGTCGTCTCCTCTGTCGTCGTTGCTTCGGTCGTTGCCTCCGTGGTTGCCTCTGTTGTCGGCACCGCGGTTGTCGTTTCTTCCTCCTTATTAACCGGATGAATCAATATAACATATACGGCAACAGCCGCACCTATGATCAACACAATCAGGATTGGCAGTAAAAACCGCAATACCAAAGACGCTTTCTGCGTCTCCTTTGTCACCTTTTCTTTTTTTGGCTGCAGGCGCATCTCTTCCTGCGCATTGTATGCATCCGCCTGCTGCACATTTCTTCGATGATTTACCAGCTCTGTCGGTTGCTGCGCCGGTGATTGTCTCCTCGGCTGCTGTGCCGGTGATGGCTGCACGTAGGTTGGCTGCATCGGTGTCTGTGCATACGCTGGCTGCTCCGGTTCCTGCACATACATCTGCTGCCCGGTTCCCACCGTCGGCTGTTCCAAAACATCTGCAAGCATCTGTAATTCTTCTGCAAACTCTAACGCAGTCGCATAACGTCTCGCCGGATCTGGCTCACAGGCTTTCTGGATAATCTCATCAAACACACCACTGATACCCTGTTTCGGAATCAATGACTTCATCAACATGCCGAGCGCGTACACATCCGTACCCGCATGGTAAGCACCGCCCTGTGTCAGCTCCGGTGCAACAAATGTTGGGATCGTTCCCTCCGGATATTGCCGCACGCTCTCATATCCGATCAACTGATAATTTCCGGACGACACAACTAAGATATTCCCCGGCTTTACATCTCCGTGCACGCGTCCCTGCTGATGGATCACAGAAAGTGCTTCCGCAATCTGCGCACCCATACGTGCAAGCTCTGCTTCCTGTATTGGCATCTGTGCAATATATTGTTCCAAAGTCAATGGATAATTCATCCTATGTCTCCTTTTTATCATATTTAAACTAGGCATAGTTTACCACCATTTATCCCGATTGGCTAGCCGCTATCTTGAATTTATTATATTTGCTTTACCGGAAAAAATGTGGTATTCTATATATTGTTATTTGTTTCCTTTGTGCGTTCGTTCTGATTTAAAACAAACGCATTCACTGAAGATATGAGGATTTACTATGCGAAAGATTATCATATTTTTTATCATTCTGACGATCATCGGCACGGTCAGTCTCGTCGCGATCAATCTGCGGAAGGATTCGTCCCATACAGATGATACCTCTGAGGCAGCAATCACCCAGCCGATCGACCTTTCCGGGCTGGATTCCTATCAGCCAGTCAGTGGCAGCGTTGCAACGGTGACCGATGCCAGCGCGGCTGAAGAGCCAGCAGCCCAATCATTTACCATCCGTATGAATTTCGTCGGCGATATCATGCTCGCAGGCAATGACACAGCCACCAGCAGCATCGACGCGATGGCGAACAGCCAGCCGAACACGTACTTCTTCGAAAATGTGCGGGATTATTTCTTAAATGATGACATCACGATCGCGAACTGCGAAAATGTTTTCTCTGACAATGACAATCTGGTAAAAACCGATAAGGGCGAAGCCGCTGCACTTGAGCAGTACAATAACGCACTCGCTGAATATAACTCTGCTGTCGCACTTGCACAGCAATCCGGAACAACTGTCAGCATGGAGAAACCAGAATATACCTTCCGTGCGTTCTGGTTCCGCTCGAAAGCCGCAACTGCCAAGCTCCTGCCGGAAAATGGTGTTGATGTCGTCTCGATCGACAACAATCACACCTATGATTTCGGTACAGACGGCAACATGGATACACGTGCTGCCTTAGATGTCGCCGGTGTTGACTGGGGCAAGGACGGAAAGATCGTCTACAAGGAAATCAATGGGTTCAAGATTGCATTTGTGTTCGGAAGTATGTATTCTGCCGGTGGGGAACAGGCGATGTTAGTCGATCTGGAAGAGGCGAATGCGAACAGTGATTATCAGGTTGTATATTTCCACGGCGGTGAAGAGAAGGTGCACGCCTACGAGGACTGGAAGCAGGCGTCCTGCCATAACTTAGTTGACCACGGTGCCGACCTCGTCATTGGTTCCCACCCGCATGTGTTACAACCGATGGAGACTTACAATGGTGTGAACATCGTGTATTCGCTGGGGAATTTTATCTTCGGCGGAAATAATTATCCAGAAAACAGAACGTTGATCTATAACCAGACTTTGACGATCACACAGGATGCTGCGACTGGTGGTTTCACCGTAGCGAACACGGACGTCACCTTGATTCCGTGTTATGTCTACACCGGGGAATCCAACAACTACCAGCCTGCCGTCATCGAAAATGAAACGGACAAGCAACTTGTGATTGACTTTATGCAAGGAAAGCGGGAACTGCCTTACTAGGCATCCCGCTTTTTTCTTCGATACTTTTTTCTTTTTTTACGCACGGTCTTGCCGCGTTTCGCTGCCTGTGCCTTGCGGAATTCCTGAATCTCCGCAAGCATCGCCGTGTAGTCCCGCTCAAAGAGCGCATCACTGATTTCCTTATGAACCACCTCGACCGGTAGCCGGTCCACGATGATTGTGCGGACAAAATCCTTACTCTTCTGCTTGTACATCGGCAGCCCGTATTTCTCCTGAATATGCGCAAGCTCCGGGCGCCACAGCACACGGATCGTCCGAAGCAGCTGTGCATTTGGATTGTCACTCATCTCCCGCACAATATAGAAATCCACACGGTCTTCTTCCTGTTCTACTGACACGATCCCCCAGTGCTCCGGCACATGCTCCGCAACATGGCTTGCATGTGTACTCCCGACAACCACGATATTCGCATCGAAATACAGATCATAGTCTGCGACCTGCCGCTCTAACCGCGTGTATGTATCCGCATCACTTTTTATCTCGATTCCAACGATTTTTTCGGGAATTACCATCACAACATCCGCCCGCGAATTCCCGATGGTTTTCTCCTCCAAGATGCGCACCTTGCCGTACCGTTCTTCGAGGAATTCAAATAATGGTTCCCGTATATCTTTATCTAGTAACATCGTATGTTCCATCCTGTTTTTCTAGCACGTTCTGAATACTATTTTAACAAGATATCACATCAAAAACAAGAGTCCGCGGAACATGCCTGCGCCGATTACATTTGCCTTGGCAGGAAGCTTCGTCGGCAATATAACGGCAGCTAACGGAAGCAGATTAAAGATACATGCCCATCTTGGCATGCCCGTCTTGCCTGTTACGACAACGATCAAAAATGCTACTGCGAACACGAGCATTGCAAGATATCCAATATACATCGTGTAGACGGTACATTTAAAGAAATCCCACACCCAAGATCATCGCAATCGTCAGATTCTTTAATGGCATCCCCCGAAACGAAACACTCGACTTCTCATAATCCTTGAAATCCGTCAGAATAACATGAATTTCATTTGTTCTTCCCTCCCACAGTATGTTAGTTAGGCTTTTCTAACCGTCCTCATTCTACCACAGGGGCAGGGGAGAAACAATATATTTATTCCGCGGATTGCAGTCTATGTACGCACCCCTGATAATACACGAATTGTTCCGCTGCCTGAAACAGTCCTGACATGAAATAATATAGCCCGATTCCAGACGGTATCACACATATAAACATGCCATTCAGAATGAGCATGGCGACTATCATTCCAACCGATGGCCGTTGCAGCTCTTCTGTATAATCGCGATACTGGCTGTCCTGTTCCCGCTTCGGTGTAAGCAGTCCCTTTCTCTCATAGAAACGGATGTTGCTGATTTTCAGCCCTGTGCGTTTTGCAATCTCTCCAATTCTCATGCTTTTCGATCCTTTCGTGTTGGTCTATATGCGATTTATACATCATGCACCAAGTGCAGAGTCAATAGATTTCTTTAATTATATCAAAAAAGAAGGACCACTAAACTATTATATCTAGTGATCCTTCTATGATTCTTACAATCGATGATAAATCGGTCGCATTTGTTCAAACGTACATATCTCTGAAAATCCCAATGCTTTTAATTCCTGTTTTGTTTCTTCTATATACGCCCCCAGATGCTCTGGTTTGTGGCTGTCGCTGCCAATCGTGATAATACGCCCACCCAATTCATGGTATAACTTCAGGATATCGCTTGACGGCGTGAGATCCTTCAATCCGTAACGACGGCTGGATGTATTGACCTCTATGCCTTTGCCATCCGCAATCACGATCTCCAAAATTTTTGTAATCAATGGTTTCAGCTTCTCATACGGATATATTCCAGCCTCATCATATCGTGTGATCAAATCCATATGCCCCAACACGCTATAATTATGATAATGCTGCACCAGATACAACAATTCCTCGTAATAGCGTTCATTATATTCCTGCTGTGTCCGTCCCTTCTGAAAATCCTGCGTCCAAAATTCCTTATCTTCTACTTCATGCACCGACAGTATAATAAAATCAAATGGATACTTGGCAAATAAAGTCTCATATTTGTCAATCGTGTGTGCCTGCATTCCGAATTCCAGTCCCAGTTTCAGTGATATTTTCTCTGCATATTTCTCCCGCAATTTACAAAAGCTGTCATAATAACAAGGATAATCCACATTCGCCAAAGGCATCTGTTCAGGCTCTCCCACTCCACCTTTTCGATAAAGCATTCCCCTCGGATCATCCCAATCTCTTTTTATTCCATAATCCACATGATCGGTAAAGCATATCTCATCCAATCCAAGTGAAACGCCATCCTTTACAACCTGTTCCATCGGATAAACCGAATCGTCACTAAATTCCGAATGTACATGATAATCAGCCAACATATTACGCAACCTCCTTTACTTTTCTCAACAAACGCTCATATGTCTACTCCTATAATGTAAAGCAACATAATTATTTAACGCTGCATCTACACTTCCTGCTCCCAAGCCATATGGAACCGCCCATATACACAGGGGCATAAATGAATGACTTATCGAAAATCCAAACAACGAATCCGGCAAGCCTAAGCTAATAAACGACAAATATATAATTGCCAAAAGTAATTGAACCATTTTTATCCTCCTAATGAATTATTTTTTATATTATATCGCCGTATTTTGCTTGCTTCAATTTCTAAACCGACTTATAATATAACAAAACCGCCAAAAGGAGATTTTATCAGATGAGTTTACAGATATGTGGATTGAATGTATCCAGCTCACAAAAAGAATTACAGCCCCACGGAACCATTGATTTTCCATGCGCAGCTTATGAATCCGCACATAGCGACAACGCCTCTGATATCATTCCGTGGCACTGGCATGAAGAATTAGAAATCGTGTATATAAAAGAAGGAACCCTGAAACTGCAAATTCCAGCAAAAGACTATATTCTAAATGCAGGCGATTTAGTAATCCTGAACGCCAATCTGCTTCACTCCGCCATCGGCGCACCTTACGGAGAACTCTGTTCCCTTGTTTTTTCTCCATTTTTGCTTACCGGAAACAGTTCTTCTGTCTTCTATGTCAAATACCTGCAGCCTTTGCTTGCATGCCCCTGCTTCGCATTACTCCAAATCAACGGAGATACTTACGTCGATTTGTTCCAGACCGCATTTCATGCACTAAAATATGATACCTTTGCATATGAATTTATAGTTCGCGAAAACCTTTCCAAGCTGATGCTCGTATGTTTTCAAGAATTGCAATCCCAATTTCATACGGCTGGCAATGTCGGTAATCTGGATTCCATTCGACTCACCAAAATGTTAGACTTTATCCAAAATCACTATGCAGACTCCCTTACTTTATCTATGATCGCAAGCTCTGCAGACCTTGGCGAACGGGAATGTCTGCGTTGCTTCAAACGCACGATCGGAGACTCCCCGGTACAATATCTCTTAAAGTACCGCTTAATGCAAAGCGCCAAACGGTTACTGGAACAGCCATCCACAGATATTTCCGAGATTGCGCTTGCATGTGGATTTGATTATCCAAGTTATTACTCCAAACAATTTAAGCGCTATTACAAATGCACACCCAAAGCTTACCGCAAGCAGCCGCACTGACAATTCCGGCAAATATTTACTCCGCTGTGCCGCCCTTAGCGACATACTCCGCAAGTGTCAAGTTCTCCGCCTTCATCCGCGCACGCATCTTCGCATAGGTTGCACATGCTTTCTTTCCACTGCTGATGTAAAATGCACACACGCCGCTCTCACACAGAATAAGGATTGCCGCATGCCATGCAAATTCCTTCATCGGTGGTGCTGCAAGCACCAGCTCCATCAATAAAAAGCCAAATGTACAGGCAGAAAATATAAGCACATTCATAATCAAACTTCTTCGGTAATCGTACTGCTTATCCAGTTTCTCCATGAATTCTTCTTCGGATAATGGTGCCTGTCCTTTTCTCCTGCGCCGCTCATTTTTCTTTGTCCACTGCTTCAGCCATGCTTCCGGCAATTCCCGGCTTACCGACTCTTTGACGCCGCCAAAGAACGAAAGCTTCGCTTCCTTCGGTTTCCGTATGCTTCCATATTTCTTATAGTTTGCAACTGCATTTACGATATAATATACGACAATGTAAACAGTCGGAAGCGTAACTGCAACCCACGCCGGCACATTGATGGAATACCGGTTGACAAGTACACAAGTAATTATAACGCTGGCAAGCAACAGAACAATATTGATGGCATTGAGCGCAGTCGCGTTTACCTTCCGCTTCTTCACGAGTGGTCGGATCAGAAGATATATAATCAGGTTCAATAAACTACCACTCACGCCGCCGAACACAATGGCACCGATATCGCTGCTCGACAGCACGCCATCTCCGATGACAAGATCCAGAATTGCAAAGACCAGCATAATCCAAGCCATACGATATAGCGTCTTCAGAAAATCTACGAACCGGTTGCCAAGCTTGTACTCACTGAAAAAAATCTCACAGAATCCCTCGATATCATCTCCGACAATCGTTGAAACCGGCTTTTCCTCCTCCTGCGCCATAAGCATATGGTCGAGCAATTCCATCATCAGTTCACTTTCTGTATCTTCGCCGATCAGATTGCTTGTGCTGTACATCTGTACCTTCTGAAATGCATCTTTGTATTCGCCTTTCAGCCTATCCTGCAATAAAATATAATCTGCTTTCATTCGTCTCATTCCTCCATCCTTAATATTTTCTTCGCACTTTCCGTAATACTCTTATAGCTCTCGCAGAATTCCTTCAAATGCGTTGTTCCCGCATCGGTCACCGAATAATATTTCCGGATCGGTCCAAGCGGTGATTTCTCCTTGCGGCATTGGATGTAGCCGTTCTTCTCCAACCGCGTGAGCACCGGATACATTGTTCCTTCGCCAAGCTCAGCGAATCCGGATTCCGTCAGCCGTTGCAGAATCTCATAACCGTATGTCTCATGCTCTGCAATCACCGATAGCACGCATCCTTCCAGAATTCCTTTCATTAATTGTGTATCTATCATGATAGTTCCTCCGTTATGGGGCAGCTTCCACATTTCTTCCTAAACGGCTCCTGCCCTGCTACTTTGTATCGCCAAGTAGTATGATAAGAAAATACCACAGCTACTTTGTAATGTCAAGTAGCTGTGGTATTTTAATTTTTCATCTTATAATGCAGAAACTTCTATTCCGCATTTCTCGCAGATTTTCTGTAACTTCTCCAGTTTCGTTGTCATTACCATCATAGATTTAAGATTCGGAAACTGACGCAATTCCGCCTCGGTCAGCTTATCTACATCAAATCGTTCATCCTCACCATCCCATAATGGTGCAATGTTTTGATATATCTCATTTCCGCCGTCCATGCATATCGCCGTAACCTTATCGGCATACGCTACCGGTATCGGTAGTTCCTTGAAAAACTGCACAGAAGCCCTGACATTTTTGTCTGTTTCCAGATTCCAATGTGCTTTCTTATAATCCATATACTCATAAATATCAAAATACGGCTTTAAGATTTCCTGCTCATACATTAACGCATTGATCACTGCCAGTTTGAAATTAAAGGTGTCAAATACCAGAGCCGCCTCACCGGTATTCTGCATTGCATAATTCTGTGTCGTCTTCGGTTTTCTTGGTTTATATGCAATATCCAAGGATTTCAGAAACCGGTCACCCGCATAATTTGGCTCGTCATCCTTGCCACCGACATATGCACCAACATGTGCCAGTTCTAGCTCCCCATCCGCCGTACGAATACAATCCTGATAACATCCCATGAATCGATTCAGGACATTATGCTCTTTCTGCTTTCCAAAGAAGGTTACATTTCCGACATAATGCTGTGCTGGCCTGATATCCGCATTAGGAAGTTCGTCCGCTACATGCAAATATACGCTCGTAATCCGGTGATCCGCATCCTTGTATGCCCGCTGCTTTTTCAACCACACAACATTTCCCTCTTCAAAATAAATTCCCAGCTCATCATATATGTAATAACTCCGATTCTGCGCATCCTTCTCGATCCGCGCTTCTCCGAGTACAGACTTGACTTCCTCGTAAGACATCGGAAATGTGAGTACGTTCCCGTTGATCGTTATTTCGTTGTCTAAGATATCGATATGATTCATAGATATAGGTTTCCTCCTCAAAAAAGATCCAACATATTATCCAGATAAATCGCTTCCCTCACACGAATCTGATACTCCGGCTTCGTCATGTAATAAAGCAAAAATTCCAACACCAGCGCACTTCCCAGTCCACGTCCTTCAATCTTGAAATTGGAAAATCCCATCGGCAGATAGACGTCTTTTATCGCATTGATTCCAATAAATCCGGAATTCGACATCGCCTTTGAGAACCGGTATCCCTGTTCCGACTCCGGTGCCGTGCATCTATGATCCGGTGCTTTTATACCTAGTGCTTTCCAGCTCACATCCTCATAACATACTTTCCTGTCTTTGCACCCAAACCAGCAACATTCATTGCACAAAAACTCAACCTTCGTCTTTTCTTCATCCGTCAACGTACGCAGATCTTCAAACCGTTTATTCAACCGAAAATCCGGCACTACATAACGAAACTCGTCCCGTTTTAACTCATCCCGGAACTGTTCAAACTCCGTCAGAACTTTTGTGGTTGATGAGACAAAATACAATCCCGGATACTGCCTCTTCAGATACGCCAGTAATAAATCCGAATGCACAATCACTCCATTTTGCATGGTTCCACCTTTTTCAAATAACGCACAGAGTGCATTGCATTTCTTGTCAGATAAATGCGCTTCCTGCAGCAACGAATTACTGAATGTCAGCCTCGCAGAAATGCCATATTCCTGCATCAGGCACAACACTTCCTGCGCACTGTGTTCGCCGTCTCCGATCCGTCCACCGCCCCAGATACAATCCGCTGGTGCCCCATAGATGGAGCCAATCTCACACCAATCGTAAAAATATTCCCGGTGCTTGCGGAACAACGGCAAAAATAATTCGTATAACTCATAGAATTCAAACAGCCCCGGAAGGTGGTAATATGCAGTTTTCTGTGTGGTTTGCCTCATTTATCGGTTCCTATCTCTTCATACTCTAATCTCTAGTACAAATTTCTTGCTCTTGCATTTCGCACATTTGTATCCAGCTCAACTACAACAATAACTACGCAAAAATCGAAACAATTCTACGTTTGTTTTTCCATTTATTTCTTCCGCTTGTAAATATTCCGGCAAAGCTATTGCCGTGGAACATTCCCCGCAAATGTCTATGCCATGTACGGGTGCCTGTCCCAAGAAATATTGAAGCATCTGTTCGAGCATTCCCAGCGTCAGTTCGCCCTGATTCCAATTTGTTTCACTGTATTGTCCCGAAAGCACATCCTTGTCGATTGAAATGTACCATGGTACATTAAATCGGAACTGTTTTAACCGCTCCACTCCTTCTCCTTTACGGATTTCTTCTGCTGAAAAAGTTATCAGTTTATCTGGATGCTTCGTACGGATTTGTTTTATATCGTCTTCCGCCGGTCCGATTAAAATAAAATACTGCAATGCCGGATTCTGGTCAAGAACCATCCCCGCCCAATCGCCGCAGCTCATCATTCCTTCCCATACCGGTTGCTGCATATCTGTATGATGGTCGAAAACAATCAAAGAAAACGGGCTGTGAATCTGGTCCGTAAATATCTTCGTAACATAATGATAATTGCCAGAATCCACAAAATGAATTCCATGTACTCCATACGGCTCTATTCTCCTGCGAATCTCCCGCTCTGCCTGTGGAGAACAATACAGGTTGCTTCCTTCAATATCCGAGCAGTCAATCCATGAAAATTGTTCTCGATCTGCACAGATTTCATCATCGTATACGTGTGTAAAATCCAGAATCAAATGATATGGTTTCATCTGTAATTCACCCCCAATAATATACACCCCGAAATTTTCAAACGGAACTGACAAACGCATGTACTATTTTCCTGCTGTTTTCATCTACTGCATAGGAAAATTCGGGATGCCATTGTACGCCCACTATAAACTTATTCGATGGCATATAGATACTTTCAATCAAACCATCTTCCGAAAATGCCATCGTCTGAAAATCGGGTGCCAGTTCTCTGATTGCTTGATGGTGATAACTGTTTACTCCTATTTGTTCCTTACCCAAAATGTTATAGAGCAATGTATCCTTTTGCAGTGTAACCTGATGTGCCACCCTGTCATATGGCGGCTTCATATGATGGTCAATCCCACTGGTATGCTCCGTTGCTAAATCCTGATACAAAGTTCCTCCATAGCAGGCGTTCATAAACTGGATACCTCGACATATACCCAAAACAGATTTATCCCTCTCTACGGCGCCTTTTAAGATATACTGTTCCATTTCATCCCGTAGTTCGCAACAGGAACCACACCATGATTCCTTTTTCGCATGATACACAGACGGGGACACATCATGTCCTCCAGTCAACAAAAATCCACCACATATTTCGAGGAAATAATCAAGTTCCGCCTCATTTGCTGTAAGAGGGAGCATCATAGGGATTGCATTTTCCGCCTCCAACATTTTCATATATCCGGGCAGCATCCAGTAGCTTTCTTTTTCATCATCATAAAGTGGCATAATACCAATTACTTTTCGTATTGTCGATTTCATTTCTCATTCCTCCAAATGCTGATTTTTGCTTTACCCTATATACTGTTAAAGCAGGACAGTTGACTTACAATCAGCTATCCTGCCTTTATTTATCTCATAACAATTTATGTTTTTTCGTTTTCCCGTGCTTCCAGCACTTCCGTAGTAATTGCTTCAACATCATATTCTGGCGCATACTTCTTCACAATATCATAAATCGGCTGGATATCTTCGACAGACTCTTCGAGTTCATCTGCAATCTGGTCAAGTGTTTTGTTCTTCTGCACCTTTTTTACAACGGAAGTAACTAAATGATGAACTGCACCTTCCGCGATTCCAGATGCTCGACCTTCCGCGATTCCTGAAGAATATCCTTCTGCTCGACCTTCTTCCACGCCATCGTTATACCATTCCCGCTTCGCATTCTCCATCTGTTTTTCGTATGTCAAATCAAACATCATACTTTTCTGCACATCCTCTCTACATTCCAGCAAAAAATCCTTCAGGATATCTTCTGCAATGCAGCGGTTCACCGCATCTCTGATTGCAGTTTCATAATCCTTACTTGAATACCCCTGTATCTTAAATTAAATGAATTAAACTATGTCGTCAAGCATTTTTATATTTATTGTGTTTTTCCTATCTAATCAGCTGTGTACCAAACCTCAAGTCACGCTTCACCTCTTAGTAATGAGTACATCTTCATATCAACCACCTTGCCATTCTTTACAGCATTACTTCTCAAAGTCCCTTCATATTGAAATCCAACCTTTTCAAGCACCCTACAAGACGCACAATTGTGTGCAAATGGTTCGGCATAAATGCGAATCATGTCGCTACTGTTAAATACATACTCGCAGATCTGTTTTACGGCTTTCGTCATAATTCCTTTGCCCCAATATTCTTGAGCAATGTAATATCCCAACTCTGCCGTTTGTTTATGTATATTTTCCTGACGAAAAACGCTGATGCTTCCAATCACTTTATTGTCCACCGTAACAGCAAACGCAAAGGTTTCATTTTCATTTGCAGAAAGCATGGCAGAAATGTAATCCTTTCCATCCTGCTCAGTATAAGGATAAGGTAATCCATCCCGAAGATTATGTTGTAGTTCTTTATCAGAAAGTACCACCGCCAAATCTGCCGCGTCCGATAATTCCCATTTTCTTATTTTAACAATCATTTTTTATCTCCCTAAAATTATACCTAACACCCATATGTTTTTCTGTACTTTCACTGACGATGTTTAGAATTACTAAAGTTTATATTGCATAAAATTTTTATTCGGAACAAATCCAAAGTTCGAATATAACTTAACGCCCATATCTGACGCCGTGATCTGCACCGTTCCACAGCCATATTCTTTCGCATCATGAACAACGCGTGTTAAAAGTTCTTTTGCGATACCTTTTCTTCTGTAGTCCGGATCAGTAAACATGCTGGATAATAACCCTATCTTTCCACTTGGGCAGCCAAAATATGGCGGTTTCTCTACAAAAGACATCCCACTCGTTCCAATAATCCTATCCCCGTCAAAAGCAAGCCAAGACACGAATGTTCCATCTCCCATATGGCGTATATAATACTGTTTTAATGCAGGTGCCAAATCAATATCCTCCTTAGCACCTTCTTCTCTCAGTTGCTTTATCCGCATATCAATAAACGTATTCAGTTCTTTCTCTGTCAATCTTCTATACTCTATTTTCATGGTATCCTCCCCTTGATTTTACTTATAATTTTCTCGTAATCCTTGGTAGCTAATCCACCCCATGCTTTATCTTCGCTTCAATCTCTTTCAGCTCAGTTATTCTATCTATCCTGATAATTGTCTTTATGTTATTATCGAAGCCATTAAACAGGCAAATCAATTCATATCCAATTTCCCGAAGTTCTTTGGCAACGATATTTGCTTCCAGTATATCGTAGTTTATTTCAGATGTAATCTCTTTTCCCGACAAAGAATAATTTACAACTTCACGTCGATATTCAGAATTTACCCTCTCCGCGTTCAATTGTTTTCCTGAACCAATACTCAACAAAATTCTATTAATTCCTTTTACAAAGCTATCTATTCCGATGGTATTGTCCAATAAAAAAGCAAAACCATTTTTCTCCAATTCTCTTATCCAACAGTCATAGAAAGTATTGAAATGTTCCTCATCTTTACGGTCAAGCAGCACATGATACTCCGGCAGAGTATTTATATCATATCGCCTGTTCGTAATTATCTCATTGAATGATTCGTAAAGTTTTGCATCTATAGTCCCTTCCTCAAAGACTAAATCATAACCATCATATTCACATGAAATGCTGAATAACTCCGGTTTCATCTGTTTTTTACTTTTT
>CAVGQQ010000067.1:0-16709 GCA_963631525.1 bacterium
ATAAACTCCTGGTCTTTCTTTTTTCGGGACTATTCTTTTTTCACAGCCCCTTTTTTTGTTTCAATGCGGAAGATGGGACTTGAACCCACACGGTATTGCTACCACAGGCACCTGAAGCCTGCGCGTCTGCCAATTCCGCCACTTCCGCGTACTGCGTTTCGTATCATATCATTTCTATCCACAAATGTCAACAGGAAATTTGATAAATTCGAAACGCTTTTTCATTTTTAATTATTCTGCATCTGTTGCAGAGGCATCACTGTCTGTGGCAGCCGGTGTCTCTACGGTTGCATCACTGGCGGTTGCCTGTACGCCCTTGCCGTTCTCTAACAGGTAATCAACTACCTTCTGAGCCAGTGCATAATAAACAAGATCCTCAGAAGTATAATTCTCTTCAAGGCTGGACTCATCATCGTAACCATAGTAATCCATGATCGTCTTCTTGTAGTCATCAACCTCTGCCTTATCAACGGTGATTCCGGCATCCTTTGCAACTGCACATACCGCAATCTTTTCCTTCATGTAATCCTCAGCCAGTCCCTGTACATACTCACGGAAATCAGACTCGCTCTGGAAACCATATCTGGCTGTTACATAATCGCCAAGTGAATAGCCATACTGGGAAGCTGCCTGCTCCTGCTGGGAAATACTCTTATCGATCAGATCCTGCATTTCCTGCTCTGGATACTCGTTATAAGTAGTCTTCTCTACGAGCACCTGCATAACTGCGCTCTCATTGGCACT
This sequence comes from bacterium, assembly GCA_963631525.1. GTDB lineage: Bacteria > Bacillota > Clostridia > Lachnospirales > Lachnospiraceae > Coprococcus_C. The sequence goes on from CAVGQQ010000067.1 coordinate 745, forward strand.
CTTATCCGACTTGTCATACTGCTCAACCAGATCTTTTCTGACGGAATCCTCATACTCAAGAATCGTTGTTGCATCTGTATAAGAAGCAACAAATGCATCGTTGTACTCCGGAAGCTGTGTCTCTGTAATGTAGTTGATCGTGATCTTAAAGTCTGCTTCCTTTCCGTTCAGCTCATCCTTACCATAATTCTCAGGGAACGTTGCCTTGATATTGAACGTCTCACCAACCTTATGTCCCATGATACCATCCTCAAAGCCCGGAATCATAGATCCGCTTCCAAGTGTCAGATCATAACCGGCACCATTCGAATTACCACCTTCGAATTCCTCGCCGTCGATGCTTCCAACGAAGTCAATATTGACATTGTCGCCTTCCTTGACGGTTCCTTCCTTGACCTGTGTGCTTGTCGCATACTGCTGCAACAGAGAATCAATCTTTGTCTTTACATCCGCATCTGTCACGGTTGATTTTGTCTCTTCATATTCCAGGCCCTTATAGTCTGGCAGGTCACAATACGCTGCATATTTGTCGATCATGCTCTGCTGGTCAACGCCGTCTACCTTCTTTCCACATCCGGTAAGCATTGTCATCCCAAGCGCAAGACTCAGTACATACCCAAGTGTTCTAAACTTCTTCATAATACATATCCCTTCTGATTCTACCTAAAAATATAGGATTTAAAAAACTTAAATCCCTAGCATTTATACCATATTTTAAGGAAAATGAAAAGGCAATTTTCATATTTCACAAAGAAATCACAGGGCATACACATTTTTTCCGGCTTGTGTAAGGCACAAAAATGGCTTGAATACGCGGTTTTTCGGCATTTTAGGTGTCCAAAAAATCGCAACATCTAGTTTTTATGCATTTTTTTGATACTAGATTTAGTGTTTTCATGTTTACAAACCACAAGTCAGATGATATAATGTGAAACCGTATTCACGTTTTTTATTTGAATACCAAAGAAATACACTGACAGATAGTTTTAGGAGAGGGTTTATGAAAGTTATCAAACGAGATGGTCATACAGTGACCTATGACCGCAGCAAGATCATCACTGCCATCAAAAAGGCAAATGCTGAGGTTGAACCATGCGAAAAAGTAACAGATGAAAAGATTGAAGAGATTGTAGAGGGGATCGAGAGCAAGAACCGCCCACGTATGCTGGTGGAGGATATCCAGGATATCATCGAGCAGAAGCTGATGGCGGACGGCAAGTTTGTCCTTGCCAAAACTTACATTATCTACCGTTATACCCGTGAACTTGTCCGTAAGGCAAATACAACGGATGATTCCATTTTAAGTCTGCTCAAAAACCGTAACAAAGATGTTATGGAAGAAAATTCGAATAAGAACGCAACCGTTGCCTCTACCCAGCGTGACCTGATCGCCGGCGAGGTATCCAAGGATCTGACACGTCGTGTTCTGCTGCCAGAGAAGATTTCCAAGGCGCATGACGAGGGCGTGCTGCATTTCCACGATGCGGATTATTTCTTACAGCCGATCTTCAACTGCTGTCTGATCAACATCGGCGATATGCTTGATAACGGAACAGTGATGAACGGAAAGCTGATTGAGAGTCCAAAGAGCTTTCAGGTCGCATGTACCGTTATGACACAGATCATTTCTTCGGTTGCCAGCAGCCAGTACGGCGGACAGTCTGTAGACATCCGTCATCTCGGCAAATATCTGCGCAAGAGCTACAACAAATATAAGAATAAACTGGTTGAGGAATTCGGAGATAAGATTGACGACGCAATCTTAGAGCAGATGGCACAGGATCGCCTGCAGGATGAGCTTCGTTCCGGCGTTCAGACAATCCAGTACCAGATCAATACATTGATGACAACGAACGGACAGTCTCCATTCGTGACATTGTTCCTGAATCTTGATCCAAACGACGAGTACATCGAGGAGAACGCGATCATCATCGAGGAAATCCTCCGTCAGCGTCTCGAAGGTATCAAGAACGAGAAGGGTGTGTATGTGACACCTGCCTTCCCGAAGCTTATTTATGTATTGGATGAGCACAACTGCTTAAAGGGTGGCAAATACGATTACATCACCAAGCTGGCAGTCAAGTGTTCCGCAAAGCGTCTCTATCCAGATTACATCTCTGCGAAGAAGATGCGCGAAAACTACGAAGGCAATGTATTCTCCTGTATGGGATGCCGTTCTTTCCTCTCTCCTTGGAAGGATGAGAACGGAAACTATAAATGGGAAGGACGTTTCAATCAGGGTGTTGTATCCCTGAATCTTCCACAGATCGGTATTCTGGCAAAGGGAAACGAAGAGAAGTTCTGGAGCATGCTCGATGAGCGTCTGGATCTGTGCTACGAGGCATTGATGTGCCGACACCATGCACTGCTCGGCGTGACATCCGATGTCAGCCCGGTACATTGGCAGTATGGTGCGATCGCCCGTCTGAAAAAGGGTGAGAAGATCGATCCATTGCTGAAGGATGGCTACTCTACGATTTCACTTGGTTATATCGGCTTGTATGAGGTCACAAAGCTCATGACAGGCAAGAGCCACACAGAACCAGAAGGTGAGGAGTTTGCCCTTCGCGTTATGAACCGCCTGCGCAAGGCTTGTGATACATGGAAGGAAGAAACCGGACTTGGCTTCGGTCTGTACGGCACACCGGCAGAAAGCCTCTGCTATCGTTTCGCACGGATCGATCAGGAACGTTTCGGCACGATCAAAGATGTCACAGACAAGGGCTACTATACAAACTCTTATCATGTGGATGTACGCGAGAAGATCGACGCATTCAGCAAGTTCCGTTTTGAAAGCCAGTTCCAGACGATTTCCTCTGGTGGTGCGATCTCTTATGTGGAGATTCCAAACATGCGCCACAACTTAGAGGCACTTGAAGAGATCGTGCGTTTCATCTACGACAACATCCAGTATGCGGAGTTCAACACGAAATCTGATTACTGCCATGTCTGTGATTACGATGGAGAGATCATGATCAACGACGACAACGAATGGGAATGTCCACAGTGCGGCAACAAGGATCACTCCAAGATGAATGTAACACGCCGTACATGCGGCTACCTCGGTGAGAATTTCTGGAATGTCGGCAAGACGAAAGAGATCAAAGCACGTGTATTACATCTGTAAAGTCGAGGTTAGAAAATAGATATGAATTATGCGGATATCAAGCGCATTGATGTGGCAAACGGACTCGGCGTACGGGTTTCCCTGTTCGTGTCCGGCTGTTCCCATCACTGCAAAGGCTGTTTTAACGAAGAAACATGGGATTTCAACTATGGAAAACCATTTACAGAAGCAGAGATCGAGCAGATCTTAGACTATCTGAAACCAGATTATATCAAAGGGCTGTCATTGCTCGGCGGGGAACCGTTTGAATATGTCAACCAGCAGGGACTGCTGCCTTTGCTTCGCCGTTTTAAGTCACTGTACCCACAGAAGGATGTGTGGTGCTACACGGGCTATGATTTTGAAAAGGATATACAAGGAAAAATGATGGTGATGTGGCCGGAGACAGCCGAGCTGCTTCGCTACATCGATATTCTGGTCGACGGGGAATTCGAAATGGATAAGAAAGACTTATCGCTCCGCTTCCGCGGCTCCTCCAACCAGAGGATCATCAACGTCAAGCGTTCGCTTGCAGAAAATAAAGTGTGTCTGGAGGAGGAATTTTACAAATGATTACCCATATGCAGGTAAATGTTAAGAAGTTAAATGAAAATGCAGTATTGCCAACTTATGGTTCTGCCAATGCTGCCGGTGCAGATTTGTATGCATGTATGGATGCGCCACTCACGATTGCCCCACACGAGACAGTGATGGTTCACACCGGACTTGCAATGGAGATTCCTGAAGGATATGCAGGGCTTGTCTATGCCAGAAGCGGTCTGGCTGCCAAGCGTCATCTTGCGCCTGCAAACAAAGTCGGTGTTGTCGATTCCGATTACCGTGGAGAGTTCATGGTTGCACTGCACAATCACAGCAACGAACCACAGACGATCGAGCCGAAGGAGCGTATTGCACAGCTTGTCATCACGCCATATATCGTTGGCGATTTTACAGTGGCTGACGAATTAGAGGAAACTGAACGCGGTGCCGGTGGTTTTGGTTCGACCGGACGATAATAGAACATAGAACGTGGAAATGGGTGCACTAAGCAAGTGCACCCATTTTTTTCTGTTTGAGTTTCTGAATATCTGCGGTCACATCCCGCACGGCAAACACAACCGCGGTCACATGCCCCTCTGCATCCCAGCATTGTGGTGTCAGAATCGAGCAGGAACAAATCCCCAGATCATTCTCTGAGACGAATGCGATATAGGATTCCCCTTTCAACCGCTCATCCAGATCTGACAGATTGACAAACTGCAGATACGCTTCCCTGTACTCCTGTCCCACAAAATTCTGAACATAGTTTTCCAACATCCCCTTTGCTGTGGTCTGTTTCTGAAGCACCGCACCGACTTCACCCGGCATTTTTATCGCTTCCCACTCTCCCGTGTCCAGATGGATCAGAAGATTCAGCTTATAAATACTTCCAACCGCGTTGATAATCCGAAACTGCTTCTGCATCTCCCGCATCGTATTCTGCGCCGACCGATTACGCAAAAAAGCAAGAATCAGCAGGAAAAAGATATAGACTGCCGTACTGAACGCCAGAATCGTCGTCCGTGTCGCAAACACCTGTCCGGACGGATATATCGCATACATCTGGTAATTCTTATACCGCATCTGTTTTCCGAACCAGCGCTTACCCTTATATTTTAATTTCGTGATTCTGCCGGTTTCCCATGCATTTTCGTCTGTGATGTCGATTGGACAGCCGATCACCGATTGTCCCTGCACATGCTTCTCATTTGTGTTCAACACGATCTCGCCGTTCGTGATGATCACCATACCATCCATCTTAAACTGACGTCCGGAAAGCATGGTATCGAGGGAGATTTCATTTACCCCCATCAGCCGGAGTTCCACCTCATGATAACAGAGGATCAGCCCGGTCACACCCTCTCTTGCAACGACTGCAAAATCATATGTCTTTTCTCCAATCTGCAGCCGCTCCATATAAGATTTTTCCGGATGCTCCAGAATCTGCGATACAGAATCATTTTTCAGTTCCTTCTCAAATAAGATCTGTGCATCTTCTCCACTGGAAAGAACGCAATTCCCCGCTTTGTCTGTCACGACAACCCCGGTAAGATTCTCATCCACCACATACGCATCCAAAATGTCCTTGTGAATTGTTACCCCATACTGCTCATACATTGCAATCGAGATTGCCTTTTCCTGCAGATTGATCAGATCCTTCGTCTTATCATCGCTCACATAATTATCATACCGTTCACAGGTCTGACGTGCATATAGCAGCGTCTCATCTGCCACGCCACTGACCGTCTGCTTCGCCATATAGGTCGTGAGCAAAAAAATAAATGCCAGTAATAAAACTCCCGCCACAGGTGGAATCAATCTTATCATGACATTTTTCTTCCCATTTTTTGTATGTTTCACCATCATTTATCCCCCCTACGATATAATTGGTGCTTTTTCTTTTGTCCCCGCACCAATTATATGTCATGATGCGCCAGCTGTCTACCACTAATTTACAAAAATCCCCCGGAATGTGAAAATTCCGAGGGACTTCTTTAAAGAGAGGGAAGGCTTTCTTTTACTCCAGATTTAATTTATGCTTGCAGGTAAGCGTCGTAGCCACAGCCAGCACCGCAATGCCGATAACCTCCATGATCGTTGCAGATGACAGCACGACCAGATACTGTTTTGCAGAGGAAGAGATCTGTGCCATATACGCCTCAATATCTGCTTTTGCAAGAATCTCTCCAAGAATCACAACCAACACGCCATACGCTACTTCCAGCAATCCAAAAAATACGACGGACCATACACGTTTGCCTTTTGTGAACGAATGACCGAATGCATAAGCTGCATTGATCGTCCAGATATTGAACAACACGCCAAACCACAGCAGCAGGAGCAGCAATATGCCATCAAATACGATCACGCCACGGTCTACCGATGTTCCAAGCATGGAAAGCGTGTTCTGTACGAATCCGACGAATTCATTAAACACATTGAAATTCCCGGTTGAAACACAGATTGCAAGTCCATATATTGCAATAAGCCATGCTATCATGACAAGATCACAGATCAGTCTGGCAATGATGAGTGTGGACTGTTTGACTGGCAATGTGTGTGTCAGATATCCCTGATCCTTGAAGAAGCGGTTCCGGAAATCCATGCACGGAAGCAGAATCACCAGAATAACAACCGCAAACATTGTAAAAGCAAACATTACATCGACCAACTTGACAAATACTGCAAACGCCGTACCTCCGACCGCATTGTACAGTTTATCCAGTCCCAACACGACGCAGGCAAACAGCATCACACCTGCAGATATCATGCCCGCAAACGCGGAACGGTTTACAAATTCATTTTTTATACATTTTCCTAGCATCGAAATACCTCCCTGAATATCTCATCAATTGACTGTCCTTTTTCTGCCCGCAGCGCATCCGCATCCTTCTGACAGATAATCTCTCCCTCTTTGATGAAAATAACTTCATCCAATATGTTCTCGATATCTGAGATCAGATGTGTGGACAGCAGGATCGTCGCTTTCTCATCGTAGTTTGTAAGAATCGTCTGCATGATATAGTCTCTGGCTGCCGGATCGACACCCGCGATTGGCTCGTCTAATACATACAGTCTTGCCCGACGGCTCATCACCATAATCAACTGTACCTTCTCTTTGTTACCCTTCGACAGCTTCTTCAAGGTCATATCCGGGTCGATATTTAAGAGCTTCATCATGTCATACGCACGCGTCTCATCGAAATCCGCATAAAAATCCTTGAACATATTGACAAGCTGACGAATCTTTAAGTACTCGTTGAAATACGTCCGCTCCGGCAGATACGATACAACCGCCTTTGATTCCGGTCCCACCTCATGTCCACAGATGCGGATGCTTCCTTTCTCTGGCTGCAACAGACCAACCAGCATCTTGATGAGTGTTGTCTTACCACTTCCGTTTGGTCCCAGCAGACCGATGATCTTTCCTTCCGGCAATGTCAGATTCAGGTTCTCAAATACAGTTTTCGAGATCCCGTATCCTTTCTTCACGCCGGATATTTCTACTAAATTACTCATGTGCTCCCTCCTCGTGTAAATATCCTTTCAATACTGTTACAATCTCACCATCTGCATATCCAAGTGTCCGCATGCTATCCACAAACGCCTGTATATGCTTCTGACTCAGTTCCTCTCTCATGCTCGTTCCTCCTGCCTTTGGTTCTGCTACAAATCGCCCTGCCGTCCGCTGGGAATAGAGCACGCCTTCGCGCTCTAACTCCGAAAGTGCTTTCTGCATCGTATTCGGATTCACGCCCGCGGTCAACGCAAGTTCCCGCACCGCCGGTACCTGATCGCCCGGCTTCAGGATACCCTGTGCGATCTGCATCTTTATCGCATCCACGATCTGTAGATAGATCGGGGATTCATTGTTAAACTTCCACGCCAATCTTTGTTCCTCCTTTTTGTATTATTGTATTATCTGAGCAGCACAATAATACAGTGATACAATTTTGTCAAGTATTTATTTATAAAAATATGCAAAATCTTTTTCATAATTGCTTTTTGTATAAAAAAATCGAGCAGGTTAACACCTACTCGATTGACTATTTTTATATGAAAACACCTGCCAGGCAAGCCATAGCCATAACAACAATTCCACATAGTAACTGCTATACAAAAATAAGCATATCAAAACCGCACCCAATATTCCATTTGTTTTTTTGCTTCTCACTCCAAAACAATCTAACAAAACATATATACTAAACAATATAAATAGCGCAACATATTTAACCCCTATTTGTACCGCTTCTACACCTATACACATACCATAAATTATCAACGTCAACAGAATGCATGCCATTTTCACACGTCGCTTAGTTTCTGTTAAGGTATCCCCACTGTTCCAGACAGCCACAAGCAACACTATCATACCAATACAAAAATTCACATTGGCACAGTACCGATGATACAAATATGATACACTCGGTTTGATATGGAATCTTAGTTTTTCATCAACCGTCACTGGATATTCTACTTCTACATTTCCTTTCAAATCCCCACTCTGTTTTATACGGATTACATCTGTTCCCGGCTTTTCTGCCTTCACCACGCAACCTTGAAAATCCTCATGATTCCATGCCAATCCGATGATTACATATTCATGCTCTATCGTTAAATCTGCATACGGATAGTAACTAGACAAATCCTCACATACAACCGTCGTGCTCGTTTCCTCTGGAATATATGCATAAAACGTCTTCTTTGGTGCAAATATATATGCAAGATTACATACGATCCCACATATTGCAAAAATTATTACAGCTCTGCGCACTGTCTTTTTTGCAAATGCATCCCTGACACAACGCCATACACTTACCCGTTGTTCTATCTTACCTGTCAATATCAGGTATATCACAACTGATGCAATATGCAGGTATATTATAATAGTCGTTTTATCTGCCTGTGGGAACAACCGAATTAACATCTTACATATGCTGACTCCTGCAAACAGAAAGCTCTCTGAAACAACTACATTTTTAATCATTATATAAACCATACAACACGCAAGCAACACAGGCATCCAGTTGATCAGCCTTGGCACCCACAGCCACGGAATAATTGTATAGCGTACAGTTTCCGTTGTTTGATTCCTTACAACTGTGGAAAATATGTTATAATCCTGCACAGAAATACCAACGATCAAAATATATGTAACAATATAAATTAGGGTACAACAAAATAATTTTTTCTTCATTTATTTTGTCCCAACTGTATCATTTACGATCGTATCATACACGTCCATATCTACGCTGTCCGGGTACTTGAAGATTGGATCGATTTGTGCCTGCCACTTCGTAAGCGTATCCGATAATGCCTCCTGTACCTGCTGATTATAAAGCACGATTTTCTGCTCATTTGTTTTCGTCTGATCAGTCAGAGCAATCATCTGGAATACATGATAGCCATACTGTGTCTCCACAACCGTGCTGTACTGTCCGTTCTCCATATTGTACAGCAGATCATACACATCCTGTCCATAGGTTTCTAAAATATCCTTCGGACTCATCGTCTGCATCTTCGCCTCATTCAACTGATAATACTCTGCCAGCTTCTCGATTGCTTCGCCTGTGGTGTCTTTTAAGTCTGCCGTAGCCAATGTTGCACACGCCTGCAACGCATTTTCATATTGCTGATTCTTTTGTTCATCCGTATATGGTGTTACTACCCCATTCTCATCCATGCTGTAGCACTCAAAATACATGTCATAGAAAGTCGTCATCCGCGCTTCTTCATCGGATATCTCAATCTTCCGGTCATCTAAGATCTTTGCCTCCACCTTCGACGCGATTGCATTTTCCTGCATCACCTTCTCGGCTTTTTCCTTTGTAATCTCCATGTTCTGTAACTGCTCGTCCGTCAGCCCCTCACAGAAATCATCCGCCTTCTGATTTAACTCTGTCAGTTCGTCGTCCCCCAGTGTAATTCCAAGCTCCTCTGCATGCGCACACAGCGTCTTGACGCGGACGATTTCATTCACAACTTCCTCGCGCGTCAAATTCTCCATAGAAGTTCCCTCTCCCCCATCTGGAAGCACCGTCTGCCAGACATCACTGCCGTACTGCATCTCATACCGCTCCCGCACAGTTTCTATATAGATATATACCTCTCCCTTGGTTACCAGATTATTTCCATACTGAAACACCAGGGTTCCACTGCTCGTCTGCTGCGTTTCTTCTTCCTTTTTTTCTCCACAGCCGGAAAGCATCGGCACCATCAGACAGATACACAACAATATTGCAATTAGTTTTCGACAACGTCTATTATGCTTCATGGTTCACATCCTCCGTATTATACAATGTGCGGATATCCTCAATTACCTTCTCACAGGAAGATACCATCTCTTCCTCGATCAGCTTCGACATTCGGATATGGAAATATGTCTGCCTGCCCACGGTAAGCCGCAATGTGTTCTTATACCGTTTCAGCAACGGATTGACGCGCTCCGCCTGCACAGGTGCCTGCGGCAGCATGTAAAACCGCACCTCATCGCCTACATATTTGATATCCGTAATATAGACCTCATGTGCAATTGCCTTCAGATATGCCACATCAAGCAAGCGGAAAAACGGCTTTGGCGGTTCACCAAACCGGTCACGCACCTCCTCTAAGATGGCATCATTATCCTCGCGATTCGCACATTTTGAGATTCTCTTATACAAATCCAGCTTCACATATTCGTTCTTCACATAGCTGTCTGGAATATAGGCATTGAGCGGAAGTTCTACGTTTGTCACAAACTCCTCACGCACCGTCTCACCAGACAGACGCCGGATCGCATCGTTCAACATCTGGCAATACAGATCATAACCGACTGCCTCAATATTTCCCGACTGCTCCTGTCCAAGCAGATTTCCGGCTCCACGAATCTCCAGATCCTTCATTGCTATCTTATACCCTGATCCAAGATCTGTAAACTCCCGGATTGCTTTCAGACGTTTCTCTGCGACTTCTTTTATCATCTTATCCCGCTTATAGAGCAGGAATGCATAGGCACTCCGATTGGAACGTCCAACACGTCCCCGCAACTGATAGAGCTGGGACAGGCCGAACCGGTCTGCATCATGTATAATGATCGTATTGACATTTGGAATATCCAGTCCCGTCTCAATGATCGTCGTCGACACGAGCACGTCGATCTCACCTTTGATAAAACGGCTCATCATCGCTTCAAGCTCCCGCTCTGGCATCTTGCCATGTGCAAATTCAATCGTTGCATCCGGCAGTACCTGACGGAGTTGTCCCGTGATATCCGCGATTGTCTCCACCCGGTTATACACATAATATACCTGTCCGTTTCGCGCAAGCTCCCGGTTAATCGCCTCTTTTACAAACTCCAGATCGTACTCCATAATATACGTCTGGATCGGCAGCCGGTCGACTGGCGGCTCTTCCAGCAGACTGATATCACGCAGGCCTACCAGACTCATATGCAAGGTTCGTGGAATTGGTGTCGCCGTGAGGGTTAACACATCCACATTTTTCTTCATCTGCTTGATCTGTTCCTTGTGCTTGACGCCGAACCGCTGTTCCTCGTCAATAATCAAAAGTCCTAGATTTTTAAATACAATATCCTTGGAAAGCAGCCGGTGTGTACCGATCACGATATCGACCATACCAGACTTCATCTGCTCCAACGTCTCTTTTACTTCCTTCGGCGTACAAAACCGGGACAGCATCCGGATATTAACCGGATAGTTCTTCATACGCTCACAGAATGTGTTGTAATGCTGCTCAGCAAGAATCGTCGTCGGCACCAGATAGGCAACCTGCCGGTTATCCTGCACTGCCTTAAATGCGGCGCGGATCGCAACCTCTGTCTTTCCGAATCCGACATCCCCACAGACGAGACGATCCATGATCTTACCGCTCTCCATATCGTGTTTGGTATCGTCAATGGCTTTCTGCTGATCCAATGTCTCCTCATATGGGAACATCTCTTCAAACTCCCGCTGCCATACGGTATCCTCCGAATATTTGTAGCCTTGTGTGCTCGAACGGATCGCATACAGCTCAATCAGTTCTTTTGCGATATCCTCCACATATCCCTTGACACGTGTGCGCACTTTCTCCCACTCTGGACCGCCAAGCTTATTCAGCTTGACACGCGCGCCATCCTTGCCGGACAGCTTGCCGATGCGGTCGAGCTGTTCCACAGGCACAAACAATTTACTGCCCTTCGCATACTCGATACTGATATAGTCCTTCATTCGTCCATCGGTTTCCACCTTGTCGATCCCTCGGTAGATTCCGACACCATGATTTTGATGTACAACATAATCACCAACAGAAATATCTGAGAATCCGGCAATCTTCTCGCCGGCATATTTTGGCAGCTTCTTCCGTTTTTTCAGTTCCTTCGATGTAAATATATCGCCCTCTGCGATTACAAGCAGATGGCACTCTGGAATCTCAAAGCCCGTCTCCATTCGACCAACACTAATGCGTACCTCGCCCGGTTTGAGCGGCTGTTCCTGGTTCTCGGTAAAGTACGCCATGACGTCATTATCCTGTAAATTCTTCGCGATACGTTTGCCTCGTGTCGCGGATGGTGACAGGATCAGAATCCGATAATCCTTCTTCTTATATTTCTCAATGTCCTTCATCAGATCCTCGAAGCTGTTGTTGTAGCTGACAAGCCCCTTTGCATCAATCTGGAATGCGTACTGTTCCTTCCATGCCAGCTGCTTCTTATATAACTCCGAAAGCAAGATCGGCATACGATTTACCAGTCTTGCCACAACGGTCTTGGCATCATAGAGCACATTTGCCTGTGTCGGCAGAACATAACCGCCCTCCAGACGGCCTTCCATCGACATGCCAAACTGCATCGCATACGCACCGGCACGCTGGTTTACACGCTCCGGATCATCGATGAAGATATCCGTATCTGCCGGGAAATAATCTAAGAATGATACCGTATCGTCGTAGAAATATTCCACCATACTGTCTAATCCCATCGTGGAATTAAACTCCTTTAACTCCTCTAAGACCGACGCCACCATTTTGTTCAACCGTGCATACTGCTCTGTGTGGAACTGTTCCTTCAAAAGCTTCGCCTGCGCCTTATGTTCCTTCGAAAGCTTGGCGATACCCTTGCTGATACGCACGTCGTCGAGCACCATCTCCGTAGATGGATAGATGACAAACTCCTCGACACGTTCCATCGAACGCTGGCTTTCCACATCAAAGCTCCGAATACTATCGATATCATCCCCCCACAGCTCAACACGATAAGGGCACTCTTCCGTCAGAGAGAAGATGTCAATGATACCTCCTCTGACCGAAAACTGCCCCGGTGTCTCTACGATTGAAGTTTTTTCATATCCAAGTGTTGTGAGCTTCCGTGAAAATGCATCGAGCTGCAAGGTATCTCCAACCTTGATCGTCAATATATTTTCTATGATATGTGAGATGGACGGTATTTTGTCCATCAGACCCTCGATCGTCGTAACAACAGTACAAGGACGTCCTTCTGCGATCTTCTTGAAGATCTCCAGCCGCTCCTGCACGGTATTGTTACTGTGAATATCTGCGGAATAAAAGAGAGCGTCCTTCGCCGGATAATAAAAGGTCTGGCGGCTGTAAAACCGATAGTCCTCGACAATCTCCCGCGCACGTCGCTCCTCATATGTCACGATCAGACGAAACCGTTTCGTGTCTGACAGTGCCTCCATCAAAAGTGGGGTGATCCGGCGATCCATCCCCCATACATGGTGGATACCACCTGCTTCATCCCGGTGTTTTTTTAACTCTGCAAACCTTGGATCATCCTGAAATGCAAGTGTCAATGCCTTCATATTCTGATCCTCTTTTCTATTATTTCCTAACTTAATTAAACTTGTTCATGGCAGAAGCCACATCGTGTGTGATTATCTCACAGACTGCTTCCCTTGCCCGGTCGGCACTCTCCCGGATAATTGGCTGTTCTTCTTTCGAGAACCGTCCAAGCACATAATCTGCCAGATCCATCTTCGCCGGCTTTTCACCGACACCGATCTTAATACGTGTAAATTCCTGTGTGCCAAGCTGTGCAATGATATTCTTGATCCCATTGTGTCCGCCGGCACTTCCCTTCGCGCGGATGCGAAGCTTGCCGACATCCAGACTGATATCATCATAGATGACGATCAGATCTGACAGATCACATTTATAATAATCCATCAGCTCCCGCACACTCTCGCCACTTAAATTCATATATGTCTGTGGCATGGCAAGAATCACTTTCTCGCCCTCGATGATACCTTTTCCGATCAACGCCTTATGCTTCTTCGTCTCGACCGGAATATTATATGCATCACTGATATTATATATCACGGAGAACCCGACATTATGCCTTGTTCCGGCATATTCCTTCGTCGGATTTCCCAGTCCTGCGATTATTTTCATCGTCTGCCTCCTAGTCCTCACGATGACACATGATCTGTTCTGCTTCTTCGAGCTGATCGATCGTATTCACACCGCGGATCTCGTCGCAGGCATCTCCGGTAAGCGGAAGTGCCGATACCTTGAGACCGATCTTCTTGATCAGCGCAATCGTATCCGTCAGATAATATTCCCCTGCCGCGTTATCGTTGCTCAACAGATCCAGACTTGCAGAAAGTGCCTCAGAATTAAAGATGTACATACCGGAATTTACTTCCTTGCATGCCCGCTCTTCTTCGGTTGCATCCTTGTGCTCGACGATCTTCTCGAAATTACCCGCCGCATCACGGATAATCCGTCCGTATCCAGTTGCATCATCCAGAATCGCAGACAATACGGTTACGCCGTTTGCCTCCTTGCGATGCTTCTCCACAAGCTCCGTCAGCGTCTTTCCGGTAATCAGTGGTGTGTCTCCACAGAGCACCAGTGTATCGCCCTCTGTGCCGATAAAATCCTTGGCACATTTGACGGCATGTCCGGTTCCAAGCTGTTCCCTCTGCTCTACATAGTCAACAACATCATAGATGGCGTCCTTGACTTCTCTGCCCTTGTAGCCAACGATCACGCACACCTCACCGGCGCCTGCATCCTTACACGCCTGAATGACATAATGCACCATTGGTCTGCCTAAGCATTTGTGAATGACCTTCGGCAAATCCGAATTCATTCGTGTTCCTTTTCCTGCTGCCAAAATCACTGCTTTTAATTTGTTCATCTTTCTTCCAACCTTTTTCTATATTTAATACAAACTATCCCGTAGTTCCTTTGCTTTCGCAACTGCCTCTTCTGCATCCACTGCCTCATATACATAAATCTCATCTGTCATGACCGGCTCCTGTACGCAGAACGTAAATGCATACGCATTGTCCTGATACACCTTGTAATACATGGCATTGTCCTCGTTGCAGCTCTTTGTATCCGCCCGCAACGCTTCCGCCCCTGCATCCGCAAGCAGGAATGTCACGTAATAATTGACCAGTTCTGCCGCATCTGCGGTAGCCGTTTCCTCATACCGCGTATGCTGCGCTCCACAGGTCACATAGACATCGTTGATCTCGTCCTGCGCAACCATTGTCTCTTCCCGTGAATCCGTAATATACACATTCTTGTTTTGTTCCATCGAGATGGCTTTCTTCTGCATCTCGGCGATCTTCGTCCGATACCGGTATTCCACCTCTCGAATCTGATCTTCCACATAATCATACAGCTTCAGGAACTCCCGGTTCGATGGATTCAAGCCTCCGGATACATGCTCCCCCGACGCCGTGTACAACGTCAGCTCCTTGTACTCACCGTCCTTCAAATCCCGGCTTCCAATATTTCTCCGCATGTGATACAGGTCAATCTCATCTATAATATCCTTGATCTGCTGGATCGTGTCTGCCGACAACTGAACCGTCTCCTCCGGACAGGGATCGCTCGGCACCCAACGATTGAAATCATCCGCGTATATGCGGACATTTCCATTGTCACTGATTTCCGCATGCAGCGTATACATCTCGTATGTCTCAACTGCCTCACCTTGGACTGTCGATGACATCATCAGAAACATTCCATCCGCCAGCGTTGTATCCTCTTTCTTTCCACATCCCACCAGACTGAAAAGCAGGCAGCATGCGCAGAAGAAATAGAAAGCTCTTTTCTTTATACTCAATGTTCACACCTCAAGTTCTATCGCATAATTAGTGTAATTATAGCACATTTCCATTCGCGCTGTCATTATTTTCACTGTAGTTTCACACTTCTTTTGCTGTTTTTGCTTGAGAATATTGTAAATCACATAAAAATAATATAAAATAAATTATATTTTGTTTTAGAGCTTATTTACAACAAATAAAATACAAATAGGTAATTGCGAAACTCGCTAAGCTCGTTCGCAATCTTGATTGAAACC
>CAVGQQ010000068.1:0-16594 GCA_963631525.1 bacterium
CCTGGCAGACAAGGAGAGTGAAATCTTTGGATATGATGAAGATCAAAGAGCCGAGGCATATAAAAATAAGATATTGGAGATGAAATCAGGCCAGGATTATGAGCAGAGTGAACCTGTTCTTGTTCGAGAACTCCAGGGTACGGTGAAAGCCTTCTCAAAGATGGGATCAGAGACGGAACGGATGGCTAAAGAGGGAAAGGATATACCTGCTGAAAAACATGCATATGCTGTGGCAATTAAGTCCAGACTTTCTCTGAAGGTTGATACAAGATCATTTGCAATAGAAGAAGAGAATATCAGAAAACAGCTGGAGACAATCCTGAAGACAGCGAGAAAGAATAATGTAAAAATACCGGACATATCAGATAAAGAACTCAATATACTGTCGGTTGGACAATATTACAGAGTTCAGGATAGAACCTTGCACTGTCTGCTCAATATACAAAAAGCAATAACGAATCTAAATGGAGGAAAAAAAGCTCCTTATGTGGGTTTGGCAGAAGACAAGACGCTTATAAATAATTTATTGGCATACAATATAGTAGTGCAGGCTGCGGATAGTGAAGGAGCCGAAGTGGCTGCTAAAAGTGCATTATCCAGATATATGACAGATGTTGCATTTAAGTATTGTGGAAATCAGGGGCTCGGACAGGCATTTGAGCGTACACGTCTGGGAAGCCTGATTATGGCTGGTGATACAGGCTTAAGTGAGTTAGTGATAGAGAACCTGGGCAGAAAGAAAAACTGGGCTGGAAAAACGAATCAGGTAATGAAAGGAATGAAGGATTTCCAGACTGTCTGCAGGGAAATGGTAAATTTGTCAGATCTCCAAAAGAAGGCTGTCAATAAGGGATTGTCTGCAGAGGAGGCAGAATCGCTAAGGAATATTGCACAAAAGCTTGACAAAAGCATCACAGATGATTGGGAGAATATCCGTCTGGTAGCAAGGGAGCTTAAGGGTACAAGATTTTATCATGGTTACGAGGCTCTCAAGGAATTGAAGAGCCGGAAGGACTTCAGCTTTATCACAGATGTGTCCAAGATAGCAGAAGCCACACTCATAGGGAATCCGCAGGAGGAGCAAAGACAGACAGAGCTGGAAAAAAAGAAAATTGCAGAAGAATGGCTGATAGTAGAGGAAGAACAAAAGCTGGCTATTGCAGACAAGGCATTATATCAGGAGGCGGAGCAGGCAGTCTCCCGTCTCTCCGGAAACGAGAAGAAGATAGCCCAAATATTTACACTTAAGAATAATCCTTCCGATTTTATTAGGAAAGCAGGAGATGAAGGTGCAAAGGATGCAACTAACCTCTACACTGCTTTGCGCGATCTATCCACAAATGCAATAGAAAACCGAAAGGTTATATTTGCGGGTACAGAAGTGAATATATCTGTAAATAAAAACGGACAGATCCAGGTGCAGACCGGAAAAGAAACAATACATACTCCGTATTCGGCAAAATATTTCTTTAAGAGAATTGAATTGGATGCCAGCAATCATGTAGATAAATATGGTCTTGATGCTAATAAGGTTATCCTGATGGATACGATGGAGGAACAACAGCCGGAGGATCGGAAAAAAAGAGGTTTTGATCGAAGAATTTACCTGAACATCCTTCGTAGCAAGCTTAAGATGGAGGCTCATGAATTCAGAAATGTAACAAGCTATTATCTGGCTGAGTATGCGAAGGCTGCACTTATGGGAGTAAAGGCTGATGAGCTGCGTATATTGATGGATGAACACGAAAAGAAGCTTGCGAAGCAGCCAATGCTGAATGAGCAGGATACGCTGGAGGTTATTCAGGCGATTGAACAGCGCAAAAAGGAGAAAGAACAAAAAGCGGATGATGAACGTGTGGTTATATCGGAAAAACATCAAAAGGATGATTATCCGGACGAAATAAAATGGAAGCCGGAAGAAGAAAAAATCAAAACACTGTTTGCGGATATTCTTTTTACCAGAGAGAGCTGGACGCAGGATCTGCAGCAGAAGACATCGGGCGAGCGCCTTCGTGAAGCACTATATAAAAATATTGACACCATACGGATGATTATGGATGATCCCGCAATCATAAGCAATACGTTTGCCAAGCTTAAAATGCCGGGAATGGAAAATGCGGCAGAGCAGATACAGGAAAGTCTGGAAGAGTTTACCGCGAACATAAAGGAATTAAGGAAATTAAGTGACTGGCTGGCAGATACGGCTCTAGAGTTAATTCTTAAAGGAGAAGATTTAAATGAACTGCCTAGTCTCAGTACATGGGATAAAATTAAATTCAAGGCTCAGATTGTTCTGGTAAATGCAAAGTTAAAAGCCGACTTTGAAGAGAAAAAGGCAGAATATGAAGAGAGAAAGGCAAATGGAGAAGAGATAGAAGAGGAGCCACCGAAGTACGAAACCTTTGAGGAGATAGTTACAAAGAAGCAGAAGGATGCCTTTGAAGATATGGATAAACAGCTAGACGACAAGGTAGGTAAGATAGTAGACGTAATCCAGAACAGTGTAACGAGTGCCGTGAAAAATGTTTTCGATGATAAGGAAGGTGAACAGATGTCTCTGCCGGGAAAATCACTGGAGGATATTCTCAAGGATAATGTGAAAGGACAGGAGGGACAGGGAAAGTTCTTTAAACTGATTCTGACGCAATATTTTTCAAACGCAACAATGAGATCAAAACGTTCCATGCTTGCATCCGCTTTCCGTGATGTGAAGCCGTCTCAACTGAAAGAGCCTGTAACAGATGAAGAAAAAGAGCAGTTTAATAAGCTTAAGGAGCAAAAAGAAAAGGAGCAGCAGGGAAGCTTTCTCGGTGGTTTCCTAAAGGGTGCGGGACCTTTGCTGCATAAGATACTCCAGGGTCTTCCTATGGAATCGTTGCCGTTGGAATTGAAAACGGCGGTAGAGGATATGAAGTCAAATCTGGCTCCTATTGCAGATGAGATTGTAAAAGCCAGAATGGACAGTATGATTGAGAGATCCTATGGATCCATTGCCAGAATTGATGTAGTACGGTCTTTGGGAGCAGCATCAGTAGGACAGGCATTTTTGTGTAAGATATATGGTCCGGCTCTGGATGAAAAGGGTAAGGATGTTGTTATCAAACTTCTGCGCCCAAATGTACAAAACCAGATTGCAGAGGAATCCAGATTTATGCTGGAAAAGGCAAAAGAAGTTGATACAACGGGAGGTATGCTGCGTACCTACATAGGACAGCTTGAATCCATTGAACGGGAGATGGATCTTCGAAATGAAGCGGAAAATGTAAAGCATGGAGAGCTCTACAATAATGGAAGCAATACGGTAGAATCCATGAAGCTTGTAAATCTGGTTGAACCTGAGGCAAATTCACTGATGCTCGAAAAAGCATCCGGAACAACCGTAGACAAATATCTAAAAGATATAAAAACTACACGGGAGGATATATTAAAACAGCTAAAGGAGAATAAAATCCAAAAAGGAGATTATGAAACCTTTGAGAAGCTGTGTCTGCTCAGAAAACAGCTGTTTAAAAGACAGAAGTATATTGTGGAGCTGTCAAAAAAATGGGTAACAGAAGGAATCTATGATTCCGGTTTCTACCATGGTGATCTTCATGCAGGAAATATTATGATAGATGATGAAAAAGCAACTGTTATTGATTTTGGTAATGCAACGCAGGTAACAAAGGCGCAGCAGGAGTGCATTATGCATATGGTATGTGCGGCGGAGTCGAAAAGTGTGGTAGGATTCCGGGATAATTTCCGTAAGCTCCTTATTATGGCTGCGGAAGAGAAAAAACAGAAGGACGAAGAAGTAAACGGACAGCAGAATGAGAAATATATCAAGCCGCAATACCGTGATCTGGGGGATAAGTTGAGCAATAATTCGGTGTCAATACTTGAAGATGAGCAGACAAGACGCCAGTTTGAGGATATGCTGGATATTGTATTCCATAAAAAAGGAGATACCGGAAGCAAAATTGCGGTCGCACTTATGGAAGCTCAAAAGATGGGATTGGAATTGCCTGCATCTGTGTATAATTTCTCTCAATGTCAGATTCGTCTGCAGAATACGATTCAGGATATGAACAAAGAGATGGAATTGCTGGATAAGGGAATGAAGGAGTTCCTTCAAAGTAATGTGCAGGATGATATAGGTATAGGCAGACTGCAGACAAAGATTGTAGAAAACATTGATAAAAGAAGCGAATACGAGGAGGATAAGAAAAATAAGAAAAATAAGAAAAATAAGAAAGAGCCTGTAAAGATAGATGTGTTGATCAAGGATTTTCTCAGTGAAGATGGTGATTTTAATCAGAAAGAATTCCTGGAAAATCTCAGGGTGTATGATAATAAATTAGGTACAGTCGGACGTGTGCATAAGATCATTGCAAGTAATAATACATTCAATCAGCTGGTTGACCCCATGGAAGTGTTTGTTGCAGAGGATAACGAAGAATTGGCAAAGGCACTGCTTGAGACAATCAAAGGAATGGATGTATTTAAGGAATTACCGCTTTTGATTGACAATTTACCGGAATCAGTCAAGGATTCCGTACAGAATATCAAGAATAAATTTGATAAAGCCTTTGCAGAGATGGATGCGACGGGATTGAGGGAGGCTATGAATAAGCTTCAGGAGCTTTGCACTAAACCGGCGCTTGGAGAAGAATTGAACGAATTTTTATTGCTGGAGGAACAGGTAAAAAAAGAAAGCGGAGGAAAAAACAAAGCATATTCACAGAACCAGATAAAGCTTGCAGAGATGGCAAAAAAACATTATCAGAGTACACGTAAAAAAATCAGGCGTATGTTTGTGTCCGGCAATGATGAAGAATTTGCTGCGTTTGAGAAATCACTTAGAGCTTTCTTTAAGGAAGAAGGGACAGTCGAAAGACTCAAATACAGCCGGGCTCAAGCGTCAATCAAGGCTGAACTGGAAAGAATCAAAGAGCTGCGGGCAAACAAAACACTTACGGAGGATAGTCCTGAGATAAGTGCGTTTATGAACAAGCTGCAGGAGGGGATTCAGGTAAGTGCAGAGAATATGCAGGATGCTTTGAATGCAAAGAAAACAGAAACCCCAAAAACCTTCTATGATGCCATGGGAGAGGTTATTGAAAACCGAAAGGTGTCGACGATTCTTAAATTGGGCTGGTATGGTATATGGAATTATCAAATTAAGTCTAATGAACAAATGTCTGAGAGTGCGGAACAAGCAATAAAGAAATATGAAAAAGCTCAGAAGCTGAAAGAAAAAAAGAAAGAGGATGCAAAGCTGATAAAGGAAAAAATAAGTGTTCGTATGAAAACTGTGCAATCCGATATACAGGCATTGAATCAGATAACGAATGATGAGGAGCTTGCTGCAGCCTATGGTGCGGTTAAGCAAAAAATAGTAACCTCAATATCTGAGGATATAAGCAAGCTGAAAAGCCTGAATTCTAAGACATTGGCAGTTTTCGGAGATATCGGTGCAATGATGGTTGTAAATAAAGAAAGCTATGATGTTGATCAGATGTTTTCTTTTGCTGAGAGGCTGACTGCCATTGTGCGGGAGATAGATAAGGATCTAAGTCAGCTTGGGTGGAATGAGGACTGGGCAAAGAAAGAGACATGGCAGTTGAACGAAGATACGCTCAGAAGATTGAACGAGACATTGAAGAAGAAAGCACAATAGGATGGGAGTTAGATTAAAGCAATGGATATTATCAGCGTGGATGGCGAAAACGTTACAAATTACGCAGCAGTACTTCCGGAGGATGTAGCTGAAAATCTGGAACGGAGCTGTTATCGGGCGATCGGAATGGAAAACGGCAGAGATATTCTGGTTTGGAGGGAAGCAGGCGGGGATAATCCGGGGCAGGCATTTGTTCTGTGGTTCCGGGCAGAAGACAGGGAGACTGCGGAACAGCTACTTTTTGAATATGAAAAAAGGATTAAGGAGGCGGGGGTTCGAAAATCCCTGCTTCGGCTCCCGGAGGATACGGCTGATCTTGTGAAATCAACGCTGAAAAAATTTGGATATTTGATAAAGCTGAAGGAAGATGGTATACTTACGTTGACACTCAAGGATGTAGTGACTGCAGAGCTTTTAAAGGGAATTCCTCATTCAAACAGAGTGACTGGCATTGGGGAACTAAGTCTTATACAATTGCGAAAGGGATTGGATGCGTGTTTAAGCTATGGGGAAGCTGCGCCGGAGGAAATCCTTGAGCTTCCCCTGACGTGGTTTGAACGGGAGCTGTCATGCTGTGTTGAGCTTGACAGAAGAGTAGGAGGCTTTTTGCTGATTCACAGGATGCCGTCAGGAGCATTGCTTCCTCAATTTTTCAAAGTCATAAAACCGGAGGTCAGACAGGATTTGTTGGGAATGCTGAAATATGCGGCAGCAAAAGCCGCCGAACGGTATTCCTTGGATACACCAATCTATGTTTTTAGTGAGAGTCAGGAGATAAGAGCATTTATTGCGAAGCTTTTTCCGGGCAGAAGCTGTGTAAAGCAACTAACGGGAAGCAGAGAATATACATAACATAATACAAGGAAACTGAAGTAAAGACATTTTTATGAGAATAATACGAGTATTAAAACAAGATATAGAGCTTTTTTTGGATATGGATCCTTTGCAGATGACTGACCGGTTGGAGTTTCCGGATACCTTTGCGTTTGCAGCTGTTTTGGAGGGAAAAAAAGGAGAAGATGATCCGGCAGGGATTATAATCTGCAGGGATAATGGAAAAAATATAGAGATTGAGTGGTTATATGTATCCGGTTCCCACAGAAAAGAAGGAATCGGTTCGAGACTTCTTCAAGAAGTTTTTAATATGGGGATTGATAAGGGATATACACAAGTGAGAGCATATCTTACAAATGAGTATGGGCGTGCGTTGATATGTGCAGGTGAAGAAGGATATTTAAAGGAAAGATATTTTCTGGAAACACGGGAGTTATCCGGTGAATGGAGATTATATATCCGGGACTTTATACGCAAGCATCCGCAGCTGCCACCGGAAAAAAAACGTGTTCAGGTGCGCTCACTTTGGGAAATACCATCAACGCAACGAAGAGAGCTGCCGAAGCAGCTGGTATCCATGCAATATGCCGCAAGTCTTTATTCCATCACGGATCAGCTGCATCTTTTTGACCCGGAATTGAGCAGAATCCTGTATATAGACGGAAGGCTGGCAGGCGGAATCCTGATACAGGCAGTAACGAGGAAGGATTTGTATATAAAAGGGGAAAATCTGATAAGGAAAGAGGAGGTTGTGCTTTATCCCGTATTTATGTGTATAGGCTCGACGGAGGGGTTAAGGCAACTGCTTTATGAGGCTGTTAATGCAGCGGCAGGAAAATATACGCCGGATACAGAGGTTCGGGTGATAATGCGCAAAGGGCAATATGCACCTTTGCTGGAACGCATGTTTCCGGGAAGTCGTATTGCCAACCATATGCTTACAGCTCAGATAGAGGATTATCTGGAGCAGAGAACAGAACCTGCCTTTTTTTTGTCAGTTGAATGGCAGTAACATATACTTTTGTGTTTTACTACTTGACAAGCTGCCATATATTTGTTATTCTATCTTAGCGTGTTGACGCGGAACTAAATAACACCGATTGGTATTTGTGTTTTTAGGCATTGGAGATGTACTCAAGTGGCTGAAGAGGCGCCCCTGCTAAGGGTGTAGGTCGTTTGCGCGGCGCGAGGGTTCAAATCCCTCCATCTCCGTTTGTAGATGAGACGTTTAAAATAAGTCTTGACTTGATTGAAAATATTTCATATAATCTACTTTGTGTTTAGATAGAAATTGATAAATGCGTTATCAGCATTCCTTCGGAATGACGATATATTCCTCGATAGCTCAATGGTAGAGCACTCGGCTGTTAACCGAGTTGTTGTAGGTTCGAGCCCTACTCGGGGAGCTTGATAGTAAGTAGCAAGACTGCTTATGAATCACAAGAATTTTCCGCAAATGGGATCTACTATTATTATATGGCGCGATAGCCAAGTGGTAAGGCAGAGGTCTGCAACACCTTCACCGCCGGTTCAAATCCGGCTCGCGCCTCTTTAAATCCTTGATTTTTTGTAAGTTGAATTAAGGATTTTTTCATATACATTCATTTAAAGTGCGTATTATTTTTCGATATAGTTCTAAAGGATGTTATGCTTTTTATATATTAGAGGATTTTATGATGATTCATTTTCAATTTTATATAATTCCAATATTTGCTTGTATATGCTTTCTTGCATGCGTCATTATCGGCAGGATAACACCGATGAAAATGGTTTCAAAATACTTCTTTGTTGCGACGGTTATGATTTTAGTGATTATCCTGTTAGAAGTAGCGGAAACTTTTTTTAAGTTACCGAATTACACATACCCAAGCTGGCAGCGTTGGGTTACTTCTATAATTGCATATATTCTCAGACCTGTAATAGCGTATATTTTGCTTTTGATTTTGCTACGGGATAAGGAAAAAGGAAAATGGTTTTATCCTGTTATAACATTGCCGCTTGTTGTTAATGCAATATTTTTATTGATTTCCCCATTTTGTGGGATTGTTTATTATTTTGACAGAGATAATTATTTTGTAAGCGGACCTATGAGACCTCTGCCGTTTGTTGTTGGCTTTTTGTATGGGGTTGTTTATTTAGTTTTGTTTATTGCAGAAACAAGAAGTAAAGGCTCTTATGAGTGGGTTATTTCGATACTTGTAGCATTTTCTTGCAGTGTATCGGTTTATTTGGAGTCTGAGTATAATTTGCTTGGTTCACTTCCTATGGCCTGCTTACTTTGCATGATATTTTATTACATCTTTATATACATTGAATATAGTACAAAGGATGCACTTACCGGTGCTTTGCTGCGAAACAGATTTTACGATGATATAAAGTGTGACGGCTTCCGATATTTTATTATTTATGATGTGAACGGTTTGAAACATATAAATGACGAGTTAGGACATTTATATGGGGATAACGCCCTTAGCAAGTTTGGGCATTGTGTTCTTTCTTCTCTGCCGAAAGGAGCTCGGCTGTATCGTATTGGCGGTGATGAATTCGCTATTGTGTATTCAAAAGCAAAAAAAGAGGATATTGATGCACTCGTAAAGGAAATTGGAGAAAAGTTAGATTTAGAGGATATTCCATTTGGAGTTTCCTGTGGTTATTCGTCCTTTGATAAGGGATGTGATTTTAATAATGCATATAAAAGGGCTGATGAAATGCTTTATAAATGCAAGAACAGTTATTGGGCGAATCACACCCCGGATATATTGAAAGAAAAAAATAATAAGTCTGATAATCCAGGCACTTCCTTGAATCCCTGATACAAGCTGTAGCAGGGATTTTTTTATTTTGTGAAATCTCTGTGAAAGCCATTGACGGAGCCTGCCCGCGTGTTAAAATACTTGACAATTCGAGAAAGTGAAGAAGAATAATGGATAACAGGAATGGATATAGTTATGGAGGATGCTTATGAGACAGAAATTGATGGATTTTATGCGCGGTAGAAATGGAACAGATCAGCTTTCCATGTGTATGATGTGGGCGGCTTGTTTTTTGGTTTTTATAGATGTGTTTGTAAGAAGTAATATACTCAGCACGATTGCATTTGTGACCTTTGCATTTGCATATTTCCGTGTGTTCTCCAGAAATATTGGCAAGCGCAGGGATGAGAATACATGGTTCTTAAACAAGACGTATAAACTACGTATGTGGGGACGGAAAGAAAAAAGCCACATGACGATGCGCAAGACACATCACATCTACCGTTGCCCGGAATGTAAACAGAAGATCCGTGTTCCACGTGGAAAAGGAAAGATCGAGATACGGTGTCCAAAATGCAGCGCACGGTTCATAAAGAATAGTTAGAGAGTGTAACAGGATTCGGAGGTAGGACGATGTTTGGATATGTGACGGTGAACAAGCCGGAAATGAAAGTCAAAGATTACGAGCGGTATCGCATGTATTATTGTGGTGTCTGTCATGCACTCCGGAATACTGACGGTGCGATGGGACAGATGTCCCTTACGTATGATTCGACGTTCGCCGCAGTTCTTCTGACTGCTTTATATGAGCCGGATACGAAGATGAAGGAAGCGACATGCATGGTGCATCCGGTTGGAAAGAAAAAATATCTGGAGAATGAGGTTATACAGTATATCGCGGATATGAATCTCATTTTGACCTATTACAAATGTCTCGATGACTGGGAGGATGACCGGAAATTCACCAGACTTTGTTACAGCAGCTTTATACGGAAGCGTGTGCGAAAGATCGGGCAGGTCTATCCAGAAAAACTGGCGAAGATCCGGGAGTCTCTGCGGACATTATCTGCCTGTGAACGAAAGAATGTGACGAATCTGGATTTGCTTGCCGGAACCTTTGGTGATATCATGGCAGAGATCCTTGCATATAAGTCGACACGCGGGATTGACTGGTCGGAGGAGCTGCGGAGACTTGGTTACCAGCTTGGCAAATTTATCTATATTCTCGACGCATACGATGATGTGCAGGAGGATATCGAGAAGAACCGGTTCAATCCATTGAAGGAGTTATACCATGAGTTGTCGAAAGAGCAGTTCGACAGTTACGTGAAGGAAATCCTCATGATGATTGCCACCGATATGGCGAAAATTTATGAGTGTCTGCCAATCGTCGAAGAGACAGCCATCCTCCGCAACATTATCTATTCCGGAATCTGGGTAAGGTTCATGACAAAACAAAATGACGCAGAAAACGGTAAACAATAATTGCAAAACAAGTTTCAATGGTAAATCGTATATTTCCATATTTATTCATGAATATATACGATATGTTTGAGACTTAGAAGTTCTTAATATTCTGCAAGAATACCAGCCATGTTTGAACACGATGTTCAAACAAGTCGCCAGTGAGCCATGGACGGCGAATTGGCGACGGTGGCGTAAAAGATGAGCATGTAAATCAGAATATTTAGAACTTCTTAGTTTCAATACATTGTATATAGAATGAATAGATATGGAAATATACGTTTACTATGAATTGGTTGTTTCGCAATTATGGGAGAAAGAAAGGAATTAGTATGAAAGATCCTTATGAAGTTCTGGGGCTTCCACATGGCGCCTCGGAAGAAGAAGTGAAAAAAGCATATCGAAATCTAAGCCGGAAATACCACCCGGATGCAAATATCAACAACCCAAATGCAGCGCAGGCAGAAGAGAAGTTCAAGGAAGTGCAGGCGGCATATAAGAGTATCATGGACGGAAATACAGGTTCGTCGTATGGTGGCAGCAGCTATGGCGGGTTCGATGGATTTGGCGGATTTGGTTCGGATGCATTCCGCCGTGCCAGAAATGAAGGCGGCGGTATGAGTCAGGATGAATCCCATCTTGCCGCGGCGCAGAATTTCATCATGAATCAGATGTTTACAGAGGCACTTCGCACGCTGGAGGATATAGACGACCGGACAGGCAGATGGTATTATCTAAGTGCGGTTGCAAACTTAGGAGCAGGTAATCAGGCAACAGCGATGGAGCATATCGACCGTGCGATTGCAATGGAACCGAACAATATCGAATACAAACAGATGAAGCAGCGGATGCAGGGTGGCAGCAACTGGTATGTGCAGCGAGGCATGGGATATGGAATGCCGGATGTGCGTTCCGATAACTGGTGCATGGATATGTGCCTGTTAAATTTGCTTTGTAATTGCTGTACGCCATGTTAGAGGAGGGGGCGATACCATATTAATTAAAAGGGGAGAAACAATGGAGAAAATCATTTTAGCATCACAGTCTCCACGCAGACAGGAGATCCTGTCGCTGGGTGGATATGAATATGAGGTGTGCGTATCTTCGGCAGAGGAGCAGATTCCACCGGAAGAATTGGAGAATCTGACACCGCAGGAGCTGGTCGAAAATCTGGCGCGTGTGAAAGCAGAAGATGTGTACCAAAGAAGTTACAGTAAGAATATGGAAGAATCAATACCGGATAATCAAACAGCAGACTCCGGGGAAGAAATTATGGTCATCGGTGCCGATACCGTGGTTGCCGTCGATGGATGTGTGCTTGGAAAACCGAAGACAGAGGATGAGGCAAAGCAGATGCTTTTTCGATTGTCCGGGCGGACACATGACGTATTTACCGGTGTGTGTATCCTGTGGACAAATCCAGATACACAGGCGGAGATACAGGGAAATACCTTCCATTGTCATACGAAGGTGACATTTTATCCGATGACGGAGGAAGAAATCGACAACTACGTCGCTACGGGCGACTGCATGGACAAGGCAGGTGCCTATGGAATCCAGAGCGGAGCAGCGAAGTATATCCAGGGTATCGAAGGAGATTATCTGAACGTGGTTGGACTACCTCTGTCAAAAATTTATCACGTTATGCGCGAGAAATTAACAAATCTCACAATAAAAAGATGATTGAAAATGAATGGAAATAAACAGAAATAAAGAAAATAGACAAAAACATAGTCATTATGACTAAAAACGACAATAAAATTTGTTTATTCTGCCATTGAAAAAATATTTAAAAGTGCTACACTAATACATGTAGCAACAAGTTGGGTTGTTGCTTGATTTTTGCATATCAGCGTCATAGCTTCGTACAGGGGGAAGGGATATGGAGTATGATGTTGAAATATACACGTGAGCATCAGAGCTCGAAGTTATGTGAAGGTCTTGTTACGTGTAGCAGTGGTATTTCCTTATGTGACAAAAGAGAGGGTGTTACATAAGGGAATATCATCCAAGGTGGTTACGAAAAGAGGTTGCTTGGCAGCCTCTTTTTTCTTGCAGAGAAAAGCGTGGACAGGTATAATAAAACTATGTATGGCAAAATTTAGAAGGAAAGCAGGACATAAATATGTGGGGATTTCACACGGTAAAAGTAAAAGAGAATAGCCGACGGATGTTTGATCTGTGTATGCGGCGTGCGCAGAGCATCGGGCGTGCAGATTATGTCCGCACAGGTGGACGTATGGATCTGGCGCATACCTTCCGTACAGACATGCTGCATTTTCTGATTTATCTGGCATATTCCGATGGAACGATGAACAAGGAAGAAATCAAATATATCAATCTGTTATTCGGAACGCAGTTTGATGAGAAGATGATCCGGGATTATGCGGATCGGTGGGGATTGCGTTCTGAGAGTATCCGCGATCATGCGCCGCGGTCGTTAAATTCGTTTGTCCGCTCGAATATTGGCGGAGAAACCGGAGAGATCTCCGATGATTACTATGATCTGGTGCAGTTGTATGTCACAACCTTTAACTATATTGGCAATGATTTGATCGCATGTAACGAGGAGGTGGCAAACTGCGAGGTGCAGGCACTTTCTTCGTACATTGAGCTGATCACACAGGAGATTGACCGTGTGCGCGGCGATATGCAGGAGTACAAACCGACGATCGCATTTAAACCGGGAAGCAAGGTCAAGCAGGAAGAGACACCGGATTATTCATATTGGTCCGATACGATGGAGACACGGCGGACGAAGATATCTACACCGGAACATCCGGTGGAAGATGCGCCGACTGTAAGTGAGAACAGAGTCAATCGCGTAGATACAGCCACGCCGGACAGATTCCAGACAATGGATACGGCAGACGTGGAACATTCGTTCCGCAGGGCGGAGCAGCCAGCCGCACAGACGCTGCCAGACCAGAAGGAACGCAAGAAAGAGTTCAATACAGAGATCGATATACAGACGTTGCTTAAACAGCTGAATGATCTGACCGGTATGCAGAGCGTGAAGACCGAGATCAACAACATGATCAACCTGTTGAAGATCTGTAAGATCCGTCAGGAGAATGGATTGCAGACGCCACCGGTTACGAATCATATGGTGTTCCTTGGCAATCCTGGAACTGGTAAGACGACCGTCGCAAGAATCCTTGCGAAGATCTATCATGGTCTGGGCGTACTTTCGAAAGGACATCTGGTGGAGGTAGACCGGTCTGGACTGGTTGCCGGATATATGGGACAGACGAGTGAGAAGGTTACAGAAGTAATCGAGAAAGCCAAGGGCGGCATTTTATTTATCGATGAGGCGTATGCCCTTGCAAATGGACAGCAGGGCGATTTCGGACAGGAAGCAATCGACATCCTGAACAAAGCAATGGAAGATAACCGGGATGATCTGATCGTCATTGCGGCAGGTTATCACGATGAAATGCAGGATTTCTTAGATGCAAATCCGGGACTTCGTTCGCGATTCAACCGGACAATCGAATTTCCGAATTATGATGCAGCAGAGTTATTGGAGATTATGGCCAACCGGGCAAAATCACTCGATTATACATTGACGGACGATGCAGTGCAGTATGTACAGGATACATTTACAAGGATACTCGCATGCCCGCCGGAGAATTTCGGTAATGCGCGCTCGGTGCGTAATTACCTGGATCGTGTGATCCACAATCAGGCAAACCGTCTGATCGCGGAGAATAATTTTAAAGAGGAAGATCTGACGAAGCTCACGCTTGCGGATGTACAGTCAGAGACGTTGGAATAACATGCATAAACAATGGATCAAGGATGGGTTAAGTGAATATCTGAGCGATGCGCATGCGGTATGGCATATGCCGGGGCATAAGCGGAAAGCCTGTTATGGAGATTTTCAGGATGCGTTTCTCGCATGGGATGTTACTGAGGTGCCGGGGACGGATGACCTGTATCTGCCAGAAGGCTTTATCGGCGAATCACTTGCCATGCTGAAGGAGATCTATCAGACCTGTGGCACGTATTACGTGGTAAATGGTGCGACGGGAGGGATTTTTACGGCGATCTCGGCATGCACGAAGCCGGGCGATGCGATCCTGATTGCGAAAAACTGTCACAAATCTGTCTACAATGCGGCAGCGATGCTACAGCGGCAGACGATCTATGTGGAGCCGACATGGAAGAAGGAGGCAGCAGAGACTGCTGCATTTACCTCATTTATAGATGGATATGTCGATGCGGAAGACGTCGAAGCACTCTGTGTGGCGTACCCGGAGATCGCGGCGGTGGTAGTGACATCGCCAACGTATGAGGGTGTGATATCTGATATTGCGCGGATTGCGCGCGTGGCACATGCACATCATGTCCGGGTGATTGTGGACGAAGCACATGGGGCGCATCTGCCATTTTTAAAACCGGAATATTCTGCGAAGCACATGGGTGCGGATGTCGTTGTACAGAGTCTGCATAAGACGCTTCCAGCGATGACGCAAACAGCGGTGATCCATGTCTGTACGGAAGAACTGGTGAAGCCGGTGGAGCAGGCGTTGGAGATATTCTTAAGTTCTTCACCATCGTATATTTTCATGCTGAATATGGAAGCGGCAATCTGCTATATGGCAGATCATGATTTTACGGAATACGAAGCCCATTTGCGCGAATTCCGGGAGAACTGCGCGAAGCTTCCGCAGATTTCCATGATAGAGAAAGAAGCGGTATGTGCCGCGGGTGCATATGGATATGATGAGACGAGACTTGTGTATTCTGCATCTGTGCCAGGACCGGAGCTACTTACGATGCTTGCGGACAAAGGCAGTGTAGTCTGTGAGATGGCAGGCAGAAAGCATGTGGTACTGATCTCGACGGTGCGGGACAGTCAGGAAGATTTTGAACGGTTATACTGGGCACTGCAGATGTGCGATGCCGCTCTGACGAAAGAAGGGGATCATGAGAAAGAGCGATGTGCCGGGCAGGAGGAATTGCAAAAGCTGGTGGGAACGAGGGCAAAAGCACCAATCTATGTGTATCCGCCCGGAAGCTATATTGTGAACACTGGGGAGCTTATTACAGTAGAGACCGTGGAGAGGCTTTGTGCGTATCAGGCAGCGGGACTGCATATCCGGGGCATTTAGAAAACAGGGGGATGAATGATGAGACAGGAGAAACGATATGAATGTATTGATATGTGATGATGAAAGACGCGACCTGCAGATGGTCCGGCTGCATGTGGAGCAGTTCAGCAAGGATCAGCAGATCAACGTGAGTATTTATACGCTATGGAATCCTAAATCTTCGGCAGAGATTATGGCATTAGCGGAGAAACATGAGATGGATGTTGTGTTTTTGGATATTGATATGCCGCATATATCGGGTGATGCGATTGCCAGTGCACTCACGGAAAAGTATCCGTCAATCCGGATTATATTTTTTACGAACCGGGGCGAGATGGTTTATGACATGCTCAAATACAAGCCATTCCGGTTTATTCAGAAGGCAGAACCGTGGAAGATCGACACTGCATTGAGGAATCTGTCGAAACAGATGATGACGGATGGGCATATCCTGATCGAGAAAGCAAAAAATGAAGTGACGGATGCCGCTGCGGGAGAAATCATGTATATTGAGGCAGCCAAACATCAGATCATCTATCATTTAGAGGGAGAAGTGATCGTCTCAAAGGGGAGCATGGCTAAGATCGTGAAGGAGCTGTGGGAATATGGCTTTATACGCGTGCATGTGGCGTATGTGGTGAACATACGGTACATCAAGCAGATAGGCAGGAAAGAACTGCTTTTGCTGGATGGAACGGTATTGCCAATCAGTGGAAGCTATAAGGAAGAGACGATGAGAAATTATAAAATGTTACTGGAGCGGATCAGGTATGGAGAGTCTCATTGAA
>CAVGQQ010000069.1:0-16179 GCA_963631525.1 bacterium
ACTTTTCCTTTGTATCTCTCGCATTTTCTTGTCAATTCATATAAATCCCATAACAAAAACATCAAAAAAATCACGGTAAATCCGACCCCAAAAAGCATCGTATCTATACTTGCATTAAATATTCTAATTCCAAAATACAATGTACATAGCAAGAAAAAGATAAACAGTACAAAATATAAAATTCTGTATCCCTTCTTCAATGATATCTTATATTTCAGACCATCATTCTGTTTCATTTCCTATCTCCATTCATTTTCTCCCTTTTACAGTCTTTCGCTTCAATACCTCATACACGCCAAGCAATATACACCCAACGGCATAACACAGGATATCTTTCCAATCAAATACGGAACCGACCAGAATGCTTAAGAAACGATTGTCCTGCCAGCCTAACGCTTCCACAACATGGAACATCTGCAAAACCTCTACCAGTGCCGCAAAAATAAATACATACAGTGGTAACAGTTTGCATCGCTCCGATACAAATATTCTTATAAACGTATATATCACAACCACAACCAGCACGTCACCAACATATGGTCTTACAAATGCATCATGCACATATATCGCAATCAACACTTCAATCAACAGCAAAATCACAGTTGCTATTGCATATCCGATTCGCTTCATGTTCTTCTCCATCTTCCAAACAAATCACTTAAGACAGTATTGAATAATAAATCCCTTTTCCGGGTACTATTTAATCATTTTTTACATTTTCAGTACCCTCAATACCATTATTTTACCGTCAACTTTTCCCTCTCACTCATAAAACTCCGGTCGCCGAAGCTGCGTATACGGACGTCCATTTCTCACCCTTTTTACCTGTGTCAGATCTACATCTGCATACACGATTTTCTCGCTGTCATCTGCTTTCACAATCACCTGTCCATCTGCACCTACAACGATAGATTCTCCTGAGAAGTGCATCTCATCTTCGACGCCAACACGGTTGCACATCGCAAGTATCACACTGTTTTGGAATGCCTGCACCTGCAGCTCCCATTCAAACATCTCAGATGGTTCTGCTTTTGTATTCACAGTAGGTATGAGAATAAGATCCGCTCCCCGTAAGGCTTCTGTCCGAATACTTTCCGGATAATGCCGGTCAAAGCACACGACAATTCCAATCGTTCCATATGCTGTCTCAAAAACATGGAACCCATCATCCGATGGTGTGTAATAATCCTGCTCATAAAACTTCTCTGCCTGTGCCACATGCACCATCTTCTGAACACCCAGTATGTCACCATTCTTATCGATCAAAATGCTCGCATCATAAGGCTTTCCATTCTCCAGCAAATATAAATTTGGTACTGCCATAATCTGATTCTTCCGACACGCATCAGAGAATTGATGCACAATTTCGGACTCGATTGATACCTGATATTTCTGTACATCCTGCCCTGCATACTGCGGAAAGAATTCGGTCAATTGCACCTCTGGGAATAACACCAGATCTGCATGCTGTCGTGCCGCTTCTTCGATCGCATGCAGGCTTTTCTCCATATTTAATTGTACACTGCCCGCGTTAGACATCTGCACCATCGCTATCCGCATAACATCCCTACCTCAAATACCAGATCTCGAATGCTTCATTTTCTGTCGAAAATCCCCGACTAATTCCCTTAAAATTCATACTTTCTTAACTCACAATTCTTTATTCCAAATGCTGCAAATTCCTCGTTCGTCATATCACGGAAATACGACTCAATAATACGGGAAATACCGTTATGCGCCACCAACAGATATACCGTCCCATCGCTTTCGGCTTCTTTCTTAATATCATCCAGCAGATTATAGATTCTCTGGGAAAGCTTCAGCATAGACTCCCCACCATCATAACTGTTGACAAACTGCGCTTTGGCAACAGAGAATTCCGCGCCATTTCGCGGTGTAGACTCATACCGTCCAAAATTCTGCTCCTTCAACCGCATTTCTTCCTCTGCTGGAACGCCGGTCACTTCCGCGATATGCTTTGCGGTATCTGCCGCACGCATCAGCGGCGAATACAGAATCTTATCAATATGGATTCCTTCTGCCTTAATCCGTTCGCCCAATTCCTTTGCCTGTGTATGTCCAAGTTCTGTGAGTGCAATATCTGTCGCGCCACAGATTTTATTCTCTACATTCCAGATTGTCTGTCCATGTCTTGTAAAATAGAAGTATGCCATCGTATCCGTTCCTCCTGTATTTTCTACTAAGATACTACCATATCTAATCCTTGAATTCCACCGCATGTTTCCGTTTCCAGATCGGGAAGAGATTCCGCTGGCAGATATAATTCTCTCGCTCTTTGATTCCAACCGCGTGGAAAAATGTCTTCCACATATCGGTATATTCATCCTCGTATTCTTCTGTCTTCCGAAGCGTCTCAAATTCCGCATCGGTCAGATAACGCAAATAATTCGTCCCATCCTTCGGATGCACGCACGCGGTCTTTCTTGTATCATCAATGATCATCCAGTGTTCTGACGGCATACGATCTGCAAAATGTCTGCCAACCAGCATGATCACATCGCTTTTCGGCTCCAGATGGCACACATAGACCTTCCCATTTAACGACTGAAACCGCGCGAATTCCCGGAAATGGTGACTCTCATTTCCCACCTTCCGCCGCAGTTCCAATATCCGCATCACATGCGGGTTCGTATAATAATCAAGCACACGGCAGCCAACGGCGAATCCGACCCGCAGGAAATTATAGATTGCCTGCAATGCATCTTCCTCTGCGGAAAGCGTCGCATAATAGACATCCAGATACGCCTCATCCGAGATATCTCTCCGAATTGAACGGATCACCTTCTCCGCCTTTTCTGCATCACCGTCCACGTGGATGTACTCGTCAAACATCGTCTGTTGAAATATCGGTTCTTTCTTCACTTGTATCTGATTGTGACCGATCCGCAAGGCTTCCTCCCACGCATCATAGATGCAGGTCATGATATCCTCCAACCGGTCTTTGCATGTATATATTTTCATATTTCTGTTATGCCGCCTTTACGATGGAATCCTTTTCAACTCGTCTCTACACGTATATATTTTATATCTCTTTCTGTACAGATAGTAATTTCATTATTACCCGCATTTGGGATTTGTGGACTAATTCCGACATTCTCCCCAATTTCTCACTATCCATTCTTTCCCCATTGGGGAATTTTTTCATATTTCAATAATTCCCCAATCATTTACTGTATTATTTTCTATTTCATTGGGTGTTTTTTCATATTCACATTTTTCACCCAATAGACGGCTATATTGTCTCTTAACATTGGGGGATTTTTGAAAATTCCCAATATTCTCACCAATATCCCAACCGATCTACGCACCAACCGAGTTCCTCTTACAACGTCCACAATCTACCCAATTCCAAAATCCGCCAAAGACATCTGCGTGAACGATTCGTTCGCATGCTCTGCCTTCCATATATCCTTCTGGTCGACGCCGGTCAACTGCCTTGTGATGTACCCTTCCTCAATCGGTGTGTGATACATCTGCTTGCCGCCACAGGTAATGAAATATTGTGCCCGCTTCAATACGACGCCCATTTTCTTCAGAGAAGCAAAATCTAACCTTCCGTAGCGTCTTGCATATGTGATCCGTCCTGCCGATTTCGGTCCGATGCCCGGTACTCGAAGCAGCATGGCATAGCTTGCCGTCTGCACTTCCACTGGGAATTGGTCCAGATGCCGCAGCGCCCAGTCGCACTTCGGATCAACCAGTTCATTGAAATTCGGCTTCTCCTCGGATAACAATTCTCCCGCCTGAAATCCATAGAACCTGAGCAGCCAATCCGCCTGATACAACCTGTGCTCCCGCAGAAGCGGTGGCGGTGTTCCAATCTGCGGCAATACCTTATCCTCATTCAGCGGAATATACGCGGAATAAAATACACGCTTCAAATCAAATCCCTGATACAACTGCTGTGTCGTCTGCAGCAACGTATAATCGCTTTCGCCAGTTGCCCCAATGATCATCTGCGTGCTCTGCCCCGCCGGTGCAAACCGCCGCTTTAATTTCGACATATCGAGCGGTGCTAGCTGGTATGCGTTATCCCATGTCAGGGCGCTATCCAGAATCTTTCCATTCATTTTCGCAGACAAAGTTTCAATCGTAGACTGTGCCTGATCATGCATGGTCTCTCCATTCCCTGACCGACCCTTCCGTTCTTTTTCCTCTTTTCCTGCATCCAATTTTTCATTTGTAACAATGTTTGATTCTGCAACACTTTCCTGTACAGCGGACCTGCTTCCGTAAGAACTCGCAGACTCCTGAACTACTACACCATCCGCAGCGATTTTCCCTGCTTCCTTCTCCTTCAGCAATCCATCTGCAAACTGCTTCTTCGACTCTGTCCCGAAGATACTCTGCTTCAGGAACTGATTGCCCTTGCTTCGCTCCATATGCGCGGATTTCCCGATTGCCATCCGATGCGACGCGATCGTGTTCCGCACCTTCCCCATCGGATCTAAGATTGTCTGCATCGTCTTATTCGGTGCCAGCGTCCGCAGTCCTTCCTCCGTCGGCAGCTCCATATTCACACTGATACGGTCTGCCAGATATCCTGCTGCCGCAAGCAGTTCATCGGATGCGCCCGGAATCGTCTTGACATGGATATAGCCATTAAAATGATATTTCGTCCGAAGCAAAAGCAATGTCTCGCACATTTTCTCCATCGTATACGTCGGATTCTTCAAAACACCGGAGCTTAAGAACAAGCCTTCAATATAATTCCGCTTGTAAAATTCGACCGTCAGTTCGCAGATCTCCTGTGGCGTAAAGGTCGCCCGTTTCACATCATTGCTTGTGCGGTTGATGCAGTATTTGCAATCATAGACGCAGTGATTCGTCATCAAAATCTTCAACAGGGATATACACCTACCATCCGACGCAAAGCTGTGGCAGATGCCACACGCCGCAGCATTGCCGAGTTCTCCTTTCTTTCCCCGGCGATCCGATCCACTCGATGTACATGCCACATCGTATTTGGCAGCATCCGCAAGAATCTGCAGCTTCTCCTGTGTTGTATATTCTTCTATATAATTGTTTGTAATCTCTGTACTCATAGCTCCATTATACGAACAAACGTTCTTAGATGCAAGATTTTTGTGAACATTTGTTTGCATTTCATCATAGCAAACAAAAAGGCGGTATCCAAACCGCCTTTCACAATCAAAATCTTTTTTCAATTGCATGATACAGGATAACCGCCCCGATTATATCGAAGAACAGGGAATAACAGGTATTCGCCCATACATTTGTACCAAGTCCGGTTGCATAGACAACCTGTTGAATCGGGAATCCGATCAGATACATTGCATATGAATATCTGCCGATAACCGATATCTTCTGCAGAAATACTGATTTCTTATCCATCACCGCACAAAGAAGATATGGCAAAAACACAATCGTAGCCAGACTGTAGCAATTCGTCAAAATACAGATCACAAATCCAATCCCCGCTACAGTTATCCACTGCCACGTAAACCGGATTTCCTCCCGGAACACATAAAAGCAGACGCCACTCACAAAGCAGAATAGCGGGCGCAGATATGCAACAAACTGATACAATACAGGTAATTTCACGACAAATATAACCGCGATACAAGCTACAATCAAAATCGACAGAAAACGAAGTTTTTTCTTATCCATCAATCCCAGCTTATATGCAATCAGGAGCATCCCATAACAGATAATTTCCAGAATCAGCGTCCACAGGGAGCCATTAACTATGGACATCGGATTGCCTATAAATACCCCTGGCAGACTGTAGCGAGGAATCATCACTAAATATAGCAAATATGTATATGTAGGCTTTGATGTTAAATATTCCTGAACTGAAAGATTTGTCATAAATGGTCCCATCACAAACGCAGTCAAAACCACGACCGCAATAAATAACGGGTAAATCCGCTTCAAACGCCCTGTCACATATCCCCGCACATTTCTCTTCGTGAGCAGACTCTTTGTCACATACAAGCCACTGACAAACAGGAAGAACGCAACCGACAATTCGCCGAATGTAATTCCATGCCTCGACACCGCAAAAAGCCAATCGTCACCGCTATTTGTGACTGCGTAAGCATGACTGAAAATAACTAATGCCGCAGCTATAAATCTCAAAAAATCAATAATATAGCTTTTCCCCTTTATTTTATCATCAAGCGTTATGACCTTTTTTGTATGTTCTATCTGCTTATCCATATATAATTTCTCCTTCGTACATAATATTCTTATATATTTTACTAATACATATTCTCTTCGTCCGAACTACATTTCAAAATCAATTATGCATTTAAACTTTATTATATACAAAATATCAAAATTACGCCACTACTCTTTTCTTCGCTGACACAATATTCGCAACAATAATATAGAACACGCCATATCCAACCATCGCCAGCATGTTGATAAATACCGGTTTCAGCCCAGAAACGCTCACCGTCTCCAGTGTCTTCAGATATTCGTTTGTCTGAATATACCAGTACGCCGGGAAGATATGTCCGGCGGCAAGCACGCCATCCGGCAGCCATTCAACCGGGATAAATGCACCGCACAGAAATGCCGAGCCAAGTGCCACGACATTGACGATTCCATTCACTGCATCCTTGTTGTTGAAGATGCTGGAGATCAGGAATGCCATCGTCAAGGCACACAACGTAAATACGAATGAATTCGCCAGATACATGGCACCCTGCGCACTGAACATTGCCTTTCCAACGATCACGAAGCTGATCAGACCATAGAACAGCCATAACGCGATTGCAAATAACAGATTCGAAGCAAGCAGGATTGCATTGTGTTTCTTATAATTCATACTGCTGATCGTAATACGCTTGCGGATCGGCAGCTCCTGAAAGCTCGTAAGCACCAGACAAATCACGAAGATTGCACCGGCTAGCAGACTGTAGCTTGCAAAATTATAATAATTCGCCGCCTTCGACATGCTGTTTGTATCAAGTGTCGTTGTCACATGAACGCTTGACGTCTGCTCCAGCGTCTGTGTGATATCATCACAGACTGCCGCCTCATTCAGGGAAATATTCATTTCATCTGGATTCGCCTGCAGAGCAGCATCCACGTAATTTTGCTGTATGCTCAGATAGCTCTCGACCATCATCTGCGCGAAGCTCGCATCCGCCGACTGGCAGCTCTTATATTTCAGTTCCGGGTTTTCACCGTCCAGTACCGCCTGCCGGTAGCCCTGCGGAATATAGATTACAAATGCGACCTGCCGGTAGAAGATCGCATCGTCGATTGCCTCCTCGCTTTTCAGTTCCTGTAGCTCACTGTGCGCCGCAATATAATCCGTAAAATTCTTCGTGATTCCGACATTTTCGTCCTGATTCACGATGGCGATTTTCGGCTTATCCGCAGTAAACTGGCTCGCGGTATCCCCGCTTTTTGAGTTCAAGCCACCGAACAAAAGCAGCAGCGCCGTATACATGATTACCATGCCTTTACATTTATTCAATACATGCAGAAATGCCTTAAATACTGTCATACTTCTGCCTCCTTAATCCCTGTGCAGATACAAGCAGCATCACAACAGAGAAGATTCCAAGACTCGCTACATCCATCCAGAAACGCTTGTCCACGCCATAATAATACAGTGCATAATATCCATCCGTGATCATTGCCGCCGGGTTGATCTTGTCCAAGAACGGCACATGCTTCTCGATGATATATTTCATGGTAATTCCCATCATACCGGACAGGAAACAGCACGCCATCGTGATTCCGATCAGGATTCCAAGCTTTCCATTCTCGCCGGTCTTGACAACCGTAGTCACCATGATGGCAAGCGTCAGACCCGCCAGACTTCCCGCAAGTGCCAGCAGGATTACATATGGCAGATTCTCCCCGTAATCGACCTTCATCACGAAGATCGTATACACAAACAGAATCGCAAGCCCGATCAACTGCGTGCAATATGCGGCAAGCAGCGAAGAAAGCATTGTCTTTGCCTTGCTGATTGGAACGATGGCTGTACGCTTTCCGAGATTCCCCATGTTCGGCAGGTTCCGGCTCAACGCCATCATTCCAAGGATGCCGCCATACAGGCAAGCCATCGCAATCAATGTGTAATACTCGATCATCGTATAGCTCAAGTTCGTGCGGGATGCATCGACAAGGTTCGACTCTCCTCCCACAACATTTTCCATTACATTTTTATAGAGTGCCTCGATATCCGGCATAGCGCCCTGCTCGATTGAAGATCTCACACGATTTTCCACAATTGCAGAGGTATGTACGATCTCATCCACCACATATTGCAGCACCGTCTGGTTAATGCCATTTTCATGAATCCAGATTTCCGGTTCCTCACCGTTCATATACAACACGCCATCGACATCTCCATCCGAAAGCAGCGTATCCGCTTCATCCTTCGACACATACACCGTGTCAAACATCTGCTCATCGCTTGATTCATCGCTCAAAGTCGCAAATGTCTGGCGGAATGCTTCGTTCCCCTGAAAATCCTCGTTATCGACAATCGCAATCGGGATCACTTTCAACTTCTCACTGTTCTCAATGTTGGAGAATGCAAGCTTGAACATCGTGCCAAGCACGAGTGGGAATACAAATGTCCAGAACAGAAGCATCCGGCTTCGCATCAGGACTTTGAAGGTATACTTAAAGTTATGTCCAAACATCAGTCTCTAAGCTCCTTTCCGGTCAGCTCCAGGAACACATCGTTGAGCGTCGGACGCTCAGAGAAGATCTTGTTGCATGTAATCCCCGCCGCACTCAGTTCCTCGATCAGCTTCGCCACGTTATTTTTTCCGCTCTTATAGGTAATCACAAGCTGATGGTCGGCATATTCTGCCTTGTCGACATTCGGTGCCGCCTGCAGCTTCTCCAAGAATTCCGGTTTGAAATGCTTCGTCTCGACCGTGACCTTCTCTTCGATCTTCGCAAGTGACTTTAACTCGTCAGACGTTCCCTGCGCAATGATCTTTCCCTTATCCAATATGATGATCCGGTCACACAGGATCTCGACTTCTTCCATATAATGTGTCGTGTAACAGATTGTCGCGCCATCATCCCGCAGCTTCTTGATTCCATCCAAAATGTTATTCCGGCTCTGCGGATCGACTGCAACCGTCGGCTCATCTAAGAAGATCAGCTTCGGCTTGTGCGCAATACCACACGCGATATTTAATCGCCGGAGCAGACCGCCCGACAACTGCTTCGGATAATATTTGCGGAATTCGTCCAGTCCGACCAACGCGATTGCATCCTCAATATCCTTCTTCCGCTCCTGTTTGTCCTTCACATACAGTCCACAGAAATAATCAATATTCTCATAGACCGTAAGCTCCTGAAACACCGCTACCTCCTGAAAGATCACACCGATATCCCGCTTGATCTTATAGGCATCCGGCGTCATCTCCTCACCGAAGATTTTGATACTTCCTGCGCTGTATTTTAACAGCGAGAGGATGCAGTTGATCGTTGTCGATTTTCCACTTCCGTTTGGACCAAGCAGACCAAGGATCTCTCCCTGTCCGATCTCAAACGACAGATCATCGACTGCCTTCTTCTGTTTATATTCCTTTGTCAGATTCTTTACTTCTACGACTGCGCTCATTTTAATCTTCCACGCTCCTTTTCATTATCATACATGCTTCCGATCTTCATCTGTCTTACCGTGTCCGTCAGCAGTTCTTCAATCTGTTCCTCCGTAAATGCGACGGTTCCCGTTGCAACCATGCTGGCGATTCCATGTGTGAAAATCCACACCTTCAGATGAAATGCTTCCTGTTCTGCCATGTCATACCCGGTGAATTCTGCGCCCTTTTCTAAGACCTGATTCCCCATGTTGTCTTTCTCGATAAATTCTGTCGGAGAGATCTTCGAATCTCCCATAAATAATATCTTGAAGAAATCCGGGTAATCCTTCGCGAACCGGATATACGCAAGTCCCATGCCTCGATACGCCAACTCTTCCTTGGAACCTTCGATCATATACGACTGGTATATCTTCTGGATGTGTAAGATCGTCGCCTGCTTTAAGTCCTCCATATTCTCAAACTGATAGAAGA
This sequence comes from bacterium, assembly GCA_963631525.1. Classification (GTDB taxonomy): domain Bacteria; phylum Bacillota; class Clostridia; order Lachnospirales; family Lachnospiraceae; genus Coprococcus_C. The sequence continues at coordinate 10,050 of CAVGQQ010000069.1, forward strand.
TCGGTTGAACTGAACATCCAAGCTCTTTCGCTACCCGCCGTGCATTGATCGCAGATAACCCTTCTTTCTTCACGACAGCACACGCCGCCTCTATGATATCTTCCTTTAGATACTTTGTTGCCCTTGGCATAATGTCCTCCATGTTTATTTTATAACATTTGTTATGTAGCTTTTGTTATATTATAGAGAATAAAAAAAGAAACGTCAAGCAGATATCGATGAAATGCAGCTACATTCCTGTCACCTGCATGTTCATCTGCCTGACGTTTCCTTTTTTCATTTTTATAATACAAGATCCTTCATCGAATGCAGTCCAATTGCCAGTGTCGACGTATTGTGCATCAACGCCGAGGTTGTCGGCTGGATCACACCTGCCACACCAAGCACGATCAGTCCGGTATTAAATCCGACGATTGTTCTGTAATTCCGACGGATTCGTCTTGTCAACGCGGTACTGATCTTCCGCAATGTAATCAGTTCATTCAAGTTATCTGCTCCAACAGTAATATCCGCGATTTCCCGTGCAATCTCTGCACCATCGCTGATCGCAATACCGATATCCGCTGCCGAAAGCGCCGGCGAATCATTGATACCATCACCGATCATGATTACCTTGTGGCCTTCTGCCTTCGCACACTCCACGTAGCTTGCCTTATCTTCTGGAAGTACCTCGGAATAATACTCATCCACGCCAACCTTCCGTGCGATCGCACTTGCTGTCCGCTCACTGTCTCCGGTCATCATAACGATCTTCGCAAAGCCAAGCTCTTTCAACGTCCGGATCACATCGGCTGCCTCATCACGGATTGGATCTTCGATACAGATTGCTGCAACCAGTCGTCCTTCCACTGCCATATACAGATGTGAGTATTCCTCCGGCAATGCATCGAACTTCTCCTGCATACCTTCCGGAACCACGCAGCCCTCATCCTCAAATACAAAATGATAGCTGCCGATAATTGTCTTTCTTCCTTCTACCGTAGTAGAAATACCATGTGCCACAATATAGGACACCTTCGAGTGAACCTCTTCATGTACCAGATTCTTTTCGCTTGCCGCATCGACAACTGCACGTGCCATCGAATGAGGGAAATGCTCCTCCAGACATGCGGCGATCCGCAGCAGTTCATCGCTGTTCTCGTTGCAGAACGATACGACATCTACCACACGTGGCGTTGCCTTCGTCAGAGTTCCGGTCTTATCAAATACGATCGTATCTGCTTCCGCCATCGCCTCTAAGAACTTGCCGCCCTTCACCGTGATACTTGACTTGCTCGCCTGCCGGATTGCAGATAATACCGAAATCGGCATTGCCAGCTTCAACGCGCAGGAGAAATCAACCATCAGTACGGATAATGCTTTCGTTACATTCCGTGTGAAAAGATATGTTGCTGCCGTGCCAAGTAATGTATATGGTACAAGCTTGTCTGCCAGATGGGATGCCTTACTCTCCAGAGAAGATTTGAGCTTCTCGGATTCCTCGATCATCGTGACAACCTTCTCATACCGGCTCGAACCGCCAACCTGACGTACCCGGATACAAAGCTCACCTTCCTCCAGCACCGTGCCTGCATAGACATACGAATCTACCTGCTTATGTACCGGTAAAGGTTCTCCTGTCATAGATGCCTGATTAACCATTGCATCTCCATCGACAACCGTTCCATCAAACGGAATCACATTTCCGACATGAATCACAATCTCATCGTCCACATGAATCAACTCTGCTGGTACCTGCACTTCCTGTCCGTCCTTCTTCAACCAGACCTTTCCGATATTCAGGGACATGCTCCGTGCAAGGTCACCAACGGATTTCTTGTGTGTCCACTCCTCTAAGATCTCACCGATTCCAAGCAGGAACATAATAGAACCTGCCGTCTGGAAATCTCCACGGAATACAGACACACCGATTGCCGTGCCATCCAGAACCGGAACCTCGATCTTTCGTTTTGCTAATGTTTTCAGTCCGTTCGTGATGTATTTTACGGAACGGATGGCAGTCAGGGTGTTCGCGATCGGCATCGGTAAAAACATCCGGTTGATGCATCGCATTAAAACCTTGTCTACCAGTTTCTCTTTGTACTCCTCATTCACCTGTCTGCCAGAATTTGCCAGATAGGATTCCGGCACATCTGCCGTCTCATAATGAAACCGTCGGAGCGCTGTTATCATCGCTTCCCGGCTTCCCTCGTAACAGACAACCGCATCACAGGTCGAATGATTTACCTTCGCAGAACTGACATGTTTCATGCTGTCAAGATAATACTGAAGGATATCAGCTTCCCGGTACGACATGTTCTTCTGTGCAACACGAAAACGAATTCTGCCTCGTATCTCATGTTTAATCACAAATTTCATTTTCTGTCGCCTGCTCCTCTGCTTCTGCTTCGTCCTCGATTACCTGTGCTTCTGCCTCAATCTCACGGTCTGCATTAATCTGCTTTGCCTCTGCATAGATATCGCTTGCATTCTCCTGTACAGTGGTCACAGTCTTCATGATGCAGTCCTTTGCACGAAGGACAGCGGCTGTACCATGTGAGTAAACCTTCTTTGCATCACGGCTTGTCAAAAGCTTGATTCCTGCTGTTCCAAATAATACTCCTGCTGCAAAAATTCCTGTTTTCTTTCCATTAATCTTCTTAAAAATATTTGACATATCTGCTTCCTCCTTGCATGTTTATATAAATTTTTTAAAAGAAAAGTATAGCATAATTATGTATTTTAATACAAGAAATGTGCTTACTTTTTTTACAAATCATTTACCAGTCCCGACCAAGTTTACTGCATGCGGATATCACACTGTCCACACCTAATATCACAAGGTATGTGCCGATCAAAAATGCAACCGAGAACAGTGCGATCTGCGGCCAGAATATCATCAGGACACCCAAGATCAGACCGATCACATTGATGCACAGTGTGAAGTAAAAATATCGGCCTCTGTACAAGCTTCGGATATAACCAAGGTGACAGAGCTTCGATATACTGTGCGCGATAAACCATAATGGCAACAGCAATGTCACAACCAGCTCACCAATATGCGGATATAACATCAACGCCAGACCGGTAATCACACTCAGCACGCCTGTGACCAACGCAATACATGGCGCAAATCCGATGTAACGCTCGGTCTTCGCATAGAAGATAATATCCGTAATACCGGTCACAGTCGCCATCACACCATAAAAAATCGTAATCCAACGCAGAATACCACTCGGAGATATGATTGACAAAGCTCCAAGGATGATAAGCAGGATACCCTCAATCAACTCCAGCCATCCATAGCCCGTGTGTCTTTTCATAGAGCGGCTCCCCCTTCCTTGTTCAGGATCTCCATAAATTCATCACCGGTAATTGTCTCCTTCTCATAGAGGTGCATCGCCAGAACATCCAGCAGACGTTTGTTATCGACAAGCAGCTTCTTCGCCTTCTCATGCTGTGTGCGCACAAGTTCAACAACCTTCCGGTCGATCTCCTTCTGTGTATCTGCGGAACAGCAAAGGGACGTATCGCCACCCAGATACTGGTTTTCCACTGTCTCCATCGCTACCATATCGAACTCATCGCTCATACCGTAACGGGTAATCATCGCACGTGCCAGCTTCGTTGCCTGCTCGATATCGTTGGAAGCACCGGTCGTAATCTCTCCACATGCCACTTCCTCTGCGGCACGTCCACCGGTCAGAGTTGCGATCTTGTTCTCGATTTCTTCCTTCGTCATCAGGTACTTATCGCCCTGCTCAACCTGCATCGTATAACCAAGTGCACCAGATGTACGCGGAATGATCGTAATCTTCTGTACCGGTGCAGAATGGCTCTGCAAAGCCGCAACCAATGCATGTCCGACCTCGTGATATGCAACCGTCTTCTTCTCCTTATCGGAAAGCACCGCATTCTTCTTCTGATAACCGGCGATTACAACCTCGACACTTTCTTCCAGATCTGCCTCGGTCACAAATGTCCGGTTCGAACGGACGGCACGAAGTGCGCCCTCATTGATGATATTCGCAAGCTCAGCACCTGACGCACCCGATGCCATACGTGCGATCGTATGGAAATCTACATCATCGCCAACCTTGATCTTTCTTGCATGTACCTTGAGGATTGCCTCACGCCCTTTCAGGTCAGGCAGTTCTACCGGTACCCGTCGGTCAAAACGTCCCGGTCTGGTCAGTGCCGGATCGAGTGATTCCGGACGGTTCGTTGCCGCCAGAATGATAACGCCATTGTTACCTTCAAATCCATCCATCTCTGTTAAGAGCTGGTTCAAGGTCTGCTCCCGCTCATCGTTGCCGCCGTACTTACCGCCGTCACGCTTCTTACCGATGGCATCAATCTCATCGATAAATACGATACAAGGTGCTTTCTCCTTTGCCTGCTTGAACAGATCACGCACCTTCGATGCACCCATACCGACAAACATCTCAACGAACTCCGAACCGGAGATTGAGAAGAACGGTACATTTGCCTCACCGGCTACCGCCTTCGCAAGCATTGTCTTACCAGTTCCCGGAGGGCCGACTAACAAAAGCCCCTTCGGCATAGACGCACCAACGTCGGTATATTTTGTCGGATTGTGCAGATAATCGACGATCTCCGCTAAGTTTTCCTTCGCCTCATCCTCACCGGCAACATCTGTAAAATGAATTCCTTCGGTGGACTGCACATATACCTTCGCATTGCTCTTTCCACCCATACCGAACATCATGGAATTCTTGCCGCCTGCCTGCTCCACCATCTTCTTGGCAAGGAATCTTCCAAGAATCCAGAACAACAGAAGCGGCAGTAACACAGACACCAAGAAGCTCATAACCGGCGATGTCGTCGTCTCGATTTCCTTTGAGAACTTGGCTCCACTGTCATACAGACGCTGTGTCAGGTCATCGTCCGGCATAAGTCCGGTCTTATAGATCGTGCTCTCTGCCTTATCTGTAAATGTAATCTGTGTGCTGTCTATCTGTACCTGACCGATATCCTTATCCTCGGTCATCTTCATAAATGTTCCGTAGTCAACTTCCTTCACCTGCCGCTCTGCCAGCATCGGGGTAATAAATAAATTAAACACCAGCAATACTACCAGCACGATTCCATAATAGAAGATCAACGGACGCTTTGGTGATTTTACTTCTTTCATCTTTCATGCTCCCTTCGTTCCTTCACTACCTCCACGATCATTTCGTAGTTCGGCATCTCTACTCCATATTGTTCTCCAAGGCGAAACGGCTCATACAGCAGTCCATCGATTTCCGATGGTTTTCCTGCCCAGATATCTCGCTGCATAGAGGTGGAAGCCTCCGGCACAAGCGCATCCAGAATATCCAGATTCGTCTTTTCAATATCAACTAAAAATGGGATTCCCATTGCTGTTGCAAGTGCGTCGATTTCCTTCATGCACCGGATCAGCAGCATCCGCTCTTCACCTGCACGCTGGAACGCTTCTGCTTTCGCATCATAATACAGACCGCAGGCTGCCATCGGCGACACATACGCGTATTTCTGAAATGCATCCCGCTCGATCTGGTCAGAAAGCACCGCATCGATCCCTGCCGCCTTTAATTCCTGCTCTAGGAGAAACATCTTCCGGCAAAGCTCCTGCCCCTTCCGCGCGCCAAACACGATGCGGAAGATATCGCCTTTCTGCAGGATCACACCCGGCTCCTTGATCTCCGCCGCAATATAGATACAGCCATCCACAACGGTTGCATCCGGCAGCTCCTGCTGCAGCTTCGCACCGGTTCCGTAGATGTTCAGGATCGGAACGATCAACGTCTCTGCATCACTATGTTCTCTCAAAAATGGAATGATATCCGGAATCGAATATCCTTTGACATCGAGTAGGAGGCGGTGACTAGCCGCCGTCCTCTCACACCACCGTGCGTACCGTTCGGTACACGGCGGTTTCAATAGTTGACGTGCATGGACTGATAAGCTGTCGCTAAATCATAGTAGCCCCAGCTTATCAGTCTTTCTTTCCTTAGCGCCCAGTTTACCGCTTTATTTCCGGCATTAAACCAGTATCCTTTGCGGTCATTGGCGATTGTTGCCGCATAGTGGCTGTCTACTCCCAGTCCAATTAGTTTTCGCATTCTCGTTCTGGGCAGTTTCCACTGCTTCCAGATACACATCCGTA
>CAVGQQ010000070.1:0-15711 GCA_963631525.1 bacterium
GCAATAATCTGTAATATTACTGGTTCCTACCACATTATTCTTATCGTTCAAAAGAGACATACAATCTATATCTCTGTTCCCCTTAGAAATGGTTGCTGCTGATATTACTGTCTGCCCTTCTTTTTCTCCAAAATCAATTCTTAAATACCGATCCAGTGATATTTTAAATTTTACTTTTGCTAATTCTCCCTCATTTGCATAATCATACACTGCTGTCTGCTCATCCGAAAAGTCACTGGTGCTGGAATAGTAAACATTATACTTATCTGCTCTATCCGACTGTATATCCAAACACAAATACACCTCGGAGGATTTAGAATTATCAAGGCTAAAATTGTTTATTATAAATATGTTGATTAGTGCAACTACAGCTATTCCAATAATAATAGCTATCAGTTTTTTCTTACTCATGCCACATCTCCTACAACATCTACTTTAAATCAACTCATGAATAAATTATTTTCTGTAATCTTTAATTCCATTCCACTTATGATCCTTCTCTGAGATAATCAGATCATCGCTTGTCATTCCTTCTGGCATCGGCCATTCTACACCGATTTCCGGATCTGACCAGAGCAACCCGCCCTCATCATTTGGATGATAGAAATCTGTACACTTATAGCAGAACTCTGCTGTCTCAGACAACACGATAAATCCATGAGCAAAATTCTTTGGAATAAAGAACTGCTTTTTATTCTCTGCTGACAGACGCACACCATACCATTTTCCGTATGTCTTAGAACCTTCACGAAGATCAACTGCAACATCGAATACTTCTCCATTTACTACACGAACCAGTTTATCCTGTGGATAGTTGATCTGGAAATGCAGTCCTCGTAACACACCCTTCTTAGAACTTGACTGATTGTCCTGTACAAATGTCTGATTGATTCCCGCTGCCGCAAAATCATTATAATTATAGGTCTCCATAAAGTAGCCTCTCTCATCTCCAAATACAGAAGGAGAAATTACCTTTAACCCTTCAATTTCTACTCCATCAACTTCACATGTCTCAACTGTAATTTTACCAAATTTTTCTACCATTTCCCTTTGTTCCTTTCTTATATTTAGTATAGAATAGTATTATATTTTCTTCTCGTATTAATTTTATACTAAATGATATACATAGATATTTGGATTGTAGCATATAGGCAATAAAACTTCAAGTTTTACCAATTTTTCTTGAATTCTGGATATAATCGGATGTAAAATAGTAATTATAAATTTGATTGGAGACGTATCGAAGTGGTCATAACGGGGCTGACTCGAAATCAGTTGGCCGGGGGAACCTGGCACGCGGGTTCAAATCCCGCCGTCTCCGCTAATAAAAATTATCAAATCTGGAGGTATGCTATGGCACTTGAAAATAAATTGGGACTGACAAGCTCAGCCGACCTCGCCCGTGAGGAAGAACTAATTAGTAAGAAAAAAGCGATAGCATTGTTTGAGAATAACATTCTTGCCTCTCTTCCGGCAGGTAAATTTAGTACTTTGCAACAGATTCACAAATATCTCTTTGAGGACATTTATGACTTTGCCGGAAAAATCCGCACAGTTAATATGGCAAAAGGGAATTTTCGTTTTGCTCCGCTTATGTATCTGGATACGGCACTTGCAAATATTGATAAAATGCCGCAATCAACATTTGATGAAATAATAGAAAAGTATGTTGAGATGAATGTTGCCCACCCTTTCCGCGAAGGCAACGGGCGAAGCGCACGTATCTGGCTTGACCATATACTCAAAACCGAAATCGGGAAAATTGTTGACTGGAGCAAAGTGGATAAGAAAGATTATCTGCTTGCGATGGAGCGCAGCCCTATAAAAGATGTAGAGATTAAAGTGCTTTTGAACGCTGCTTTGACCGACGAAATAGACAACCGAGAAGTCTTTATGAAAGGCATCGACCACAGCTACTATTATGAAGGCTATACAACATTTAGAACTGAAGATTTGTAGATTCCAAGATTTAAAATCCTCCCAACATTGCACTGCAACATTGGGAGGATTTGATTTTTCTATTAAATATCTGCTTCCTTCAAATATCTGCTTACTGCATCTGTCCAGACTGGAAGTGGCTCGAAACCATTCTCTACAAGCTTCTTCTTGTCCAGGCGGCTGTTATATGGTCTTGCCGCCTTGCTAAGTCCGTACTCTGCTGTGGTAACTGGCGTTACCTTCGTAGAAAGTCCATACTGACGGTAGATTTCCACGCAGAAATCATACCATGAGATATAGCCTGTCTTGGCTCCATTTGCTTCAGCACCCTCTGGAAGCTCCGCATTTGTGACATGGTAATAACCATATTTCTCGGTCTCGCACATATCTACGAGCAGACGCGCCAAATCATACGTGTACGTCGGCGTACCGATCTGATCACAGACCACGCGTACCTCATCGTGTGTCTTGCCGACATTGATCATCGTCTTGATGAAATTCTTGCCATTTAAACCAAATACCCACGCGATACGCACGATAAAATATTTCTCTAATATAGAAGAAACTGCCAATTCTCCGTCCAGTTTTGACTGTCCGTAGACATTCAATGGCTTGTAATCTTTGCAATCCGGCTCCCAAGGCGTCGTGCCCTGTCCGTCAAATACATAATCCGTTGAAAGATACAGCATCTTGCAGTCCAGCGCTTTGCACACTTCTGCAATGTTTCTTGTGCCGTCCACATTTACCTTTTTTACGGTCGCCTGCTTGTCCTCATCTTCAGCTGCATCCACGGCTGTCCATGCCGCACAATGAATCACAGCGTCCGGTTTGATCTCCATGATCTGTTTCTTCACGGCTGCCTGATCGGTGATGTCCAGACTTACATATGGCATTGTCGTAACTGCCGATCCATCCTGCACGCCTGCATAGGTCTCTCCGAGATCGGAACCCACGCCTTCATGTCCTCGTTTGCTCAGCTCATTCATCACATCGTGACCAAGCTGTCCATTTACACCTGTTACAAAAAATTTCATTTTCGGTATCCTTTCCATTCAAATCATCTTATATTTTTCAAAATTTTGTTTCAAATTTGATTTTCTTTTTCCATTTTAACAACCATCTATGAGTGCGTCAAGCGATGAAAATCGTCATTTTTGACTTAATTTTATTAAGTAAAATTCAAAGTATGCTCTCCAGAGCGTCAATTGTGCCAGACCCCTTGTTTTTTTGCCCACTTATGCTACGATGAAGTTGTCCGAGGCAAACACCCTTGGACAGGAGGAGAGCTGGGGTTATTGATGTTCGAAAGCAATAACTTCAAATGTGTGTTTACATAGAAACCGGACGGATTGGGGAACCGTCCGGTTTTGTATTTATTCTTTTATCTTCACATTGCATCCCCCTTGCATCTCGATTATAATATTCCTATATTACTTCGGAAGAAAGCGGGGAGCTACAATTATGAAGATCATTTTTTGCAAATGGGGAAGCATCTGTGAGAAGGGAATCACAAATGCGATGCAGCGGTTAGGCATTACGGTTATCACGATGGATCGCAAATTCGAAAGCGTTGACTACGACAAAGGCTATCTGGAGGCACTGGCGGATCTGATTCAGAAAAATCCGGATGCGTCCTGTGTATTCTCTGTCAATTTCCAGCCAATCGTAGCACGCTGCTGCAAAGTGTTTAAGCTCCCTTATCTTTCATGGACGGTCGACTGCCCTAGCTTCCAGCTTTATTCAGAAACGATTGCTTACCCGACCAACCGGATCTTTGTCTTAGATCGTATGCAATGGGAGAAATTCTCTCCAGCCAACCCGGATTGTATCTTCCATCTGCCGATGGGCGCGGATGTTCCAACCTACGATGCCATCAAAGTCACGGCGGAAGAGCACCGCAGCTACGACTGCGATATCTCTTTTGTCGGTTCGCTATACTCTGAGAAGACCCGCTATAATCCGATTGAGAAAGACCTGCCTGATGAGATGCGTGGCTATGTTGACGGTCTGATTGCCGCCCAGTTAAACGTCTATGGCTACAATCTGTTAGAAGATTCCATCACCGACGAATGGGCGCAGGGATTCAAAAAATATGCCGATTGGGCACCTCTTGGCGAAGACTATGTGGAAGACGTGAAAGGCATCGTCGCCGACACCTATCTCGGCTACAAATGCACCGAACAGGAACGCATCCGCACCTGCAATGCAATCAGTGCTCATTTTGAAGAATTACGGAAACAGGGAGTAAACTATCACTTTGATCTGTGGACGCTGACCGATACCTCGCCATTAAAACATGTGCGATGCCGCGGCGGTGCGGACTCTAACAACATGATGCCGCAAATCATCAAATGCAGTAAGATCAACCTGAACATGACAAACCGCCCAATCAAAACCGGCCTCCCTCTGCGTATCTTCGACCTGATGGCATGCGGCGGCTTTGTACTGTCAAATTATCAGGCAGAAATCCCGGAGATTTTTGTTCCGGACGAAGATATCGTCCTCTACGACAGCATCCCGGATATGCTCGCCAAAATCGATTATTATCTGGCGCATGATGATGAACGGATACAGATTGCGAAGAATGGATACGAGAAAGTGACGGAGTATCACAGTTACGATGTGAGAATTGTGACCATGTTAAAAGCAGCCGGGATTATTTAATCCCCTGCTATTTTCATAATAATTAATTTTAAAACGGAGCGTACAAAACATGCCAAATCTATCTATTTGCATCATTACAAAAAATGAATGCGAAAATTTAAAAATATGTTTAGAACGGATCAAAGATCTCGGCTGTGAGATTGTAGTAGTGGACACTGGTTCTACAGATGACTCCAAGAAGATTGCGTCTGCAGTTACCCCATGTGTTTATGATTTTGCATGGTGTGATGATTTTTCTGCCGCACGAAATTTCGCGGTACAAAAAGCAACGAATGACTGGATTTTATTCTTAGATTCTGATGAGTTTGTCGATACATTCGATATGCCGAAACTGTTGGAACAGATACAGGCGATGCCCGCTTCTATCGGTCATATCCACATCAAGAGCTTATACGAAAGCGATGGACAGACAATGAGCAGCACCGAACCGATTGCGCGTCTTTTCTCCCGCAAATTATACCATTTTGAAGGACGGATTCACGAGCAGATTGTCCCATTGGACGCATCCACACAGCCAAAATATTTTGATGCACCCGTGTATGTCACCCATGTCGGCTATCAGGGAAATGAAGCATACCGAACCGAAAAGGCAAACCGGAACCTCAAACTTTTACTACAGGAATTAGAAGCACAGCCGGACGATCCTTACACACTTTACCAGATTGGAAATTCTTATTTTTATTCCAAGCAGTACGAGCAGGCGATTCCTTATTTTGAACGGGCGATGGAATTACCGCTGGACACCAGACTCAGCTATGTGCACAGTATCATCAATCTCTACGGCTACTGTCTGATCAATACGAAACGGTTTGCGGATGCCCTTATGTTAGAAGCAGTCTATGATGATTTCAAAGGGGATGCAGATTACCTATTTGTCCTCGGCTTGATCTATATGAACAACGCACAGTTTTCGAAGGCAATCGAAAGCTTCCTCTCCGCAACTCAACTTCCAACCAGTGTTGTAGATGGGGTCAATTCATATTCTGCCTTTTACAATGTGGGCGTGATCTTAGAATGTCTAGGTGATAAACAAAATGCCATTTCCTATTATCAAAAAGCGGGCAATTACGCTCCTGCATTAGAAGGCATTACCCGCTGTAAATTATAATAAATATTGATTATTCATCCATCAAAATGAGCTGTTTCACACGCTCGATTCCCTTGCGCAAATCATGCGACAACATAAGATTCCGCATTTCCGCACGGATCTGCGGGGTCTCTACGACAAACCGGAACGTCTTTTCCAGTGTCTCATCGCTCACCTGATTTCCCATACCAAGATTCAAGAAACCATTGTGCATCTGTGCGAAGGTATGCTTCGTCTCGCGCTCATTCTGTGCCAGAACAATGGCGGGAACGCCCATCGCCGCAAGCTCATACACCGTTCTTCCCTGTGAGGTGATTGCCAGATCCGCATCGGACAGGGCATCACTCACGCGCTTGATATCCGTTACAACCTTTATCTTACAAACTTCATCATCCGCCAGCTTATGTATGCGGTTGTCATAGCCGGCGCCAAGTACGAACTGGAAGCTAATCTGTGGGAATTCCGCGTGCATTTTTTTCGCCAGATTGTACGCACGATAAGTAAAATCCGAAGGATCGCTGCCGCCGAATAACACAACTACCTTCTTTACCTGCTCATGGTACTCTGCACAAGGCGCGATCAGGAATTCGTCCTTGAGGCAAACATATTTTTCACCCCAATAGTAATTTTCGCCTTTACTGTCGTCCTCATACAATGCATTGATCGTTGCATCTGCCACATCCGCACCGGAGCCAATATCCTCCAATGTCACAACGCGCTTTGCAAGCTGTTTTAACTGCAGGATATATTCCCGTTCGGTGTTCAGACAGTCATGGACAATCACATCCGGATGCCACTTTGCTGCAAGTGCATAAAATTCCTCATCATTGCCAACCGACTGGACATGCATATGGGAATCCAGTAATTTCTGATAGCCCTCTTTCCGGTCTTCCCGCGTCACAAATAAGATCTCATGTCCCGTCAGACTGTACGCAAGCGTCAGGCAGCGATAGATATGTCCCATGCCCAGTTCCCGATATCCATCGACACGGAATAAGATACGTTTCTTCGACAGTTCCTGCTCACATACGATCCAATCAGCATAGCTGTCAATATCAATCGCCTCTTTCTCCGGCATCTCGTAGACAGACGCATTTGCTCCAATCCGGTTATTTTCTGACATACATTCCCGTCTGGTAATCAAAAATGCACCCGCTTCCAAGAAATTTGGCGGAAGCTGCTGGCGGTTCAGACGTTTCTCATAATTCGGAACACATTTACCATCCTTCGTCGTCCATGAAAGATGCGGTTTGTTCACTGCACTGATATAGGTATCAAAATCACTTTCTAAAAATGATTTCAATGCGCCATCCAATGTTTCCACCGTCAGGAGGGGTGAGGTCGCCTGCAATGTTACGACCACATCGTATTGCTTTCCGGTCTCCTGTTCCATCCGAAGCACTGCATCATAGATAACCGGGTCCAATGTGACTGCATCCTGTGCCAGTGCACTGTCACGATTCATCGCTTTTACGCCATACATCGCTGCGATACTCAGGATTTCTTCATCATCGGAAGATACCACTACATCATCAATATAGGAACACGAAAGTGCATTTTGAATCGAATAATAGATCAAAGGTTTCCCGTGCATCAGCCGCACATTTTTCCTCGGTATTCCCTTGGAGCCGCCACGCGCTGGGATAATTGCCAATACCATCTTTTGCCTCCTTATTTTTGCTCGCAAACATTTGCGAAATCACGTTACTCTTGCTATAATTTTAGCAGATAAACCCGAAGAGTACAACCGCATGGTGCAATGCACAGAAAGGATTCTATATGAGTACAATTATTGATCGCGCGCTGGCAGGAAAATTCGTCCTGATTGCCGAAATCGGTGTAAATTATTATGATATTGCAACTAAGTTTAACATTCCTTTGATGGATGCCGCAAAGCTGATGATTAAAGAAGCGAAAGATTCCGGTATCCACGCTGTAAAATTCCAGAGTTATAAAGCTGGCACACTGGCAGCAAAAGCTTCCCCATCTTATTGGGATACCACAGAGGAACCAACCACTTCGCAATATGAACTTTTCCAGAAATTTGACCATTTCGGAGAAGCGGAATACCGCGAATTAAAGGAATTCTGTGATATGCTTGGAATCGAATTCTTGTCAACCGCCTTTGACCTTGCTTCCGCAGATTATCTGGATTCCATGATGGATGTCTACAAGATTTCGTCGTCCGATCTGAACAATCTGCCATTTGTCGAATATCAGGCACGAAAAGGCAAACCTATGTTAATCTCTGTCGGTGCTTCCAACGAAGACGAGATTACCCGTACCCTTTCTATGGTTCGAAGTGTCAACGACCAGCCAATCGCGCTGCTTCACTGCGTACTGGAATATCCGACACCTTACGAACATGCAAACCTGAACAAGATCACTTCTTTGAAAAAAAGCTACGCAGAAGATCCTATTTATGCAGACAAAAACGGTTCTCCAATCCTCATTGGTTACTCGGATCACACGAAACCGGATGCCTGCGCCGACGTAATCAAAACGGCATACAACCTTGGAGCTGTCATCGTAGAGAAGCATTTTACATTGGATAAAACACTAAAGGGCAACGACCACTATCACGCGATGGACCCGGATGATGCAAGAAAGATCCTGAAAGGAATCGAATTCATTGACACTCTGCGCGGCAGCTATGATCTGAAATGTCTGGACTCCGAGGCATCCGCCCGCTCCAATGCCAGACGTTCAATCGTCACCACCTGCGACATCAAAAAAGGCGCAATCCTCACGCCAGAGATGCTTACTTACAAGCGTCCCGGCACGGGAATCCCACCTGAAAAAATGAATGAAATCATTGGAAAAACATTGGCTGTTGATGTCGAGGCAGATACGATTCTGCAGGAGAATATGATTGTATAAAAGAACTCAAAAAGCGATTTATACGCAAATGTATAAATCGCTTTTTTCTATAAATCAAACATCAACATATATAAAGGCATTGTAATTTTATTTCCAGTCACTCCAACATTTTGCGATGACAGTTTGAAGCCATATTTGCATATGCCTGACTCTAATATTTTATTCAGTGAGTTTGCCTTCTTTCTACCCGCTTTTACTTCTACAGGAACAATTCCTTCCTCACTTGTAATCAGAAATTCTAATTCCATTGTAGACTTAACATCTTTATAAAAGTATATTCTCTCTATATCCTTTTTGATTAGGAAATCTGCAACCAACGCTTCGTATAGACCACCCTTGGCTGTTCCAAGCATAATATTCTTGCTTTTCTCTTCCATAGCACCGTCCTCGATCAATGCTTTTTTTAATGCAAAGTCAAAGCCAGCCATAAGAAGTCCAATATCGGTTGTATACATTCTAAAATTATTTTCTTCTTTGTATGCTTCCAATGGATATTCTATTCTTTTGACATTATAAACCGGTTTTAACATATAGGCATTGATAAGCCAATCTATGCTATCTCCAAATTTAGGTGCCGTTCCCTTCGATTCCACTTGACTATATTGAAATTTATGATTTTCCTTCGTTAATTGTGCCGGAATGGAACGATAACATTTCTCTGCACGGATTTGAATGTCAGGGGATGCGTAATGGGCAATGTCAACAATATAATCACGATATAACCTTCTCTGCACATCATCCACATCTTTCAGATTTTTCGTATCTATATATGTTTTTACAACCTCCGGCATTCCACCTATTACCATATAGCGCCGCAGATAATCCAGCAGTTTCGTGTGAATTGCCTGCGGTACCGGCAAACGTTTTTGAAAGCAATCCCGAACCTTTTCTATCACATCCTGAGACACATTGTTTGCCCACAGAAATTCTTCAAAGTCTAAAGAATACATATTCATATATTCTACATTTCCAACTGGATAAGAACTTGCCTGTCTATAATTCATCCCAAGTCCAGATCCTGTTGCAATCACATCATATCGCTGATCCTGTGTCCAAAACTTCAAAGACGTAACAGCCTCCGAGCATTCCTGTATCTCATCTAGTAAGATCAATGTCTTTCCCGGAATAAATTTCGCATCAGGCATATATAACGATAAATTAAGCAACAACGAATCAACATCCAATCCGCCCTCAAAAATCGCTTTATATTCTGGATTTTCAATAAAATTCAATTCAACAAAAGACTCATACGATTCTTTTCCAAATGCCCTGACAATATATGTTTTTCCAATCTGTCTTGCACCGCTTATCACAAGGCTTTTTCGATTTTCTTTTGCTTTCCACTCACACAAGGTATGCATGGCTTTACGCATCAACATACAATCGCCTCCTAGCAATCCTGTTATTTTATTTATATTTTAACAAGTCAAATTTATTGCGTCAACAATAACCATCGAAAAAGTCTCTTATTTAAATATTTTGCTATCGAAAAAATCTCTTATTTAGATATTTTTACCAAGAAAAATATTTCAGTCTTCTATTTCTTTTGCAAAATACGCGCCAATCTGTGCAATCAACGTGAGTGCCTGCGCCTTTAGTTCCTGCGGAAACGCCGTGAGAACAGGCGCGGTCTCAAAGCTGAGCACCTGATCAAAGCCAATCTTACGCAATCCCCGGATAAATCCTTCCCAATCGGTAGAAGTCACATTTTCACGCGCTCTCGTGAAAGTGAACGGAATCTGATGCAGATCAGCCACTCCATCATTGTCATGGATATGCAGAACCTTCAACCGGGAACCAAGCGTTGTCAGGAAATCTTCAAAATCAAGCCCGACCAGATTTGCATGTCCGGTATCAAAGCAAAATCCTAACACCTCCGCCTGATATCGCTCGTTCATCCGGTCTATCCGCGCAGCCGCCTTTCTGGCATCACAGCAAGGGCCTTCCAGCAGATGTCCGCCGATTCCACCATACAGGTTCTCGATACAGATCGTGATCCCCATCTCCTTTGCCAGAGGCGCAATCGTATCCAAAAAACGTTCGGTATAGTTCCATTCTGCCTCCTCAGAGCCAAGGAACCGCGCCAGTTTAAACCCATGCACGACAATATTTTTACATTCTAAGAAGTGGCAGATCTGCATGCTCTTAACTGCCACTTCATTCCACAGAAAATCATTGATTTCTTTCTTGCCATCCGGAATATAAATCGGATATGGCATATGCATCTGATTGATCCGGATTCCCGCCTTCTTCGCGCCTTCCTTATGCGCCAAGAAAAACTGCTCTAATTCCGAAATCGACTGACCAAAAAATGCATTTACCTTTCCCGCATATAAATCCGTGTTAGTAAGATAACTATTCAGACTAAAATCAGCACAGGAAAATCCAGCTTCCCTCAACATACGAAATCCTTTTTCCGGGCACTGATCCTCTACTACATTTTTGCTTTGTACACCAATCCCAAGCATTATTTTCTCCCTTCGTCCTTCAATCGTTCAAAATGGAACTGCGGTAAATACTCATCGTTGAAATAAACAATTGGATTCTGAAGTCCCATATCCCGAAGTTGCTGCTCAATCTCCCGGTAATAGATGTTACAGATAAAGACTGCGGTATCTTTGTCCAGTTTCTTCAAATCCTCCGGATCATGAATCTCCAATCCATCCAGTTTGGTTCCCCACAAATGCGGGTTATTATCACAGGTATACAGCGGCGGATACTTCTCGCCATAGCATTTCAGATAATTCCGGCACATATTTCCTGCTCCGAACAGCACACGGCTTTCATATCGGGCAAGTGTCGCTTCGATCTCAATCTGCCACTTCAGGTAATCTGCAATCTGTTTCGCATACTGCAGCAACGCAGGACGTAGTAACGGTGATACGGCAGCTGCCGTATCTTCCAGATTCAGAACAAGAATCCCATCAAATGCAATCGTTCTTAACCCGCGAATCACCCCAAGCCAGTCTGTCCGCGAAGACTTCTTATTCGCCGCGGTAAACGGGAGTAGCGCCTGCGCTTCATTTCCATTTCCATCCTGCAAGATCACCGCTTTTACCCGGTTTCCAATCGGTGTAATATATTCATTCAGATTCTGTCCGCATACATTGCAGACTCCCATATCCACACAGAATCCAAAGCGTTCTTCTCCTGCTTCCGCATTCAATGCGTCTACCCATGCAACCGCTTCCGACGCATCCGAGCATACGCCCCGTATTAAATGTCCACCGACGTTCCGGCACATGTTTTTCAGTAAGATCTTCACATTCCGCATTCTCGCTTCATCGACCAACGACAGATAATATTCGCGGTTGACTGTCCATAGCGCATCTTTTTCCACATCCTCCACTATTGGCTCAACAATCCGATACTCACATGCCGCATCGCCCCACACATCCGTCTCATCCTCAGAAAGTCCACAGATCACACCCTGATCCTCAAATCCAGCATTTGCAATATCCATGATACCCTGTTTTGGACGATCTACATCTACAATTCCTTTTGGTGAACAAACTATCTTCATGATTTATCTACCTTTCTAATTTCTTTCGAATCTCTGTAGAACTGATTCCCTTTGTGTAGTCAAAGAATACGAGGTCTGCTCCATGCTTGTTCAAATATTCCTTCTCCGCGAGCCAGCCTCCATCCTCTCCATGATCGTCCCCCGAAAACTGCACATCGAACTGGAACATTTTATAGGCATCCCGAATTCCACCAAAACCTGTCGGAAGTGCTTCCACCTGATCTGCATACCGACACGCCTTGATAACCTCAACACGATCCTCACAGGAAATCACCGGGTATTTGTTCTTCTGCCGGTAACAATCTTCATCCGATACCACACCCACAATCAGATAATCACATAGCTCCTTGGCTCTCTGTAACAGACGCACATGTCCTGTATGGAACATGTCAAATACACCAGCAACATATCCGATATGGTATTTCTTCTTTTCTATTTTTTTGACGTCATCACTTTTCGTATTTGCTCCTGAATCTGTCTTTGGATCAATTGATTCCCGCCTATATACTGGCTTTACATAAGAGCGGCTTGTATCAAAGATTCCATAATCTGTAATCCCCATCGTCTCCAGCTGCTTCGCCACCGACAAATAATTCTTAATACAGATCAAAACCTTATACTCTTCCTTCGAAATCTCCTGCAAATACGCTGGTGGCTTGATTTCATATCCATCCAGCTGCTGCCCCCAGCGGCTCTCATTGTTGTCCAGAATGTACGCAATCTCATAAGATTTTCCATACATGGCAATAAACCGCTTTGTAAATGCACCAGATCCAAAAAGAATCAGCTTCCGGTCTCCCAAGTTACGGAAGATATCAACAAATTTGCGCAGGTATTCTTCCTCGGAGTAGTTCATGCGCTGTCGATTAGCATTGACGATTTCTGGGTTGCGGCGGTATTTTTCATGATACAGGCGCAACTCCTTTTCTTTTCGGAGTGTTCGAAGAAAGTCATTTGCAGTGCGGCGATACATTTCCGCGTCTTCCAAAATACCATATCTGTTATAAAAATATTCCCTTGGCAGAACTTGCTGCAGCTTATAATCGCCACTATATACAATGTCAATAAAACGAACAATCACTACACCGATTGGACAATCCGGCATACAAAACTCCTGATCGTAAAACAGATACGATGTATCTTTTCTAAAACAATTCAATGGGATTAAATCCAGATACCCATTTTTCAAATACACAATATCTTTTCCATTCACAGAAACTAAGTAGTTTTCCGATGATTGAAGAATGCAATTGTAAAATTCATCCATTGCTTCAACAAATACATCTTCATTCATCTGCGACAAACGTCGAAGATATTCCAACGCCGTCTCTGCCTTAATAAACGGCATTCGATAAGAATCACCACTGATTTCACCATGCACCACAGATAACTGATGTGCCTCTAAATCTTCCATATGCAAGAATAGCTGTTGCAAACGCAATACGCCCTCTGGATAAACAGCTTTCTTTTCTACCCATTCATTTTCATGAATAATTGTATATAACGCATCTTCCCGCCCTCTATCCAATGACATCGTGACATGAAGGACATCCGATCCATGTATGCTGTTCTCTACATATCCTTCAATCAAAAATGCATTTGCCATCTTGTGGAACATGCCATTTTTAATAAGATCTGTATACAGATATTCTTCTTCCAAAAACACGGTATCTGGAGAATTATACATTGGAAATACCCGTATGTTTAATTCTTCATTTGGCATAAACTTTTCCGAAAATACAAACGATGGCTGCTCCAGATCAGGAAATACAGAAAAATATTTCTGTGTTTTTATGCCTGCTTCTTCTAAAATACAGTGTAGTTCCTCCCAGCTATACATCCGTCCATCCAGAACATCCTCTTTCTTAACAGCACATCTTCTATAATTCTCAATGCCATCAAAATTCCGTCCTGTGTACGGATCTCTGTCCCCACAAAAATATCGAATTCCAAACCGATTATTCACCCCCAACAGCAATCTACCCTGCGGTTTCAGAAACGGTCTTAAGCACTTTAAAAACGCAACTGGATCTTTCTGTGTTTCCATCGTTTTAACAGACACAATCACGCTATACGTTGCATCAGAACCACGTCGGTTCAATTCAACATCATTCTTTACCCATGCAAAATCTGCAATTTTCTGTTGCTTATGTAACTGCTCAAACAATTCTCCAAGTTCCGGGCACTCTGAGCCAACCAAAAGAATATTATCCTCATTATTAAATTGATACCACCCAAGTAAGCCCTTAGGGATTTCTTTTATCAGATTACTTTGCATGATTTTCCTCACATAAACGGTATATCTCTATGAATCAATATATATTTTGATTATCTCATCGATCCTCAAAATATATGGAAACTCTAATTTCTTCAGATTCAAATACATATCATATTGTTTTTCTTCTGTTACAGCAAGTATAACTATATAATCATTTTTCTTATCCTGTAGTGCATCAATTGATTCTACCTTGTATCCCATACACTGATCTTTTTCTGGCGCTTTATTGGATTCAGCAAAGATTATATTTTTACAACCATATTTTTCAAGCTTAGCGACAAGTTTTTTCCCAACAACACCTGATCCATAAACAATAACGCCCTGATATTGCTTCATCGCCTCAAAAAAGGCATTCTGATATAGTTTATGATTCATAATGTCACAATACTGCAGTCGCGTATCTGATTTATTTTTAGATGTATTTGCAAAAAACAAGTTCCTGTCTTTTTCAATCGTATCAACGCAATCCCAGACAGTTGGCGAAAACGCCGTCCTTTCTATACGCTTGTTCTGATTGTCTTCTTGTATTTCACGCTCCAATCTCATAAGAAACGCATACTGATACTGCTCACCAATTCTGGCATAATGATTGAGATAATCTCGATATTTTGTTGCAACAAAACTGTCACTAATCACTTTGTCTGTGCAAAGGGCATCTTTGAACAATTCTTCTACCCATGTATATTCGTCAAATACACAAAATATTTTCTTAGGATTTTTCATAGATGAATTTGGATTGTCAATACGATAATGTATAACTGGCACATCAATAAAATATGCGGTTCCGCCATGCAGCCAGCATTGCAATGCAAACGATATATCCTGAAACGATGCGCCCTCTGTTTCGTGAAACATAATCTTTTTCTCTTTTAGATAGGATGCCTTATATATGCCTGTCCATATAGTTTCTGCCACCTCAAGTAATTTCGGACATTCTTCTACTGTAACATTCTGCTCATATGGTATACCCTCGTATAATTTCCCGAGTTTATCCTGTCCTGCATAATATCTGTAATATCTGCCTCTAATAATGTCCGCATTACTTTTTTGGACAGCCATATATAACTGTTCAAGCATATCTTTTTCTACGAAATCATCGCTTTCCACGATTGCTATATACTGCCCTTCTGCATGGCTCAATCCTACATTCATACTCTTTCCATATCCGGAATTCTCTTTATGTATTACGTGTATACGTGAATCCGCGATTGCATAATTATCTAAAATTTTTCCACTGTTATCTGTTGAACCATCATCAATACATATGATTTCAATATCCTTCATCGTCTGAGCACAAATACTGTCCAGGCATTGCTCTAAATACTTTTCAACATTATACAC
>CAVGQQ010000071.1:0-14740 GCA_963631525.1 bacterium
CCCCTCGCGCCTCGCCTTCGGCTCGGCGCTCGAGACAGCGGGAAGCCATCGGCGCTCGAGACAGCGGGAAGCCATCGTCGCTCGAGGTAACGGGAAGCCATCGGCGCTCGAGACAGCGGGAAGCCATCGGCGCTCGAGACAGTGGGAAGCCATCAGCCATGGCCACACAGCCGCAGCGTCACCGCATCGTGTCCGCATCGTGTCCGCCGTGTCACCGCCTCGTGCAGCAGCTGGGGGAAACAAAATGAGCGTTGGGCTTGCACTGTCAACTTAGGGGCATTACTCCCGTTCAAGCCTGCGCCGTGTCACCGGATGCCTCGCACGCTCTACAATGATAGTTCAAGCTTACCGCTCATACATAGTATACATTATTCACTTGGTGAATTCAAGGTATTTCAAAAAAGCAGCCTGCACCTTGCCGGTGGCGAAAAATAGCTGCCCCCTCAAATATGCAGCTGTGACACACATTAGC
Source organism: bacterium (assembly GCA_963631525.1). Taxonomy (GTDB): domain Bacteria; phylum Bacillota; class Clostridia; order Lachnospirales; family Lachnospiraceae; genus Coprococcus_C. Next base: position 473 of record CAVGQQ010000071.1, read on the forward strand.
ATGGGCGACTCTCTCCACCGCCTTATCATGTATAGGTCATTTCCATCATGAGAATTAAGGTCAAGCGATATTACATGGTAACCATCTTTCGGTTTCGCAATATAGAAGCAGCCTTCTGCATCTGCATAAATACCATAGAGGATACCCCGTAGCTTTACTGTAGTCATATATTTTGCAATTGTAGGTTTACGGATGAAATACTCTGTATCATTTCCAAGGTTCTCATATGCATAACGTTTCACATCATCCGAAGACAGCAAATAAGCATAACTCTCTTCCGCCTGCATTGTAACATCTACGCCGTCAACATCTTCCCAGACCCACAACTTGTCTTTCGGTGAAACAAAATGCGCACCTTTCACAACATAGTCACAAATGCCTATAGATAGACAGATGGGATTGTATATGGTGCTCTTGTTTCCGAGTAAGAATACACGTGTTTCATTCCGAAATGGTCTGTCCACACCTCGGTCCACAGTCTGGTACAATGACATCATACTGTTCCACTCCATGTCTGGGTTATCACGTGTCCCTAAGTACTTGTTTGGGTCTTTCGAGATAAACTCGTCATAGATGATAGTACAGTATTCCGAAAATACAGATGACTTCAGCTCTTCTTCCTCTGATAGCGGTGTCGCCATACCACATTCAACGTAGTTCAACTCTCCCTCTTCATTCTTAGATGTCGCAATCTGGTATTTCCCACGTTCAAAACGAAAACCGAAAATATTAAGTTCTGTCTTCTGGTTGATAATCTGCACCGCATTATTGAAAAAGGTTTTACAAGTCTTGTATGTATCACGCTGGCGACGGCGCACGTACATAAACTTGTGACCATTCACTAGAAAATCAATAATACAGAAAATCGCAACCGCTGTAGACTTTCCAACACTTCGTGTTCCGGTAACAACTATCACTGGTTTATTGTAGGTCAGACACCTCTTCGCACTCCAAAATCCGCCTTGGCAAGCGTCCAAGTATCTGTAAGTATTGCCACAGTTTAACATCTTATATCACCTTCTCTGTAATTCTACACGTTGCCGTGTTCTGGTTACCGGCATATTCACTTTTTGGCGTACTAATACAGCTAAAACTAACAGTGCATAGTTCCGGCATTGGCAAGTATTCACCTATCGCCTTGTACTCCTTGTACTTGTCTAAACCTATTGTTTCTTCACCATAGGTCAAGTCTGTAAACACAAACTGTTGCGTATACTTCCCATCCTTCATCGGGTTAAATTCACCACGGCCAACTATTCGTGTCATTGTAATATTTCCCTGCTGCATATCCTTAAATTCCACTGTCATATAAAACCATTCGGGCAGCCATTCACCGGCTGCCTTCTGGTTTTCATCTTGAAACCACTCCACAGTGTAGATAAATTTTGTATTGCTTTTTATCTTGTGCCGGTCATCTGGTACTAGTTGGATATAGGCTGTATATGTAACAGTCTCTTTCACATCTGTAAACATCTGCTTCATTATGGTATCTGTGCTTTTCCGAAGGTTCAGACCATAATAATGTCCGCCGTTTTGATAATGCTTATTCAGTCTCCGAACCATTCCCGTTTCTAACTGTCCATTCATAGGTCATTTCCCCAACATTAGAATGTTTACTAGCCTCTGTACTCTGTTATACTTGTAGCCTGCGGCTGTCAGCTTCTCCTTGCGTTCTGCACCGTTTCCATACTTTCCAGCTATTACATCCTTAGCCACTTGCAAATATTCATTCTCGTTTCCTGCCACCTTGGTAAACATCGGTGTACAAAAACCACGAATGTATTTTCCATTAACATCAATCGTTCGTCTTCCCACAGCTCCACACTTGTTACCCTCTATTACTGTTATCACACCGTCGGTGCAGCTTTCCACTATTCCAACATGGTCTGGCTGCCCAGCATTGTCACCCTTTCCGGTGTCAGCCCAGTCATAGAAAATAATATCACCGCACGTGGGAATATAACCGTCGTCCTCTTCCCATATATGCCGCTGCTTTGCCTTTTTTATCATCTGGCTGCAGCTGCACTCTAACGGACATAGGTCTGAGAGACCAGCTTTAATAAATGCCGCTGATACTGTGGCTGCGCACCACGCATCCGAAGTCTTCACCTTGTATCCCCTAGGTAGACTCTTCTGCGAATTGTAAACATCGAGAATTGTCTTGTGTGTGCCACTTGCGGCACTGAGACCCACCCAGCACCGCATAACACCTACCACCTTTTGTCTTGCTTCGTATTCTGTCATGTATAATCTCCTATCTGTAATAGATATATCCGTTGGTTATTGATGTTCCGCTGGCTGTACCCAGCTTAGCATATGTGAGTATTCCGGCCGTACTGTAAAGTTCAATCATATCTCCAAGTGCTGCAGCACTAAAATATGTTGTTTCCTCTGTACAAAATCCTTTCATCCGATAGATTGTAGGATAATACGTGTCGGTGGTCATATAGTTGCTTGTTCCGATGAGGATATAATCATCTGGCTGCGTTCCTACATCCAATGCACTGGTCAAATTTATTCTTACTAGCAAATCACCGTCTGAATTATAGATAGGCATATCTGTTGGGCCGCCGCCGACTATGTCATGTACACCGTTTACACGTACATAATACATTACACCTTGGTAATGTAATACATCAATCGGATTAAATGTTACATTGCCGCTCATTCCGAAGTCTGCGCCTGCGATAACCTTCTGTGATACACCATTCACGAACGTTTTCAAACTCACTTCTGCTGTATTTTGACCTAGGTAGTATCTGCTACTCGGTGCTGGTAGTACTTGCGTGAACGATATGTTGTTTTTAATCAAATACCGGATGAAATTGTTTATGGTGCAATAATCTGTTGTTGCAAGGCCGGTAGAGTCTGTGTAGGGAATGTCTGTCTCTGTAATATCAAGCTTCGTCCAGCCTACCATTCCAGAACCACCGCTTCCAGAACCTTCAATGTTATAAAAATCAAACGAAAATGACGGCGCGGTGTCTTCTCCCGTCTTCGTAACATCGCAACGTGCTGTTCCGGTGGTGTCGGTGTTCACGCTGGCTGTAGCGGTGATACTCGGTGTTGTGCCTGCTTCGCCTTGGATGCCCTGCACACCTTGGACCCCCTGCTCACCTTGGACGCCTTGTGCTCCGGTGTCTCCCTTGTCACCTTTTGCTCCCTGCGCCCCCTGCTCTCCCTTTTCACCTTTAATACCGGAAAAGTAAAATGAGAAGTCCGGTGCTGCTGTAGTGCCGGAAACATCAACAGTAACTTGAGGTGTTCCCGTTGTGCTGTCAGCTGTTGCAGCTGCTGAGATTTTCGGTGTCACACCATCTGTTCCGTTTATTCCGTCTGTTCCCTTAATTCCAGTAAAAGCAAAATCAAAATTAGTTACATCATCTGCAACGCTCTTTGTGATTTTAACGCTTGGCGTTCCGGTGCTCTCATCCACTGAAGCTGTGGCCGTAATGTCTGCGCTTCCTTGAATTGCATATGGTGTTGATGAGATAAAAGCCGCACCGGTCATTTCCCCAAGTGTGAGCACGCCCGCTGGTGTCATGGAAAAATCACCGGCATTCTCAAAATACAGAAAATCTACATAGTCACCTCTGTAAAACGGGATTATGTTGTTCTTGTTGGCAAGTCCAAGCAAGGTGACAACGCTATATTCCGAACCATCCACACTGAATGTCACCTTGTAGCTTGTTTTATCTGTATCTGTAAGAGCTGTAGGACTTCCCAGCAACTTATGATAACTATATGATGGGTCAAACGTTGTGCCGCCGTCCTCATTTACCCAAAAAGGATTGTCACTTTTTGGGTCGATTGTATAATTGTATCCATTCGGTGAAATGCTCATATCTGTATACCCCCTTTAATCTTCTTCATAAGTATAACATGAGTAAAAGCACGTATCAAGCTTATGGTATAGGAATTGCCATGCATTCGTGCCCATGATAACATTTTTAGCTTTTGCGATAATGTCAGCTGGTGTTGCGGACCGCCCAGAGTAAATCTCACGCTCAAGACTCTTTGCGTTTCCCCCTGCTGTCTTGCTGTCAGTCAATGTTCCAACGCTTGTAACAGTGTTCGTTGTGTTGCTTGTGTTTTCCGCCTGCGTGCTGGCCTTATCAACATTGACAACTGTAGCGGCGCTTCCGGTCTCTGTCAGACCATCCGTTGTTGCTGATGGGTTCGTGATATGCAAGTCTGGCATATCTGCGGCGTACCCTTCCAGCTTGTTAATACCAACTTCCACAGACTTACTATCATTAGCCTTCATTTCCTTGTCTGTGTATGATGCACTCATAGGCGATGTCCGAGACAGTGCCCTTGCTCTATTGTATGCTGCATTCAGCGTGTCCGAGTTGTTATTATTGATTGATAGACTCTCCATTGTAGAAGTGTTTTCAATCTTTCCGGTATCCGTTCTTGTGTTGCTGCTTGTGGTGCTTTCTGCGTTATTCGTTGCGGTCTCTCCGGTCTTCTGTCTTTCCGAATAATTCTCCACAAACCAGTCAATCTCAATCGCTGATGGGTCAACCCTAAGCATAGCTTCATAATAAGGGATGTTCAGCTCAAGGCAGCGATTGAAAAACAGTTTGAATTTGTCTGTGTCATCACATAACCGATATGCAAACCAGTCATCAATCAATGATGTTGTGGCAGCGTCCACACTTGGCGGATAGCTGTATCCACTATTCCGAAGTTCCAGAAAAGTTATTTTGCTCATCTGTGTTCACCTCTTCCTCTTCCTCTGGCTGATTGTCTACTGCTTCAATGTTTACTCCGAAAACAGAATTCACAAGTTCCATCTGCTGGTTGATATAATCAACTAAAGCGCTTGTCTGCTTTCCGGTATATTCATCATTTGCGTGTACCTCGTCTGCGATTAAGTTTTCCCCTTTCTTGTCCATCTGGGTATTGCTATCTGTACCGCACAACTCCCTATATTTATTCTCGTACCATTCACACAACTCGATGGCACTTTTAACAGCTTCCGGACTAATGTCGATTGGCTTAACATCAAAACGTGAAATGTCCAGAACACCGGTGCTCACTGGTATAAATTCATCGTTGCGTTCCATCTTCTCGAAAAGGTCTTTCACGCTTGGAACGATGGACTCTTCACACACTGGGATAAAAGGTCGCTTCAACCACTTGCGGTTTACATCAATTGTGCGCAAGGTATCAGCGATGCTTTCTGCATAATAGCAAGTATTAAGAATAAATGGCATTCTTGCCTTATTCTCCCAGACCATAACACCATTCTGTCCAGATGAAAGAGTCAAGCCGCTACTGCCTCTATTCAGTAACGAATAGTCTGCACCACCTTGCACAAACAACTTCACCTCTCGATTAAAAAGCCCATTCCGGGAAAATACCCATGCACTCGTTGGGTCACCGTAAATGTTATAACCGTCTCCACTGGGCACACTGGGTAACGCAAGCAATGAACCGTTGCTATCGAAAAAGGTTACACAACCATAAAATAGCATACTTTCAAGAATCACTCGTTCATTGCAAGTATCCGGCAACCCCTCAATGCTGTATCTGTCCAACGCCTCATTTACGAGTCTTCCAAGTACCGCCATGGATACTCTGTTGTTTCGTAGTTCTGTCAACTTCTTTCGACTCTTGCATTTTCCAAGGTCGATACTTAAATTATACATATTATGCCCCCTTTATGTCATTATCCGAATATGCCTCGATGTTTGGTTTCTCGTGCCATACTCTAACACCGGTTCGTAACATCATGGCAACACCGTCTCGATACCGCCTCGGTAATGTTGTTTTAAACTTCACAGTTACGTTGCTGCACTCCACATAATTGAAGCGTTCACGGTTCGTAAAATCTGAGTCTTCCAAGGTCTTTGTGTACTTGTATCCATACATGGTCAGCAGCTTGTCAATTCTCTTAATGTCATGCTCTGTGTAGTTGTATCTGTAAATCAGTACACCGTTGCCGTATAACTCACGTGCCGGCTCTGATTGATAGGGGAAACGTACATCTGGCTGAGTGACTTGTGTATCAATCTGGTATTGCATTAAGTCATTCATACGCTGCGTGCCGTAGCTTCTGTGGGTCTGCAGCTGCGAAAGCTGTCTGTTGGTGCTGTTGTTTTCCTTAATAATGTCGTTGGTGTATGCTTGAAAAGCAACACCTAAAATACTAGTCAATGCATTGACACCAACTCCAATTGCAGCCTGCGCAAGGTTTCCGCCTATGCTTCCGCCAAGTCCAGCCACACTATCTCCGATACCTTGCAACCCCATCACACTACTTGCTAGTGATAGGTCTGCATTCAAGTTCGAGTTAATCTCTGCAAGCTTGGATGACATAAGAGCGTTATTCTGAGATGTGGCGGCTGTGTGCCTTGTTGCTCCAAAGTTCATAGCTGTTAGAGCGTTACCGGATGCCTCAGTAAACACTAAAGGCACTTGCTTCCATTGTAGACCGCTGATTGCTTCCGAAAAATTCCATGGAGACATCAACTCTGTGTCCTGCTTGAAAATATTTTTCTTTATATAGAAGTATGGTTTACCGTCTAAGTGTGGGTCACAAATTGTAACCACTTGCGCACCGTCTCCAAGCTGGGTAATGGTGTTTTCAATGTTGGTCTCCATCTTGTCACCGGCTAGTGTGATAATTCCAATTGGCGTATAACTTCCATATAAGCAACGTTTATTCTTCACACTGGCGTACATAGTAGATATGCTGGACACGTGGGATGTTCCCTTTCCGACCATTTTTGAGATAACCTCGTCTGTAAAATGTCCAAGCGTTGTTGACATTCCGAAGCATTCACTCTCAACCTCAATTGCATTGTTGGGTATCTCCACTTGGTTGATGATAGAATTTTCAACTCCAAGCGCTCTACAAGCTGCGATACCCTTTCCGGTGGTTTCACTTGCAGTGTACCCATCTACAATCACAGTATCGTTATTCATGGAATAGACACGAGTTTTCGCTGTGCTTTCCCCTTTTCCGCCATAGCTTGGATTATATCCGTAGTTTGTTTGGTATGTACTTGTAGCCACCGGATAAATTTGAGGAACAACTACGGCGTTGGTGTATTCCCCAAGTGCGTCTGTACCATCATAGTATACGCGACTCTGTGTCTGGGATGCCTGCCTTGCAAGGTCAACTGTGCTTTCCACATATACTGTGGTGTCTGTTCCGAGTGGATTATACCATTCTACATCTAGGCTCATACGCTCAGCTGGTGCCGTCATTGGGTCATCTTCTGTGTAAAAGATGCTATCATCCGAAACGTGAACACGCGAAGTGATACCGTCCATGATAATTAAATTATCAATTCCGCCGGATGACATTAGAAAATCCTGCGTCACTGCTAGGCTGCACGTGTCTGTAGATAGCATAGTTACACCATCTACAAAATAGTAGACAGCTGTATCATCTGTGTACAACTTCACATAGTCTACATCCTGCATAGATGCCCACTTTGCCTTGACTCTGATTTCTTGTAAGTCCATGTCCTGCAAAATTTCCAAGGTATCCAAGTCCAGAGTGTGGGTTGCGCTAGACTCCACCAACGCCGGTCTGTCTGGTATATTCAAGGTATTAAATCCAGTGCCAAAATAGGCACGTACTTTATAATTAGCCATTATGTCACCTCATTGTGTAAAGGCAGCCACCTTTTGGCAGCTGCCTTTTTGTTCCTATGATGCCGGCTTCGTGATAGCAATCAGATTATACAAAGGGTCATAGTTGATGCCATTGTTGGGCTTGTTTGCCCAGTAGTTCGTATACAGTCCTCTAGGATTATATACCGGCGTCACTTCGTAACCGTTCTGCACGTTCTCAAAGTATGCACCCTTTTGTACCAGAACACCTACCACATTTGCGTTGGTGTCTTTCTTGTAAATCTTGCTGTCAGTGTAAGTTGCTTCTGTTGCTCCCTTGGTGTCCGCCCAGCCAATTTGAGCGCCCAGCTTATCATATACCGGATAGACAGGCTTTGTGCAAGCTTCGTCGCTATAGTGCTCAAGTCCACCAAAGTCGTCAATCTGCACAACCTCGACCGGTAATGTCAGATATTCTGGATTAAATGCACCCACCATAGTTTTAACATTGATTGCATCCTTAACACCGGCTCTGAGTAAAAGGACCATGTCAGAGGCACTCGGTGCACTCTCAAATCCCATGGCATTATACATACCGGTAATACTCTGTGTCTGCATTCTGGTTACTGTGTTCTTAATTGCAAGGATAAACTGTTTCAGTTCATCGTCTGTAGGGTCATCTGAGAAGCTGGTCAGTTCTAACTCCTGCGTAGCCTTAAGAGGATATTCTGTGGAATTAAGAGAAGCATTGATGCACTCCTTAATATTCAGATATTCCTGCACAGTATAACCGTTGGCAAGACCCTGCAGCACTCCACTTAGTGTTTCACCCATTCCGTACTCACTGATAAACATGGTTTTCAGCTGGTACTCCTGCAAGGTAATTAAACTCTGGTAATCAAAGTTCATCTGAAAGAATCTTTCCGAAATCTCCGGTTTCCGTACTACAAACGGGTCCACACTGTCGCCGTCTTTCAATCCCTTATAAGCTGGCGAAATAGGCTTCACACTATTTACACTCATTCGCTGCACGTATCCACCATTAGGCGTGTTGTAAATCTGCACAAGTCCAGACTCTGATAATGGATTGCGTGCGGTCGCTACGTTTAACATCTGAAAAGCAATACGCATTGAAATCTGGTAAAACTCATTCAGCGTTCCAAGTCCGGTTAATTTGATGGCTTCAAAACCCTTTTCGTCAAACTGTACCTTGGTTGCCTCTGCTGTGTGGCTGGCAAAATCTGGGGAAAATCTCCGAGCCATGTCCCAAAACTTAATGTTGCTGGTTCCTGCTAATTTCTCGAGTGCTCCTTGTAATGTCTTAGTTGCCATTGTTGTCTCCCTCCTCTAAAAATATGTCATTCATAAATTCATCAATTACACCTACTCCGGTTGCCGGTTCTGGGTCATTGTCTGGTTCGCTTGCTCCACCGCCTATCTGCATATATAACTTCATGTTAGTGTCCTGCAACTCCCTAATTTTTGCGTCCTTTTCCGAAATTGAAGTGTTCAATGTGTCAATGGATGCTAGGTCAGTTTTCAGATTTTCCAACACGTTGGGCATGGCAGCGATGCCCTTGTCTGGGTCTGCTAGTGCTGAGTTAATAGCTGTTTTGTATTCATCATAGGTCATGCTTTACCCCCTCTCAATTTTTCATCATGTCTTTCAATGTGTCCACCGTTTGAATTAGTGTTGTCAATGCTTCTTGTAATGTGGTCATAAACTTGTAGTCTCGTACCATAAAGTACCCAACAACAACTATAGTAACACCGGTGTTCTGCAGCAACGTGATCATCTCTTTAAGTTCCAAGGCTGTTCTCCTTTCATGTGTATTTTGGATAGAACACAAGTGTTACTATTCCTATATTTAATTGTAACATACATTATGCACTTGTGGAAGTGCAAGTTATCGCATTTTATAAACCTTTTCCTCTAGTAGTGTTCCGCCTTTTATGATGCGGGCTTTCAAGTTTCCGGCAACCTCAAGACCGGTCTTGAAATCTGCCATGGTCTTTTCACCGCTCTGAAGCTGCTTCGCAAAAATTGCCTTTGCTGATGCACCCATTCCAGCACATTTGATATTATAGAACGGTTCGCATGGTTCTCTGTCTTCGTGCGTTTGGTGTTCAATGTATGTTTTCTGTCTTGCGAAGACGGCTGCATCCCATTCGCTCTCATATTTCCAGTGTAGGAATTTTGTTGGATGCTCCGGAGCGCCTACAATTTCATCCGGTCCACACAAACAATGCAAGCTGTCTGTATCTGCATAGATAAAATATTCATAGTTTTTCTGTGCAGCTGTGATTGTAAAGTTTCTTGCATAACTTGTGATTGCGCTACCAACTGGGATATAACCGGTCTGCTTTTCGTGCTCTTCGTAAAGGCTGGCCACTATCTTTTCATTCTCGAGTCTAAACACCTTATAGCTGCTATCGTCTGAGGATGCCATCTTTCCATAAAGGTGATTCAAGAAAAGCTTTGCGATTGTTCGCTTTGCTCCTTTTTCTGCCATTTTCACGGCCGCCCATTTGTTGATATAATCGTCAAAGAGTCCAGCTGTCGCAAGGAAGTAACATCCGTCTACAACTTCTAAGTGTTTCAAGTCATAGTGCTGTTGCAACATTTCCCAATCTGTACAAGTCAGCACTAATTCCGGTCTGCACTCCCTTAGACTTCCATCTGGTAGTGCAACGTATGGTTCACCATTAAAATCCGAATTAAGCAACCACTCCCTAGGATTATAGATAGCACTTTTCTTAATCTGTACTGTAGGTAGATAACCGTCTTTTATGTAAAATCTGGTACGGACTCTTACAAAATAGTAGTAGCGCCTGCATCCGTTGTCACAAATTTGCATTGCCTTTTCTGGTATGTTGCCGGTGAACCATACTGGCTTGCCATATGGATATACGTTGCCGCTATCGCTATGCATCACACTAGGATACAAACTGTTCACATCGCAAACTGTTCCATGCCCCTTCTGCAGCTTTCCAACTTCGCCGTGCTTTACATAGCACCATCCGCCATGATAACTTCTCCGGATGTAATCGTCTGCATCGGTGAATCCATCAAAAGGGCATTCAACCTTTTTTAAATCTGGGAATAAGATATTGCGCTCTCGTTTGTCATGGAATGCAATGTGTGAGAATTCATCCATGCAACAACTTCCAATGGTCATCCGGTCATGCCCCTCTGAAAACATACTCTCGAGTGCTTCTTTCACAACTAAAACATCATTTGAAATATATTCTTTTTCTTGCTTAGATAATGTTCCGTTTGGTTTCCGAAATCCTACATAGTCAATGGTGGTTTTCTGATGCTTTGTATTAAAGGCCTTGCCTATAACCTTTACTGAGAACGGCAGCAGCTTCAAACTGTCTTGAAATCTGTACTCGATACCATCTTGAAATAAACATATCATGTACCATTGGCCATCTGCTGACACCATGTAATTGAAACCGTTCAAGTCCTGCTTTACAATCTCTTTTCTGGTGAGTAGTCCGCCGTCTGCTGCTAGTAAATGGTTGAAACGTTCGGGATGATTTAGTAGATAGTCGATAATAAAAGAACCATCAAATTTTAGGTTATGAAAATATATGATACTGTGTTCCCCAATTTGAAGCACACGATTAATAAAAGCTTCAATGCTTGTATCTAGTGCAACATCTTCTGTTCCGATCTCTACGATAGCGGATGCCCACACCTCTGTTCTTGTGATGCCTTTATATGTTGTTGTCTCAAAATCTGCAACGAAACGTTTATATTCTCTCTTTTTCATAGGCTAGTCCTCGTCATAATACCAGTCGTCTTCTTCCATCATCTGTTCCCACTCTTCACGCTCGTACTTCGTCGGCTGTTTCCATTCGTCCTCTTCAATGTCTATCTGATGAACCGGAATATCAAATAAAATTGACATCATCATAGTATAGGCATAGTCACTTTTACCTTTCGTTGTGGTGTCTGATTGACTCGAGTCAAAAATAAACTTTTCGATTATCTCATCCAGTTTGGGAATTTTGTCCACCATGGATAGCCAGAATTCTGTGGCTGCTTGTGGGTCATTCGGTGTCGCAAGTGATAGCTGTCTTGCAACCTCATCAGCTTTGTATCCCTCGAATGCTCCGTATAAATAGCCTTCTTCAATCAAGTTCATAATGCGCTTTTTGAGTATCGCTCCAAGGTCTGGCTTTTTCTTTGCTCTTCTCTTTGCGTTCTGCTCTGCGAAGCGTTCTTTCCGGACCGCTTTTTTGGCTTCCTGCACTTGCACATTCACTTTTTTGTTGAGTGCGTCAATACTTGCACGCGTTGGCTTTTTCGGTTTCGGCGGCACTTTAATCTCTATGCCGTAGTGCTGCTTGTAGTAGCGTGCCTTTCCGAAGGCTGCAGCTCTTGCCTTGTTGTAATCATCAAGAATTGTATTCTTTTTTGCCATATCTGCACTCCTTTCTGAGTTGGTCTACAATATACGAACCGTCTATGTTGTACATCTTGAAGAATGAGTCACTGAGGAAAAAATCCTCGATATCTTCTGCATACATCATGCCGTCGCTGTAGGCATCCCTACATTTTCCGCCGCTTTCATAGCACTTGCGCAAATCTGCGGCGGCCTGCAAGGCCACCGCTTCCATCAATTTTTGATAACCAAAGTCAATTGTGTCAATCATAAATCATCACCTCTAAGTTGTGCTGCATGATTTCCGAAAAATCCGGTATCGCTGCAGCTTCTGTGCTTATCAAATAAGTTCCGAAGAATGAAATCTCAATCAATAATGCAACGCTAATCCATAATAAGTTCTTCATACGGGTTCACCTTTCCTTTCACGAATTTTGCCATCCAGCCATTAGTTGTCTTGTAAAATACAATGTCTATTGCACCGCCTATGTACTGGTCTTTCAAATCGTACTCCTTAGCGGTCATATGTAGCGTCTCCCATATTCTGGTGTACTTATCCACAACGAATGTAAAAAGCTGTCCATCCTTATCCTTGAATTGAATACTCCATCCCAGCTGGGAAGAGAATATTTGAGTGACCGGAAAACAATTTAACCGGTTATCCTTTACCACTCCTTTTTCCTCAAGGTCGAGTGTTCCACGTGCCACGATTGGAACTCTATCATCATACAATTTCTTCATAGGTCTTCTCCATTTCATTTAATTTGTGTATCCACTTGGTTTTTATGTTGTTTTCAAGATATGTTGCATTGTATTTTGCATCCCCATTTATGCAGCTGAATGGCTTTCCGGTCTTTTCTTCTATCATCTGTTCTGTCTCTTTCATTTTTGCTATCACGTAATCAAAATTTTCCGGATAGTATTTGTAAAGATAGGCAAAATCAAGCCTGCTTGCCAACGGACAATACATACAACCACAACGCCTATGCGTTTTGTAAAAGTTGTTGAAAATAGGCTGCTGCTTCGCCCATTCAAGTATCTTGTCTTCGTGAATGTTGAATTCAACTAGTGGGTATATTTCCTTGCCGTGGGTGTTGCGCTTCTCGTAACGGCTTCTCTCGTCTTTGCAATAACCGATATACGAAACTGTATAATATCCGTTACTGTTCAGCCATTCCTCAAGCTGGACGGCTGCGTCCAGTTTATATTCCGAATTGCACCAACGGACCTTTCGAGACGGAAAACCTCTTTCATTATAAAGCTCTTCCCATGTCTTCCTTGGCTTAATCCGAAGAAATTTGATACCCCTTTCCCTGCAGCATTCTTCCATGTAGTCCACAACATCCTTAATGAATGGATAGTCAATGTCAAGCTCAAAATGTATAACACCATCTAAGGGATACCAGTCAAGGTTATTCAAAATCAAGTTCAGCATATACAAACTGTCTTTTCCGCCGGATACTGAAGCCCAGTAACTGGGCTTCAATTCTAATTCATTTTTCATGGCTTTTCTCCTCTAACAATGGATTGATACACTGCGTCTCGTTTCTCCGCCACCGTTTGCGTATTCGTAAATTGTGGCGTACACCTCACCGTTGTTAATTAACTCGGTGCTGTCTCTGTCTTCCATGATTGCTTTCACTCGGTCGAGTCTGTGGGCGGGAAGGTTGACATTGTAACCATCAATGACCATAACGGCTGTATCACCATACTTACCAGATGACACGATGAAGAACCCATGGATTTTGTACTCGTGTTCTGTCTCAAGGTCTGCAAGCTTGCAATAAGGCTGCTTGGTGTTCATGTTGATGTACTGCGGTCTGTGTTTGATAATTGCCATAATTGTTACCTCTCTTTCGTTGGTTCGTTGTGTTGTTACAAGTATAGTATACCGTGCAGTGGGAAATTTGTATATGTCTTTTTGTTGCACACAATGGTAAATTTGTTGCACACTTTAACACTTTAACACTTTACTACGCTAAAGTGCCAGATGGCTCGGAAATTCCCACGGCAGAGCACTTTAACACTTTACTACGCTAAAGTGTCGGATGACCGGTTCCGGTTTCCCCCAGCTGCTGCACGAGGCGGTGACACGGCGGACACGATGCGGACACGATGCGGTGACGCTGCGGCTGTGTGGCCATGGCTGATGGCTTCCCACTGTCTCGAGCGCCGATGGCTTCCCGCTGTCTCGAGCGCCGATGGCTTCCCGTTACCTCGAGCGACGATGGCTTCCCGCTGTCTCGAGCGCCGATGGCTTCCCGCTGTCTCGAGCGCCGAGCCGAAGGCGAGGCGCGAGGGG
>CAVGQQ010000072.1:0-14511 GCA_963631525.1 bacterium
GGACGACCTCTGGTTGTCCATAAGTGCGCCCTTCATTAAAAAGCAATGAAGGGAATGGAAACTCCACTCCCTCCGGCATTACACTTCCTCCGTATTTGTAACTGGCTCTTTCTGCATTGCTTTTGAGAAGAATTTTCCATTTGCTTCCTGCCTTTTTAAGAAGCCGACCAGCTTCGGAATATCTTCTTCCTCAATCGCAGAACCAAGCACTGATTCCACCGCACCGCCGATCTGACAGAGCCTGTGGGTTCGTTTTTTCGTTTCCACATCTTTCTGACGCTTCTTCAGTTCCCGTTTCTGTGCTGCGTACTGTTTCGCTTTTTCAAGGCTTTCCTGTTCCCTCTTTTCCAACTGGAGCAGACGCTCCTCATAACTCTTTGTTGATCTTGCCATAATTATCATCGTCCTTTCTTTTTTCTACCAAACATAAGTTTCCTGTTGTCTGTCAGACGAAGTACATGGTATAATCTGCTTGCGTGTAGGTATATCATGGCTTCGGTCTGATAGAACCTTTGGCGGTTTCTTCGGGAACCGCCTTTTTAAGTGGAAACGTTTCTTGTGACGGCTTTCACATTTCCCTTATCCCTCAAGTCCCTGCCCTCATTGGCTTCCATGAAGAGTTCCAGCATATCCGTTTTGATCAGGACTTTTCTCCCGACCTTTAATACCGGAAGTTTCTTCCATTCCACCAGTTTTCTCAGGGTGTTCCTGCCGATTCCCGTATAGTCAGCAGCTTCCTCAATAGATAAGGCAATCTTTCTTTGCGTCATGTGACCACCTCCTTGTAAATTGCATTATGCAATTTCTTTTGTGCTGTCAGTATAGCGTGTTTATATCATCTTGTCAAGCATTACGAAATTATATTGTTTGTTATCAAATTGCATATTGCAATACCATCTGTTATGTGATATAGTAATGACATACCGAAAAAGGAGGCACATCAGCATGAAAGATAAAGAATTACGCAAGCTGATCGGTAGCAGAGCAAAACAGCGCCGTACAGAATTGAATCTGACACAGCCTTATATCGCTGAGAAGATGGGTGTGACTGCATCTACCATTCAGAGATATGAAGCTGGAACGATTGACAATACAAAGAAAATGGTGCTGGAAGGTCTTTCAGAAGCTCTCCATGTATCTGTGGAATGGCTCAAAGGGGAAACAGACGAATATGAAACCGATATTACGGATAAAAGGGAATTACAGATTCGTGATGCGATGACGGATATTCTCAAACAGTTACCTCTTGACCTTACGAAAACAGAAGATGCTTTTTCCAAAGACTTACTGCTGTTAATGTTGAAACAATATGAACTGTTTCTGGATTCGTTCCAGTACGCCTGCAAGAATTACAAGGGCAATACCAAGGAAGCAGACATTGCAAAAGTAATGGGGTTTGAATCGAATGATGAATATAACGAGATCATGTTTCTCAGGGAGATCACCCATACTGTCAACGCATTTAACGACATAGCAGATATTGTAAGGCTCTATTCCAAGAAACCGGAAACAGCAGAACAACGGCTTGCAAATCTTTTATCCGAAGTTATGTATGAGGATTCTGAAACGGTATAGTAAGATAATCGGAGTTATGATACAATGAGCGCAAGCGAGTCAAGCTGTTTACAGATTTGACGAGCGGCGAATTGGCTTATGGACTTGTCCATAAGATACTTACACGCAAGAAGCATTTCAGCAGTTCCGATTGTCTGATATCGAAAGGAGACATACGATTATGGCAAAAGGATCTGTTAGAAAGAAAGGAAAGAAATGGTACTACCGCTTCTATGTAGAGGATGCAAGCGGCAAAATGGTTCAGAAAGAATATGCCGGAACCGAAAGTAAAAGTGAGACGGAAAAACTTCTCCGCAAGGCACTGGAAGATTACGAAGATAAGAAATTTGTTGCAAAAACAGATAACCTTACCGTAGGTGAACTTCTGGACATGTGGGCAGAAGAAGAACTGAAAACCGGAACCCTCAGTAATGGCACAGTGGAAAATTATCTCAGTGCGATCCGATGCACCAAGAAACACCCGATTGCAGACCGCAAATTGAAAACAGTTACTGCCGAACATTTACAGGCTTTTCTTGATCTGCTTACATTCGGTGGTGAGTTTCCAGACGGAAAAGTGAGAAAAGGATACAGCAAAGATTATATCCATTCTTTTTCCGCAGTGTTACAGCAGTCATTCCGTTTTGCAGTATTTCCAAAACAGTTAATCAGTTTCAATCTGATGCAGTATATTAAGCTGAAAAAGCAGGCAGAAGAAGTTGACCTCTTTTCCGATGATGAAGTCGAAGAAGGCACACAGCCAATTTCACATGAGGATTATGAACGTCTTATCAAGTATCTGGAAAAGAAAAATCCACCTGCGATCCTGCCGATCCAGATCGCATATTATGCAGGACTTCGTATCGGGGAAACCTGTGGACTTACATGGCAGGACATCAACCTTGAAGATCAATGCCTGACTATAAAACGCAGTATCCGTTATGATGGTGCAAAGCATAAAAATGTGATTGGGACAACCAAGCGAAAGAAAGTAAGGATTGTTGATTTTGGAGATACACTGACTGAAATATTGAAAGCAGCAAGGCGGGAACAACTGAAAAGCCGGATGCAGTACGGGGAACTTTACCACCGCAACTACTACAAAGAAGTGCATGTAAAAAACAGGGTGTATTATGAATACTATCACCTTGATGGAACACAGGAAGTCCCGGCAGATTATAAGGAGATCTCCTTTGTCTGCCTCAGACCGGATGGCAGTCTGGAACTGCCGAGTACACTCGGCATTGCTTGCAGGTCAGTGTCAAAGAAGCTGGAAGGATTTGAAGATTTTCACTTCCACCAGTTACGGCACACCTACACCAGCAACCTACTCTCGAACGGGGCAGCTCCGAAAGATGTACAGGAACTGTTAGGACATTCCGATGTCAGTACCACAATGAACATTTACGCTCACTCAACAAGAAAAGCAAAGCGGGATTCAGCAAGACTTCTTGATAAAGTAGCGAGCAATGCCTAAATAAAAATTTCCCTTATTTCCCTTACGGATTCCGCATAAGGGCAAAAATAAGGGAAAATACATATCATTTCACTATCTAAAGGGCTGAAAATCCTGTAAAATAAGGAAAGTTCAGGAAATCTCTCCACAAATTTCGATTTATATAACCCAAGCTTCAATATTCTGAACATCTGCAAATTTTTGAAAATCAGCCTGCGCCCTCTCCATCAATGTTGGAAGATCAATATTATTTTCAAAACAGTAAATTACAACCAGGACATCCTTTGTCTGTTCCGTCACCATAGCACGGGGCGAATCAGACATAGAACTTCCAAAGATACCTTCATCATCTGCAAGGACCAGCATATTCTCCATATCCAAAAATTCTTTTCCGATGCCAGTATAACCTTCTCCTTTTTAAGCTTTCCTCAAAGTGATTGTGCCTTGAATATGTGCCAGATCATATGATCCGACTGATAATCCGCTTTCAATGGAAATCAAATTATTTACATCAACTATAGAATTGATACGGTATAAATCATCGCCACGACGGACTCTCCGCAAAAGTGCCTCTGACGAAACTCTGTATCTTCCCGGATTTCTTCCGAACGCCTTATACGCTGCACGGCTTCCCTTGACGCCGGGAATATTATTCCATTCCTTTCCGTCAATTTCATTTTTTATTTGTGGCTGAACTTTATTATTCATATATTCCCAAAATCCGGTATCCGATTCTTTTACCTCAGCCTTAAACTGAAGAAGACCTAAGCGAATATCTGAATATACTTCATAGAGTTTATTATCTATTTTTACTTCATATTTCATAATATGTATCTCCCATACAAATCCCGACTTGCATTTCTATTCATTCCGCATTGGGTAATTAAGGGATAATTCAAATAATTCCCCCAATTTTTCTCTACATATTTATCTGCTATTGGGGACTTTTTTGCATATCTCAATAATCACCCAATTATTTTCTGTATTTATCCCTATTTCATTGGGGGATTTTCCCATATTGGCAATATTTACCCAATCCGCTCCTGAAAAAACTCGATTTCTTCTCCAAGCGGTCCTCTGCCAAATGCAATCCTTGCCTTATATTCGGGATTGGATGGAATCACAATATCCTTTGGTTCCACAAACACCTCGTACCCTGCTGCCTTCAGCTTTTCTACGCAGGCATCTACATCCTCGGTTGCAAGGGCAAAATGCCGGATAATTCCTGTCTCTGCTTTTTCTCCGTCATTTGCGAATACTTCCAATACTGCATTTCCAAACTGAAACATGATTCCTTCGCTCCATGTTCTGGCGATCCCCAATTCCAAAATATCGTGGTAAAAATGTACCACTTCCTTATATTCCTCTTCGTTGGCACATTTCAGACATACATGATGAATTCCTTTTATCAAGCTCATTTTCCAAACTCCTTTTTCTAAAACAACCGCTCACACAGAATCTCTCTGACAACCGGATCAATCCCGCAGCAGTTCATCCACTTCCACTTCAAACGGTAGCTTGCTCAATATATCCTGCTCCATATCGACGCCCGGATAGACTTCGATCAGCTTAAGACCGCTCTCCACCAGCTCAAATACACAACGCTCGGTCACATAGATCACTCGCTGACCATTTGCCTTCGCCCGCTTCGCGGAAAAACTGATGCTCTTCACATTGTCTACGAATTTCGAGATAGCACCCTCATTCTGGATACAAACCTTCCCATTTTTCTCTTCCACACTTAATCCCTTCGTGTTAAATGTCAGGCAGAATACAACTGTCGGTGTCTTGGCTGTAATATTCGCGAATCCGCCAACGCCTGCAAATGCCCCCGGACCATTGTGCGCATTTACATTTCCGTACTTGTCGACCTCGATACCTCCCATAAAACAGATATCCAGTCCGCCATTGTTATACAGGTCAAACTGATTCGCCATATCATAGATAGAATCCGCACCGATTACCGCACCAAAGACCTTGCCCGATGCAGGAAATCCACCGACACCTCCGGATTCCACCGTCAGCGTGATCTTGTCGAGCGTGCCATTTTCTCTCGCATACTTGGATACCGTCTCCGGGATTCCGACGCCGATATTCACGATATCATCCGGCTTTAACTCCTGTGCCGCACGCTTGCCGATGATCTCTGCACTGGTGTTCACAACACTCTTCGTCATCGTCCGCTTCTCCAGCATCTCTGCCCAGTCCTGCCACTGCGAATATGGAATCTCGAAACTACCGGTCAATGATTCATACGCAGCGTGACGAGGCTCTGGCTTGATCTCAACGATCGCATCGACAAGACAGCCCGGAATAATTGTGCTATGTGGTCTGGATGGGCGTACCACCAGACGGTCTACCTGCACGATCACTTTACCACCATTTGCCTTCACCGCCTGACAGATAGATAACGCATCGCCTGCGGTAAACATATCATCGAATGAAATATTTCCTTTGTAATCTGCCGCTGTTCCCTTGATCAATGCAACATTGATCTTCGGCAGTTTATAATACAGGAACTCTTCGCCGTCTAACTCCACATATTTGACAAGCGACTCGTCCTTCGAGATGGCATTGATTCCCGGTCCTTCCAGTCTCGGATCGACGAAGATGTCAAGTCCTACCTTGGATAACGCTCCCGGAAGTCCGCCTGCCTGCGCACGGATCGCATGCGAGATACAGCCAAGTGGCAGATTATACGCCTCGAATTTATCTTCGAGTACAAGCTTCTTCGTGCTGTACATCGCTCCAAAATGTCCGCAGATGATCTTATCCACAGCACCCTCGCGGATATATGCTTCCGCTGCCTTATTCTCATCCCATGCACCAAATCCGGCACTTGAAATCTCTGTCAAATGCTTCGGTGATCCCGTCGCCTTATATCGATCATACAGTGCCTCATGCAGTTCCACCGGAATATCAATTCCAAGGAAGGAATTTAACGCGATCACGTCGCCATCCTCGATTAATCCGACTGCTTCCTGTGCTGACATTATTTTGTACATGGTTCTTTCCTCTTTTTCTATCGTAATCTTTTGTGTATTCACACATTCAATAAGAATAGAGTATCATACACAATGTGCTATTTCAATGCCTTTGTATATTTGCGGATATAGGCAGCCGCATATCCCATAACCACCAGCTCTGTAATCGGCATTGCAAACCACAGCGCATCCGCCCCCGCCAGCACTGGCAGAATCTGAATCAGAATTCCACTGATCACAAGTCCTCTTGCCACTGACACAACAATCGAAGTTGTCGGCTTCATGATTGCCTGAAAATAATAGGTCGAAAAGATGTTAAATGGCAAAATCAAAAATGATAATGCATAGGTCCGGATAATTGCCGGTGCCATTTGCAAGATTTCCGGTGTCGGCGTCATAAAGATCCGGATGTACAGGTTCGGGCATACCATACTGAGTACCGTCCAGAATACTCCGAAAAATGCGGTCGTCCACAATGCCAGTCGAAGTGTCTCTTTGATCCGTTCGCCTTTTCCCGCACCATAATTCGTGGAAATGATCGGCTGTGACGCCTGCCCGACGCTGTATGCACAACACTGTACAAATGTGCTGACATTGATGATCGGTCCATAGATAGACAACGCATTTGCCCCAAGGTATTTCATGATCTGCCGGTTAAATAATACCGTCAGGATTCCCATTGCCACATCAATAAAAAAGGTCGAAAATCCGGTAACGAAAATCTCCCGGAACTTGACATGCAGTTTTTCTATTTTTACCAATCGCAATGTGTTTTTGCGGTTGAAAAAATGTGTCAGCATCACAACGAACGATACGCCGGAACCGATTGCCGTCGCAAGTCCTGCACCATATATTCCCATGTCACAGGTAAATACAAAAAAGTAATCTCCAAACATGTTCACAATACCGCCGGACAATACACCAACTGTCGCAAGTCCCGGATTCTTATCGTTCCGCAGAAATGCGGCAATCATCTGGTTGAAAAGAAACAACGGGAACACACACTTGATTGGACGCATGTAAATCTGTGCCAGCCGCAGCAGCGATGCATCCGCACCAAAGAACGTCAGAATCGGACGTTCAAACCAGACCACACTGATCCACGCAAGAATCGCCAGTACAATAGCACCTATCACCGCTGTCGTAAAATACTGGTTCTCACTTCCGTCGCTTCGATCTTCCCCACCACGTTTGGCACTGAATAAGACACTGCCTCCGATACCGACCAGCAGCCCCAGACTGTATATCACATTCCATACCGGTGCAACGACCGCCAGTGCCGCCGTTCCCTCCGGTCCCTGATACTGCCCGACCATCGCCATATCGACAATCGAGTAGATGGATGTGATCATCGCACTTCCAAATGCTGCCGCCAGATATTTGAAGTAAATTGGTTTAATTTTTCCACTCAAAAAATCCATGTTGATTTCCTCCCTTTTACATCAAAAAAGCCGGATAAGAAACAGCCATCTCAGACTGTCTCTTATCCGGCTGTTGTTTCTATGAACAACTCGCCCTCCGAGCAATTACTATTGATATCATAAAATCATTGTGAAGTCAAGAATGTATTTTCCAATTATACGATCAAACCGATCAATGCAACGACTCCACCGATGATTGCGGAAAGTATAAGGCTTGACGCAAATCCGGCTAAAAATGTGTACTGCTTGTTGAACACACATGTAATTACCACACTGAGCACGATCATCATGAGTAAGCCGACGCTCTTGTTCTTCTTTGAATTTGCATCCAGTTCTTCCTGCGTGGTAATGCCTTTCTCGATCGCACGCTCCCGGATTGCCGGTGGATAATTATAAATCTGTCTTCTCGCGCCCTGTATCCTGAATAAAATCAGCATAAACGCAGAATAAACCGCACTGTAAATAACTGCTTCCAAAATAATCTTCCCTGCCATATGTATGCTCCTTTGTCTTTATTTTTGTATCGCTGCATACTGATAGATGCAGTCGAATATCAGATCTATGTTCGTCTCGAACACATCCCCGATGAATGTCTCCCGGTTCTCCGCCATACTGTAAATGGTCTTGAAGAAATTGATGATCACCCGGATATCTACGTCCGGACGAATGCCATCGATATACGCGAGATACTTTAACGCCTCCGTTTCGCCATGCTCTGCACTGAATATCCCATCCTTCGTGCGATGTGATTTCAGCCATACCCAGTCATCGAAGGTAAGCTCCATCAAAATGTTGTTCTCCGGTCGGAACGAATCCCGGAACCACCGTACCGCCTGCTCCAGCGTAAGCTTATTTCCACTCTGCAGGATCGGCAGAATCTGTGCCATCCATGCTTCATTCTGCGCTTCGATCAGCGCCCGCACATACGCTTCCTTTGAATCAAAGAAATGATAAAAGGTGCCTGTCGCGATCTCCGCCCGCTCAGCAATGATTGAGACTTTCATCTTCTTTAAGCCCAGTTCCCGGATCAGGTCATATCCAAGCGCGATCAGCTTTGCCCGGATCTCCTGTCGTTCATTCTCTGTAAAATTTGCCGGCATGTGATTCCCCCTTTTGATTTTTCAATGAATATTTTCATATTTTATTCACTGTTTGAAATAGTAGCACGAACAATCATAACGTGCAAGTAGAAACTGAATTTTCTATTGAGAATATTTTTCACAAAAAACGACGAGCTGGCAACGCTTAGTCACCAGCTCGTCGTTTTCTCATCTCAATATATTTTTATTAATCATGCAGTCCTTTCAGGAATGGAATCAGCATCAGCAATATCACGATACCTACAATGCCGACTACGATACCAAGCACCATCTTGTCAAATACCATACACAGACACATACCTACTCCGAGAAGCAATGCTCCGATCACACCGATCAAGGTTGCGCCGATTGTCTTTCCACTTGGCTTGATTGGTGCCTTTCCTTCCATCTTTCTCCAGACACCTACAGTTACAAGCATCAGCACCAGACCAATCACGCCACACACGATTCCCTGATTTCTCATATTCCATTCCGGCAACAGTGCCATGCACATGCCAAGTGCAAAAAAGACTCCGCTGATCGTACCTAAAATCAATGCTACAAAATTACTCTTCTTCATAACTAAAATCCTCTCTTTCTCATTTGTTCTTCCTTGCGTGTTTCCCGTTTCTCCTGCAGTCTGCTTTTTGCATCCTCGACAGATTCGCCCTCATGTGTCAGATAGCGATCCACGAAGGAATCTTCGACTTTCTTATAACCACCTACGACTGTATCTTCGATCTTCTTGTATCCACCTACAACTGTATTCTCGATTTTCTTGTATCCACCTACAACCTTGTCTGCAATCTTTTCATTGACTGCTACTAATTTTGACTTTGCCATATTGAAAGTCCTCCTTTTCTTGATGTTGTCCTTATCTTAAACTTCCAATATGTATGATTTGTTTGAGAAATGTTTCTGAAATATTAAAAAGCTCCACCGACCGGTTTTACCCTGTCAGTGGAGCCTTCTTACCTGAGCCGGTATGCTTTCTCGCAAACCGCTTCCGCTTCATCCTGCTTCGCTTCGATCAACGGATCTATCTTTTCAATTCTTCGCTTTGTTTCTTCCCTGTACACAAAATATGCACTGCCCCAGAGTGCAAATCCGGGGATTGCAAGAAGCACCATCAGCCAATAAATCGGCGGTGTACTTGTCACCGCAAACACCGATCCAGCCATAAATGCACAACCGACAATACCACAGCTCAAAGCCGCAACCGTCGGCACCTTTTTTTTCGATGCCTCCAAAGTTGCAATTTCTTCCATACAGCTCTCGTAATGCTGCTGCAGCCGCGTCAATTCAACCTTGTTCATAATGTGTCTGCTACGCTTCATATGGATCGTTGCTTTCCCCATATTTCTTTCCATCTGCATATTCTCATCAAGCTTCCAGCCAAACTTCTGGTAATCGTCGATATACTGGGAGCATCGGTTTTCATCCACCGTCACTTTCAGATAATCAAAGCTTTCGATTCGATGTTCACTCATTTTCTGACAATCGCTCCTTTTCTATGGTCGGAATGATCACCGTAAATGTACTTCCCTTTCCCGGTTCACTCTCGACCTCAATCCTATAATTGTTCAACTGCAGCACCCGCATCGCCAGTGCCAACCCCAAACCATTTCCCGCAGTTGCATGGGACGTATCTCCCTGATAAAACTTCTCGAAGATATGCTTCCTCGTCTCTTCCGTCATACCACAGCCGGAATCCGAGACAGATACCCGGATCTCATCGCCACAGGTTTTCTCTGTCAGGGTGATCGTGCCGCCTGCCTCCGTGAATTTCACTGCATTGGAAAACAGGTTGTTCCACACAAGTTCCATCAGAGCCGGATCCGCAGATATCTCTGCATAGTCCTCCAGATCTGCATCAAACTCCAGATTCTTTTCCTCCCATGCCGGTTCGTAATTGATCGCACATTCCGCAAGCTGCTCACACAGATCGTACGTCTCTATCTCCGGTGTGATCGTCTGCTTCTCCAGCTTATTCAGCTTCAATATATTACTGATCAAGTCTGCCAGCCGCTTGGATGTATGGAAGATCATCTCCGCATACTGCTGTTGCCGCTCCTCTAAATCCGTCTTGCATAACAGCTCTGCGTTATTCTGGATGATCGAGATCGGCGTTTTGATCTCATGGGAGACGTTGGAGAAGAAGTCTGTCTTCAATGTCTCAATGCTTCCGAGTTCTTCCACCATCTTGTTGAAATCCACCAGCATCTGATCCAGATAGTCCTGCTTCTCCAATGTATGCAGTGGCGCAATGTAAATGGAGAAATCTCCCTCTGCAACCTTCTTCGTTGCTTCCGCCAGCTTGTGCATCGGCACCTCATACGTCTTTTTTACCTGCATACGAGTGAACAAGGTCAGGGCAACTGCCACCCCAGCCCAATATACAATCGGGGCAACTGTCTGCAGTACTTCATTCCAGCCCAGACGATCCATGCCGACCAGCAATCCGGTATGAATACCACTCATCAGCAACAGCACACCCAGATACACAAAGAACAGAGACGGCGGAAACCGGGTATCCCGGATATTTTTCTTCTGTTTCATAGTATCTATCATATAAGCACCGCCTTATAGCCAAGTCCACGCACGGTCTTGATTTCAAATCCATCACAATCTGAGAACTTATCCCGCAGCTTCGTGACATACACATCGACTGCGCGCAGGCTCGTTCCGGAATCCAGTCCCCAGAACTCATCCATCAACTGTGCCCGTGAAAATGTTTTCTTTGGATAAGACAGCAGCTTGTATAAAATATTGAACTCACGTGTTGTGACCGGGATTTCCTCGCCATCGACGGTCGCCGTCATACCATCCGCATCAAGCTCCAGATTGCCAACCGTCAGCTTCCGTTCCATCTCAATATTTGCTCTTCGGAGCAACGCCCGCACACGCATTTCCAGCTCAGCAAGCTCGACCGGTTTCACCATATAATCATCGACACCCAACTGGAATCCCTTTTTCTTGGATGGCAGATCATCCTTCGCCGACATAAAAAGAATCGGAATCCGGCGGTTTACCTGCCGCACCGTCTCTGCGAATTCGAACCCGTCGATCTCCGGCATCATAATATCCGATATGATCAGGTCGTATAACTGGTTGTACATTTCATCGTACGCTTCATTCGCGCTCAACACACCTTTTGTCTCAAACCCGCAGTCATTCAGATACGTGCATACGGTCTGATTCAGGTTCTTATCATCATCTACCACTAATATATGTATCATGCTTCATCCTCCTTTATCAAAAATGTAGTCATGCATTTTCATGTTTCATTATCCAATATCGATAAATTTATCATACACTGATTTTCCTATACTAGCAACCAATCATATACCTGTATCATTGTCAGAATGTTTGAGATTTGTTTAAGAAATGTTAAAATTGGGATTTTTCCTTGGAATATACGGATTTTTCGATATGAATTTAAGAGATTACACCACTTTTACACCATCTTGATGGTTGACACCCTGCTCACTTTGTCTTTTCAAAATCCACATCCGACCATTTCAGTCCCAAAATCTCACCGATACGCATACCAGTTTCCAGTGCAAGGCTAAACTCATTAAAATAGCGATAGTGCGAAGCTGCCTCAAGAAACAAATCCGTTTCCGGATTGTTTTTCAAGGTTCAAATTCAATAAAGTTCATATAGAACATTTGTTTGTGGTGTGTTATAATATTCTTGTAGCTCATCCACTTGCCTGCTGGCTCGTGGCGGCTACGTTTTCGTGGATTAATGATACGAATTTCTGACCGGGATTATCATTGGATGATTGAAGATATCTTCTATGACTGCCTATGTCATATGGATATATTTGAAAAAGAAGATTTTGAAAAGAATGTCACCTACAGCAGATGGTGTACTGGTGAGCGTCCTATCCCAAAAGAAATCAGCCGATGTAATGTTTCGCAGTATGAGTCGGTAAAAGTTTCCGAAATGGACGCAGATACAGAGCTTGTAGAATTATTTTATAAGCATTGCCCTTCTGCCAAAGGTTACAAAGATATAGTAAGGGAGATTATTCAAACAGTGGGCTGTCATACCCTTACTGTGTGCCTGTCTGCATTATCCCTGACAGCCAGTGGCATAGAACCTAAAGACCTGCGGGCTGAATATTGCCTCCGTGGAGGATGTGGAAATATATAAGGATAATGATTTCACTGACGGACTGATGATAGAGCATTTCAGTATAACGGAGCGTATTATTGTGGATGATGGAGCATATTTTTTGCTGTTTTTACAGGATATGTTCCCTTATCTGGACAAATACCTTGTATCGGATTACCTTCCAAAGCTTACTGACAGAATCAGCTATGTTATGGAAGAATACAAGCTGGAGTCTCCCTACGACAAGGCACTGCTATTGGATTATAAGGCAGAGTGTTTTCTGTTGAAAAAGGATTATGGAAATGCGGTAAAGAAGCAAGAATAATATTGATTTGTAACGCATAAACTACTACCACCACTAAAAATCCATTTGACAGCCTTCGCTTTCGATGGTATATTATCTTTAGTGGTTGCGCTGCGGAAACTTGCGATGCCCGCAGCCGGTGGAGTTCCATGCGTGGGCTCCACTTTTTTTATGCCATAGCAAAGGAGGATTCAGAGATGGCTAATAAAACATTTTTCACATATGATGAGCAAATCGAAAAGCTGGAAAAAGAAAAACAGCTTGTTATTTCTGATCCTGAATTTGCCAAAACCACTTTACAAAAGTTAGGTTATTTTTCATTAATCGGCGGTTATAAGGATTTATTTAAACATAAACCATCCGGTAATTATCTACATGGTGTTACTTTTGAAGAAATTACCGCTTTCTATTACTTTGACGAAGAATTAAGAACGCTCTTTCTAAAATACATCTTACATGTGGAAAGGCAGCTGAAATCCATGCTTTCCTACTACTTTTGCGAAAAATATGGAGAACAACAGACGGCATATTTAACTGCAGGTAATTATAACTATACTCGCAGAAACCAAAGCAAAATAAATCGCCTGATTACTACCTTAAGTAAAACTATCGCCTTGCCAAGCAACTATAGTTATATCACTCATCATGCAACAGTGTATGGAAATGTCCCTTTATGGGTAGCAACGAATGCGCTTACGTTTGGACAAATTTCAAAAATGTATCAATATACGACTTCGGATATCCGCACCAAGGTTAGTCTGAATTTTGCCAATATGTCAGAGGTTCAGTTGCATCAGCTCATCCGTATCCTTGCAAGCTGTAGAAATGTATGTGCTCATAACGAAAGGCTTTATTCCTTCCAAGTAAATGAAGCAATTCCTGACATGGTTTTACATAGCAAATTACAACTACCGCAGAAAAAAGGACAATATACTATCGGCAAGAAAGACCTGTTTGCTGTCGTAATAGCCTTGCGTTACCTCATCGATAATCAAGAATTTAAGCAGTTCAAAACAGAACTCAAGCGATTAATTCATTCTGTTCTCAAGAACTGCCCTCATATCAGTCAGGAACTGCTGTTTTCCAAAATGGGCTTTCCTGAAAACTGGGAGAAAATTATGCGATACAAAAAATAGTTGCTTTTATGTTATTTACATCTTATGATACATATGGTTGTGCTACGGAAACTTGCGATGCCCGTAGCCGTTGGAGCTTCATGCGTGAACTCCACTCTATTATAGGATTTATAAAAGCTGAGGTTTGCCCTATATTGTGGAGCAAACCTCATTTATATCATCCTTAATTTTACTTTTTACCAAATATCTTGTACCAAAAACTTGATTTTATTTCTGCGTTCTCCTGCTCTGTAACTCGCAACTTTGCCTCAAAACCAGATAATTTATTTTTATATGCATCAATATCTCTGTGAAGCAATTGTATCTGCTCCCTTAATTGTTTATTAGTATCAATAGCTTGACCGTATAGTTGCTTAACCTGATTCAATTCAGCTATCGCTCTTTCCTTTTCTCTCTTTTCGCCTTCATACAATTTTGTGCCAAAATACTTCCTAGATATTGGGTCTACTAATAGT